>PBJO01000013.1 GCA_002720745.1 Balneola sp.
TAAATAATTTGATATTGGTTTATCAATAGTACCTGCTATAGGCATCGGTGTACCCCAACAATATGCTTTATATACTTTAATAACTTTTCTGTCACGAAATTGATCAATTAGGCTTTTATATGAAAATAGGCTTTTTGCTAATACCATTAAACCAGAGGTATCTTTATCAAGTCTGTGAACTATTCCATCTCTTAAGCTATCTTCTGCTTGGTAGAGTTTTATATCATACTTTTTGAGCAAGCTTACTACACTAATACTACTTTCTATTTTATTACAATGACTAAGTAATCCGTTTTTTTTATTAATAACAACAATAAAATCATCTTCAAATATAATTTCTAGTAAATTATCTTCATTATTAAAATTTTTCATTTTCGTGTTAGTATTATAAAATGAACATTAAATTATCAGTAGTACTTTTTTGGTGGGTCCATTATTAATAGTTAATTTTATGTCTAGTGTTGAACTTCAACTATTTAGCTTCAAGAATTAATTTGAGTAATTGCCGAAGATCTCCAAGAAATAATTTTATTAGGTGTAACTGGATACCTTTTATTACTGTTATCCTCATTAGTCTGGTGACAGAGGTTTTATTTGCGCAAACTATGATCCTGAAACCGCCATCAGCTCAGGATTCAGATGGAGACTATGAGATAAAACTGCTCTTAAAACAGGATGCAGAATTCCGCTTAGAATGGACCAATTTAGATGCGTCAGTATTGAATCTTACTGGAAGTAATGCAAAATTAATCATTGGTAGGGCGTCCAATACCTATCTAACCTTAGAGATTGATGTTGATGGGAATCAGGCTGATTTGGTGCCTAACACTATTGGTCTTAGTGTAGGGCGATATTTTGCTCGAATCACTAATTCAACAGCCCGCACCGCTAGTGCTATCCAGGAAGATGCAACGAATAATCTAGGTAGTATTTTTTATTCTAATGAAGTACAAATCATCGTAGAAGCAGATGAGGCTCCATCCATAATCGCGCCACGGGGAAACACCACTAATGCCACACCTACTTTCCAATGGACAGCGGTTTCAGGGGTTCCCTCCTACTGGTTAATTGTATCTAGTACACCCTTCGATATTGTAGAGGATGATGAAGGTGGAATTAGTATTGAAGGCGCTACGGTGGTTTGGCAGTATATTACTAAAACGACTACGGCTGATTATGGGGATATTAATCGGGAGTCTCCTTTTACTGATGAAGCACCCCCATTGAATGCCAATCAAGAGTATAGTTATACGGTTTTAAATGTGTATGAAGAGAATAATCCAGTGTATACGAGTCCCGTTTTTGGAGGTATCGTACCTTTTGTCTTTGTTGACCCAAATGCGGTGCCAAAAACAACACTTATACAGCCGAATAATAACGTAGAACTATTTGCAGAAGAGACCATAACATTTGAGTGGACCGACGTTCCTGAGGCAGCTAATTATACGGTCAATCTTTTTCAGGTGATGAAACAGCAAGGAATTGACGTCACGATTCCTATTTGGTCAGGGACTACGACTAATAATTTAATGGAGTTTCCAGCCCTTCAAACCCTAAAGAGTGGTCGCTATCAATGGAATGTGGTCTCCAACAATACCAAGGGTGGTGGAACTACGTCTAATAGTCGCTTTTTTCAATATAATGTAGAAACGGGTGAGTTTAGTGCTCGCGTATTAAGCGCAGCTGACAATTCTAGTCTATTGGGAGTCGAGCTTTCTGCACGGGCAATATCTGGTGGGGTGACTCCTTCCCTTCCTTATTTTGTACAAACGGAAAATTATTCGGATAGTTTGGTAGCTGGAACGTATGAGTTTACAGCCGAAAAACAAGGTTTTGAGATTACTTCTACTACGGCGGTTATCGAAGATCAACGTACGACCTATGTGCAGATCAAAATGGATCCGTTACCTTCCTCGTTATCTGGAGTGGTTAAAGATAACGCAGGCGAGACGGTCGAAGATGCCGTAGTAAATACGGTTAAATCCGATGATGGAACCGTAAAAAACACCACTACAGGCGTAAATGGAGATTATTCGATATCACTAAATCAAGGAAGTTATACCGTGTCCGTTTCGAAATCTGGATATATTAGTCCAACTAGTCGTTCGGTTACCCTTGGTTTAGACGAACAAAAGAATCTTTCTGATCCGTTTATTTTGACCAATGATCAAGCAACAGTATCCGGTACCATATTCAATGAGGACGGCGATGCGATATCTCGAGCAACGGTACGTATTGATAATGGAGGTCAGCAGTATGAAGCCCAGAGTAATGGTTCCGGGGTCTATCAATTTACGGTGTCGAGTGGGAATTGGACGCTCTCTGTAGAAAAAATTGGATTTGTTAAACCTGAGGATGCTACGGTATCTCTTTCGACCGGCGATATATTACAGAGCCAAGATTTTACACTAACTGGTAATGCAAACCAGGTAACTGGATTTGTGCGAGAGCGTATAACCAATGGAGATGGCTCTACTGGCCTAAGTCCTTTTGGGAATGTGGAAGTACGTGCGGTGCCCAGCGTTGGAACGGCTATTAGCACTACTACGTCTGGAAATGGACAGTATACACTTTCGCTAAAGAGTGGTTCCTATTCTATTGTGGCAATAGAAGAAAACTATGCTTCTAATCAAGAGAGGGAGTTAGTTATTGGTATCGCTGTGGGTGAAACTATTTCGGGTATGGATTTTGAAATGGTTCCAAATGCGAGTTCTATCTCAGGTACTGTGAGTTTGCCCAATGGTAATGGGGTATCGGATGCCACTGTGACTGTTTTAAATGTGGGTACTGCCCAGACCAATAGCAGTGGCTATTATTCGATGAGTGTACCCAACGGAAGTCATGAGCTTTCAGTGAATAAGACAGGATTGGTATCTCCTTCTCCAAAAACAATCAGTTTATCCGCAGGTCAAGATCTTACGGGTATAAACTTTGAAATGACGCCGAATGCTGGCTCTATCTCAGGTAAGGTAAGTTCAAGTGGTTTGGCGCTTACCAATTCCCAGCTACGGGCTAGGAACACATCAACCAGCCAGCTTGTTACCCTAACCAACGCTAACGATGGAGGCTACACTTTTAACTTACAGTCAGGTAGTTGGATTATTTTGGCGCAGAAAACAGGTTTTTTGTCTGATTCAAGTGCAATTATAACTATCGGGCCAGGCCAATCGGTAATTAATCAGAATTTTTCGCTGGTGGAAAATACCTTTACGCTGAGGGGTACGGTGACTGATGGAACAAACGCTATTAGGAATGCGAGTGTTTCGGTAAGCGATGGTGAGGGATTTAGCCAGGTAACCCAAACGCAGATTAATGGTACATATGCATTTAGTATTCCTGCAGGGGTGAATTACACGATGATGGTCGATAAAGATGGATATAAAAGTGCAAGTGATAACTCGGGTATTGAGACGGCTGGTTCTACTAGTGTGAAGGATTTTGCTTTGAGTTCGAATCCGTCTTCCGTAGCAGGTACGGTGAGTGTGTCGGGAGGAGGGATTTTGAATGCCGCAAAAATATATGCATTTAACGAGTCGGGCCAAAAAGTTGATTCGACTACCAGTAAGTCCGATGGAACCTATGTGCTGGGTTTGAACCCTAATAGTTATATCCTCAGGGTTCAAAAGGCAGGTTATACGAACGCACAAAAAACGACTACCTTGAGTATTGGTCAGAATCTTACAGGAGTCAACTTTTCGGTCAGTGAAAATTTTGTATTTATTTCTGGAACCCTCACCGATACAGAGGAAAATGCGCTGGATCAGGTGTTGATAAATGCAAATGAGTTGGGTGGGAGCGGTGCGACAGCAGTTTCAGATGCTGAGGGAGCGTACAGTTTTGAGGGTTTAGTCGGGGGTGGTTACGTAATTAGTTACTCAAAAACTGGATATGTTAGCAAGGAAGTGGCTCAAACAGCGTCAGACGGGGCGACTATTCGTTTGGATCAACAGCTTACGATCAAGGATGGTCGGGTGTCGGGCCTTGTTCAAGATCTTAGCGGAGCAAGACTCGCTGAGGCTACGGTTACAGCTACTCATAGTAATGGGAATGTATATACAAGTATTACAAACACACAAGGTGAGTATAGCCTCATCAGCTTGGAATTAGGGAATTATACCATTAATGCTACCAAAACTGGTTATAGCTCTCCAGAGGATGAAAACTTTACTCTAGGCGTAGATGAAACGGAACTAACCCAGGTTAATGTGAATGGATTGGTTCTTAATAATGCAGGGATTACAGGGACTATTGCCCAAGCCATAACTAATTCAGGCATCAAAGGAGCAGAGATATCTTTGATTGGTAGAGAAGGCAATGGATCTAGTTTTACTGTTTCTGAGGCCAGCGGGACTTACGCTATATCGGGAATGAGTCCNGGAAATTTTTTACTCATAACATCTAAGGAAGGTTTTGAAAGTGATACAACAGGGGTGCTTTTAACTGCTGNTATGACTATTTCAGAAGATGTACAGTTATCTTCAAATATTAGCTCCCTTAGTGGTATAGTCACCGATAAGAGTGGGAATACTTTAGGATTTAACGTAATGGTGATTGCTTCAAATAACGTGAATTCCTACACTACCAAAAGCGATGAGAGTGGGAATTTTCANTTTAATGAAATTGAAAACAGGTCTAATTATACCCTAGAGACAGATATTTATCGGGAGGGCTATNAAAATGGAAGNCTGACTTATTTCATTGCATCGGGAGAATCTGCTGCTANATTGAGCGAGAATATAGAGGTCACCGTCACGCAGGCTTCGATCACTGGAACAGCCGGTGTTGCGGGGGCTACCATGCNGCTAATCAATGCTGACACCCAAGAAATTGTTGACTTGGTTCAGTCAAATCCTTCAGGAAATTATAGTTTCACCTTTCTTCCCGCAGGTAATTACTTCGTGCAAGCTCAACTCCTTGGGTATGAGTTTAGCCCTGCACAAAGAGGCCCTATTTCTTTGGGAAATACAACGCTTGAAACGGCTAACTTTACGGCAGAAGCCAATATTGCCACATTGGATGTGAAGGTATTGGAGGAGGGTGAAGCGTTGTCTAATGTTGATGTGAGCATTATCTCAGCGGATACGACAATTGTAATATCTCAAAAGTCTGGAAGCGACGGAATTGCAAGATTTTCTGGTATCAAGGCTACTTCTTATACCATACGTGCAACTAAAACCGATTTTACTTCCGACCCTGCCCTCTTAGTTCAAACACTACAAATTGGAGATTCGACCACTGTTAGCTTTTCTATGATTTCCAATAATGCACAATTCTCTGGGAGCGTAGTTAGCTCTACTGGNAATGGCCTTTCTAATGTAGACGTACAAGCCACTTTGGAAAGTACGGGACAGAGTTTTATTGCTTTGTCTAATGACTCTGGGCAGTACAATTTTGATGGAGTAGCCTCTGGGACTTATCAGCTAAAGGCCCAGCGCGAGGGATTTACTCAAGACAGTTTAGAAGTCACTNTGGTGGATGGAGACAACAAGACGGTTGACGATTTAGTCTTATCTCCACGTTATGTTGATNTGCGCGGGAAGGTGTTGTTAAGGTCGGCAGGATTCGAGGGTGCAAGTATCCGGGCACAATCATCGAGCAGCATTTCTACAATCTCCGATNCCGATGGGAATTACCGATTTGGAACGCTTCCNATCTCAATAAAAGAGGGAGATTCTACAACGTATCAGTTTACGGTGAGTTCAGGGGTGTTTTCAAAGACGTATACACGAGTGATAAAGCCGGATCAGGTAACTCAGCAAATTGTATTGCCGGATACTTATGTGCCAAGTGGGCAGATTACGATACGTGTGAATGATGGTAAGGACCCCTTACCAGGAACGGAGTTGGTATTTGGTGTTTCTGGGGGGCAATCACAAAAAATAATAACCGGAAATGATGGGATTTATGCTTCCGAGTCTAATCTTAAAGAAGCAGAATATACTTTAAGCTTATTTAAGGANGGATATTTATACCCTGAGAATACGATTCGAATTACTCTAGATTCTGATACGACTGTGTTAGATAGTACTTTTAGCTTNCCTTATGTACAATTACCAGTAGNAGATATTTTAGCTGATCAATCTACTACTGTTTCAGTAATAAGCCCTGCAGGNTTAACTCTTGATGATGGATTTGTCTCCGCAGAACTATATTACCGTGTTGGTTCAACTGGCTCGTTTGAGTTTTTAACTATGCAAAAAATAGACGGGGGATTAGCTGGAGTTGACACCTTACGAGCAACAATTCCAGTTCTAGGCGGAGTTGAGCCAATCACCTTATATACATCAGTGCGAGATATCGAAAAGGAGATTACCTATCAAAGTAACCAGAAAACAATTACCCCGTTNGCTAGCGGNATACTTAGTACCGTTCGTATAACACCAGAATTGAAAGGAAAAAAAATACGCTTAGGTGATACTTATGATCTACGAGTAGAACTGCGTGATGGAATTAATAAATCCTTACAAGATAAATTTGAAGGTGAAACTACAGAAGGTACGGTTCAGTGGTCACTTATTAATAACTCATCAGGCATCCGATTAAGTACACTTGAGGGCACTCAAGCGACCTTGGAAACCCTTGAGGCAGGCACTTATCAATTTAGAGTAACTACCGAATATAATGGTACGAGTATTAGTGAAACCATAGACGTGGAAATTCAAAGCATACCTATCGATAGTATGGTTGTGAGTAGGCCAGCCAAGCAGATTTCAAACGCTAGCGCGCATCTGTTTGGCTATACTGCCATAGATACATCTGGTAGTAGTGTTGTTCTAGGAAATAGCTTGGAGTGGAAGGTAAACCCAAGCACGGTAGGGACAGTTGATAATAGAGGCGTTTTTACCCCTACAAATAATAGTACCATAGGGTCATTTACTGTGGAGGTTACCGATCCGGGAAGCGGTATCCAATCTAAATCGGATGTGGTAGAATTAGTAGCAAGAATACTCCCTGAAGAAACCTATACACTGACCAACGGGACTGGCATGCAACTTAGTTTAGCTGAAGGTTCAGTGGAAATTCCCTCCCAGTTGTCTTTGGGCGAAACTACTCCTCCAACGACTAAAAAGTTTGTTTTTGCGCAAGGAAAAGATATCTCATACACCGTCTCAGATCAAATCTATATACTTTCGTTTTCGGGTAGTCCGCTTATGAAAGAAGCCGTTTTAACCTTGCCAGACGATACCACTATGATTTTTAACAAAGGTATTCGGGAGATAGGAAGATTCAACTTTACTACATTACAATGGGAATTAATGGAAGCTACTCAGGCCAAGCATTCTACGGCTTATGCTTTGCGAAATAATGATGAGTCAGCTGGTACGGTAAGTATTTCAAGTTTAGGGCAATTTGCTGTAATGGTGGAAAATGAACCTTTAGGTATAAAGTACGCCGCCGTTCTGCCCAGCCCATTTAGCCCTGAAATCGCACCACTGCGCCTTGGATATTGGCTGGATTCGGCTTACCCTCCTGTGAAAGTGGACATTCAAATAATTAATATGAAAGGCGAATTAGTGCGAACTCTGCTAGAGGATGATTTACAACAACCCGGCCGCTATGGCTCAGCTTCGTCCCAAAAAGAATTATTATGGGATGGAAAAACAGATAGGGGTACATGGGCTCGAAATGGACGATATATCATACAAATTAAAGCGAAAGATCAGTCAGCTGAGGTAGTAAAGCTACTATCGGTGGTACTCATCAAATAGAATCTCATGAATAGCATTGAAAAACAAAATAGTGATATTTTTAAAGGTTCTAAAACTATGGATTCCATTGCTATCATGGTTATAATTCTAGGTATTTGTATAAGCTTACTTTCTATCGGTAATACCCCCAATGTATTCGCTCAAGAAGTGTCTACTATACCTGGGTCATTTGTAGACGTGGGTTTTGGAACTAGGCCGGTTGCTATGGGTTATGCTTTTGTTGGTTTAGCAGATGATGAAAATGCAACATATTGGAACCCTGCAGGCTTAACTAAGGTAGATGGTTTTCAAGTGGGTCTGTCACAACTAGATCATTGGGGCTTGGTCACCTACAACTATGCAGCTATTACCATTCCCTCCTTCGGACAAAACCAAGCACTAGGTGTTGCTGTAATTTCATCGGGTGACGATATGATGAGTGAACTATCTGTGCATGCAGGCTATGGTTTCCGTTTGCGATTTGTCTCGATTGGAGCCTCGGTGAAGTATCGAAGAGCGTCTTTTGGAAAGAATTCACTCTCTGAAAGTATGTCTGAAGTTTTCGACCCTGAAGAAATAACCATTGGGATGGGACAACAGGTTACTGGAAATGCGAATGGACTGGGTGTAGATCTTGGATTATTGGTACATATAAATGAATCCGTTCAAATTGGGATGATAGCGCGAGACTATAAGGCCCCTATGCAATGGAGTTCTGCGGCGTTGGAGAGTACTATATATTCTACAAAGGGTGATTATGCAGAAGACTTACCTATGGAATTATTATTTGGTTTGTCTGGCAAAATTGGAAACGAATTAACGGTTGTTGCTGATTATGTGCCAGCTTTGGAGTATGATCGAACTACTTGGGTGCGTGCAGGTTTTGAAAAACGCCTAGCCAAAATATTTATGATACGTGGAGGTACAGAGCAAGGCATTAACAATATAGAAGATGATAAAATAACTTTAGGTACAGGGCTTGATATTTCTATTCAACAAGCACTTCGTATAAAGGCCGACTTCACCTACGTGAAGGACCCTATTAAAGACTCTCAACGGTTTAGTTTTTCAATCCACTTCTAATGAAACGACGTATTTTTCATTTATTTATTTATCTGTTTGTCTTCAGTGGCGCTTTCGGTACTGTACTTTATGCTCAAAATGGAGAGGAAGAGGATGACGCAGAACCCAGTGAATTACACTTGTTCCGAGGAGGATATATGGATGTCACCTTTGGGCTTAATCTAAATACTATTGGAGGGAGCTTAGGATCTAGTGGGATGGGCGGGCTATTATCCTCCAAGGTTTACAATGGAGCTTTGAATGTAAACCTAAATCCTGCCATGCTAGCATTTAACACCAGTAGTCATGCAATTTTTGACAGTCGTATTGGGCTTGGGACAAAGATTAATCCTGGCTTAAATAAAAGAATATTAAACTCACTAAATGCTAGTTTTGACAGTTCTATAACAGACACATTTAGTGATGAAGATGCCTGGATACAGTTTCCGGAGACATATATCCAGCCGACAAAAATGCGAAATCTAGATGTAGGGCAAGCTCCAAATATAGGTTTGATGGCCTTTTCAATCCCAATTACAGAAGATTTGACTCTCGCAGCCTCGTATAATTACCCTATGAGTGTGAATCTTGATATTGGTTTGACCGGAGTTTCAGCTAAGTTAGCACAGGAACAAGGAACCGACGAGGTAGCCATACGGTTTGATGTGCTAATGAATATTTCTTTGCTTATGCAAATGCAACTTCAGATGAGTAATCTCACTGTAGGTGGAGGTTATACCCTTGTAGATACTCCTGCAAAAAAGGTTGCAGCTGGTTTATCCATTAGTAGGTACCAAGTAGACAATATACGTCGCTTACAAGCCGACTTATCTGGCATGGTAGTCGTTGGTGGAGCAGATGAACGTTATTTTAATAATGTTGCAGATCCTAATCTAAATAGTCAATTAGGTGAAATCAATACTTTTTCGATGAATGCATATGCCAATTATCGTTCAGTTGGATATGGGTACACATTTGGCTTTGTCTATCAAACTTATCAAGGTATAAATGCTTCTTTAGTCTATAAAAACAGGCCTAGTTTTGAGTTAATAGCTGAGGAAGGAGCATATGCAAATGCTTTTTTGCCTGTATTTATTACCGGCACTGGAGATGAACTTTTGCAAGGAGAAATAGGTGTTGTCTTGGATAGTTTACAGGCGAATAAGCCGAATTTAACAACCGAAAGAAATATTGGTTCTTTAGTGAGTAATGGGAATTTAAATCTTCCCTCTTCGGTAGGATTAGGGTTAGATTTTATGCTAGGTTTACACACGGTTGTATTTAATTACACCTTATACAATGGTGAAATAAGTTACAAACATGGTAGTAATACCATTGGTAAGCAAACTCGACATGGTATTGGATTTGGTATGAATATCCGTTTGGAAGATCGCTTTGGCTCCTCCGCATCGTATGCAACGATACCGCTTCGATTACTACTCCTAGATATCGATGGGATCCTTTTTCAAGCATTTGGAAATGCAACAGGATTTGCAAATAGTTATTTCCGGTTTGGAGGAAATGTAATGACTGGTATTGGTATAGATACCAGAGAAGAGGTGGATGGTTACGAAGAACTTCTTGGTAAAGCTTTTCCACAATCGTTTAGTCTAGGGCGGCAATATAGTATTTTTGATCAGGTTGATGTAGGTGTCACTGTTTTAGCTATACCTGATTTAATGGTGAAGTATTCTGTAGGAATACGATTTTAAAATCGGGCATCCTATTTCAAAATTTTTATAAGGTACATTTACACGCCTTTTAAGTATTTTCTTAGTAAATACCAGTTTATTTTTAATTAACAGAAAATTATTGTTGTTCAAAAATCTGTATGCTGGCATGTTTGAAGAACGTACTCTTTACAAAACCTCGGGTTATTATTCTCGGATAATCAATGACTAACTTAATTAAGTTTGAGGCTTAATAAGGGTTTTTTTTATCTTTTGTGTAATTGGGAATGATAATCTACTTATAGGAATTGCAAAGGACATGATGGTACTTTTAAAGCCACTTCTCTAAACGTTTTCGTTATATAAATTAAGTTATATTATCTTCTAACTCATTTATTAGCTATGAACTATCCGTCTGAATTTAGTCTACGTTTGATTGTATTATGGGTATTTACGCTATTAATCGCGTGTTCAGATGCTAAAATGAGTAAAATGCCTATTTATTCATTTGAAACTCAAGAAATATATGATAAGCATGATATTTATCTTGTAGCTTTCGAAATAATGAATGATAATAGGGTAAATTATATACCTGAATCCTTGAAATATCAAGTATTAGCTTTTAGTCAACAGTATACCGATAGCATGTATCAGTTACTTAATGATCGCGAACTACACTATTATTTTTATTCTACAGGCGCCAAAATTCCACCTTTTTCTAAAATAGATAACTATGAGATGGTAGAAAATTTACTTTGGGTAGACGTTAAAAGTTTTGATAGTCCTCTTTTGGAATGGACAAATAAATTCGATTCTGTAGGCTCGGTGTATGAGTGGAAGTTGGATTAGGTTTATAAAACAAATAGTTTTTATTAATCATAGCAGCTATAAGATACATCCCTCCTTCTGGTTTAAATGCTTCATGTAATTCATATATACCAAAGGTACATGCCATAAAGGTGTTATTTAAAGTGATTTCTTGTATGGCAAGTCTTGTGTAGATAGAATCTTCATATTATCAACTTCATTAAACTCCACACTAGAACAAATAATGATGCGTTCACTGTTACTTAGAAAAACTTTGCTCTAGGTTATTCACGTTAGACTTACTGCTCGAATCAATTTGGTTTATTTGGATGTGTGACGAAATAGTGATAAACGAAAGAAATTAATAGTAATTTTTTTTTACAAAACGATGCAAGGGTAACTTTTACAGACCTCGCACCAGATCAATTAAAGATTTTGCCACCACATTTATTCTTATTGCAATTTTGACACTCACATTGTTGAATTTGAAATTATTTACAAACTACTCCAAATTAGGTAGGTCAGTGAAACTTTGAAAATGATTTGTATAGTTGCTTTTCAAGAAGGAAAGAGGGTAAAATGGTAAAGTTAATTGCAGGATCCTCTGAAGAAATTAGCATGGGATTTTGAGAATCAAACTTGTATTGACTAAGCACATTCTTTTTAGTTTTGGCATACATTGTTTCATAGCTTACGAGAAAACTTAATGTGGTAGTACTAAGATTATTTTGAGTAAGTTGAATACTAATATTGCAAGTTAAAGTAGATTTGTAATCACCTGTAGGTAAAACAAGTTCTAAGAAATCGCCCTTGTATCCATTAAAGCCACTCTCGTTTAAAAACCCTCCATCTAGATACTTGTGAAATCGTTTACTCACAAAACTTAATTCTGCATAGTAATTTTTGGCATCTAGTGAATCTAAACCATAAGACGATTGACTAATATAATGGCTAAGTTTGGTCCAAATTTCCTCGGCATGTTGTTCGTATTCAATTGTATTAGATAGGGTTTGTATGCCTGATGTATCTGGCGGAATATAGGCTGTTGGAGAACATTGTAATAAGGGTACTACAAATATCAAAAACATTGAAAATCTACATAAAATTCGAGCTTCAATAGATTTGACCATGTATGTGAACCTAATCATTTAATTTAATATAACTCTATTGATAATAATCATGATTAAGAATACAACAAAACCACTCATTAGGGAGGTGTAACTCCATCGAATAAACTTAAATTTATTCCCAAGTACCACTCCAGATTGATAAATTTCAAGTAGCAATGTGTCGTAAGTTTTGGAATCTGATTTCATAATATCAATCATATTCTCTCTATAATCGTCATAGCTAGTGTTGTTGTAGTCCCCAAAAAAGAGCCAGTTCGTTTTTTTTAACTTATCATTTTTTGATATTGGAAATAATGAAATAAGAGAGAAGGTAATTGAAATACAGATGAAAACAAGTAAAACTAGAATCTCAGTGGCTAGCTCTGGTAATTCACTGTATCTAGAGACAAGAACGGTAAGTAATATAAACGAAGATGCGGTTAAAATGTTAGCCTTCTGATCAGCCATGCTACTTAAGGCTGTATTCTTTTGAACCGTAGTACGCATCATGACATCGATCTGGGAACGAGGTTCTATTTCATCATAAGTTGTATTATTCTTTTCCATTTTTATGTAATTGTCATTCATCACTCTTGAATTTGGTTATAATACGATCTTTTATTGACAGGTTGAAGTATAAGTTGTTATTTCGGGTTGGCAGAATTACCAAAATAAGATACAATCTAACAAATGAGAAACACCTTTGTGCTTGGGGTCAAATTGAGTCTTCATCAATTTGAATAACAACTTCATTTTTTCGTCCTATTATTTTGTATGGAGAATCATATACAAGTAATATGACTCGACCAATTGAGGTATAGCCGTACTCTTGCGTTAAATTATATAAATCTCTTGCATGCGGTTGCACATTTCGACTATTAGCATAACCGCTAAATTGAAGCGCTAAGAAATAACCTGGCTTACTTTCAAATACTTTTATTTTATTTGATAAGGCTTCGGGAGTGTTGCTCTTGTTAAAATTCTTTGGTAAAACAAATTCCATAACATTATTTCCTCTACTATCTCCCATATAGACTGGTGAAGTCATACTAATTTTTTCTCTGGCTGAATTATTTCCAGATATATAATTGAACAGGCTCCCAAAATCATTATTTGATTGTATTTTCATGGCTGGAGGATAATATCGCAACTCTGCTCCATTGAATTCTTTGATTACTCGATATTCTTGAGTTTCTGTCTCCTGTGCCATTGCTAAGCTACTTTGTAATGAAAGTAAAAGTATAAGAAATGAAACTATAAGGCTTCTTTGTAAAGATGAACAGGTCATTTTTATATGTCTTCTAATTCTAAAATGTAATGAGTAAAGCTTTACATCGGTTTTGTCATTTCCTAATTAATGAATCATGTATGAACTTTTTATTAGGTACGGCGAGTACTTAGTTTAACCAAGCGATGGAGCCATTTAGAATGCTAGCAAAACTGACCCAAAATATATACGGAATTTGCAACCACGCTGTCAAAGGGCGTATGCGATAAAATATTTGTGTGTAATAAATTATGCTAGCTAGTAAAAGTACTATTTCAATGAAAGCCAGTTCAGGATTTTTTAGCCCAAAAAAGAGAATGGGCCAAAGACCATTAAGAAGAATATGAATTGCAAAAACCCACAATGCTTTTTTGGTGTTTTTGCTTTGAATTCCGGTATTCCAGATTAAGCCCGCAGAAATTCCCATAATTGTGTATAACGTAGTCCAAACAGGGCCAAAAACCCAGTTTGGAGGGTTAAAGAAAGGCTTGTTGATATCAATGTACCACGTGCTTATTGAATCTGCTGTGAGAATTCCTGAACCTCCTCCAATGATTAAACAAATAAAGGCACATAGCAAAGGTCTTAGAATAGAAGCTATTTGGTTAGCTAAATAATAGCTCATCGACTTTATTAAATGAATCTGATAACTGCTCAAATGAGTCAATTACATAATATGTATTTTGAATTACATCTGTACGAAATGGATGATTCATAATTTTTTGAACATTATAGTCTAGTTTCTTAGGCTTATTGGATAATGAATATTCTGCCTCCCCTTTAGAAGATATAATACCTGCGCCATAAATCTTTATTTCTTCTGCGGACCGTATTAGACCAAACTCGATAGTATACCAATATAATCGTTGTAGCATGGCAACTTTTTTGGGGTCATGTATAATTTGTAAGGCTCGTTGTCCTATTTTTTGGAAAAAATCCGTATACTGGGTATTTGAAAGTAGTGGGGTATGGGCAAATACATCATGAAACATATCGGGCTCCTCCAAATAGTCTATTTGATCGAGTGAACGAAGCCAACACGTGGCAGTAAAACGTTTATTAGATAAATGGTTAAAAAAAATATCTCCAGGAGCTAAGTTAGGTACTGTAATGATTTGCCAACCAGTATACTCAGATAAGGTAGTATTGACCTCTTCAAAATTAGGTATATGGTCCGGAGATAAGCCCACTTTTTCAAGTGACTCTAAAAACTCAACAGCAACTTTATCTCCAATAAAATCTATTTGTCGATTATAGAGTAATTCCCAAACTTTAAAATCTTCAGGTTTGTAGTTAGCATATATTTGTTCTAGTGGTTTCAATTCGGCGATATTTTAAACTTTATCATCATTTTGATTTTTTTTTCGGGCTCGTTTCATTTCTTCACCAATTTGATTGCTAGCTGTAAAGGATGCGACCATGTTATTTAGCATCTCTGAGCCTGCCTGCGGTGAGTTTGGAAGCAGAATGAGATTACTATTACTTTCGGCGCCTACTGATTGTAAGGTGTCATAGTGCTGAGTAACAACAATTAATGCAGATGCTTCTTGAGAGTTTATATCAACGTTATTTAATACTTTTACGGAATCTTCAAGACCGCGAGCTATCTCACGACGTTGATCTGCAATACCCTGGCCTTGTAATCGCTTACTTTCAGCCTCTGCTTTAGCTCTTTCAACTATGAGTATTCGTTGGGCATCCCCTTCAAATTGTGCAGCTACTTTATTTCGTTCAGCAGCATTGATCTGGTTCATTGCTTCTTTTACTTGAGGATCGGGATCAATATCCGTTACTAGTGTCTTAATTATATCATACCCATAATTAATCATTGCATCGTTTAGCTCCGCTTTAACTGCGTTTGCAATATCATCCTTCTTCTCGAAAACGTAATCCAACTTGAGTTTTGGAACCTCAGCTCGGACTACATCAAATACATAGGAAGTGATTTGGTCTTGAGGTAAGTCTAACTTATAGAATGCATCATATACTTTTTCAGGAAGCACCAAGTATTGAACAGATACTTTAATTTTGACAAAGACATCATCTTTGGTCTTTGTTTCAACCACAACATCTAATTGCTGAATACGAAGGCTAAGCTTGCCAGCTACTCGATCAATAATGGGTAATTTGAGTTGAAGTCCAGATTGGCGAATACTTGTGAATTTTCCAAAACGTTCAACGACAGCTGAATTTTGTTGCTTAACAATAAAGAAGACATCAAAAAGAGCTATGATGGCTATGACAATGAGTATATAAAATGTAAAATTCATAATGGGTCTGCTATTGTGTTATTTTTATTAGTACATGTTCAAGATGCTAAGTTAGATGAGATGTAAATAAATTCAAAATCATAGATTATAGGATTTGCATCACAAGATGGTCATACAGTTGGCAAACATAAAAAGCTCTATAAGTTTTAATCATGAAGCATAATCCATAAACAACAACAAGAATATGTCATAACTATGGACATGATATACATAATTGTGTGCAACAAATTGTATTGCAGTCAATAAAAATGTAATTGAATTGAACCACCAATAAAGCAATGTTTATATAAAATCCACACAACCCGTTGAATTACATTTACTATACCTTCAAACTAATAGATCACTCTCCGAATTATCGGTATAAAGTGACCCTGTTGGAATACAAGCTTATTATTTTTGTTATATGGTTTAGATTTGTTCATACCTACTATTGCAGTTGGAATTCATTGACTCCATGATATTGGAAAAAGTGGGTGGATGATGGTAGTCATTATTATACCCATAGCTGGTTGTATATGGCTGTTTGTTATGTATGCCAGAGATAGTCAAAAAGGAAGGAATAGTTGGGGAGAATGTCTTAAAGAGGTTTCATTGACAACTGATTAATTTTTATTTTCTCATTTACTTAGCGAATAGACTGAGTGAACATCCTTCCAACTCTTTTCCTGACATCAAAGTTAAGCAGGTCAGCATAATTCTGAATAGTTTCTACTGAGTTGAATCCTAATCACAGTTTTGAGGCAAGAAATTTCACCAAAAAACATCGCTATACTACCATTAAACTGGTTTTTTAAGCTAAAAACTTATAATCAGTTCTATTTAATCCGATAATACTTCTCTAATTAAAGAGGATTAAAAGATTAACATGGCTAGTTTTGGTGACTTTAACAGAGTCAACACCAATGTTATGGCATTGAGTGCACAACTCTCGTTAAATAAAATCAATAATGAACTAGGAGATAGCAGGTTTAAGCTATCGACTGGTAAAAGGATTAATTCCGCTGAAGACAATTCAGCAGGGCATGCTATAGCTGCTAAGCTTAATAGTAGGGTCATAGGACTGGAGCAGGCTGTTCAGAATGTAAGTGAGGCGAAGTCTATCTTAGATGTAGTTGAAGGAGCTTATTATTCAATTATGGATAATCTTATTGAAATGAGAAAGTTAGGACTCCAAGCTGCCAATGACACAATAAGTAGGTCCGAGAGAACATTAATTGCACAGCAGATACACGGACATGGTGCAAACATTAATGATATTGCAAATTCAACACATTTTAATGGAATTGCCTTAAATCCAACAACAGATACTAATCTAAGCTTTCAAGTTGGAGAAGATACTGCTGACACTAAAACAATAATTTTTCGACAAGTTGATATAACCGGATTGTTTGGACCAGCTGACTTTCAATTAGGTGGAACTCAAAACCATATAGATATTGAATTTAACATAACTCAGTTATCCCATATTGATGACGATAATGACGATAGAGGTGAAATTACTTACGATTTGACTGGTGATAAACAAGTTAAAGCTGATGCAGGTGATTTTAAGGTATATAGTGGTAAAGTAAGTGAAGCGATAGATAAATTAAATGGGTATTTGAATGAGGTTGGTATTAACCAGAGATCTCTATCATCTAAAGAAGAAAACTTAACTCATGCTATTACAGCTAATAACGCCGCCTATAGTAGAATCATGGATACAGATTTTGCCAAGGAACAGTCCACTTCAATCAGGCTACAAATATTACAACAAACTACTACAGCGGCATTGTCTCAAGCTAATATGGGACCCCAAGCTGTGCTCGGATTTTTAGGGTAGTAATTTTCATTAATTAATTAACTTAGGGAAATAACTGAATTACAGCTATCAAGATCTGAGATATCACTAAAAAGCCTCATAAACTTTAAGTTATGAGGGCTCAATACTATTACTTTAAATGATAAGTTTCTATTTGATTAGAAGCATCTTCTTAGTTTCAGTAAATGATGGAGTTGTTAGCTTATAAAAGTATACTCCACTGGAGAATCTTGAAGCATCAAAGGTAGTAGTATGATACCCAACTGACTGTTGCCCATTCACTAATTCAATTACTTTTTGACCTATACTGTCGAATACTTCAAGTGTTACTTGGGTTGCTTCTGATAGGGTATACTGAATCTGAGTTGATGGGTTGAATGGGTTGGGGTAATTTTGTGACAATGTGTATTTCATTACTTGGAAATCTTCAGATTCATTAGTTAATGTTTCTGGTAATCTGATTTTCATAACGCCAACTTCGGTGTCACCATAAGCATCAGTATCATTAAATATAACATATCCATTATCAGTGATTGACCCATATTCAGTTGCTGTCATAACTCCATACTTTTCACCTGATTCAATATGACTAAATACATCACTTCTCAATATGTTTCCATCCCAATCAGTAATTAAAACCCATCCATTCCAGATATCTGAAGATGTGAAGGGTGGATTTTCTTTTGAATAGTTATCATTCTCATCACCAGTACCACCAAATAAATAAATTCCAATTGAGTCAGATTTAAGACAATATAATTCATTACGTATGTAATTTAGGCTATAACCACGAGGATTGGCATAATGTTTAATCCAATTTATTTTGGCTTCTAAATCCATTTTTATAACTGAATAATCAAAAGATTCTCCGACAGTATTTCTCGATCTATGTCCACCAAAGTACAAAGAATTATGTATACTTAAATTTAGATCATAAGGAATAATATCAGTAGTGTTAATTAACTCTCTTGTCCAAAATTCACTGCCATTTTTATCAAGCTTTGTTAAACTTAAGTCTTCATCATATTCCGTAGAGCCATAAAACAGTGACCCATCATTACTTTCAACTAATGCTACTGCATATTCAGTTGACTCATTTAGGTGAGTCCAGATTTCATTACCATCATTTGGGTCAATTTTCATTATAATTGCATGGCCACCATATACTATAAATATTGTTCCTTTTTCATCTGCACCTACAAAACCAGCCCCATAAATATATCCATCAGAGCCAATTATTGTCTTTTTTATCCCGTCAAATTCATATCTATTTCCATTATAATTATAAGTTTTACTCCAAATAATGGTTCCATCGTCACCATTAAGTCTAGCAATCCATCTTTCTTGTGTATTACTGATTCCTCCACTTAAAATATAATCGATACGATTAGAATCAGTTATTTCTGTAATACCAAAACCAACAGTATTGTTAACAGTTTTAGTCCAAATTCTTTCTCCAGTATTCCCATTAATTTTATGAATTCTGGATTCATTATAAGGCATAAAAATCAAAGCGATATTACCTTCACTATCAACTAAACCACTATTTACTTTGCCAGCACTTCCATCCGTAAAAACATTTTCCCATTCAATATTTTCATTATAATTTGAAGTCAATGGAATTATTGGCGAATCCAATCCACTCGTAAATGATTGACTAAGTAAGGTAGGTGAAATGATTAACTGGGAGAATATAAAAAGCAGTAATCTCATATTAAGTTTATATATTTCAAAGTAAGTAAAAAGGAATTTAATTTATTACTCATTGATTTTCTTTGTTAGGTATTTTCCAACAGTAATTATTTTATTCTAATATAAATAATTAGTAAGGTCTGTATATGAAAATACTTACCATAATTATTTTGCTACTAACATTAGGTTGTCCTAGTAGTTCGGCTTCAGAAAATATAGACAACGAATGCAAAGCAGAGGCGCTATTTATAGCTTGTACTAAAGAATACATTCCAGTTTGTAGATGTGATGGTAATACTTATGGCAATAGTTGTGTAGCTAAGGCTAATGGAATTGATTCTTTTACCATTGGAGAATGTGACTCTTAACTCACATTAACACTTTCCCAACGTACTCTTCAATAGCTGAGTTTAGCAAGTCATCATAAGTTTAAGTTGTTTTTACACAGCTTAGTCCTAATCACAGTTTTGAGGCAAGAAATTTCACCAAAAAACATCGCTATACTACCATTAAACTGGTTTTTTAAGCTAAAAACTTATAATC
>PBJO01000014.1 GCA_002720745.1 Balneola sp.
ATAGATAAGTTGTATAAAACTTGTATAGTTCCTATAAAATAAAAAAGCTAAATAATTGTAAATTAGTTACTTAGATCAAAGTAATTGTACACCCGAGAGGATTCGAACCTCTAACCGCCTGATTCGTAGTCAGGTACTCTATCCAGTTGAGCTACGGGTGCATATCTAATAATCGTAGTATTGTCGTTACGATTTCAGAAAGATAATTAAGATAGGCATATTAAATCAAAGTGACTCTTGTTAATACTTATAATATCATAACCTCGGTGAATACAATGACAAACTCACCCCAATTGTTAAATGTACTTTCAATTATAAATGTTGCAATTATTTGCACGTTACTCCTGTCATGTCAACCAGCAATGACTTCATTAGAGGACTCATATTGGATTATCAATGTAACTATAGTGGATCCAATCGAAGGCACTCAACCTTCGAAGAATATATTGATAGAGCGGGGCAAAATAGCCAAGATTACCAATTATGAGGAAGTTGATAGAGTAATTACTATCAGTAAAATTGACGGCGAAGGTCTTTACCTAATACCTGGTTTATGGGATGCTCATGTTCATTATGCTTTTGATGATAAAATGCGCCCAGCTATGAATGCATTATTTTTGGCTCATGGAGTGACTAGTGTCCGCGATACAGGTGGTCCGTTGGAGTTGGTATCAAAAGTTAAGGATAGATCAATAGAAAAACCTAATAAGGCACCAAATGTATATATAGCAGGACCATTAATTGATGGTACACCTAACGTATACAATAACTCTTCGCCGAGCTATCCTTTATTATCCGTCGAAAATAATTCCTTAACAACTATACAATACAATACTCAGTTATTAATAGATAATCAGGTTGACTTTTTGAAAGCTTACGAGATGTTGAGTGAGGAGCAATTTAACGAACTCATGCGATTAGCTAGTGAAGAAGAACTTTTGGTGACAGGGCATATTCCATTAAGTATGAATTTGTTTTCTGCAGTCGAGGCAGGATTAAATGGGATGGAACATCTTCGAAATTTTGAAATGTCGATTGCGACCAATTCTCAAGAATTATTAAAAGAACGTTTATCCATTCTCAAAAATCCAGATAGTTTAAGTGGTGCTGAATTGCGTTCATCATTACATGCTAAACAACGCATGGATGCCATTCAAATGATTGATAGTACGTTATTGAGTCAGGCAGCTGAGTTATTGGCTCAAAATTCAGTGTGGCAAACCCCTACGTTAGCCTTATATAATAATTTTGCAACTCGAGAATTTTTGCAAGAGAATCAGATGGCTGAACTTAAAAAACTACCGATGGAACTAGCAGAACAGTGGCGCATAGCAATGGAACCAATGCGTAACATAGCCATTGACCCTAATGCGGATATCGCCGTTTACAGCCGATGGATGAAAGAAATGGTGGAATACTTACACGCCAATAATGTTCCATTTATGGCGGGCACTGATACTCCAATTGGCTATTTAATACCAGGTCAAAGTTTGCATAAAGAGCTTGAGTTACTGGTAGAAAGTGGGTTTTCAAATGAACATGCATTACAAACTGCTACCATTAATCCAGCAACATTTTTAGGAGTAGAAGAAGAAACTAGCCGGATAAAAGTCGGGTATAATGCTGATCTAGTATTATTAAAAGGAAACCCATTACAGAATATTTCTTTCACTCAAAAAATACATGCTGTCATTAAAAATGGAACCTTTTGGAGTATTTCTGAGCTAGATTCTATGCTAATTCGATAAAGTATCGACGGTCAGATTATTTTTTAAGAAAGTCATCCAAATTCCAAAAAAAGGAACCAATACCTCTGTAGCTTAGTTTTATATAATTCTACGGAATGCCAATATAGTGTATCCGGTAACTAAGATTCCAAACCCCTAAACATGAGCAGCAAACCCATTATCCAATTGAAACAGCTAACAAAGAGTTATCAAGAGGGTAGTAAAAGGCGACTAGTACTTAACCAACTTGAACTTTCTGTTTCACAAGGTCAGATGTATGTGCTGTTAGGGCGTTCTGGTTCTGGGAAAAGTACTATGTTGAACTTGCTTAGCGGGATCGACCAGCCCGACACTGGACAAGTTATTATTGACGGTACAGACATTTCGAAGATGAATGAGAAAGATCGCACCAAATATCGGCGAGATAATATTGGTTTTGTATTTCAGTCGTTTAATCTTATTTCAACGCTCACCGCTTTTGAAAATGTCGTACTTCCACTGTCTTTGAAGGGGGATGATCCAGTCGAGAGTGAAAAAAAAGCAAAGTTATTTTTAGATCAAGTGGGTCTAGGTGATAGGGGAGCAAGCTATCCTGATCTGCTATCGGGAGGTGAGCAGCAGCGTGTGGCCATCGCAAGAGCTTTAGCCCATGAACCAAAGTTTATTTTGGCCGATGAGCCCACTGGTAACCTTGATTATAAAACCGGTAGCATTGTATTAAACATGCTTAGTGATTTAGTCCGAGAGAATGGACGGACCATGATTATTGCAACACATGATCGGGAAATGGGTCAAATTGCTGATCAGGTGTTAGAGCTTCGTGGAGGAAGTTTACACGCCATGAATGCATCTAGGGATTTTGCTAAATTATCGAAATCAGCCAAGCCATTAACGAAACCGAATCGACCAAAGCATCCCACGCATGATTAGGCAGTACCAAGACCTANTTTGGCAGTCTAGCCTTCGATTTCTATTGAAACACCCATGGCATTTTTTGTTATCTATCTTAGGNGTAGCTCTCGGTGTGGCTATGGTTATCTCAATTGATCTTTCTAACAGCTCNGCCCAACGCGCTTTTTCTCTGTCGGCCGAAGCGCTAACAGGTAAGACAACTCATCAAATTNAAGGGTCTGGTGATTTTTTGAGCGATCAAGTGTATCGNGATTTAAGACTGACAACTGGATATCGAAATTCTGCGCCCGTTATCGATGGCTATGGTACGCTCCAAGGATTGGATCGAACCTTTCAAATACTGGGNGTGGATCCTATAGCAGAGGGGCCATTNCGTGATTTTTCAAGCCAGGATGGCGGCATTGACTTAGCTATGTTTATAACCGGACAACCCACAGCTGTTATAAGTGAGTCAGTTCTGGCAGATTTGGCCAAAAATATCGGAGATAGTATNCAGGTATCTGTAAGTGGGCGACTCTTTGACCTGCTTGTTGTTGGCGCTATTGCAACGGATGACAAGCGAAGCCAACAAGCCCTAGAAAGCCTTCTGCTGATAGATATTAATACTGCACAGCAACTTTTTGGCATGGCTAGTCAGTTATCCAGAATTGACCTAATAATTCCTAATGAAAATGAAGAATCAATTATAGCATCACTATCATCTGGCTTACCAGTGGGTACGCGTCTGGTTTCTACAAGCTCTCNTACGGATATCCTCAGTCAAATGACGCGAGCATTTGAACTCAATTTACAAGCACTAAGCCTATTGGCTTTGCTGGTNGGAATGTTNCTTATTTATAACACAATGACTTTTTCGGTGGTTCAGCGTTTACCCCTTATTGGTCGTCTCCGCGCCCTGGGAGTGACGAAATCGGAAATACTCTCGATGATTTTAAAGGAAGCCGTNCTCATCGGTCTCATCGGTACTATACTTGGGATAACCGCAGGCATTGGACTNGCGCAATTTCTACTTGGGTTGGTAACGCAGTCTATCAACGATCTCTATTTTGTATTATCCGTCCAAGAGTTAACCATTGAAATGGCTCTTATACTAAAAGCGATTATTCTGGGCTTGGGTGCTACCTTATTGGCGGCTTTTTGGCCAGCTCGCGAGGCTTCAGAAGCAGAGGTGTCCACTGTTCTACGNCGCTCCTCAAGTGAATCAAGATTNGTTCATCGTTTGCCTATAACTGCTACAATAGGGCTGGCTATTGGTCTGGCTGGTGGGTGCATTCTATTACTTCCCAATGNTGGAATTATCGCTGGATACAGCATATTACTATTTGTNATTATNGGTTTTTCATTGCTTATTCCATCCCTGATGGTGGGTTTGGCTGCATTTATGCGCCCAATTTTTGGAACTCTAAATGGGTTAATTGGGAAGATGTCGGTGCGTGGGGTGGTGACCGAGCTTAGCCGAACCTCAGTAGCAGTTGCTGCCCTTGTTGTTGCTGTGGCTGCCTCGGTTGGAGTAGGCATAATGGTCGATAGCTTCCGAGTAACTGTTNTATCTTGGTTGGAGTCTCAATTACAAGCCGATATTTATGTGCAGCCCCCTAGCGCGGTAGCCCGCAAAGCTGATGCACAACTGCAAACTGAATTAGTTCAGCTTTTGAAAGAAACCGAAGGAGTTGAAAGTGTTCACTCGGTTTTCAGCGAAGATGTGATGACTACTTTTGGCAGTAGTAATCTGGTGACGACCTCATTGGGTGTAAAGGCGAGCGAATCCTACCAAACCAAGGAAATTCAGGACGGCTTTTGGGGGCAATTTGCTCAAGAAAAGGTGATCATGATTTCTGAGGCATATGCCTACCGTTTTGGAATTGGAATAGGTGATAGTTTGGGTATAATGACCGATAAGGGCATGCAATATTTTCCCATCAAAGCTATCTACTTTGATTATGCCTCAGATATGGGGACGGTTACCATGAACCGAAGCTTATATGACCGTTTTTTCGGTAATCGCGCTATTTCTGGACTTGCTTTGTATGCCGATGATCAAACCGAGGTGAATGTGCTGGTTGATCGTTTACGGGATCGCGCAGCAGGGGTGCAAGATGTCTTTATTCGTTCGAATAAAGGATTGCGTGAAGCTTCAATTGAAATTTTTGACCGGACTTTTACAGTAACCGTGGTGCTAAGATTGTTAGCCGTAATGGTGGCCTTCGTGGGTATTTTAAGTTCGTTAATGGCGCTGCAACTTGAGCGGGCTCGAGAACATGCTGTGCTTAGAGCCAATGGAATGACTCCGGGGCAGTTATGGAACTATGTTATAACCCAAACGGGGGTTATGGGTGTAATTGCTGGGGTCTTATCCATCCCTCTTGGGCTACTTATTTCCTATGTATTAGTCTATGTAATTAATCTTCGCTCTTTTGGATGGACTCTGGAATTCATGGTTAACCCTTCGCTGTTGATTCAAGCGGTAGGTCTAGCAGTTGGAGCGGCCTTGTTGGCGGGAATTTACCCCTCATGGAAAATGGCGAGTGCAAATCCAGCCGAAGCATTGCGAAGCGAATAACCTATTTGAGATTAAAATAATCGTTCTATGAAATTATCATTTTGGCAAATTATAACGATTCCACTATTTGTTGGCCTTGCGCTGTCTTGGATTCTTTTCCCCGAGCCGGGAGCTGAAATCGAAGCTACTATCTCTGCTGCTAAGGCGTTAAATGGAGGCGACACGGAAGGCTACATCCAAGCACTTGGCCCTAAAGAATTTGTATTTCCGGTGGATCATGGGGCTCACCCTGGTTTTAAAACCGAGTGGTGGTATTATACTGGGAATTTATTCACTGAAGATGGTAGGCAGTTTGGCTATCAATTTACCATTTTTAGAAATCAATTAAGCCCTTCAGAGGTAGAAGATGCACCAATTGACCTGGAGGTAAATGGTACTTATAATTTGGAGTGGAATACCAACCAATTGTACTTAGCACACTTTGCCATCTCCGATGTGTCGAAAAAGGATCATGTGTTTGACGAGCGCTATAGCCGGGGTGCTGCTGGTTTAGCGGGGGCGAGCGTGGATCCTTATCGGGTCTGGCTGGAAGATTGGGAGATAACACAGGTTAAGGATTCAATGGCTAGTGGTGAGCGTTTTACAGTGAGAATTAAGGCAGAAATGGCTGATGCGACAGCTATAGACATACAGCTGAATCCAAAAAAACCACTGGTTCTCCAGGGGGAAGAGGGTTATGATAAGAAAGGGGGTGAGGATGGAAATGCTTCGTATTATATTTCGTTCACGCGAATGCAGACCGATGGGGTGCTGCGAAAGGATAGTGAGTCATTTGCGGTTTCAGGGCTGAGTTGGATGGATCATGAGTGGAGTACTTCGGCCTTGGATTCAGGGCAAACGGGATGGGATTGGTTTTCCATCCAACTTTCTAACGGATACGAGCTCATGTACTATCAAATTAGAAATGTGAATCCTGATTTAGCCCCCCAAATTACAGGTAGTTTGATTGCTCCCGATGGTCAAAAGAGAGATTTAGACCAAGGCGAAGTACGTTTAGAAGTACTTGAGTATTGGACTAGCCCTCATACTAGGGCGCGTTATCCTGCTCAGTGGACCTTAGCTATTCCTTCTGAAGAGTTAGAGATGGACGTAGCCACTGTATTTGATGATCAGGAGATGACGGTTTCGGTCCAATATTATGAGGGAGCGCTGCAAGTTTCAGGGAATTTCAGGGATGAAGCTATCGCGGGGAATGGGTACATCGAGATGACGGGCTACGAGCAATAGTAAACCGCAGTGCAAATTTAGTTTACCAATGAGTCTTGTATGTAATCAATTTATTCCCAAGAACCATAAACCGCGTTAGGCAATAACAACACATCGGATGAAATCCGTTTAATAAAGGCTTTTGTATCCACGTTTTCTTGAGTAGTCTGACTAAAATCTTTTATGTTATCTCCTACTTGATAAACAATTGCTAGTGGTCTGTTCCAAACTTCTTTGACCTCTGGATAGTCTTCCCAGCAATATTTGGCCCTACCACTAGCGATTTGACTGCGCCGTAGATCTTTGTCATTAATCATTCCTTCCATGCTTACAGAGTTTTTATCTGCTTGGGATCGACCCATTATGCAGGTATTGTAACGATTAATAGGGAAACCTAGAGCGGTTAAATTATTCCATGTAAATGAATCTAATTCACGTTCACGGTTAGTTACTAGTGCAATTTGACCTCCTTCATCAAGCACTTGAGTAACAAACTCAATCGAACCAGGAACGGGAGTTGCGGTTTCTTTTTTTACCCACTCAGCCCAACTTCCCGATGAATATCCCAAGCCCAAAAGATCGCGCTGGCGGTTATATTCAGCATTGTTTAGCAGGGTTTCATCTACATCCATCACAACTACCCAAGACTCTTTAGGAAATTCAAAAGTGTCTATATTTTGGGTAGCCGTACGGTATAGATGCTCAGTAATAATTTGGTATTCTGCGCTATTCATAGTCCATTTTACTGCAGAACTTACGTCAAATTCTTGGTTGATTTGTTTATTAGGTTGAGTGCAGAATAGTAAGCTAGAACAACAAATTAGAATGAGTACAAAGGATTTAGTCATAGGAATACGTTTAGTTAGGTTGGCAGGTTTTGGATTCATCATAGTTTCTAATAGTATAAAAATGAAACTAAAAAAAATCACATTTTAACCCACTGAACATACTAGGCTGTATATCTTTAATTACATAAACAGATTGATGGAGATACAAAAATACTTTAACATTAAACTATTTTTTGTATATTTATTTTGACTAAAGACCATACATTAAGAAAGATCATGTAACTTAATATCATGAAACTAGGAATCGATAGCTTTGCCGCTGTGCAAGGACAACACGGAGAGCCCAGTACCCCAGATCAGCGGGCTG
Organism: Balneola sp.; assembly: GCA_002720745.1. Classification (GTDB taxonomy): domain Bacteria; phylum Bacteroidota; class Rhodothermia; order Balneolales; family Balneolaceae; genus UBA1275. Next base: position 7,561 of record PBJO01000014.1, read on the forward strand.
AAACCATTGAAAATTTACTTACTCGAATCGAACTAATGGAAGATGTAGGTTTGGATGTGTTCGGTCTAGGAGAGCATCATCGTCCAGAATATCTAGATTCCTCCCCTTTAACTATATTAGCTGCTGCTGCCGCTCGTACGTCTAAGATTGAACTGTTAAGTGCGGTTACAGTACTCAGCGCACAAGATCCTGTGCGGGTATTTCAGCAGCTAGCTGCGTTGGATATCATCTCCAAAGGGCGCGCAGGACTGGTAGCAGGTCGAGGGTCATTTTCGGAAGCCTTTCCTTTATTTGGACTAAACTTTCAAGATTATGATGATCTTTTTGAGGAGAAACTAGAGTTGCTACTTCAGCTTAGAGCTGAGGAGAATGTGAAATGGAAAGGACGGTTTCGACCAGCACTCACTGGGCAAGGAGTCTATCCGCGGCCATATCAACCAGAAGTCCCTATTTATGTGGGTGTAGGTGGGACACCAGCATCTTTTGTGAGAGCAGGGCGGCTTGGTTTACCCTTAATGATAGCTATAATAGGGGGACAAACACATCGTTTTAAACCTTTAGTCGATATGTATTATCGAGCTGGAATCGAGGCAGGGCAAGCTCGAGAAAAATTAAAAGTAGCTGTGCATTCGCTGGGCTTTATCGCCATGAACTCGCAGTCGGCTCACGAGCAGTTTTTCCCAGGTTATGCAAAAACTTTTACTCAGATTGGGCAAGAGCGAGGATGGGGTGGAGCTGTCACCCGGCAAAGTTATGAATCACAGGCCGATGAAATGGGGGCTTTAGTAGTGGGTAATCCCAAGGAGGTTGCGGACAAAATTGTGCGTCATTCAAGAGCTTTGGGGGGATTGACAGAGTTTCGTTTGCACATGAATGTCGCGCACTTATCGCATGAACAATTATCAAGTGCTATTAAACTTTTTGGTGAAGATGTAGCACCAATTGTTAGAAAAAAATTAATTACATCTTGAAATGTAATATAGCGTGCAAATTAAAAGAGAAAGATATAGAAATTCTATTTAGAGCATCATACCATTATTATGGGTTTGATAATTGAATTAGAGACTATATATAATCGGTTCAATCATAGCAATACTGATGATTAATATATATTCTTGTCAATAATACTTTGATAGAAATACTAAAAAATATCACAATATATTCTTTGGCGCTAATGTATCTAAGCATTGGGATAAAGCATTTTACAGAGGTAGATTTTTTTCTGGTTATTGTACCTCCATATATGCCATATCCAGAATTGATAGTTTATGTTTCAGGACTATTTGAAATTATTTTTGGAGTTTTATTAATACCAATGAAAACGCGTAAATATGGAGCTTTGGGCTTACTTGTTTTGTTGATTGCGGTTTTTCCTGCTAATATTTATTTATTTGAATCTGAGATAGCCCAAAATGCATTTGGCATTTCAAAAAAAGAGGCATTAATTAGATTGCCGTTTCAGGTCCCTCTTATAATATTAGCATATTGGCACTCTAAACTAAAAACTAATTTTTTTTTTGATGTTTTTTGCTTGATGATTTTTATTCCAACAATGATCTATTTTTTAACTTTAGGATAAATTCAAATAGGATGTCTTTTGAGTGCATTGCTTCCAATTATGCTAAATATAATTCTGTAGATGAATTAATCTTAACTGGGATATAAACAACTTTTTAACTACCAGCCTAAAATCGATATCATATTATTGAGGCTATTGATAAGCCTAATGATTTACATTTACATGATTTGATGTATGTATGAGGCATTATTTACAATTTTAAATGTGACTACAACTTCAGTAATGTATTTAATTCTTCACCTTTAAAGTTTAAGCGTTGAAATATTAGCTTCTATTAGATTGTGTATAATGAATAGGCACTTAAAGTAAAAACGGCTAAATTGCTAACGATTAAAGATTTAATCATTTAATCTGCTATACTTACTTATGGAATCACTAATATCTAATTTTGCCTCGCCTGTAGTATTGGCCTTTACCCTTGGTATAGCCGCTAAACTATTGAGGAGTGATCTTGAAATTCCAAAACCACTTTATCAAGGCTTGTCGATTTATTTGTTGTTAGCCATTGGTCTAAAAGGGGGCGTTGAGCTCAGTAAAACCTCTCTTGATGCTTTTATAGGTCCGGCCTCCATTACACTTTTGCTTGGTGTATTAACCCCACTTATCGCCTACGCTATTCTTCGATATTTGGGCCGTATGGATATGATAAACTCTTCGGCTATTGCCGCGCATTACGGCTCTGTTTCCGCGGTGACCTTTATTGCTGCTATCAGTTATGTTGAGAGTTTGGGTTACAGCCCAGAAGGCTTTATGCCCACACTGGTTGCTTTGCTAGAGGTTCCTGGTATAATTGTTGCTTTAATTATCCCTCAACTCTCTAATAGTGGAAATGGATCTTTTAAAAAAGCCTTGCATGAAGTGGTGACGGGCAGTTCCATTATATTGTTACTCGGAGGGCTACTTATTGGATTTGTAGCGGGGCCTGTTAAGTTTGAGTCGATTCAGCCCTTTTTTGTGAGTGGTTTTCAGGGGGCATTAGTGCTTTTTTTATTAGAATTGGGTATGGTTACGGCTCGCCGACTTACCGATTTGAAAAAAGTGGGGGTATTTTTACTCGGTTTTGGAATCTTAGTACCTATATTACATGGTGTATTGGCCATTTGGCTGGGTCTTATGGTTGGTTTAAGCGTAGCAGGGGCAACCGTTTTGGCAGCTATGGTCTCAAGTGGATCCTATATAGCCGCTCCTGCAGCGGTAAGAATAGCTCTTCCGAAAGCCAATCCAAGCTATTATCTTACCGCATCCCTAGGAATTACTTTTCCCTTTAATATTACCATTGGAATTCCTATTTATTATTTAATTGCAACATGGATGGGAGCATAAAATGGAGCTAAGAGAACTTACATTGGTTACCATAATCACCGAGCGATTATTACGTGACGAAATCATACATCGTCTGAAAGAAACAGGTGTATCAGGTTATACTCTCTCTGACACAACTGGAGAGGGATCAAGAGGAATTCGGGCTAGCGACTGGGAAGGTAAGAATGTAAAAATTGAGGTGATTGTGAATCACTCTACTGCCGAAAAAATTATTCAGCAAGTTAGTGATGAGTATTTTGAAAATTATGCAGTTGTAGCTTATGCTCAAACCGTACGTGTCGTTCGAGGTGAAAAGTATATGAGCTAGTAGTTATAGATTCAAAACAAATAGTAGTTTATTGGCAAAAATAATGCGTATTTTCATATGTGCTACTAAATTAGCCTCCAAAGCCCGAGTTGAGATGATGCCGCAACCACATTCCTCTCTTTGCTGGCAACATCTTATTTTCAAATCAATAGTTTATACATGTCTTTATTTTCAGAGTTGGGCCTTAAGCAAGAATTGCTTGAGGGAGTAGAACGTTTAGGTTTTACAGAACCAACCAAAGTTCAAGAACTTGCGATTCCTACTATTTTGGAATCGGCTCAGGATTTAGTGGCTTTAGCCCAAACAGGTACGGGAAAAACAGGGGCCTTTGGCCTTCCCTTATTACACAAAATAGATCCAGATAATAAAAATGTGCAGGCGATTGTACTTTCACCTACTAGAGAATTAGCTATTCAGATTGCAAAGGATCTAAAAGCTTTTGCAAAAAAACTTAAAGGAGTTAAAACTGTAGCGGTTTATGGCGGTTCAGAAATTCGCACGCAAATTAAGGCCTTAGAAAATGGATGTCAGGTTGTTGTAGGAACGCCTGGCCGTATGCTAGATCTAATTCGACGCCGCAAATTACAAGTAGAGAATATACAGACCTTAGTGCTTGATGAAGCCGATGAAATGCTTAATATGGGCTTTCAAGAAGACCTAGATGCGATATTGGCAGATACCCCGTCAGAAAAACAAACGCTCTTATTTTCAGCAACCATGCCCAAGCAGATGTCGAGCATGGCCAAAAAATATATGCATGAACCTGCTGAAATAGAGGTGGGCGAGCGTAATTCTGGCTCAAAAGACGTTGAGCATGAATATTTTGTGGTAAAAGCCAATAATCGGTTCGAAACACTCAAGCGATTGGTAGACATACATCCTAGTATGTATGGTATCATTTTTTGTCGTACTCGTAACGAAACAATGGATATTTCTAAGTGGCTGAGCAGGGATGGATACGAAGTTGACGTATTAAATGGTGATCTCTCGCAAAATAAGAGAGATCAGGTGATGAACCGTTTTAGAAAGTCAGAGCTTAAAATTTTAGTTGCTACCGATGTTGCTGCCCGCGGGCTCGACGTCAACAATCTTTCCCATATTGTTAATTACAATTTACCGGACGATTTAGAAGTGTATATTCATAGAAGTGGACGTACAGGACGTGCAGGAAACAAGGGTATTTGTATGAGTATTGTTAGCCCACGTGAGCAAAGTCGTATACGACGTTTGGAAAAAATGGCTTCACAGCCCTTCATTAAATCTGAAGTTCCAACTGGTGAGGAAATATGCTCCAAGAGGTTATTGCATGGTTTAGAGAGAGTTAAAAAGGAAGCAGTAAATCCAGAAAGGATTCAGCCATTTTTACCTTCAGCTCTTGAAGCATTGAAGGATTTGACCAAAGAGCAGGTTATAGAACGCTTTCTAAGCCTAGAATTTCATAATATGCTCGAGTATTATGCTGGAGCAACCGATGTTAATGCTAAAGGTAATGGGGGTCATGGTGATAGTGGTCGTCGTCGTGGACGGCGCGATGGTAGAGTTAGAGGAAGTGGGCGTGGGCGTTCAGGTAGTAGTCGAGGAGGCCGACGTTCAGATCGACGCTCCGGTGATTATCACAGGAAAGGGGGATTTGGAGGTGGTAGGAGAAGGAAAGCTTAGGATAGTATCCTATATCCTATTAAGGTGCAAGATTAACCAAACAGTCTATAGAGTTATTCCAAATGCGGTGCAAAGCGAGCTTGTGTCATTTGCTCAAAGGCATATGCATAGCCAATGAGCTTTGCTTCGTCCCATGCGCGACCAAAAAATGACATTCCCACCGGTAGATTTTCGATCTGTCCCATTGGTACGGTAATATTTGGGTAGCCTGAGCGAGCAGCTGGGGAACTAGATGATATTCCAAAATTGTCCCCATTGATTAGATCAATTTTCCAAGCGGGGCCTCCTGTTATAGAGATGATTACATCTAAATCATGCATATTCATCACTCGATCTATCCCTTCTGTCTGGGTTTTACGGTTTAACTCGCTGAGTGCTTGCTCGTAGGCAGGTTCAGTTATTGGGCCTTTTGCTTGGGCTCTTAATAATCGATCATGATCGAAATAACGCATTTCAACTGAGTCATCCAGAGTTTGCAGGATTAAATCATCTAAGTCATTAACTAGGGTATTCTCTCCCAAAGAGCGGAAATATTTGTTAAGACCATCTTTGAATTCATAGAGCATAATCTGATAGGAGTTCACACCAGGATTTTCCTGAGAAATTTGATCAAGTTCTATAAGGGTAGCTCCAGCTTGTTCTAAATCCCGAAGTCTGCTATTAAATAAGGTATCTACCCGAAAGTGTCGTCCTCTAGGGCCATTGTAAACTCCAATTCTAGCACCTTGTAAAAGGTTTTGGTTTAAATATGCCAGGTAATCTGTTTTTAGATATGCTTCACTAGCCAATGTTTTTTTATCCGTTGAATCGATACCTATCATGGCAGATAATGCAATGGCAGCATCTCTGACAGTTCTTGTCATAGGTCCAGGAGTATCTTGAGTGTACGATATAGGTATAATTCCACTTCGACTCAGTAACCCAACCGTAGGTTTGATTCCAACCAAACCGTTGGCGTTGGCTGGGCATGTTATTGATCCGTTGGTTTCTGTGCCAATGGTAAACATGGCAAGGTTTGCTGATGCAGCCACTCCTGAGCCAGCGCTCGACCCGCAAGGACTTCTACTCGGATCATAAGGATTCTTAGTCTGCCCTCCAAGACCACTCCAACCACTTGAAGAAAAACTAGAATGAAAATTGGCCCACTCACTTAGATTTGTTTTACCTAATATGATTGCTCCAGCTTCCCGTAGTTGTTGTACGATGAACGCATCACGATAAGGCCTTGATTCTGCCATTGCTCGGGCGCCAGCCGTATTGGGCATTCCTTCTTTAGTATCAATATTATCTTTAAGCAATACAGGAATACCAAAAAGTGGCGGTAGCACACCTTCAGCAGATTGTAAAAGTTGTGTATCCATCGACGTAGCAATATCTATCGCTTCGGAGTTAATGGTAATGACCGAGTTTAACTCAGGTCCATTAGGATCTAGGTCAATCGCCTCAATGCGCCCAAGATAGGCCTGTACAACCTCACGTACTGTGAATTCTCCACTCAGATAACCTTGTTGTAATTCTTCAATAGTAATCTCTTCAAGACCTAGTGCAATAAATGCAGCATTAAAAGGATGTTCTATCCCTGTCTTGATTTGGCATTGTAGGTTAAAAAGCAACAAACAAAAGAAAACAAGGGGGCGGAAATTCATTATCGATAAAAGATTACTTAGAGTTTAGTAACGGTATTCGTCTGACTTGTATGGGCCAGTGATAGGCACACCAATATAGGCTGCTTGCACTTCGGTTAATTCCTCTAAATTGGCACCAATCTTGGATAGATGCAGCCGGGCTACTTTCTCATCTAAAGTTTTAGGAAGCGTATGAACTTTTCCTATTTCGAATTCTTTTGGGCGATTCCATAACGCAATTTGTGCTAGTGTTTGGTTGGCAAAAGAATTGCTCATCACGAAAGATGGGTGACCTGTAGCATTTCCAAGATTCATTAAACGGCCTTGAGACAATAGAATGACTTGTTTCCCACTTTCGAGGGTGTATAAATCGACCTGAGGCTTAATATTATCTTCGGTTGCGTGAGTTTTAAGCCAAGCTACATCTATTTCGTTATCGAAGTGGCCTATGTTACCTATAATTGCTTTGTCTTTCATGGCTTCGAAATGCGAACCAGTAACAATGTCTTTATTTCCTGTTGCTGTAATAATGATGTCAGCGCGAGTGGCTGCTTCGTTCATTCGCTTGACTTCAAAACCATCCATCGCCGCTTGAAGAGCACAAATTGGATCAATCTCGGTCACGATAACCCGTGCACCCGCACCACGTAACGACGCTGCAGTTCCCTTACCAACATCGCCATAACCTGCAACAACAGCTACTTTACCCGCCATCATTACATCGGTAGCGCGTCTAATTGCGTCAACTGCAGATTCCTGACATCCATATTTATTGTCGAACTTAGATTTAGTTACGGAATCATTCACATTAATTGCTGGAAGAGGTAAGGTGCCGTTTCTTTCACGTTCGATCAGTCGTAATACGCCGGTGGTGGTTTCCTCGGAAATACCATTAATACCGTTGGCTAACTCTGGATATCGATCCAGCACCATGTTGGTGAGGTCTCCACCGTCGTCCAAAATCATATTCAAAGGCTGACCATCAGGGAAATACAAGGTTTGCTCGATACACCAATCGAATTCCTCTTCATTCATCCCTTTCCATGCATATACCGGAACACCAACAGCTGCTATAGCTGCTGCAGCATGGTCTTGGGTAGAATAAATATTGCATGAACTCCAAGTTACATCTGCTCCTAGGTCTACTAAAGTTTCAATGAGTACAGCAGTCTGAATGGTCATATGAAGGCAACCTGCAATGCGAGCGCCTTTGAGAGGTTGTTCGTTTTTGTACTCCTCTCGGATAGCCATTAATCCAGGCATTTCAGCCTCTGCGAGTTCTATTTCTTTACGCCCGTATGCCGCTTGAGAGATATCGGCTATTTTATAAGGAGGTTTACTGTTTGGTAAATCTTCTTTGGCAGTTTCTTTAATGGACTTAGTATATGAATCTATCGTTTCTTGAGACATATTTTGTATGTTTTAAGGTAAATATTTGTCTAAAATAGCTTTAGTTTTCTCATAGTCGCCTTGAGTTCCTCGAGATCCCAATTCTGTTGTGATGACGTAACCGGCAGTGTCAATAAATACTTTGAAGGGTATGCCCATGGATATTACTTGCTCGCCCACACCGTTTGCGTCAACTAGCCAGTTAAAATCATAAGGATTTTCATTGGCAAACTCCGCAACCCGCTTAGGGTTATCGGCTAAAATGGTATTCACTGCTAATACTTCGAATTGGTCGCTATACTCTGCGCGCAAAGAATCCATTGCTGGAAATACCATCAAACATGGCGAACACCATGTTTCCCAAAAGTCTATAAGCATAATTTTTCCTGCATAATCGGTAATTTGAACTGTCTTACCATCTAAGTCTTTAAAGCTAGTTCGTTGCAGTACACCTTGAATGCGTAACTGATCTTCGTTCAAATTATGCCGATTGATGCTACTCTCATCTGACTTATAACTACCGCTTGAGCAGCTAATAAATGTGAGAGCAACCAACAATATTGCAGTACCTACTAAGCCAATATGAGTAAGTTTAATGGTCATTGATTATACATTTTATCTGGTTGATGCATAAAATAATTAGAAAAATTGTGATCGAGTTTCATGAATTATAAAGATACGATTTCATTCCGATAAAAGTTCCTTTGCACATTATCGTGTGAATTTTCTCAGAGCCTCTTATCTTACTTCATGCAACATTCATCAACAGATAGCAGTTCGATTGCGCCGGAGGCCTTAAAAAACCCGTCTACCTCTACCCAAAAAACCTATGACTTTATCGTTGTAGGGGCCGGTATTGTTGGCCTTGCTACGGCGTACAAATTGCATAAAAAATTTTCAGATGCGACTATTTTAGTACTCGAAAAAGAGGGTCGTGTGGGGGCGCACCAAACCGGAAAAAACTCTGGGGTTATCCACTCGGGAATCTATTACAAGCCAGGCAGTTATAAAGCGAGAAACTGCCGAGAAGGTAGATTGCAATTGGTCGATTTTTGTAACGAAATGAATGTGGCCATGGAAGTTTGTGGTAAGGTTATTGTAGCAACTAAGGAAGAGGAATTGCCTCGCTTGGACGGAATCTACCAGCGTGGTATCGAGAATGAAATTGAAGGTATTAAGATGATTAATCTCGATGAACTTGCGGAGATTGAGCCACACGTTAAAGGGGTGAAAGCCATTCATGTTCCTTGCTCTGGTATCGTAGATTATGTAGGAATGTGTGACCGGATGATGGAAGCAATTGAAGGAGATAATCGTGGATATGTCCAATTTGGCGCGCGAGTACATGCTATTCGTGAGACTTCAAGAGAAGTATATGTTCAAGCAGGAAACAGTAGTTATAAAGGGCGTTATCTTATTAATTGTGCAGGCTTATACTGTGATCATGTGGCTAAGTCCGCGGGATTGAATTCGCAGGTGAAAATAGTACCGTTTAAAGGAGAATATTACGAAATTAAACCTGAATCAGAGTACCTAGTAAAGCATCTTATTTATCCACTTCCAAACCCTGAATTCCCATTTTTAGGAGTACATTTTACTCGGATGGCTTTAGGAGGTATAGAATGTGGCCCCAATGCTGTTTTTGTATTTAAACGCGAGGGCTATGAAAAGTTCGCTTTTGACTTTAAGGAATCTCTGGAGTCTTTAACTTTTCCAGGATTCTGGAAAATGGCAACCAAACATTGGCGTATGGGTCTAGACGAGTATAAGCGCTCATTCTCCAAAGAAGCCTTTGTTAGAGGACTGCAAAGCTTAATTCCAGAGGTCCAAAGTCAGCATTTAAAACATTCACCTGCAGGAGTTCGTGCAATGGCTTTACAGCCTGATGGAGAAATATTGGATGATTTTTACTTTGAAAGCGCAGACCGCCAGATTCATGTACTTAATGCTCCAAGCCCAGCTGCTACTGCTTGCTTATCGCTGGGAGATGAGTTGGTGCGGAAATGTGAGATTGATTTTGAGTTATAACAGATAAACTTGGTGGCCGAAAATATTATTACGGAAAATGCAATAGCTATGTTAGCCAGTAAACAAAAAAATATAAAAATATCAGTTGATTGAATATTTAAAACTTATCTATGTGTCCTAAAGTAGCTATAAAAACCGATTCTCTGTCAAAGCGCTTGTATGCTCAAGATGCATCTATGTATGAGGAAATACCCAAAGGAGTGGCATTTCCAGAGTCGGGGCAAGACATCGTCTCTTTGGTGAAGCAAGCAGCAGCAAAAAAGTGGAGTATAACAGCACGTAGTGCGGGTACTTCTTTAGCTGGACAGACGACTGGAGATGGGTTGATTATTGATGTATCAAAGTACATGAATAAGGTGCTCGAGTGGAACTTCGAAGAGCGATGGGTGCGAGTCGAGCCAGGAATTATCCGCGACCAATTAAACCAGATGGCGGCTTCAAATGATCTACTTTTCGGACCAGATACAGCTACGACTTCTCGTTGCATGATTGGTGGGATGATAGGTAACAACTCAGCGGGGATGCATTCTATTAAATATGGTAGCACCCGGAATCATATCCTAGAGATGGAGGTGGTATTGAGCGATGGTTCGAAAATGATTGCCAAGCCACTGAATAGCAAGCAATTGGAAGAAAAGATAGCCCTACACAATTTAGAAGGCCATGTATATAGGGAAATCATTGAGTTATTAACAGAACACAAAGAAGCGATTCTTGCACAGTATCCCCATCAAGAAATTAAGAGACGTAATACCGGATATGCACTCGACGCCTTGTGTGAAATGAGCCCGATCACCGAGGGTGGTAGGTCGTTTAATTTATGCGAATTACTCGCAGGTAGCGAAGGAACTTTAGCAATGACTATTTCTGCTAAACTGAATCTTGAAGAAATCCCACGTTATAAGTGCATGATCATACCTCACTTTAGGAGTATAGAAGATGCGATGCATGCAACTGTAGAAGTCGTTAAAAAAAATCCTTCTGCAGTAGAACTGATTGATGATATAATTTTAGATGCGACAAAAAATAATTTAGAACAGGTAGAAAATAGATTTTTCTTGCGCCAAGCACCAAAATGTATTTTAGTGATTCAATTCGAAGGCGATAATCGAGTTACTATGTTCAAGAAAGCAAGAGAATTAGCAAAACACTTGGAAAATGAGTTTTGTGCTTATGCATGCGTTGAATTGTTTGAATCAGATGAAATACAGAGAGTATGGAACCTCAGAAAAGCTGGTTTGGGATTACTTATGGGTTTAGGTAAAGAATCTAGAACCCCTGCTTTTTGTGAGGATACAGCCGTTCGGGTGAAAGATTTACCTGCCTATGTCAAGGATATTGAGACTATTTTGGATAAACATGACACTTATTGTGTGTTTTATGCGCATGCTTCTGTTGGAGAATTACATTTTCGGCCCATGATTGATACTACCAGTATAGAAGGGGTCACTAAGATGAAACAAATGGCACTAGAATTTGCTGAAACTGTGCGACGCTATAGAGGATCTCTTTCTGGAGAGCATGGCGATGGTAGAGCACGAACCCCCTTTATTGAAGAGGTCTTAGGCGCGGATATGACACCACTACTTGAACGTGTAAAAGATATCTGGGACCCTGAGTCACGTTTCAACCCTGGTAAAATTGTTAGGGCAGAACCTATGGAGAAGAGCTTACGTTATTCTCCAGAATATCGCCCATTAGCGGCGCCAACGGTATTTGAGTGGCGGAAAGTAGGGGGGTTTACTCACGCATTAGAGCTTTGTAATGGCGCTGGAGTATGCAGAAAGTTAGCTGAAAGTGGGGGTACGATGTGTCCGTCCTATATGGCGACCAGAGACGAAAAAGATTCCACCCGAGGAAGAGCCAATGTATTCAGGCAGGTATTTTCAGGAGGTAATCCAGAAGGTTATGACTCTAAAGATCTTAAAGACGCGCTCTCCCTTTGCCTGAGTTGTAAAGCGTGTAAAAGTGAGTGCCCTGCCAATGTAGATATGGCCAAAATGAAAGCGGAGTTTATGCATGGCTATCACCAAAAGCATGGGGTAAGTAAAAAAGAGGAGTTCTTTGGGGATCCTGGCAAACACTACCCACTAGCTGCTCGTTTTTCTAGCCTGGTTAACATAGTGGCAAAGTCTCAGATTGGTAAACAGGTACTCAGGCAGTTATTTGGAGTTTCACCATTGCGTGATCTACCGGAATTTAGCTCGGAGTGTTTTAGGGATTGGTTCAGAAAAAATCCTTCTCCAACCACTAATCATAAAGTTATTTTATTGGCCGATTTATTTACCAATTATCATGATCCAGCGGTCGGAAAACATGCGGTTTGGGTCTTGGAATCCATGGGCTTTGAAGTTATGCTCTCAAAGGTACAGGAATTAGGGCGTACTTTTTTGTCGAAGGGGCTCTTGGATAAAGCCTTAGAAACAGCTGAAACAGTGGTGGCAGGTTTGGCCCCTTTTGCTCAAAAAAACTATCCTATTATAGGACTTGAGCCTTCAGAAATATTAACGATTCGGGACGAATATTTGGATCTAGTGCCTGATGCCCAGCTTCAGGCAGCAAAAACACTGGCCTCCAAGACCTATACCTTTGAGGAATTTGTAGCCCTACACAAAGATCGCTTTCCTACTACTAGATTGAATCTAACATCTAAAGCACCTAAAGTGGTACTACACGGACATTGTCATACAAAAGCTTTAATTGGAAATACAGCTACCATTAAAGCCCTTGAACTGGCAGGTTATGATGTTGAGGCTATGGATACGGGCTGTTGCGGGATGGCGGGTAGTTTTGGGTATGATCAAGAAACCTATGAACTGTCTATGGAAATAGGGTGGCAGCGGCTGTTTCCACAGTTAGGAAATTTACAACCAGAAACACAGATTTGTGCATCTGGTTTTTCCTGCAGGCATCAAATTAAAGACGGAATAGGCATGGGTGCTTTACATCCGGCTACTCTTATTGCTCAACGGGTAGGTTACTAAGTTGTATTAATCAGAAGTAGCTACCAGTTACGGGCTGCCAACACACTTTGTCCCTGTTTAACTCTGTTGGTTATGGGCAATCAACTCTCTAGCTGATTGCAACGTTGCCTCGGTGATTTGTGCACCACTCATCAGACTCGCCACTTCCCGAATATGTTCTTGATCTTGTAGGCGTAAAATAGTGCTCACCGTACGCTCACCCTTCTCAGATTTATACACTTTATAGTGGACGTGCGCTTGACTCGCGATTTGCGGTTGATGAGTAATGGCAATTATTTGACAGTGTTGGGCAAGGCTCCGCATACTTTGGCCTACTTTTTCGGAAACCTCCCCACTTATACCAGTATCAATTTCATCAAAAATCATTACTGGTAAGTGTTGCTCCTTTGCCAGCACACTTTTTAGGGCCAACATGACCCGGCTTATTTCTCCACCTGAGGCGATTTTTGCCAAAGCCTTAGGCAATTCTCCTTTGTTGGTACTTAGGTAGAAAACTACATCATCTGCACCGGATTCAGTACACTCTACTCGCTCTGTATGTACAGAATTGGTTTGTTCCTGCTTGGGCAAGCCAAACCAACCATTAGTATCATAAAGCCAATTTACCTGAACTTGAAGCCGCGCATGTGGAATGCCCAACTGTGCTAATTCTATTTCGATAGAATGCGCAAGCTGATCTCCCGTACTTCTTCGGGCATTATGCAGTTCAATTGCAGCTTCTCCTAACACTCCCTCATGCTTAGCGATCAACAGGTCAATACGTTCTAAAGCCAGATCAAAATTTTCAGAAATCGATAGCTCTTCAGTAATGGTGCGTTCGTATTCAATGAGTGAGGAAATATCCCTGCTGTATTTTTTTTGAATGCGGTTAAGTTCAGCTTGGCGCTGGCGTAATTCTTCGAGCCTAGATGGATTAAACTCAATGCGATTGCGGTATTGTTCAGCAAAATGCATGGTTTCAATTATGCTCACTCTGGCTGCATTAACCTCGGACAAGTATTGATCAAATTCCGGTTCAATACGCGCAAGGTCTTCTAATGTCAATTTTAATTTATTCAATAATCCGGCGACATCAACATCGTCACTTTCGCCTAGTTCGCTAATCCATTGAGCTTTTTGATCTAAGATTTCCGCGTTGTCAAGTAGCTGCATTTCTGCCTGAATCTGTTTTTCTTCATCGGCTTGCAGTCGCGCTTTTTTCAACTCTTGAAGTTGAAACTGATATAATTCTGTTTTTTCAAGGAGTTCTTGCTCTCGTTTAAGCAGCTGACGCTTTTCCTGACGTAGCTCCTTCATTTTTTGATAGGCGGTTCGATACACTGTAAGTTGCTGTTGGGTATGTCCAAATTGATCCAGCACCCCTAAGTGATGTTCTTCTTTGAGCAGAAGTTGATGATCATATTGTCCGTGTAAGTCTACTAGTAAATCACCAATGGATTTAAGCACTCCAATGGTAACAGGTGAGTCATTTATAAAAGCCCGACTACCGTTTTCCCGTATTTCACGCCTGAGTATGATAGGGCTAGGTTGTTCAATATCATTTTCTTGGAGTGCCATTAGTAAAACTGGATCATTGTTGTGGGCAATGGTTGCTTCGGTGATGGCTTTGTTGCTGCCCTGTCGAATTACCTCAGTATCGGCTCGTTCGCCTAAAATCATATTTAATGCACCGATAATTATAGACTTACCTGCGCCGGTCTGCCCCGTGAGTATATTGAGCCCATCTCCAAACTCTACTTCGAGTTCGTCTATTAAGGCAAAGTCTTTTATGTACAGGCTGCGTATCATAACAATGTTTTCTATAAAGTCTAAATATCCGATATCCCTTTCATCTTTTAAAGAGAAATTCGAAAAACTTTTCGAGCTTTCGTTTTTGAAGGTGGTCAGAAAAAATTGGAGGCAGCTAAGTTGCCAGCTTTTTTCTAGGTATATTATAGGTTCAATCACGACAGCTAGGACTCCATGAGCGAACGCCCAACTACTACGCTATACGAATTTACAGTTCCACCTGGACAGCATGAATCCATTCGGCTCGACGTATACATAACCTCTTTTGTGGAAAATGCGACTCGAAGTAAAGTGCAGGAAGCCATTAAAAAGGGCTATGTTTGGGTGAATGGAAAGCATGAAAAAGCATCCTATAAAATGCTTTCTGGGGATGAAATTTATATTGAATTACCTATTGCGCCACCGCCAGAAGCGGTTGCAGAGGAATTACCTCTTGATATTATTTATGAAGATGCTGATTTATTGGTGGTTAACAAAGCTGCAGGAATGGTGGTGCATCCAGCCTATGGTAACTGGACGGGCACTTTGGTTAATGGCCTAATGCACCATACTGAAGAATTAGGTGGCAGAGAGGATGACCCTGGCGATTTACGCCCAGGTATTGTGCACCGCCTCGATAAGGATACCTCAGGTCTGCTTGTAGTAGCAAAAAATGATCATACTTTAGCGGCTCTTTCTGCTAAGTTTGCAGAGAAGGATGTGGAACGAACATACTGGGCCTTAGTATGGGGTAATCCACCCGAGGAGGGAACCATAGAGGGGGATATTGGCCGTTCTAAGAATGACCGAAAGCTTATGACAGTTCTGCCCGCTGGCAGGGGAAAGCATGCGATTACTCATTATAAGGTATTGGAATATTTCGATTATCTCTCACTCGTAGAAATTCGATTAGAAACAGGGCGTACTCATCAAATCCGAGTGCATATGGGGCATATTGGCCACCATATTTTTGGGGATGTTACCTACGGGGGAGCATCAGTGCGATTTGGACCAAATACAGGTAGTCGTAAGGTGCTTATTCATCGGCTTATAACGGATTTAGGGCGTCAAGCCTTACATGCGAAGACGCTTGGTATAGAGCACCCATCAACCCGGGAAAAAATACGCTTTGAATCTGAGTTACCCGATGATATGCAGCAAGTATTAGATACATTTCGCGAGCATTGTAGTAGTGTGTATTAGGGATTGGTGAGGTGAGAATAGAAACTTTTAGTTCTGATGAGCTAGGATCGTAGAAAAGGTTGTTTTTCACCATAGGTCAATGATCGCCATATCCATTCAAATGGTCCAAATTTATAGTAGTTGAGCCATTTTTCAGAAGCCAGGTATTGAAATACCCAGATGGCACTCACAATGATTAATTGAAGATTTCGATCTATTTTTCCAAACAGACCAAGTCCAATGCCAAAAAAGATAAATGCCCCTATAACCGAGTGTAAAATATAATTGGTCAAAGCCATTTGTCCAATGCTTGCGAGACGTTTTTTGATGGTGTAATAGTTTTCGGATTTTGCAAACACCATGATTAACGAGATATAAGCGTAGGCAATGAATAAACTTCCCCAATAATTGAATTGGCTCCCCGCAAACATGGAATATTGAAAATCCCAATTCATGGTGAAATTCATGTACATACCGTAAATGACGATTGGGAATCCAATGGTTAAAGAATAAAAGGCGTTTTTTAGGTAAAAGGATCTTGAATGTACAGCCGATAATATCCCCAACTTGTACAGTGCCATACCCACGAGCATTAACCCTCCCGCTCTCCAAAGAAATAGAATTATAAAAACAAAGGTTTCTAAATACAGGGCATTTTGGGAGTTCTGGGTAATTTGATGGGATAAAGAGCCAGTAAATGCGGTGATTTCTTGTTCGATTAATTCACTTGAAGGAGCCCAACCCATACTTAAATCTTGTAATTCTGAGGCTGGCATGAAAGGTAAAGAAAACTGAAATAATCCATTCAATATACTTGGTACTGATAAGATCAGGAGGCCGGTAATCAAGAGCTTTCTGGGAGTTAATTTTCTCAATGGATACACTAGAAAAGAACAGAGGGCATAGGCTACCAAAATATCGCCATACCAAATTAAGTGAGCATGAAGCAGGCCAATAAGTAGTAGTATTAGGTTTCTTGTATAATGTAATTTGACAGATGAGCCAGTAAGTAATTCTTTCTTTTCTGTAATTAAAATAATACCCGCACCAAATAATATTGAAAAAATACTCATGAATTTTTGATCAGCAAATAAGTGACTGAGTATCCAGGTTATTTTATTTAACCCAGTTAAATCTCCATAGGCAAGTGGATTATTATAAGCAGCACTTGGCATAGCAAAACTTTGAATATTCATGATTAGAATACCCAGAATTGCGATACCTCTGAGTAGATCTATTGATTGTATTCGATTAGTTTTTTCAACCGGTTTCATGAGAATGTTAAGTTATGAATTAGGTCTATATTGAAGTGTATCAATTGTGTATATTTACGCATTTGAATTGAGAGATGTTTCAAGAATAATAGCTAAGAGTAATATGCATGCAGACAAAGAATATTAATATTAAAGTAGAATTAGATGAAGACAATATTCCATCGAGTATTGAGTGGACAGCGGATGATTTACAGGGAATGGACCGAGCTTCGTGCCGGGCTATGCTGTTATCTCTTTGGGATAATCGTAATAAAGACACGCTTAAATTGGATTTGTGGACTAGGGATATGACAGTGGATGAAATGAAAATTTTTTTCCATCAAACTTTGATAAGTATGGCAGATACATTAGACCAGGCTATTAATGATGAGCGCATATCAGGTGATATGCGAGATTTTTGTGACCACTTTGCAGAGAAAATGGAAATAAAAAAGTAGACAAATTTATTAATTTGCCTCTATCAAGAAGTTAAGACTAAAAAAATATCTTGATATCTCAAAAAAACTATTTACCATGAAATCAAATTCAATTTTATTTTCAGAGAAAGATGTATTGTTTAAGTACAACACAAAGAATGATAATTATGAATGGGATTTAGAGTTTGAATACAACGTATATGGAATAGTCCGTATCGATAATTATGTCTTCGTTACAACTTATTCAAATTGGGGTAAGATGTTTACATCTCTTGTTGATTTTACGACTGGAGAGAAAATTTGGACTAAAGAAATTTATCTTTATTCTATCCATATCATTAATGGATTGCTCATATATGTAAATAAAAAAAAGAGGTATTGTGGCCTAGAATTACTAACTGGAAACGAAATTTTCAGCACAAAATCACCTTTCAGATGGTCTACACCAAAAGCTATTGTGTTTAAATGTAATTTTTATCTACATACAAAAAAAGAGACTCAAAGACTTAATCTTAAAAGTGGCGAGTTCGTTAAAACAAAATTTCCGACTAAAATACAGACTAGAGATTTAGGTATAGTATTAGACCAATTTCAAATAAATATCAACAATATTCCAGCGCCAAGTGATAATTCTACAAGCTATACAGGTGATGCTGGGGTAAATTATGTAGGCGGTGAAGTATAATTAAAAGAAAAGTGAAGCAGGACAAACGATTAAATAATTAAGGCAATATTAAAGATTTCACTCTTGAATGTTTACAGAGCTTATTTCATCATAAAATAAAGCAAAAGCAGTGTAATATTGAGGAATTAACCATAAAGACCATATAAATAACGTAAACGCACTTATTATCAAAAAGAAAATAAAACGAATATACATTATAAATAATTGCCATTTATATCCTTTCATCAACAAAGCACTTTCCTTAAATAATTCGGATACTGACTTTTCTGGAGTTTTAAGTATTAAAAAATAAACCTGAGAAAACGTGATACTTAAAACTATACCAGGTATGATAAGTAATAAAAAGCCAATTAAGATAACTAGGAAGTAAACTAAAGTAACAGTTAAAACCTTTTGAAAAACTTTAAATCCCTCTAGTAGTTTATTTTTCTCAAATCCTTCTTCTCTTGCAATATGTAATCCAAATGATGCAAGTCCATAACTTGCCAGAGAAAAATATATAAAGGAAATTATTCCGTAGGTAATTGCACTATAAAGACCATAATTATTAAATAGAAGGCTATAAATTTCTTGTGAATTTTGTACAAAAACTAACATCGAGAATACCAAAAAAAATGGCAGCATTACTTTACTGTAATTTGCACTGAGTATTTCTTTTGATTTTTTTAAAAGTTCTGTATTACTCAATATGGCTTGCTCAGGATTACTAATCATGAAAATGTAAAACTTAGTTAGTATTTAATTGGTATATAACACAAATTATTTAATTATATCATAATAATTTCTTAAAAAATTAACAAACTTATCTATTTTTCTATAGATTATTAAAGAAATTCCAAATTACTTCCCATATTTGTGGATAATTTTCTGCAACATTATGACCGGCGTTTTCAATACGAAGGTATTCTATGGTTATTTCATCCAAACAACCAGAAAACTGATAGCGTATACTCAATTCATTTTCAGATATATTGGGATCAAGGTTACATTTAAATTGAGTCGCCCAAATTACTACACTTTGATAGGCATCCAGAAAAGTATGACCAAACCGGCTTCCGCCATTAATTGGGACAGTATTATCTTGTGCTCCATTTATCTGTAGTATTGAAACCGGGTCCGTCTGATTTGTTACGTCAATTGAAGTTATTAACTGAGATGCTATTGGAGCTAATCCTTTGAAGTAATTGGTTTTTGATCCTAATAGGTTGACCATACCAGCTCCATTAGATGCACCAATTGCAAAAATTCTTGTTGTATCGATATTATCATAACTATAAAGCTCTCGGATTATTTTTTTGATAAAATCTACATCATCTGCATTAGATGGTTCAGTGCCAAGATTCCAAGATTTTAAATAACCTTGGGGATAAACCCCAATAAAGTCTCCTGAATCTGTAAACTCTTTAAGTATATTTACCCAAGAACTGTTAGATCCACCTCGACCATGAAATGCAATAACAACTGGGTATTTTTTTAGTGTATCAATTTCCTCTAATGTTCTTATAATCACAGGTCTATTGACAAGTTGATTGTCAATTTCTTGTTCAATAATTATTATTTTTGATCTTAGTGTATTGGTATTTTCATAGAATTCACTAGAGACTATTTTATCATTTGAACAATTAATTAATAAACTAAATATAGTTAGTATGTAAAGATGATTCATTTAGTAAGAATATATGGTGGAGTAGAATTTATATGAGGTGAGGTATAGATAGAACAGTGAAAATTAATTGGTGTAGACACTTAGGTGAGCTATTTTAAGGTAGTTTGAATAAGTCTTCAACTTCGCATTTCAGTGTTTTAGCTATTCTAAGAGCTAATACAGTTGAAGGGACATAAATACCATTTTCAATAGCATTTATACTTTTTCTTGAAACATTAGCAAAGACTGATAATTCCTGCTGAGTTAAGCCAGCGGATTTTCTTAAAATTTCAAGATTATTCAATAATTTTTTGTGATTCTTTCCCAAATCTATTCGCTCTCAAATTTTTCAACAGCATCAGTAAGCTCTGAACTAGTATTTGGATAAAGATACCCAGCAATTATTTGACCTATACCAATCATTGCAATTAAGGCACCAATACCTTCAAATAATTTTCCAATGAAAATATATCCTAGGAGGTAGAGTCCGGCACCTACAAACAATGTAATGACACCAACTCTACGATAATCAAGTGGCTCTTTTTTTCTATCTTCAAAAATCCCTAATAATTCTTTAAACTTTTTAGGTTCATCTAAGTATTTTGATATTTCAATTATAGCTTCTCTTTTTTCTTTTTCTTCAAGATATACTAAAATAAAAAGTCCTGAGACAACTAATATTCCTGTTATCATACCTGCAATAGGAATAATGATGTTTTGACCCATAATGCTAAGATTTAAAAATTAAAATGTAACGTAAAGGTAACATGCTCAATAAAGAGAAGCAAAAGTTACATTTCTAAGTTTTTATCTGATTTATTTTATGCATTACAATATAAATTTCATTCTTTAGCTTTATTTGTATACACTAAAATTGAACTCCTCATATATATTATCATCTCTAAGCAAAAATATATCGGATTTTGGTCTAGCACCTCTCTTGTAGTAGGTAACATGGTGGGTTCGGGTATATTTTTACTTCCAGCAACATTAGCTTTGTATGGTAGTATAAGTTTAGTTGGATGGGTTTTTGCATCTATAGGTGCAATTTTATTAGCAATAGTTTTTGGTAGTCTTGGTAAAGTAGCACCTAATATTACAGGTGGACCTTATGCGTACACAAAACTTGGATTGGGAATATTTCCTGGATACTTAGTTGCCTGGGGATATTGGGTATCTATTTGGTGTACCAATGCTGCCATAGCAGTTGCCTTAGTTGGGTATTTAGAGGTGTTTTTCCCTGTTCTCAATAATACTGCTTATGCAATATTAACAGGCTTATCAGTTATATGGTTATTTACTTGGATCAATTCAAAGCCATTAAATACGGTTGCTATCGTGCAAATCGTTACTACTGTGCTAAAAGTAACGCCAATATTTCTTATTGCCATATTTGGTTATTTCTACATTGAGTCAGGTAATTTTAGGGTGCCTAATTTAAGTGGGGAATCTAATTTAAGTTCAATTACAATAACAACTACAGCAACTTTATTTGCTTTTTTAGGGATGGAAAGTGCCACTATTACAAGTTCAAAAATTGAAAATGCTCATATAACAATCAGGAATTCTACAATTGCAGGAACTTTTTTCACTATAGCAATTTATATCACTAGTTCAGTCGTAATAATGGGTATTATTCCTCAAGTCGAACTTATGACTTCAAATGCTCCTTTTGCAGATGCAGCAGCTTTATTTTGGGGTGATTTAGCTAAATACATTGTTGCAGGAGGTGCGGTTATAGCAACATTAGGAGCCCTAAATGGATGGATACTTATTCAAGGGCAGGTGCCTATGGCAGCAGCAAATGATAATTTATTCCCTAAATTATTTGGTAAAACAAATAAAAACGATTCACCAATTATTGGAATCATTTTATCAAGTAGCCTTGCCTCCTTAGTCATGGGTTTAAATTTTTCCGACGGTTTGGTTCAAGCGTTTACCTTTATGATGAACTTATCTACTCTTTCGGTGTTAACTCCATATCTACTATCATCAATAAGCTTGATAGTTTTAGTTAAATCGTTGCCAGGTGATCATCTAAAAGAAAAAATTATATCATATTTGGCTATTATATTTTGTATATGGGTTATATTTGGTAGCGGTATTAAGATAATATTATGGGGTTTAACTCTTTTGATTTTAGGTATTCCGTTATATTTTTTATTAAATAAAGAAAATAATAAAATTACTAAATGACTCAGTTTCATATTGATCAAGACATTACTAGAGCAGAAACCCTTCCATCTAGTTTTTACAGGGATGAGACTGTATTTGATAGAATTAAAGAAAATATCTTTGAGAAAACATGGCAATGGATTGGTGATTCAAATTCAATAATTCCATTATCGAAACAAGTATATCCATTCACGTTACTTGATAATTATTTAACAGAACCAATGCTTTTAGTCCGTGATGAAACAGATCGAATAAAATGTTTTAGTAATGTTTGCACACATAGAGGTAATATAATTATTCATAATCCAGATAAAGTCAATAATTTAAAGTGTATGTATCATGGTCGTCGATACAATTTAGATGGTACATTTAAATCAATGCCCGAGTTTAAAGAGGCAATAGATTTCCCTAGACCTTGTGATAGCCTACATGAATTTGAGTTAAGAAATTGGGGAGGTCATCTTTTTGTTGGTTTAGATACTAAATTTGATTTTTCTGAGGTGTTTCAAATATTAAATGAGAGAGTTGGATTTTTACCAATTAAGGAATTTAAACTAGATAAAAGCAGAAATAAAGACTATTTAATTAATTGTCATTGGGCTTTATATTGTGACAATTATTTGGAGGGTTTTCATATACCATTTGTACATGATGATTTAAATGCTGTATTAGATTATGGGAGTTATAAAACAGAGATCTATGATCATGTTAATTTACAGATTGGTTATTCAGAAGGAGGTGAAGAAACTTTTGATCTGCCAATCGGTCATCCAGACTATGGTAAATTTGTTGCTGCTTATTACTACTGGATTTTTCCCAATTTGATGTTAAATTTTTATCCTTGGGGTCTATCGATAAACATTGTCAAACCAATCAATAAAAATAAAACTAAGGTGTCCTTTATAACATATGTTTACGATGAAAGTAAATTATGTACAGGAGCTGGAGCTTTATTAGACAAGGTAGAAAGAGAAGATGAATTTGTCGTAGAAGGAGTGCAATCAGGTCTTCAGTCAAAATATTATAGAACTGGACGTTTTTCTCCAACTCGTGAGAAGGGTGTACATCACTTTCATTCTTTATTGGCTAGCTATCTTAAATAATTTACTAGGTGTTATATTTAGATGAAGTGTACTTAGATTTACTTATTCAAGTTTTAGTTTTTTATTTTGCTTACAGTTTATACAAAATTTTTTACAAAGGTCATCTGTAGAACATTTTGAGTTTCTTGCCTTACAAGGGCCCCTACCATGATGAATCATTAAATGGGATAAATCTGTCCAGGATTCTTGAGGGAATAATGCCATGAGATCACGTTCAATTTTATCGGTGTTATTCATTTCACGGGTAAATCCAAATCGATATGAAAACCGTTTAACATGGGTATCGACCACGACTCCTGCATTAATATTGAAGGCATTGCCTAATACTACATTAGCGGTTTTTCTAGCTGCACCACGTAGACTAAGAAGATGTTCCATGTTTTGAGGTACTTCTCCACTGAAATTTGATATAATTCGCTGAGAAGCTTCTTTCAAAGATTTTGCTTTATTCCGATAAAATCCGGTCGTTTTAACCAACTTTTCAAGTTCTTCTAATGGAGCCTGAGACATTAGTTCTGCGGTGGGGTAACTTTCAAACAGAGCAGGCGTAACCATATTTACTCGTACATCTGTGCATTGCGCGCTTAAAATAGTAGCCATTAATAGTTCAAAGGCATTTCTGTGATCTAATTCGCAATGAGGATTAGGATACTTAGTATAGAGTATTCGAAGAATCTCTGCCGCACGCTCTTTTTGCTGTTTCGACTTACGAGGTAGCTTAAGGCCTTTTTTGGCTGATCTATTTTTCATGTATCCATAATAAACAATCCTGAGATACTTTTTTTAACAGTATCAGCCTTTCTATAAAGCTGGTGGTATATTTTAAGTTTTGTTTTAAAAAAGGTAAGTGCTTTCAACGAAAAATAGCTTAGTTGCTAAATTATCCAGCATAGACCTCATACCTAGAAAGCCTAGAATCCTCCATTCTCGATGCGGTCTAATTCTGTTAAGCCTAGATTAGCCGACTCAACATCTTTTAGTTAAATTGCGCAATACTTCTGCTTCTTTTTATTTTGTTCGAACCGAATCAATAAAGCTATAGCTATTTTCTAGAATTTGTTTGGCACAGTTCAGCTCTATATATCTAGATATTCCCTTTAAAAAGCACTTTTCAGACATAATAGTTTGTAGCGAGTGGGGTGATGTATTTCTTTACTTTTTGGGAGTAATTATAAAATCAGGAATTGACTATTTATTCATATGTATAAGTTTTACTTTATTCGGTATGTGTCCGTAAGAATATAGAAACCAGTAATAATTTATTTAGATGTAGCTGTCCTGTCACTTCTGCTGTGGATATAGTGGGAGATAGATGGACCTTGGTTATT
This sequence comes from Balneola sp., assembly GCA_002720745.1. Lineage (GTDB taxonomy): Bacteria > Bacteroidota > Rhodothermia > Balneolales > Balneolaceae > UBA1275. Next base: position 32,030 of record PBJO01000014.1, read on the forward strand.
ATTAAGCTCATGCTTATTCAACATTGCCATACTTTTAAGGATATATCAGAATCAGATGAAGGAATCGCCCCAAATATTTTATCCTCTCGTTTAAAGAATATGCCTAACAAAGATCTGATTACAAAAACTCATCCCCCTAATAACAAAAAGGTGAATATTTATTATCTCACTGAGAAGTGGCTATCTATTAGCCTTATAGTACATGATTTAAAGACATGGAGTGATACCTATTTTAGAGATTATAATGCTGATATGACCTCCTTTGATCAACCATCCGTATCCCAACTTCCATGTGAAGAAGCTATACTAGAGATTCAAGAGCATTATGTAGCCTCAGTGTTGTCAGATGATTATTAGACGTAATATACGGTTTACCAATAATTCGTGTAGATTGGTGCTAAAAAGCCAACTTCTATGATGTATTCTAAGCTATTCAGTGTTAGCCTTACTCGTTATCTATCTTTGGCCCTACTCATGCTGTTATATGTGAATAGCTTTGTAGATCGTCAAATTATTGCGGTACTGGGAGAATCAATTCGGAAGGATTTAGGATTAAGTTTTACTGATCTAGGGTGGTTGTACGGACCTAGCTTTAGTTGGATATATGCCATAATGGGCTTGATAATGGGACGTTTGGCTGATAAAACGTCTAGGGTTCGTATTATTTTAGCAGGAGCAACAGTATGGAGCTTGGCTACTCTAGTCAGTGGTTGGGCCTCCTCGTTAGGTTTTCTCGTAGCCTTACGAATGGCTTTGGGGCTCAGCCAAGCAGCTCTAAGTCCGGCGGTTTATTCGCTGCTAGCTGATTTATTCCCAAAAGAGCGACGAGCTACTGTTTTTTCAGCTTACGCTTCTGCCATTTTTGTTGGGGTAGGTCTGTCTTTCTTAGTTGGTGGTTCTGTGGCACAAGCATATGATTGGCGTATTTCATTACAGGTACTAGGGGCATCTGGTTTTTTTCTAGTTGGACTATCCTTCTTTGGGTTAGTCGAACCACAGAGAATAGATTATCAGCCTAATGGAGGAGATTCTACTACCCAGGATAATCCGATAGTCTCCTTTGGAATTGAAGAATCTGTATGGCATCAGATTAAAGATTTATTAACTAAACGAGCGTTAAGATATCATTTGTTAGGTTTTGGATTACTTGCAATGAGTGGATATACCATATTGGCTTTTATCGGCAGTATTTTTACTCAAAGTTTTGATCGAGTAGACTTAATACCTTATTACGGATGGTTTCTAATGGTGACTGCAGTGGCCGTTACTATTGCAGGATGGGTAACGGATCGTTGGGCTAAACATTTTGGCCCCAGGAACCGATTAGCCTGGGGCTGGATTTCTGGATTAGTATCGCTGCCTTTTTTGTGGGTGGGATTGCATAGTGAGAGTCCTTTAATTGCATTTTGGTTTATAGGAATCGGAAATGTTATCGCGTCTTCCTATAATGGGGTGGCTGCTGCGATTATTCAATTCTTTGCGCGGGATGACCAGCGCGGTTTAGTTGGTGCTTTGTATTTATTTGTTGTTAGTGTTGTTGGTTTTGGTGCAGGCCCACCTCTGGCAGGCTGGTTAAGTGATCAAATTTTTCAAGGAGCCAATGCGGTAGCTTCATCTGTGTGGAGTATTTATCTATTATGTGGAATAGGCTCAGCTGGTGCATTCTATTTAGCACGGGAATATTACGAACAGGATATAATATAAAAAAACCCTTCAACTTTTCAGGGTTGAAGGGTACTAACCAAATAATAGGAGAATTGTCAAATAGAGCAAACCAGCAAAGCATGCTGCTAGTTGACTACAGCCAGAAACTGCAATAATGATTGAAATACTAAGATGAAAAAAACTCCTTAACTTTTTCCATCTGTCTTAGTATGTATCTATCTATGTAAATAAATGCACAACTTAGGCTTAAAAGTTCCCAATATTTAATATTAAATAAACCTTGTGATGCATTTGTCTGATTTTATCGCGATTTGCTCAGGCTTTTTACCGGAGTCTGTAAGGCTTTTGTTATATCAGACTAGGAACTAATTGGTTTGAAAAAGTAATATTTCAAATTCCAACGAGGCATTTGGATATATATCAGAGCCTATACCGTTTACTCCATAAGCATAGACAGAAGGAATATATAGGGTGATGCGCCCGCCCTCTTTTATAAGTGGGATTCCAATCTGCCAGCCCGTTATTAAATTTTCCAAAGGAAAATTTATTGGTGTAGAATGACTATCGAATATATTTCCATTCAATGTTCTGCCCTCATAGCTCACCGAAACATTAGAACAGTAATTGGGTCGATCACCTTCACCGCTACGCTTTATTATATAGCGCAGGCCGGAAGGGTGTGTTTGTGCTTCGATGCTATTCGATGCTAAATAAGCGTCAATTGCTTCAATATCTTTGGTCAACTGCTCTTGATTAACAGCTAAATTTGGTTCTAAAGAGCATTCGTCATTGGAGCATCCCAGCCATAGGATAGCTATTATACTACCAATTAAGGCGTAATTATACTTCATTCAACGCTTCATTAAGAGCCTGCAAGCTTTTTTTTGCGTCGCCAAAGAACATTTGATTTTTTTCAGCATAGAATAAAGGATTGTCCACACCAGCATATCCAAAACTTAGTGATCGTTTGAAAACAACCGTTCTTTTTGCATCATCCACATCTAGTATAGGCATACCATAAATAGGACCTGCTGGGTCCGTTTTAGCCAGTGGATTTACTACATCATTCGCTCCTATAATGAGTACTACATCGGTAGTAGTAAACTCTGGGTTTATTTCATCCATATCTTTTAAAAGGTCGTAAGGGACGTCTGCCTCGGCTAATAAAACATTCATATGACCAGGCATGCGACCTGCTACTGGATGGATTCCGTATTTGACCTGAACGCCACGAGATTCGAGTTTGGTGGCTACTTCTTTTACAATATGCTGCGCCTGAGCTACCGCAAGACCATAGCCAGGTACGATCACTACTTTAGATGCATAGGCTACTTGAATAGCTAAATCCTCAGCGGAAGTTTCATGCACGGTTTTATCACCACCTCTATTTCCTCCTAGACCCCCAGTCGCTGCGCCAAAACTACCAAAAATCACATTGCCTAAGCTACGATTCATAGCTTTACACATAATATTAGTGAGAATAAGTCCTGCTGCACCTACAAGGGCGCCTGAAACAATCAACAGGTTATTTTGCAATACAAAACCAGCCATAGCTGCTGCAATGCCCGAGTATGAGTTAAGTAGCGAGATTACCACCGGCATATCGGCTCCACCAATTGGGATTACGGAGGTCACCCCGACAAGCAATGAAATTCCAAGGATTATCCAAAATAAAGTAGAATTTGTGGGATCAAAAGCGAAATATCCAATAAGTCCTAAAGTGGCAATCATAGCCCCTATATTAATCATGTTTAACCCCGGGAAGGTGATTGCATTTCCAGAAATAAAGCCACTCAGTTTACCAAATGCGATAAAACTACCGGTAAATGTTAAGGCTCCAATAAATACACTTAGCCCTATAGATACCAATCCAGTAGTGTCAAAACTCAATATTTCAGGGTTTCGAGCTAACTCACCCCATGCTACAAGTGCCGAGGCAGCGCCACCAAAACCGTTGAACACAGCAACTAGTTCCGGCATGGAGGTCATTTGCACTTTTTTGGCAAGTAATAATCCTATAAATCCACCAACTATAATGCCTCCGATAATTAGCTCAAACTCAACAATATTTTGGTCAAATAAAGTGACGAGTATGCCGATCATCATCCCGATAGCTGCAAATTGATTCCCTTTTCGTGCTGTGCTGGGAGAATTGAGAAGTTTTACCCCACGGATAAAGAAAGCAGTAGCCACCAAATAGAATAATTGGATGGTATCTGGAAGCCAGTATAAGATAATTTCAGGAAGGAATACGCTCATTTTTCATCCTCCTTTTTTTTAAACATTTCTAACATGCGATCGGTGACCATAAAACCTCCAACCACATTAATAGTAGCCAAGACGATAGCGGCGAAACCAATCCATTTTCCTAGCGGGTTGCCTAGGCTACCCGCCACGATAAGAGCCCCTACTATGGTAATTCCAGAAATAGCATTGGCGCCACTCATTAATGGTGTGTGTAGGGTGGGTGGTACCTTAGAGATAAGTTCAAAACCAATAAAACTGGCCAAAGCAAAAATAAAGAGTAATAGTGTTAAATCGACTTCCATAGTATATAATTAGGGGTAATTAACTTGTTTGCAGTAAAGGTGAGATTATCTCTCCATCCATAGTTATGGTGGTATTCAGGATAATTTCGTCATTCATGTCGAATTTTAACTCACCATCTTTAACCAACAATTTGAGTAATGCCAGCATATTTTTCGCATATAGAAGGCTAGCATGCGACGAAAGCTGGCTCGGTATATTGATTGGTCCTACTATTTTTACACCATGCTTAATAATCGTTTTACCCGCTTCGGTAAGGGCACAATTTCCACCATTTTCAGCAGCTAAGTCGATAATAACAGATCCAGCTTGCATATCGGCCACCATTTCTTCGGTAATTAATAAGGGCGCAGGTTTGCCTGGAATCAGTGCAGTAGTTATGACCACATCGGATTTTTTAACATGCTCATGCATTATTTGACGTTGGCGTTCCTGAGCATCGTTTGATAATTCCTTGGCATATCCACCCTTAGTCTCAGTGCTAACTTCTTCTAGAGAAACCTCTACAAAATTGGCGCCCAAACTTTCAACTTGTTCTTTTACCGCTGGTCGAACATCATAGGCCTCGACTACTGCACCTAACTTTCGGCAAGTTGCAATGGCTTGTAATCCGGCAACACCCGCACCGATAATTAAAGCTTTAGACGGTGGAATAGTACCTGCTGCGGTCATCATCATGGGGAAGTACTTATCTAGTTCTGAGGCTGCCATTAATGCTGATTTATACCCAGCGATAGAACTCATAGACGATAACGCATCCATATTTTGAGCCCTTGAAATTCTAGGGATCGCATCCATTCCAAGGGCAGTAATACCTAAACTAATTAGTTTTCTTACTAATTCTGGATGCTGAAGTGCCCATAGAAAACAAATTAGAGTACTACCTTTTTTCATTAGGTTTAGATCATCATCTGAAGGGGTTTGGACAGCTAGAACTAAATCGGCCTGTGAAAATAGATCCTTCCGATTCTTAGCTATGGTAGCTCCGGCATCAGTGTAATCTTGATCTAAAAAATTAGAAGCCTCACCGGCTCCCTTTTCAATAAGCACTTTATGCTCGTTTTTAATCAACTGACTAGTGGCTACCGGAGATAAAGCTACTCTATTTTCATGAGCAGCTGATTCTTTAGGTACTGCGATTTTTAACATATTTTCTGAATTTATTGAGCATAACATAATAATAAAATGCAACGTTTGGATAAACTAAGGTGAGAGCACTTTTTAGAATAAAATGCAGTGTGTATCCATATTTACGAAAAGCTTAGCGCATGCTATGCTTTAAAAAGAAAAAATTAAATTGGTAAATGCGTTTTAAATTTGAAAGTAGTCCTTTCTAACGCTATTATTAGTGCAGATGTAGTTTTAAAAAGTCCAAACAAAAAAGTAATGAAACTTATTAAGGTACTTTACTTGCATTATCTATGGGTAGTTGCTCTCCTTTTCATTTTGTCAACCTGTGATGCAATAGATGTTATGGATCCTAACTTTAATGATAGAAATATTGGAGTGTGGGAAAAATGGACCGAAGATAATAATTATACCTATATAGAAATTTCTGAAAATGAAGTTACTTTTTATTTTTACAACGACATTTATAGATGCAGTATTGTTGAACGATTTACCATCCTAGACATACAAGCAAATGGAGTATATACATTGCAAATTATTGGCTCAGATGAAGTTAATATTATGGGTTTTTCACGAAATGATCGTTTTTTACATGTTCGAGATTTAAATACAGATATAGAAACAGAAGAAACACAAATTTTTAATCCAAGTTCGAAGAACTTAGATGATTTAGATAAAGCATGTGGTACTTATCCATTCTTGGGAGTATGGGAACGTGATCTAAGCCAACAACTTACCGCTTATTTATACATAACTGAAGAGCTCATAGATGTTATCGCATACCTGAAGGCTCAAAATTGTTACAGTATGGCTCGACTAACCATAAATAGTATTACAGAGGTAGAGGGATCTTATAAGATGGAAGTGCAAGAAGAAGCAGATACCAGTGGTGAAACAGCCGAAGAGGTAGAAATTTTTATTTTTCCAGACTATATGTTGCTAAAGCGAATTGAAAATGGATTTCCAATCACAGAAACTTATCAACCCTCAGACTTAGATATAACTGGGCAATTTCCAAGCTGTTCTCTGTAGTCCAATTTCTGTTGATTATATAGTTTAGCCTTACTCATTTTGTAGTCAGAAAGAACGTACGATTATTTCTAGAATCTGTATCTTTTCATATCGCAAAATTATAGTTGGAGAAAAAGATGGAAGATATTGCAGGAAAGACATTCAAAGTTGTTGTGATGGGCAGTGGTCCAGCTGGTTTAACTGCCGCTTTATATGCCGCTCGTGCGGATTTAAGCCCTATAGTATTTGAAGGGCCTGAGCCCGGTGGTCAGTTGATGACAACAACCGATGTTGAAAATTTCCCAGGTTATCCTAACGGGGTAATGGGACCACAGATGATGCAGGACTTTCGCGAACAGGCAACAAAATTTGGGGCTGATTGTCGTTATGGGTTTGTAACTGATATAGATTTCAATGAGCAACCCTATACACTTACTGTTGATGAGAAAGTACAGATTAAGACGCATGCACTTATTATCTCTACAGGGGCGTCAGCGATGTGGTTGGGCATAGAAAGCGAAACTCGTCTACGAGGCAAAGGGATTTCGGCTTGCGCTACATGTGATGGTGCTTTTTTCCGTAACGAACATGTGGCTGTTGTAGGAGGAGGAGACACCGCAATGGAAGAAGCTACCTTTTTAACTAAATTTGCCAGCAAAGTAACCGTTATTCATCGACGTGATGAACTTCGTGCTTCCAAAACTATGCAGGCTCGTGCATTCGCTAATGAAAAAATTGAATTTATATGGGATAGTGAAGTGGTAGAGGTTTTGGGCGATCAGGTGGTTCAAGGAGTTAAGGTAAAAAATCGAAATTCCGGTGAGTTGACGACCTTAAATGATGTTACTGGATTATTTGTAGCTATTGGTCATCGCCCCAATACCGAACTCTTCAAGGGAGTCTTAACCATGGATGATATAGGCTATATACAGACTAAAGCCCAAACTACAAAAACCGATTTACCTGGTATATTTGCCTGCGGCGATGCCATGGATGCTGTGTATCGTCAAGCTGTTACAGCAGCTGGAACAGGGTGTAAGGCAGCACTAGATACCGAATATTATTTAACAAGTATGATGAAATAACCTGAGATTATAGGTTTTATGAAAAAGAATAATTTTTGTTAATCATATTAACGGTTGTAAGAACTTATAAAGTAAAAACAGAAAGTATTATGAGAATAAATAGAACCCTAATAGGTCTAATTTTAATGTTCAGTGCCGCTATTAATTCTTGTATTCCTACAACCCAGCCTGAACAGATGAATATATTGTGGTTAGTAGCTGAGGATTTAAGTTCAATGTATTTAAGTATGTATGGTGATAGTAGTGCTTTTACTCCCAATTTAAATAGACTTGCAAATGAAGGTGTAATATATACAAATGCTTATTCTGTGTCCGGAGTCTGTTCCCCTAGTAGATTTACACTAGCAACTGGAGTTTATCCAAATTCAGCTGGGGCACACAATATGCGAACTTTGGTTCAACAACCAAGCGCTAAAGAAAAGGGGCTAATTGATTATCAGGTAGTATTACCAAAAGATGTTAAGATGGTTAGTGAAATTTTAAGACTAAATGGTTATTACACTACAAATAATGATAAAGAAGATTATCAATTTTTTAAATCAGAATTAGCTTGGGACGAATCTAGTAAGTTTGCACATTGGAGAAATAGATTAGATAAAGATACCCCTTTTTTTAGTGTATTTAATTTTTTTGTTACACATGAGTCGAATATGTGGAATTTTGACTATCAACTCTCAGATTTAGCTACATTTCCACCTAAAAGAAATACGTCCAATATTAATTCACAAAAAAAAAATAAAGATGAATATCCTCTACTCTTTCATAGTGATACTAATATTGTAATACCACCATATTTACCTCAAAATGAGGTTGGTATTAAATCTATGCAGCGTTTATATACAAACATAATGAGATTGGATATAGGTGTAGGTAAAATTTTAGACCAACTTGAAGAAGATGGGTTGCTAGACAACACTATCATCTTTTTCTATTCTGATCATGGCGGTCCACTCCCTCGACAAAAAAGATTATTATATGATTCAGGTTTAAAAGTACCACTCATAATAAGATACCCTAATAAGATGAGGGCTAGGACTATTGATGATAGATTAATAAGTTTTGTAGACTTCCCAGCGACTTTATTGTCACTAGCTAATATTGAACCGCCTGATTTCATGCAGGGACAGGCATTTGAAGGGAAATATAGGTCTAATTCAGAGAGACAATATGTTTATGCGCATGCAGATCGATTCGACGAAAGTACGGATATGATTCGCGCAATTCGCGACAAAAGATATAAATATCTTAAAAACTATTATCCTGACAAGCCTTATTATTTACCACTTAGCTACAGAGAAAATATGGATATAATGAAAGAGTTACTGCAGATGCGTAACATGAATAAATTAGATGCAAATCAAGCCCTTTGGTTTAGAAAAAAGAAAGATTACGAAGAATTATTTGACACGCAAAATGACCCACATGAATTAAACAATCTTGCTAATGATACAACATATGATAATCTCTTATTTGAATTCAGAAATGAACTTGATAAATGGACTCAAAAAATTGATGATAAAGGTAATATACAAGAGGTAGATTTGATTTCAGATTTTTACCCGGGTGGAAAAGTACAAATGACAAAAATGCCAAAAGTTAATATTAATGATGGAATAATTACTTTGGTAGAAATTGATTCAGATCTAAGTATTGGATATAAATTTTCGTCTGAAATTAAGCCAAGCTTAGGTTGGAAACATTATAATGGGCCAATCAAAGAAAGTTTAAATGATACTTTGAAGATAGTTGCTCACAAAGTTGGCTATAAATATGGAATTATAAATATTATCAATGGGCAAATAAGTCAACCTGTTTATCCAAATAACAGACATGACTTAAATGAGTAGTATGTTTTAACTAATATTGATTCCTCATTTGATTCTCTTTTCTTAGATTTTCTGAGACTATGTATCTCATTTTATATAGAATTTATTGTGATCTATAAATTGGTAATCTAAAAAATTTCTGCTTCTTCAATATTCTTAGTGTCCTTGTTTAGTATTCTCACTATATCAATGTACTTCTGGCTCGTATATATCAAAGGAAATTTCTTTTTCGACAAGTATTTGGTAGTCATTCAAAAACATTGAGTTCATGTGGGATAGCAAGGTAGCAAAAGTTTTGGGCGATCAGGTGATTCAAAGTATACAGGTTAAAAAAATAAGTTCTAGTGAGTTAATGATTTTATATGATGTCACTGGATTATTTGTAGCCATTGGTCACTGACCAAATACAGAACTTTTCAAAGAATTATTAACCGTGGATGATGTAGGCTATATTTAGACCAAAAACCAGACCATCAAAACAGACTTAGCTGGTATATTTGCCTGCAGTGATGCAGTGGATGCGGTATACCGTCAGGCTGTTACTGCTACGGGAATAGGGTGTAAGGCTGCATTAGATACCAAACATTATCTTGCTGATAAAGGTCTAGCCTGATTTTACTGCGTCAAAGAATAAACAGTGAATCCGTTATTTTCCAACACTTTTTTTGGAATTCTTCTTTGATGATGCAGTTTTTCGCCTTTTTTCTGTTGATTCTGAAGTTTTAGATGGGTTGGATATATCCTCATCTTCGTCTAGGATTTCAATTATTACTGCTTCGTCGCTATCGTTAATATCCTGTTTAGCTTCTTGACTAGATCCATGTACTTCTGGCTCATATTTATCGGTGGAAATTTCTTTTTCGACAATTATTTGATAATCATTCAAAAACATGGCAAACATTCCAATAGCTGAAATCACAGGTGCCATTGCGCCGACTAAAGCTGCTCCACCTACTCCGAAGGCAAGTTGCGTTTGAAAAACCACTTTCCCGTCTTTGTTTTTAATAATTAACCGTCGAGCGGAACCCTCTTCAATTAGATTGCTAATTCCATTCAACACTTCTTTAGCACCACCTTGGATTTCTTCGTAGATACGTTTGGCTTCTTGTTTTGTGTTTTTCATCATTGTATGGTTAAATGTTGTATTGGCGAATAAAAATTCAGTTTTGACACTTTTTTTCAAAAGTATAAAGATAATGGGGATATTTTCTTTTAATAGTATGGTGTTTAAACGTCCAAAATTGTATAAAGTTCACTTTTTATGACGATGAAAGACTATATAAAAAAACTACTTTATAATGCTATCATAATTCTAACACTTAAATCAAGAAAATAGTACTCAAATCATATTTATACTACAACGCAGACAAAAAAAAGTTCCAAACTGCCTGTTACTTTTTTTTAGAATCAGTCACCCAATATTCAATCTTTACGCACATCATTTAACGGGGACTAATCAGTTTAGAAGCTTAGATCAATTATGAGGGCTTTTGTAGTACAAGCTATTGAATGCGAATATCAATAGATTTAGGCTTAGCTAGAACGAACTGAGGTTTAGACATGGTACTTCTGAATTCCTATATAGTCTATAACTTCAAAAGCCTAGCACATTCGTTGTTTATTGAATTTTCAGTCCATCTTGAGTACCCTTTCACCTCCTTTATTTGTTGACATTGCTTATGCTTTGGCGCCACGACAGCTCTATACCTACCGAGTTCCAGAAAAGTTGTATGAGCAGATATCCATAGGAAAAAGAGTTTGGGCTCCTTTTCGAAGTTATAATGCGATAGGAATGGTAGTACGTGTTCATAAGCAGGAGCCATCCTTTGAACTTAGAGCAATACGTGAGGTACTTGATACCGAAGCTATTTTGGATGAATCGCTACTTAAGCTCACCGAGTGGATACATCGCTTTTACTATTGTAGTTGGGGCGAGACCATCCAGGCGGTATTACCTAGCGGGCTTAATATGGTTTCAAAGCAGTATATTCGGTCGAATTCCAATAGAGCAAAAGATGTAGGCGAATTAACCCTGAAAGAAAAAAACATATGGAACTGGGTAGAGTCTTTAGCAGAAGAAGCGACAGTAGAAGAACTTCGAAAGCGAAGCAGAGCTCAGGGTGACTTGGGTATTTTAAATAACTTGATCAAGATGGGATGGTTAGAAATTTGGGAACAACCCGAGGTCAAATCCAAAGAGGCCAAAGAAATCTGGTGGGATTGGAAGGATAAAGAGGCTAAGAATAAGGCGTCGATTTTTGTAACATCTGAAAAAAAATATAAGTGGGAACAGGCCCTAAATGTAGTGAAAGGGCAATGCTTACCGGCTCGCAATCAAGACTTAAAAATGCTAGAAAAGGTTGGAATATCTCAACTTCGAACCTTAGCTAAAAAAGGTTATTTAAGTAAGTTTGAAAAAAGCCGATTTGAAATGCAGACTCAGCAACTCTCTTACGATCCCTCTAAAATCAAAGCTCTTAATGAGGAACAGTGTGTAGCAATCGATCCTGTTTTACAACAATTAGAGAAGCAGAAGTTCGGCCAGTTTTTACTTTATGGCATAACGGGTAGTGGGAAAACAGAGGTGTACATACATGCCATCAAAAAAGCCCAAGAATTAGGCAAAGGAGCTATTGTTTTGGTACCAGAGATCGCACTGACCCCCAGTACTGTGGCTCGTTTTTATAAAATTTTTGGAGAAGATATTGCAGTTTTTCATAGTCAATTAAGCGCTTCTGAGCGTCTATCGGTATGGAATGCGCTAAAAAATGGGCAAAAAAATATTGCCATTGGCCCCCGATCAGCTCTCTTTGCCCCCATTAAACCCTTAGGGCTTATAGTTATTGACGAAGAACACGATTCTTCGTATAAACAAATGGATCCAGCGCCCCGTTATCATGTTAGAGAGACGGCTATTATGCGAGCTCATATAGAAGAATCGGTTGTAGTAATGGGTTCAGCTACTCCTAGTTTACAAACTCTGCACAGGGTTGCGAAAGATAAAGCTACTATGCTACGCTTAAATCAGCGACACGCTGAGGCCACCTTACCCAGTGTCCAAATATTAGACCTCAAGCAATACAAGTCTGCGATGAAAGGTCCTATGGCAGCGCCTACATTTTTAGCGGTCAAAGAATCCCTTAAGCGAAATGAACAAGTTATTTTCCTGCTTAATAGGCGTGGGTTTGCCTCTTACCTTCAATGCGATGAATGTGGGCATATCCCAATGAGCCCTGATTGTTCAGTAAGTTTGACACTTCATAAGCGTAAAAACATACTTTTATGCCACTATTCCGGTTATGCACGACAGATAGATACGCATTGCGAGGCCTGCGGGTCACCCAATTTAAGTATATATGGCTCGGGTACTCAGCAGGTGGAAGAACAAATTGAGATGCTTTTTCCTGAGGCTAGAGTTGCTAGGTTCGATCGTGACAGTACATCTAAAAAAGGGGCCCATGCCAAAATTTTAGAGTCGTTTGGCCGGGGTAATGCCGACATTTTAGTCGGTACACAAATTGTAGCCAAAGGTTTGGACTTCCCCAATGTGACTCTTGTGGTAGTACTCGATGCGGATACCGAACAGGCATATCCCAGTTTTCAGTCCTCAGAGCGATTATATCAACTTCTCTCACAGGTTGCGGGCAGATCAGGTAGAGGGCAGAAACCAGGTAAGGTATTTATTCAAACTCGTCAACCCGAACATCCTGCATTACAGTTTGTTCCTAGTCACGATCATGAGGGTTTTGCTCGTCATGAAATGGCCTTTAGAAAACCATTGGACTATCCTCCATTTTCTAGACTTATAAAGTGTGTGTTAAAAGGTTCAAACAACGAACAGGTTTTGGCTGCTTCTATGGTTTTATTTCAAGCATGGCAGCAGGTTGTACCGCACTGGCCATTGTTAGGACCATCCCCGGCACCCATAGAATGGATGCAAGGTCAATACTACTGGGAACTCATTGTGAAAGTAAACCCAGAAAAAGGAGCGCAATATATTGAAGCTATGTTGGACCAAGTTCTGAAAATCTACAAATTGTCTTTTCCTGAACATCGTTCTGTCCGAGTAACTATCCATGTGGACGCGATACGATAAGCAGGATATAGGCGACTATTCCTTCTATGCAATAAAGTAAAAAGGGTGTTACATTGCATTTATTATGCAATCGTGTAGATTAATTAAGTATTTCAGGCATGCAGGATTATGAATTTATAGATGGAAGTCGACTCTCTTCAGTAATCGAAGCCCTTATTTTTGCTAGCAAGGAACCTCTGAGTGCATCTAAAATTCGCAAGATCATTATTGATAAAGAGCAAAATATCGAAATCTCAGAGGAGACTGTAGATGAATTTGTTCAACTAATAAATGAGCGATATGAAGAAAGTGGTTGTAGTTTTCGCATTAAACGTATTGGTGGTGGGTACACATTTTTGACTCAAAAGAAGTATCACTATTGGTTAAGTGTTTTTCAGCATGAAAATGCCTATAGAAAATTGTCTCAATCGGCTACAGAAACTTTGGCAATTGTAGCGTATCGACAACCAATTACCAAACCTGAAGTAGACCAAATTAGAGGGGTAGACTCTGGATATATTTTGCGTCAGTTAATGGAAAAAGTCCTTATTGAGGTAGCTGGTAGAGGAGATGGTCCTGGAAAGCCGTTGGTATACAAGACCAGTCATCATTTTTTAAGGCACTTTGGGCTTAATTCAGTTCAAGATTTACCAAAACCCAGAGAAATTGAAGAAATTCTGAAGGATGATGACATGGCCGAACATCGGCAACTACTTGTGTCACGGCAGTTGATGCTAGAGGCTGAGGTGGAAAATCGGATCGAAATAAAAGGCGATATTTACGAAGACTCGGACGTAGGATCAGCTCAAAAGTCAAAGGAGGAATCACATAAAGTCTCAACTGCTAGTGAACCCAACAACACT
>PBJO01000015.1 GCA_002720745.1 Balneola sp.
AGAAAGTACTAGCCAAGCTGCATCTGCAAAATTTTAATGTGCAGGAATCTTTTTTTCCAATGCAAAGCACTACCCCCCTCTATTTATCAATGAACATGGAGGTCTCACATTCATGTTCATTGAGAAATAGGGAGAATGATACTACGGGAGGTATAAATTNGGTAGAAATTTACCATGAAGAGAGGAAAGACATATCAGCCAGCGTAAATGATAGTGTTTATTTAGCCCAGCGTTATTATGGATTTACGTTACAATCAAGGCCTGTAATTATTACTATACAAATTATANTTGTCCAGAATACGGGGGGCCGTGATTTCGGGCGACGGTAAAAGAGTCATGNAAGGAGGAGTATATTATACATTACACTATGANCANGGNAATAATTTTTGGGGGGCAATTACTTTTAATTAACNCCTCAAGNCACATTGTGGCGAGGGTTTACGGAAGAAGGGGCAAGGCATTATATGAGCATGTATGGCACAAGATATGCGACACAGCAAATTTTTATAACGGGTCGGATTCGCTAAAAATAGTAATTGTATATACTGCGCTTAACGANTCACAATAGAGGGTAGGTGGGTTTTTGGCGTTTACACACCATCAAGAGGAGGTGTTTGAAATAACCTTCATGGATAATTTAGCAGGATTTAATCTAATTGCATACAACAAAGCAAATGGCTACGGAGGCGGATTGTTGGCCTATAAAAGCTTCTCAACNTTATTAAATAATATTATATGGGGNAATGAAGCTAAAAGAGGCGACCAGCTTTTTCAAGGTGAGGGCTTGCCTTTTATTGACCATAGTGTAGTACAAAATTATGGCAAAGGAACAAATGTGCTGGCAAGAGAAGGGGATAATATCCACACAAAAGATCCTTTTCTTGAATTATCACAAGAGCCCATAACTCCTAAAGAGGGAAATACAGTGGTCAGTCGCTTTGGTGTTTATGTAAGTATCTNTGACGCAAGCATATTATTTGGTAACGGAAGGTATACAATATTTGATAAGCACANAGTTCAAACTAGGGAGCNAATACCGCTCGATTCAGGCGCTGATATTGGACCTTTTGAATTTAAATTTGCGATGATAGTCAACCCATTGAAAGCCCCCAATTAGTTTATCCGTCTGAATTAGATGAAAGCCCTAAGGTAGAGCCTCTTTTTCAATGGGAGCAGGTAAAATATCTTACTAGCTATGAAATGATGATATCAACTAAAGAGGAGTTTTCCGAAAATGTAAGTGTTCATAAATCTGATAGAATTTTTATGTCCTTGGATANCCCGTTCGATTCCAGTCATGAGGAGTATTATTGGAAGGCGAGAGGAATAAATTCAACAAAAGAAGGGGGGCTGGAGTGATGCCCATATGTTCAATATAGGTATCATAAATTCAATTGAACCTATGNNTGAAATAAAAGATTANNACCTTTACCAAAATNACCCTAATCCATTTAACCCAACTACCCATATTCAGTATTCNTTACCTGAATTGACAAATGTTAAGATATAAATATTCAATAGTTTAAGGCAAAAAGTTGCAGNGCTGGTTAATAAACAACAAGCTACGGGAATTCAAGCAATAACATTAAAAGCGGAAGGATNATCAANAGGTGTTTATTTATATAAGCTTACGNCACCATTTTTTTACTGAATCAAAAANAATGTTATTAATTANGTAGTTAGCACAACAGTCAAGGCCCGGTATTATTAGGAATTTACTATTGTATCTTCATTTACTTGTAAGTATCTTTGTATCCGTTTTAAAAGCCCTTTANATGCAAGAGTTAAAAATAAAGCAGCAAAAGCTTTAATTTTTTCCAAAGGGTTAAGGGTCCGGTAGTTCAGCTGGTTAGAACGCCTGCCTGTCACGCAGGAGGTCGAGGGTTCGAGTCCCTTCCGGATCGCATAAGCCCTGACTAAAGGGCTTTTTTTTATCTTATTTTTAAGGTCATTAAACACCCCAGTTAAGTCAATGCAAAAATGGAAGCTTTTCCAATATATGATGTAATCGTTGTAGGCGCAGGTCATGCTGGTAGCGAGGCCGCAGGCGCGGCTGCGCAGTTAGGCGCTAAAACCTTGCTAATTACAATGAANCTAGAGGCTATTGCAAAAATGTCCTGTAATCCGGCAATGGGCGGGGTTGCTAAAGGGCAATTGGTGCGGGAAATAGATGCGCTTGGCGGCCTATCGGGGATAGTGAGTGACCGATCAGCGGTTCAGTTCAGGATGCTTAATAGAAGCAAAGGGCCGGCCATGTGGAGCCCACGATGTCAGAGCGATCGAATGCTTTATGCGCAATATATGCGAGAAGAACTTGAAAAAAAACAAAGACTTACCTTTCGACAAGATAATGTTGTAGATCTTGTTGTTGAGAACAAGATGGTTAAAGGAGTTGTAACTCAGACCGGTCAGCTGTTCAAGTCTAAAACCGTGGTTCTTACAAGCGGAACTTTTTTGAATGGTTTAATTCACATCGGTGAAATGAATTTTGGAGGTGGGCGGTCAGGAGAGCGGGCCTCTGTTGGTATTTCTGCCGCTCTTGAACGAAAGGGGTTCTCAATTGGGAGGCTTAAAACAGGAACGCCCCCTCGAATAGATGGAAGAACCGTTGATTATAACGCGCTAGAAATTCAGCATGGAGACGATGACCCCAGCCCCTTTTCATACTCAACAGATACTGATAGCCTGCGTAAAACAAAGCAACTAACATGTTGGATAGGCTATACGAATGATGCTGTTCATCAAAAATTAAAGGAAGGTTTTGATCGTAGCCCAATGTTTAANGGCCGTATAAAATCAGCTGGGCCAAGATACTGCCCGTCTATAGAAGACAAAATTAATNGGTTTGCTGATAAAGATAGGCATCAATTATTTCTAGAGCCCGAAGGCTGGAATACTTATGAAATGTACTTAAATGGTTTTTCTACTTCATTACCTGAGGACATACAATATGGTGCTCTTCGTACTATTCCAGGCTTTGAAAATGCGGTAATGCTTCGGCCAGGTTATGCTATAGAGTATGATTACTTCCCTCCACATCAAATTAAACGGAGCATGGAGACTAAGTTGATATCAGGCTTGTTCTTTGCTGGACAAATNAACGGCACAACGGGCTACGAAGAGGCTGCTTGCCAAGGNCTAATGGCGGGTATAAATGCGGCATTGAAAGTAGAGGGGAAGAATGAGTTTGTACTGAATCGATCAGAAGCCTACATAGGAGTTTTAATTGATGATCTGATAAATAAGGGCACAGAGGAGCCCTATAGAATGTTTACCTCCCGAGCAGAGCATAGGATACTACTCAGGCAAGATAATGCAGACCTGAGGTTGACGCAAAAAGGATATGAGATAGGAATGGTTTCACGTGAAACACATGGGCGTTTCAACCTTAAAAGGCAACAGACAAAGAATTTAATGTCTTTATTAAACAGTGAGACCGTGCGGCCAGAAGTCCTAAATGATTATTTTATGACCGCAGGCACGGCAGGCTTAAAGCAGCCAGTGAAAGCGCACACTGTATTGCCGCGCCCAGAGGTAAATATTGATGAGCTTTTGCAGGCAGATGATGGTTTAAGGGCTAAAGTATACAATATTACGAGTGATAGGCTAGTACTTGAGCAAGTAGAGATACAGATAAAATATGCTGGCTACATTGAAAAAGAGNNTGAAATGGTTAACGAGTTAGCGAACAAAGAACAAATAAAGTTACCTGAAGGCATCGACTACGACCGAATAAAGAGCCTTTCAACAGAGGGGCGGCAAAAAATGAAAAAAATTAAACCAGAAACGCTTGGTCAGGCTAGCCGAATAAGTGGAGTGTCCGCTAGTGATATATCTGTTTTAATGGTCTTTCTTAAGCGGTTTTAAAGTGATTGCTGACACGCATATCACAATGCAAAAAGTAGAAGGCGCACANTATGCGCAGGTTAAAGAGTTATATAGAAGTAAGCTATCAGAGCTTAATAAGTATATAGAAGAGCTTCAATGGTGGAATAAGAGAATAAACNTAGTAAGTAGAGNTGTTTCACGTGAAACACTTGTAATGCATGTTGAGCACTCTTTAATGCTGCTATTAGTGCCTATAGTAAAAGAAGCGNAGATTCTTTTAGACGTAGGNACAGGCGGGGGCTTGCCTGGGGTTCCTCTAGGAATATGNCGGAATAATAATGCAACACAGAGTGTCATTATGAATGATAAAGCCGAAAAAAAAATATGGGCGCTAAGGCAAATAATTCAAAAAATAGGCCTCCAAGGGGTGGGCGCTTTAGCAAAAAACGTAGCAACTATTCGTCTTAGTGATTTCGTTGATGTTTCACGTGAAACAAAGAGTAAAACTAGGNTAACAATATGCGTGACTAAGCATGCGTTTAAAATTGATCAACTCCTTGATTTAGTGTCTCCAGCCCTTACTAATGAGTTTGTTTTTTTAAAGGGGCGCACTGAAGCAATTGAAGAAATTAACAGAGTAAAATCACCTATAAAAGCCGTTGTGTATATTTTAGACGGAATAGATAAAACCGCATTTTATGATGGTAAGGCTATTGTTCATTTAAGTCGTTAACAAGCATTATGTAAATTAGGCATACGTTGTGAATAGTGCAGAAAGAAGACTTAAGCTTATTTTGTTGTTACAAAGACCGGGGAGAAAAAAGACAGTTCAGGAGTTGGCGGATATTTTCGGGNTTAGTAGAAGGACTATATTTAGAGATTTTAATGCTTTGTCAGAAATAAATGTNCCTATTAAATATGACCGTTATACTGGCTATGGTTTAGTTGATGGGTATAAAATGCCCCCATTAATGTTCAATTCAAAAGAATTAGCNACAATAATGGTAGGTTTGAATTTTGTTAAATCACAGGTAGATCAGCAGATGATTCAAGATGCTACAGGGGTTGAGTTAAAAATTAAAAATGTTTTACCAAATGAGTTGAAGACACTCATGACATCATTAGAGGAGCATACCATTGTTGATCCTTACTTGCGGTTTAATAGTAATCAAAAGAAAGGTGGAGACTGGTACTTGATTAGCGCCGCGATAGCAGACAAAAAAAGAATGCAATTCACCTACACAACAAAAGCAGGAAGTCGTACAATGCGGAAAATAGATCCTTATTTGTTGGTTTATTTCCAAGATCATTGGAACGTGGTGGGCTGGTCGCACAGGCGTGGCGATATTCGTAGTTTTATACTCGATAGGATCGTGTCACCGGTTATTTTAGAAGAAAACTGGCAGCCAAAACCAAAAATCAGCGTAGACAGCTTAATTTTCCGGTATAACGAGCTAAAGAAAATAGTGGTGCTAGAAGTCGAAAAATCTGAGTTAGAAAGGATAAGGGCTGTTTTGCCGGCTAGAATTATTAATATAAAGCAAAAAAAACCTAAAAAAATTAGGCTGACTTTTGAGTTTGATAATATGCCCTTTTTGAATCATTGGCTTTTACAGTTTGGTATAACGGTAAAAATAATCAAGCCTGAAGCCTTAATATCTTTGCGGAAACAAACACTCCAGGCCATGATAAATGATTTAGAAAAGTAGAATTAGGCCAAGTAAAATATTTATTAATTCTACGCGTCATTCACCTCCTGAGCCTCCTTCATCATCTTCCTCGTTAACTACTCGGGTAACTGCAGCAATAGAACCATCAGAATCTAGCCTCATAATTCGTACACCCTGTGTGTTTCGGCCCATTGTTCTAATACCGCCACAATTCATACGGATTACCTTGCCACGCTGGGTAATAATCATTAGGTCATCTTGATCCGATACCTCTTTTAAGGCAATTAGGCCGCCTGTTTTTGGTGTAGTTTTGAGCGTTATGACCCCTTTACCGCCACGGCTCTGTTCTCGGTAGTCATCCACTAATGAACGCTTACCATAACCATTTTCAGAGATGGCTAATACAGTCGCTTCATGAGTATTTTTAATGACAACCATATCAACGATAGCATCGTCTTTACCTAATGTCATTCCTCGTACTCCAGAAGTATTTCGTCCCATTTGTCGTACATCAGCCTCATGAAAACGGATGGCTCGACCATTACTATTGGCTAATATGATATTAGAATCACCATCGGTTAGTTCAGCGGCCAATAAACTGTCTTCGGTTTTGATACTTATGGCAATTATACCATCTCTTCTTGGTCTACTATAGGCTTCTAATGTGGTTTTCTTGATTTGACCTTTGGCAGTACACATTACTATGGATTTGTCTTTTAGGTATTCTTGATCCTCGAGTGATTTAACAGGAACAAAGGCCTTAATTGTATCATCCTTATTAATTTCAATCAAATTAACAATGGCACGCCCTCGTGCTAATCGGCCTCCTTCGGGGATTTCGTATACTTTGAGCCAATAACACTTTCCACTTTCACTAAAAAAAAGAATGTAATTATGGTTAGTTGCTACAAATAAATGTTCTACATACTCTTCCTCTCTCGTAGTGGTGCCTTTCATACCTTTACCGCCACGTCTCTGCCTTCTGTATCCACTTAAAGGCATTCTCTTAATGAATCCTTTATTGGATATAGTTACAACAACGTCTTCGTCTGCAATCATATCTTCTACGCTAAAATCTTCTGCGGAGTAGACTATTTGAGTTCGGCGTTCATCACCATAGCGTTCTAGTAGCTCATTTAACTCTGTTTTTATAATAGAATATTGCTTGGATCGGTCTGATAGGATTATTCGGAAATCAGCAATTTTTTCAATGATACTACTATATTCGCTGTCAATTCGTTCTCGTTCTAAGCCGGTTAATTTTTGAAGGCGCATTTCGAGAATAGCCTTGGCTTGAATATCGGTTAAAGCAAAGTTTTTTCTTAATTCGGCGTTTGCTATTTGTGGGTTTTTAGATGCCCGAATAATTTTAATAACATCATCTAGATTGTCTAAAGCTATTTTTAACCCCTCAAGTATATGAGCTCGAGCTTCAGCGGCTTCAAGGTCATATATAGTACGGCGAATAATAATCTCAATACGGTGCTCAACGTAATGACGAATTAATTCTTTAATGGCCATGACTTTTGGCCTTCCTTGCACTAATGCAAGGTTTATAATACCGAAAGTAGTTTGCATTTGGGTGTATTTGTAAAGCTGATTTAGTACAACCCCAGCATTGGCTGAGCGCTTTAGTATGATAACAATACGCATCCCCTCACGATCACTTTCGTCTCGCACTTCTGAAATATCTGTTATTTTATCCGTGTGCACGAGCTGGGCAATTTTTTCAATTAAGCTACTCTTATTTACTTGATAGGGTATCTCAGTAATTACTATTTGTTCTCGCCCACCTCGCAACTCTTCAGTATTAGCCCGGGCTCTTAAGGTTACCTTACCTCGTCCTGTTTCGTAGGCGTCTTTAACCCCTTCGTAGCCATAAATAATACCCCCTGTAGGAAAATCTGGGGCAGTGATAAGCGCCATGAGTTCTTTTATCTCGATCTCTTGATTATCGATAAAAGCTTGAATTCCATTAATGACCTCGGTTAAGTTGTGAGGAGCCATATTAGTAGCCATTCCAACGGCAATACCCGATGCACCATTGACTAATAGATTGGGAAGGGCGCCCGGAAGGACAGTTGGCTCTAGTAGAGTATCATCAAAGTTAGTTTGGTAATCGACGGTATTCTTATTAATGTCAGTTAAGAGCTCTTCTGCTATACGATCCATGCGGACCTCTGTATAGCGCATAGCAGCAGCAGAATCACCATCTACAGAGCCAAAGTTACCCTGACCATCTACTAAAGGATATCTTAGAGAGAAGTCTTGTACCATTCGTACGATGGAGTCATATACGGCAGAATCACCATGTGGGTGGTACTTACCCAATACTTCCCCTACTATTCGGGCGCTTTTTTTATACCCTCGATTGTGCAGCATTCCTAGATCATTCATCCCAAAAAGGGCGCGCCTATGTACTGGTTTCAATCCGTCTCGTACATCAGGAAGTGCCCTAGAAACAATAACTGACATTGAATAATCAATGTACGATGACTGCATTTCATCTTCAATTGTAATGGGGATGATTTTTTCTCTAGCCATTCCAGAAATATATTATTAGTGTAAATTAGACAGTTTACGTTTGCAATTTACTGCGGTATTAGATATCGAGATTTGCATATTTAGCATTACGTTCAATGAATTCACGACGCGGATTAACATCATCACCCATTAACGTTGAAAACATCTTGTCTGCTCCAGCAGCGTTTTCAATAGTAACTTGTTGCAAAGTCCGCGTTTCAGGATCCATAGTTGTTTCCCATAGCTGATCAGGATTCATCTCTCCGAGGCCTTTATAACGAGAGACATCAAATTTTCTTTTAGATTTTTTTAATTCATTGATAAGCTTATCTCTCGTTTCATCATCCCATGCATAGTCAATGTTTTTTCCAGCTGTTATTCTGTATAAAGGCGGGGTGGCAATATAGACGAAGCCCAACTCAACAATGAGTCTCATATATCGGTAGAAGAATGTAAGCAGCAAGGTTCTAATATGTGAACCATCAACGTCTGCATCAGTCATGATGATGATTTTATGATATCGTAGCTTTTCGAGCTCAAACTCTTCTTCCGAGTGACCAAGTCCTGCGCCTAGTGCCGTGACCATTGCTTGAATTTCACGATTCTCAAGAATTTTGTTAATTTTTGCTTTTTCAACATTTAGTATTTTTCCCCGCAATGGAAGAATAGCTTGAAAGCTACGATTTCGTCCCATTTTGGCAGAGCCTCCTGCGGAATCACCCTCCACTAGGTAAATTTCACTGTGTTCGGGATCTTTGATGGAGCAATCGGCTAATTTACCAGGAAGACCGCCACCGCTCATTACACTTTTACGCTGAACAAGTTGCCGTGCCTTACGAGCCGCCTCTCTAGCTTCCGCAGCCAAGACTACTTTTTCGAGTACTTTTTTGGCAATTTTTGGATTTTGCTCTAAATACTCATTTAGTTGGTCATATAGGGTCACCTCAACCGCGCTTTGGACCTCAGAATTTCCAAGCTTTGTTTTGGTTTGGCCCTCAAACTGCGGTTCTGCAACTTTGACACTTAGAACAGCGGTCAGTCCTTCTCGAAAATCCTCACCTGAGATTGAAATCTTGCTTCCAGACTTGATAATGTTATTTTTTTCAGCGTAGTTTTTTAAGGACCTTGTAAGTGCACGGCGAAAACCGGAAACATGAGTGCCGCCTTCTCTGGTATTGATATTATTCACATATGAGTGAACATTTTCAGAATAGGAAGTATTATATTGAATGGCTAACTCAACGGGCACTCCCTCTACTTCTCCTCTAATATGTATAGGTTCGGGAGTGATGCCGTCTCTACTTTCGTCCAAATAACTAACAAAATCCTTTAGCCCACCTTTATAATGATAAATGGTCTTCCCTAACTCTTGATCTTGCTCACGTTCATCTATTAGTTCAATTGTTACTTCAGGGTTTAGAAAGGCTAGTTCCCTCATTCGGTCAGCAATTATGTTGAATTTAAATTCAGTGGTTTGGGTAAAAACTGTTGCGTCAGGAAGAAAGTTAATTGTAGTGCCGGTTCTATCGGTTTTACCATCAGTAAATAAAGCTGTATGAGTAATACCTTTTCTAAAACCCATTTTATGGATTGTACCATCACGATGAATCTCAGCATTGAACCAAGCGGATAAAGCATTCACACAACTGACGCCGACCCCATGCAACCCCCCTGAGACCTTGTAGGTGTCTTTGTCAAATTTACCTCCGGCATGAAGCTTGGTTAACACGACTTCTACTGCTGGGAGGCCAAGTTTTGGATGCATACCTACAGGTATACCGCGCCCGTTATCTGTAATCGACATTGAACCATCCTCTTTAATGACAACGGTTATGTGGTCGCAGTGACCAGCCAATGCTTCATCAATAGAATTGTCTACTACTTCATTAATTAGATGGTGTAATCCTCGTTGTCCGGTATCTCCAATATACATGGCTGGTCTTTTTCGAACCGCCTCTAATCCTTCTAAAACCTGTATATTCGACGCTTTATAGTCGTTTTTGCTAGTTGTAGCCATATAATTTTTGGGGTCGCGTTGTAAGATGATTCTATATAACTACCAAAATACCGTTTATAGAGCCAAAAACAAAAAAAGCGAAGGCAGAGCCGAAATATTGGAGATATGAGCGCAGGAGCGAAATTTAGCGCCTAATGTTAAAAAGGCACCCTTGTCTACTTTTTAAAAACCTGTAATATACGTGTTAATTATGAATTTTAACCCTAACAGACATTGTTTTTTTAATTTTATAGCTCTATTTTTNAAATCTATTCTTAAAAATTAGTATTAAGATCATGTCGCGAAGAGACGATATAACAGGAAGAAAAGCTATGAACGGTTATCGTTCATCTAAGGCGAACAATAAAACAAAACATCGTTTTCATTTAAACTTACAGAAACGGAGCTTTTATCTTCCAAAAGAAGATAGGTGGGTTACTTTAAAAGTGTCTGCAAAGACTCTCCGCACCATTAATAAAAAAGGTATTACGACTGTATTGAAAGACGCTCGCCGCAGAGGAACCTTACTCAAAAGGATATAAAAAATGGCAAAAGATAGCAGAGTACAAGTTATTTTAGAGTGTACGGAAAAACCAGGTAGCTCTCGATATGTCACTACAAAAAATAGAAGAACTCAAACAGAGCGAATGGAATTAAAAAAATACAATCCTGTTCTTCGGAAGCATACNCTTCACAAAGAAATTAAATAAAAAAGAACCATGGCAAAGAAGCAAGTATTCGGTTCAGAAGCACTACAACAAAAGGCCTCTGCTCGTAGAATGGCAAAGGTAGTTGTTTCTACCAAAAATAAAAGTGGGAAATATAGCTATAGAGAAGTTATGATAGACCAAGAAAATGTGGCAGAATTCTTATCCAAGAAGAAATCTTAATCCTGTTTCTCTGATATTCTTAAAAAGGTTATGCAGTTAATTGTATAACCTTTTTTTTTGCCTATTTTTTAATGTCTTGCTATACCGATAGCTTAACCAANCAATTAATGTCAAACNNAACTAATCGATGAACGTCAAAGAAAACATATTAGCTGATTTAGTAACCGCGATGAAAGCAAAAGATTCCAGACGCTTACAAGTGCTTAGAAGTCTCAAAGCCAAATTACTTGAAAAAGAAATTGAACAGCGGTCAGGAGGGAAAGCAGAGCTTACTAATGATGAGGCTCTTGCTGTTCTTACAANGGCGGCTAAACAACGTAAAGAGTCAATATATCAATATAGCGCTGGAAACCGGTTTGATTTAGTTGCAATTGAAAAATTAGAGTTAGAGGTAATTGAATCCTATTTACCTGCACCAATGTCAAACGAGGAAATCAGTAAGTTAATTGATATACAAATAACAAATGTTGGCGCAACAGGCATGCAAGATATCGGCAGAGTGATGGGGCCGATAATGGGAAAAATTAAAGGTAAGGCAGATGGATCTATAGTTAATAAGCTAGTAAAGGAGAGGTTGGGGGGTTAGCAAAAATTATTACCTAAATGATAGAAATTGTATGGATTACATAGTAGATATATTTATAGGGTTGCCCTTACTTTTTTTAGCTTATAAGGGAGCCATTAATGGTATAGTAAAAGAGATATTGAATATTGTTGGCTTGGTACTAGCGGTCTATGTAACATTTAGTTACATGGATGTTGCCTCAAAGTATGTAGCTGCTTTATTCGAAGACGGTACACAGAGTTTTATTCCTTTTTTGGCAGGCGCGCTGTTATTTATTATTGTTTTATCAGTGGTTTCATTAGTTGCGTATTGGACACGAGAGTGGTTAAATGCGGTTAAACTTGGCTCCCTGAATAGGTTTTTAGGGTCTTTATTTGGTATTCTTAAGGGCGCTATTTTTATGAGCGTCATATTTTTGTTATTAGCAGGCTTTCAGATCCCAAGAGAAGAGCTCAGGAAACAATCTGCTTTATACCCATATATAATTCAGGCGGCACCAAATAGTTACAATACAATAACCGCCATTTACCCAGGTGCTGAGGACTTTACTGAGACGATCCGTAATACACTAAAAAACTATAATCCGGTAGATAAATTGCCTGTAATTAATCCTTAATCTGTACAATGAACGATTTACAAATCGAGCAACAACTAGCATTAATAATGCGCGGTACTGTTGAGATACTTCCATTCAAAGAGTTAAAAGAAAAACTAGACAAATCAATTAAAACATCGATACCCCTAAAAGTAAAGTTAGGGGTAGATCCAACAAAACCTGATTTGCATTTAGGGCATTCAGTCATGTTGCGGAAGCTTCGACAATTTCAAGATTTAGGTCATGAGGCTATTTTAATTATTGGTGGATTTACAGCAATGATTGGTGACCCAACAGGTCAAAATACTACGAGGCCCTCACTAACAAAAGAAGAGGTAGCTTTTAATGCTCAAAGTTATATAGACCAAGCAAAAAAAATTCTGGATGCAGATAGGCTCCAAATAGTAAATAATTTAGATTGGCTAGGGCTGATGTCTTTTATGGATGTGATCCATTTAAGCTCAAAAGTGACTGTTGCGCGCATGATTGAACGGGACGATTTTTCAAAAAGATTTGCTGCTAATGAGCCGATTTCATTACATGAGTTTTTATATCCGCTAGCTCAAGGCCAAGATTCTATTTATTTAAAGAATGATATAGAATTAGGTGGTACTGATCAGAAATTTAATTTATTGGTTGGCAGAAACATGCAAAAAGACAAGGGCCTAAACCCTCAAGTGTGTTTGATGATGCCTTTATTAGTAGGTACNGATGGTTCTGCAAAAATGTCTAAATCATATAATAATTACATAGGTATTAACGAACACCCCAATGATATGTATGGGAAAGCCCTCTCCATTCCAGATGAACTAATATATACTTACTTCGAGTTGACTACGGACATCCCGAATGAAAAGTTGCCTGCGTTAAAGAAGAAGGTTGAAATGGATCCTCGAAATGCTAAACATGATTTAGCTTATACCTTGGTNGATTTATATCATGGTAAGGAGGCCGCAGAAGGTGCCAGAGACCATTTTGAAACTACCGTTATTCAGAAGAAAATTCCAGATGANGCACCAGAATATAGTTTGCAGAGCGGTCAAGAGCATCGAGTTCTTGATATCATATCCGCCCTTAAATTTTGCGCAAGTAATGCCGAGGCCAAGCGGCTAATAAAGCAAGGCGGAGTTAGCCTAGATGAGGTAAAAATCAAGGATATTAACCAGAGTATTAAAGCTGAATCAGATANTCAATTTGTTTTAAAAGTGGGTAAGAGAAAATATGCACTGTTAAAAATTAAGTAGGATGTCAGATGTAAAAATAGCCTCATATAATNTAAACGGTATTCGTGCGGCCACCAGAAAGGGCTTGCATTCTTGGATAGAAGANTCCTCTCCGGATCTTATCTGTTTTCAAGAGATGCGCTCTACCGAACAAGACATGCCTAAATTGTTGGCAGAACTAAATTATAATAAGTACCATGAAATAGCTCAAAAGAAAGGTTATTCAGGAGTATCTATATTTAGTACAACNCCGGCTAATGCCATACTAAATGGTATTGGTGTTAATTGGATTGACGATGAGGGGAGGGTGTTGACAGCCGAATATGATGATTTTAGATTGGTTTCCGCATATTTTCCAAGTGGCNCAGCGGGGGATTTGCGCCAGGATATGAAAATGGAATTTTTGAACCACTTTATGCGATTTGCAATTGACCTTAAACGGGATGGGAAGCCAACCATTATTGCTGGTGATTTTAATATTTGTCATTTGGATATTGATATACACAATCCGGAGAAGCAGCATAAAACATCCGGTTTTTTGCCGGAAGAACGTGCTTGGATAACTCAGTTGTTATCTATTGGATATGCAGATGCCTTTCGTAAAATACATCCAACATTAAAAAACGCTTATTCATGGTGGAGTTATCGAGCAGGGTCTAAAGCTAGAAACAAAGGTTGGCGAATAGATTATCACATGGTGAGCGATACTATGATCGAGCGAATCTTGGAGGCAAAAATTGAATCCAAGTGGAATATGTCAGATCATGCTCCTGTAACAATTACGTACCGATTTTAATATGCCAACTCATTATAAAGGAAGNCCTGGTGAAATAGCCACACTCGACGCATTTATAAAGTTAACCAGGGCAAGCAATACCCTTCACCATCAATTATCGCGAAGTTTGGCCGAGCATAACTTAACTGAAAGTCAGTTTGGTGTCTTAGAAGCTTTANATTATTTAGGGCCGCTTAATCAGCGAAGCCTTGGAGAAAAAATATTAAAATCTGGCGGTAATATAACGATGGTTATTGTCAATTTAGAAAAGCAAGGTTGGGTGACAAAGACTAAAGACCAAAAAGATAAACGGTCCTTTACTATTAACCTTACGGCAGAAGGGAAACATTTTATAAAAGAGGTGTTTCCAGGNCATATACAACGTATTTCAGAGCTATTCAGCTGCCTGGATGATGACGAGCTAATTGAGTTGTCCGTGATTTGTAAAAAATTAGGAATATATGCATCTCAGTGGGCCGCTAAATAAATGAATAGTAATACATTACAAAATATTAAAGCTCTTCTTCTAATTTGCCAATTTGGTCTCGGATTCGTGCGGCTTCTTCGAACTCCATGTTTTTTGCAGCATGTANCATGGTTTTTCTTAAATGATCTAACAGTTTATCTTTTGAATCAAAATGAAATTCATTTGAGGCGGTATTTTCTTTATAGCTGAACCTTTTATCATCTATTTGAATACTTTCCATGTAATCGGTTTGGGCGGNTTCTTTGGAGAAGTTTACTTTTTGGGTGGAAATAAGGGCTGGGTCAACCAGAGGTTTTAGTTCTTTTTTGATAGTTTCTGGAGTGATGCCATGTTTTTTATTATAGGCCATTTGAATTTCCCGTCGCCGTTCAGTTTCTTCAATGACTTTTTTCATACTAGCGGTAATTTTATCTGCATACATGATTGCTCGCCCATCAATATTTCTGGCGGCGCGGCCAACAATTTGAAAAAGAGAAGTTTCAGAGCGTAAAAACCCTTCCTTGTCAGCATCCATAATTGCCACTAAACTTAACTCTGGAATATCAATACCTTCCCGCAACAAGTTTATACCTACTAGCACATCAAAGTCACCTCTACGAAACTTATATAAAACCTCAATACGTTCAAGAGCATCTAGTTCGCTGTGCATATAAGCAGCGCTTATACCTATTTCTTTTAAATAGGCACTTAGCTCTTCAGAAAGTCGTTTGGTCAGGGTGATAACTAAAATTCGTTCTTTTTTTGCAACCCGCAGTCGTATTTCTTCTAAAAGATCATCTACTTGGTTTCTAAGAGGCCGAACTTCTAGAATAGGCTCCATTAAGCCTGTAGGTCTTACGATTTGCTCCGCAAATACCCCGTCACTTTTAATTAGTTCATAATCAGATGGAGTTGCACTTACAAAAATAGCTTGATTGATCATAAGCTCCCATTCCTGAAAGGTTAAAGGACGGTTATCCAGTGCAGAAGGCAATCGGAAGCCGTGCTCGACCAATTCGGTTTTTCGGGAACGATCCCCGCCATACATGGCATTTATTTGCGGAACGGTTTGGTGGCTTTCATCTACCACCAATAAAAAATCTTCAGGAAAATAGTCAATTAGACAATAGGGACGTTCACCAGGTTTGCGAGCACTTAAATGACGAGAATAATTTTCAATTCCACTACAGTAGCCTATTTCTTGAATCATTTCTAGGTCAAAAAGGGTTCGCTGTTCGAGTCTTTTTGCTTCGAGATATTTGTCTAGGCCCAAGAGTTCATCGACCCGCTGGGTTAACTCGCTCCTTATTGCTTGGATGGTTTCTTCTTGTCTCCCCTTTGAAGTCACATAGTGTGAAGCGGGATAAATGCGAAATTCGTGTACTTGCTCGATGNTAGAACCTGTATTAACGTCAAATACGGCCATTTCCTCAATTTCATCGCCCCAAAAAGTAATCCGCAAACCCTCGTCAGAATAAGCTGGAAATACATCAACNACGTCACCTCNTACTCTAAAAACACCACGGTGAAAATCATTATCCTTTCGAGTGTAATGAAGGTCTACTAAATCGTATAGTAAGNNATTACGGGGTATTTCTTTGCCAATTGTTAGGGTNATGATGAGCTTTTCNTATTCTGATGGTGATCCGATTCCATAAATGCANCTAACCGAAGAAACAATAATGACATCCCGACGTCCNGATAATAGTGAGCTGGTAGCACGTAACCGTAGACGCTGAATTTCTTCGTTTATGGATAAATCNTTTTCGATAAACTTATCTTGAGAAGAGATATATGCCTCTGGTTGATAGTAATCNTAATAAGAAATAAAAAATTCGACCCTGTTTTCTGGAAAAAAATCGCTAAGTTCGCGAAATAACTGAGCGGCTAATGTCTTGTTGTGGCTCATCACTAGGGTGGGNCGTTGAACCTGTTCAATTACACTTGCTACAGTACGTGTTTTCCCTGAGCCAGTTATTCCTAATAACGTTTGAAAACGGTCACCTGCAAGTATCCCATCGGTCAATTCATTGATTGCCTGAGGCTGGTCGCCAGCGGGTTTAAATGGAGANTGTAGTTTGAATTCAGACATCTATNGAANTAATTATANAAAGATATAATCTTTTTNTTTAACAAGTCTGNCGAGGGATAAATTCATTGTTAAAGGATTGGTAAATCAGATANACAAGGCGTATTATAGCGGAAGCTTTGAACTAGAGTAGAAGAAATTATATGCCCCATAAAAACAAAAACCTGGAAGTTTGTCGCAGTCAAATTGATTCGATAGATCAACAAATATTGGACTTATTGGTTGAGCGTGGACACATCGTTAAACAAGTTACCGAAACAAAATTAGCCCATCAGTTACCTGTTTTTGTGCCTATACGGGAGCAAAAAAAAATAACTGCATTCAAAGAATTAGCACGGGAAAGAGGAATAGACCCTCTCTGGGCCGAAGATTTTTTACGGTTGATCATGGGTTCATCTAGGCAGAGCCAGTCAGAAGCCGCCTTTCCACGCTCTACCCAAGAGCCTAAACATATCATTTATATAGGTGGTGATGGTGGTATGGGTAAGTTGTATAAACGCATTTCAGATCAAACGGGTCATACAACAACAGCTATTGATAAGGGGAATTGGTTTGAATTAGATCAAGCATTAGAGACGGCGGATATGGTTATTATAACGGTACCTATTCACATGACGGAATCTGTAATACAGAGGTTACAAGGAAGATTACCCGAGGATATAATTTTGGCTGATTTTACCTCCAACAAAAGGGACCCACTAGATCACATGAAATCTATTCATAATGGACCCATACTTGGACTTCACCCAATGCACGGCCCTGACGTAGAAAATCTTTCGAAGCAACTTATGGTAGCCTGCCCAATACAGTTTCCTGAGCAAAGTCGATGGTTCGTGCAACAATGTGAGCTCTGGGGCATGCGATTGATCGAAGTAGAGGCCGAAAAACACGATTATGTAATGCACTTAGTTCAGGGGTTGCGACATTTTGTAGCCTTATTACATGGTTCTTTTATGAAGCACTACGATTTGAATCCCAATGACATATTAGATTATTCATCGCCTATTTATAGGGCAGAACTTATGATGACAGGTAGAATATTCGCTCAAAGTGCGGAATTATACGCAGATATTGTGTTTTCTAGTGGAGAACGCCGTGAATTATTGCTTAAGTTTTTTGAACATCATGCATTATTAGCTGAGATGGTTAAAAATAATGATCGGGACGGCTTTATAAAAGAATTTGAGAAGGTTACCGATTTCTTTGGATCATTTGCAACTAAGGCACTAGAAGAGTCTGGGTACCTTATTAACCGGTTAGCGGATCGTTTCGCATAGATAGTAGGTGATTAATTCAAAAAATTAGATATGAGATTTAATAGCTTGTTAAACTGTATTGGTATTCATGAGGTTCAAAAAAATTATATTTGAGGAAGGTATGCAAATAGATCAGGTTCTGTCAAAGAGTGGTCATAGAGTAATCAGTATATTTCTTTGAGCCTTCCAAGCTGAAATAGGCTTAA
>PBJO01000001.1 GCA_002720745.1 Balneola sp.
AATCGAATTGGTATTTATGTTAGAGGCAAAGGGATTACCTACCAAGGTAAACCGATTAGCCGCACCTCCATATAAGTTAGCCGTTACATTAGATAGTGGTTCTAATCCATCAGCATCCAACGTGACCGGAAGAGTGCTACTGCCATTACTGGTATTATGGTAAAAATACATAGCGAAGCCATAGCCATCACCCCAAGCAGTAGTAGCATTAGAGGGTTCTTCCCAAGCCCCAGAGTTATCATAGATGTAGAAGTTAGATGGACTACCAGTGTTACTACCACCAGCAATACCTTGTACCGGAGAATCATCGGACACATCAGATACATTACCACCAGATTTGGGTAATGACAATAACCTCCAACCCGCATCGCCAGTGATAGTTGCATCAACTGTTGATATTGTAAAACTTGTTTGTGGACTATAAGTAGTACTATTATTGCCAGTCCAATTAGAGTTATCACCTATTAATGCTAATAAAGAAGATGGGTTTGCAGATGTAGAGCCACTATACCAAGCATTATCATAATCACTTGAAGCGCTTGGCCCAACAGCCAATGCTGTAATACCGTTGACTAAGCCCTGTGGCAAAGCAGAAGTTTTAGCACTGGTCGCATCTGATTGCCACGCATTTGTTTCTAAATTAACAGCAAAAATAAAGCTGGGTGATGCCCCTGACCCCTGGAATGCAAGTAATTGATCACCAGCCAATGCAAGTGAAAACGACCCAGTCCCTACATCAGCATCACTAACATTTCTGAAATTAGCTGCGTTGGTAATATAACTGATTACTGTTCCTGCATTCAGAGCAGACGGAGCTGTGTATTTTGTTGCTCCCTCATTTACTCGAAACGTATTATCTGACTTCCATCCAGAATCTGTGAATATAATTTCTGTACCACTTTCAATATCTACCAAAAATATAAAATGAAAATCATCTGGATTGTCAGCACCAATACCAATAATAGCCATTTCACCCGGTGATAAGGTCGTTTGTCCCAATAAGAAGGGTGATGTAAATATTAGAGTGAAGGAAAGCAGTAATGGTTTCATAATAATATACCTGCTAAGAATAGCAAAATGTATAAAAAACAATTATAAATATCTTTATCAGATAGATCAAATAAGTCGGTGTTTCCTCAACTTATTCATAAAAATCTAAATTTAAGAGTCATAAATATTTCTTCGTGATTTGAAATGAGCCAATAAAACCCAATAACTTGATAGTGGCACGGCGCGTCATCATAACCCAATCAAAATAATTACTCTTCCAGATTTTCTTCTTGGTTTTTTTTGCCCTTAAGCTTCTTGTATGCGTAAACCCCTCCTGCCGCAGCTAACAGACCCAAGCCTCCGTCTATCGGAGCCTGTGGCGGATTACTAGGTAATGATGGCTGACTCATCACCACTTCCATTGCTGTTATCATTATATTTAATTGGTATTGAAAGGGCTTACAACTAAGGTTGTAATAAAAAAAGTGATAATTTTTCAAAACCTAATTATTTGGTTTTTTTAAAAGTGAATTTGAAAAAATTATAGCCACCAAAGCCATGGAAGCGACTGGGACTAAATAAACTGTTATCAAATCAGATCCAATCCAAAAATCCACATCTAATACTAAACCATACACTAAGAATAAACTAGAAAATAACCAGCCAAATAAATGAATGTAAATAAGATATTTCAACGTATAAATATCCTGGTTTATATACCATAGTCCGCTAATCCCTAGCAAAAAAAAACTATTAAATGTTGGCGCATAGGTATATTCATATATCTTTTGTGAATTCTGTACTGCCTGTTCAGATACCATAAGTATGATAGTAGTTGCTGATTTTTTTAGTGCCGCAATTTCTATTTCTAATATCAAGGGATCAAGCAAAGCAAACAATATATCAACAAAATAAACTCTTAATGGTCGAATCATTAAGAAATAAATAAGAGTAAAAGATATAATACCTAACCATCTTTTAAAGAGTGATTTGCCTGATAAATCATCTATAAATGAAAATTGGCTCATAGTGAGCCCTTAGCTGTATCTACTGGAGCAAGACTTTCAAGACCTTCTGAAATCCGCACCCATAACATCCACAAGAAAAATATGATGACATAAAATATAACGGTGGTAGAGTAGTCATGCGTAAAATCAAAGAATTGAGGAGCTAATTCTTGCATCAGAATCAACATACTTATTCTAAGAATATTAACGATATAAATTACCGCTATACCAAATATTGAAAACAGAAGTCGAGACTTATTCTGACCAGGGAAAGACCATATAAAACCTAAAAATAATCCAATTGCTGAGATACCAGTACATCCATCGACCATTAATATTCCACTATTTCCAACAATACCAACCACTCTTTCTTGTATCCAAACCTCAAATCCTAATACATTAACCATAAGTGCTGACCCATCAATAACCCTCAAAGCAACCCAATGATCTAATCTTCCATTAGGTAATAACCAAAGTTCATAAAACCCGTACCATAAAATAAATAAGCTTACTGCTTTTAAAGCAAACTTACCTATTGGTAATTCGATAATATTCTTTTTTAACATATTTAGAATTAATGCATTTTTGTATTTCCGAGATACTCTATTTAATTAGAGTAATCTTCTTTGTGTCAATAAAATATCTTGCCAGCATCCTCTCTATATTGCGAAATACTAGTAGCTATTAACTATTTCGTAATTAATTTGAAAGCCTTCAAATCAATACCACCTTCTACAATTCTAAAACGAATTCTATTCTCACCTTTTGGTAGATATAAATTTTCGACTTTATAATTTACCCATTCTTTAGATTCATTTAGCTCTAGTTTTGTAATTCCAATTTTTTCATTAATCTCGATACTCATTATTCCTTTATTACCAGAAGCCATAAATACTAAGTCAAAAATAGTGTCAATATCTACAAAAACTGTATACTGCAACCACTCACCTACTTCAGTCCAGCTTACATGGTATTGCCCTTCGGGGCCCCCTATATCTACTCCGTCATTTCGATATCTTCTTCCTTCGTTCCACACCTTCCATTGCCCCTGCTCATCGTGTATGTCTTGGGACGACCGATCTTCATAAGCATAACCATCTCTACCCAAATCATAATCCACAAAAGATATCCATTCATCTACACCATGATGTCGATAAGCTTTAGTAGCCATTGAATCTGCGTTGTGAAGTAAGGCATAAATCACATCGGATGCAACGGTTGTATTTTCATGGCGATGGGCTTTAGAATACTCCATAACAGCCAAAAAAGTCTGCTCAGGGGACAAGGATAGACCCTTTTCCCATGTATCCAACAGTTCTTTATAAGATTGAGGGGTAGTCACTTTAAAAACGTTATTGGTCCTGCTTTTCTTTACCGGCCACCAAGACCACCCAATATTATTGGATTCAAATAAGTGTATCGCATCCGCAAACCATTGGTTAGAATTTTCACCAGATTCACTCATCCACAATGGCCGGTTATACAGCTCGCGCATATCAACAGCCCACTGGATTGATTCTTGATCATTTTTGTTCCAGTATTTATGAAAAGTAATCACTGTGTTATAGTCATAGCTACTAAGCGGATGGGTTTCAAAACTGTTATAATTATTACCCCAACAATTCCCCGAAAGGTAAATAATATTACTTTGGTCAATTTCTCGGATAGATTTAGTCAAACGAAGATGCAAATCCCAAAGTTCATCATTATTTTCTGTTCCGCAGCCATTTTCATTCCCTGAGTTCCCAAGCCTCCAATTAGGCTCATTAATTAAATCATAGCCCCCAAACCAAGGATTATCTTTGTAGCGCTCAGCTAATTTTATCCAAAGGGCTTCCAGTTTAACCTTATTCGCCTCATCTTCAAATAAACTTGGGAGCATTTCATCGTAGTCGTTGATATTTGAATTTTTACCTTGCCCTCCCGGTGCCCCATGCATATCAAATATTACATACATCTGATTAGCAGCAGCCCAGTTCATGAGTTCATCTAGCTTTTCAAAGCCAGCATTCACCCATGTGTTCTGCCCAGAAACAGGCTCATCTTGAATGGGGAGTGTAAACCATTTATAGTGCAGCGCAGGCCGTATAGCATTAAATCCCCAGGCTTTCATACTATCTATATCAGCCTTATTCATATGACTATCCAGCCAATCTTGATAAAATTCCACCGTTCGTTCCTTCCCCATCTCTTGTTCTAATTTCGTACGAAACTGAGTATGAGTTCCGATCCCAGCACCAGTAGTTTGCATCATATATCCCTCCTGTATCATCCAATTTCCTGTTCCGATACTTTTTATTAAAAATGGTCCCTGATCGTTCATAATCTCTTGCCCTTGCACACGCAAGCGACCCAACTCATTTTCTGCTACATTACCACATGCCTGACTCAGCAAGCAGGTTAAAATACACCCAAAACCCAAATAATTCTTCACTTTGTTACGGTAATTCATACTATTCTCCCTTAAGGTTAATACATATTATGCTTGTTGATCGATACTGATGTAACATTACCAAATACCCCTATAAAATCAATGAAATATGTCTG
The DNA here is from genome assembly GCA_002720745.1 of Balneola sp. GTDB lineage: Bacteria > Bacteroidota > Rhodothermia > Balneolales > Balneolaceae > UBA1275. The sequence goes on from PBJO01000001.1 coordinate 4,545, forward strand.
ATACGTTCATTGCAACTAACCAGCTTCAACTAATTATAAAAAAACCTATCCGTAATTCACGAATAGGCTTATTAAATGTGGGCGATGAGGGACTCGAACCCCCGACCCCCTCGGTGTAAACGAGGTGCTCTAAACCAACTGAGCTAATCGCCCCATTTATTTCAGGACGTAAAATATAAGACCTTTCCCACTAGGGACAAAGATTTTTTTTACCTAGGATAAATATACCATGAATTCTCATACTCCTAATTTGTAACGCGTTTCAGGCTTCCCTATCTTTTAGAAAAATCAATCAATAATATTTTAATTTATGATTAGTTCTTCATTATTTTTGATGGCCGGAAATCCTCAAGATCCAAACGCTGGTATTATAAATTTGGTTTTTCTTGGTGCAATTTTTTTAGTGTTCTATTTCTTCATTATACGCCCACAAAGCAAAGCCCAAAAAGAAATAAAAGAAAAAGTAGAAAACATGAAAAAAGGCGATAAAATCGTCACTTCCTCAGGAATTATTGGCGTACTACACAAAATAGATGAGGATAGTGCACTAGTCGATGTGGGAAGTAATGTGAAAATACGTTTTCTCAAAACCGCCATAAGCGATGTAAATCCGAATAAATCAAAGTAAGCAGTCCTTCCTTTCGAACTAATTCGATTTAGGGTTAGTTATTTGAACTTAGATGAATCTTTTACAAGTCTAGTTACCATATTGTTATGCAAGAAATCTACTTTAATACCATAGCTGAAGCTATACGCGATATACGGGAAGGTAAGATGATCATAGTTGTCGACGATGAGGACCGAGAAAATGAGGGGGATTTCCTGATGGCTGGTGAGATGGTCAACACCGAAGCCATTAACTTTATGGTTACCCATGGCCGAGGATTAGTATGTGCACCTGTGAATAAGGAAATAGCAAGACGCTTTAAACTTAACCATATGGTAGTCGATGGCGCAGACCCAGACGAGGCTAATTTCACTATTTCGATTGACCATAAAAAATTAACTACTACTGGTATTTCTGCAGCAGATAGAGCCAATACTATTCGAGAGCTAACCAATTCTGATTCTAAAGCTACTGACTTTCGGCGACCAGGTCATATTTTCCCACTTCTTGGAGTTGAAGGTGGGGTTTTAAGAAGAGCAGGACATACCGAAGCCGCTTTGGATTTAGCTAAATTAGCGGGCTTAAAACCTGTTGGAATTATTTGCGAAATAATGCGAGAGAATGGGGAAATGGCACGAGTGCCTGAGTTAGCTAAAATGGCAAAAGATTATGGTTTGACATTCATTACAATAAAAGATTTGATCGCCTATCGAAATAAAACCGAAAGTTTGGTTCATGAGGTAATGCAAATGGAAATGCCTACGGTATACGGTGATTTTACACTTCATGCCTTTCAAGAATCCATGACTGGAGATATACATTTAGCACTAACCAAAGGTACTTGGGATGTGGGTGAACCTATACTAACCCGAGTTCATTCATCCGATCTAATTGGCGACATATTTGGTAGTCGGAATAAACAGTCCGGCGATGTACTTCACAGTGCTATGGCGCAGGTAGAGGAAGAGGGGCAGGGCGTTGTATTGTATATGAATCGAAATCAACGAGGATCTATTTTAATGAACCAATTACAAACGCTAAAAGAGATGCAAGAAGGGCCTTTAAAAGATTCAGAAGTAGAAATGAATAACAATCCAAAAAAAGGCGATACCCGCGATTATGGAATTGGTGCGCAGATTTTACAAGCTCTAGATGTTACAAAACTCCGTTTATTGACCAACAATCCAGTTAAGCGGATAGGTATTAAGAGTTTTGGATTAGAAATAGTAGAACAAGTCCCCATTCATTCTGAAAAAGCCTTATCTCAACGCTAAGAGTTAATTCTAGTAAAAATGCTTATCCAACAGTAGTACCCTTCCAATAGCAGGTTGTACTTCTTTGTCTAGTTAGTTTGCTCTTTAGCAGCACCTTCTTGCTCCATGATGTCTTGAGAGCCTGATGGTGGTTCCTCAGGTAATAGATAATTACCGAAAATGAGCAAGATTATAATTGAAATCGAAATTGCTATGTCAGCAACATTAAAAATATATGGAAAGACCGTCCAATCATTTATTCGGAGACTGAAATAAATAAAGTCCACTACGTGTCCATCTAATAATCCACCATAACCCTCGATATACCCCATAATCAAGCGATCTGTTATGTTGCCTAATGCCCCACCTAGAACCAAGCCCATAAAAAATAGATATCCTAAGCCAGAGTGTTTTAACGTCCAAAGCAGATATGCAAATATTCCAATAGTGGCCGTAATAGAAATCATACTAATCACATGGGTTGGAAGTATATCTATACCCATAGCCATACCTGAATTTTGGATATAGTAAAATTCTAACCAACCCTCAATGATTTCCCATCGATGTAATTCTGGTGACGTGCGTACCAACCATTTAGTGTACTGATCGAAAGCAATTACTACAACAGCAGGTGTTAAAAGCGTGAATAGTTTTATTTTCGTGTATTTTGACAAATCGTCTAAAGAGGTTTAATGGCGAGCCCAAAAAGGCTTAAAAAATAAGCTTAGAGCTTATCTAACGTCGTTTAAGCTTGGCATCAATACTCAATTGAGTGTGAGGTACCGCTTCTAAACGACCTTTGGCTATTTTTTTACCTGTAACTTTACAAACCCCATAAGTTTTGTTTTCTATACGCTTCATGGCGTCGTCCAAATATTTAATAAACTTACGTGTTCTGTTAAACAGCATATAGGTTTTCTCTCTTTCCTGGGCATCGGTACCAGCATCTGCCATATGGAAAGAATATGCAGATTCATCCGAACTGTTTTCCATATTATCCCTAAGCGTTTTCTGAAGAGCTTCAAATTCTTCTTCTGCAGCTTCTCGTTTTTTTAGAATTATCCCTCTAAAATACTCTAATTCTTCATCCGTATACGGAGAGATACGCGTTTCATTGTTGGTATCTTTTTTTGGCATGTTATTCGATTAATTAGGTTCTACGGATAGAGATGATACATTTTTCATCTCCTATTTCCCATGATTTTAAATAATCTGAAACCTTTAATTCTTCCAGCTCTAGGCTCTCTGATAGGGTTTCTTGTTGAATATATTCTGTCATATAATTTATAGCAGAAGTTAAACTTTCATTCGCTTGTACTCCGGTTACAATCCGATCAGTCACACTAAAGTTAGCTTCTTTTCGCATATTTTGCACTCTATTTACAAATTCTCGTGCTAAACCTTCTTTTTGAAGTTCTTCACTAAGTTCAGTATCAACTGCAACACTGAGGCCTGCTTCTGTTTCCACTTGCCAACCTTCTAATCCCGCACGAATAATATCAATTTCATTTTCTATTAAAACGATCTGGGTACCATCAACTAAACGAACTGTTATCCGACCTAGTCGTTCATATTCAGTAATCTGATCGGTACTAAATAACTGTACTTGGCTAGCTACTGCTTTCATATTAGGTCCTAATTTTTTTCCTAACAGCGGATAATTAGGTTTTGCTGATTTTTGGACAATCCCAGAGTCATCTTCAACAAATTGAATTTCTTTTACATTTACTTCTTCTAGAATGATGTGCTGCACTGATAATATCGCATCTCGTTCTAATTCATCTTTGATGGGTAGAATAATTCTTGCCAATGGTTGACGAACATTTAAATCAATTTGATTTCGAATACGTAATACAATTGCTGAAATAAGTCTAGCTCGTTCCATCTTATATTCTAAAGCAGGCAAAATTGCAGTTTCTTCTACTGTTGGGAAGAATGATAAGTGAACAGATTCTTCATACGCTGGCATGGTTTTAGTTAACCGCTGGTATAACCATTCACTAATAAATGGGGCGATAGGGCTCATTAACTGACTCATACTCAATAGACACTCATGCAGTGTTTGATAAGCAGCTGTTTTGTCCATTGTAGTTCCTGATTTCCAAAAACGACGTCTATTTCTGCGAACATACCAGTTGCTTAGTTCTTCTACAAAAGTCTCCATTTCTCGAGCTGCTCTTGTTGGTTCATACGCGTCTAAGTATTCTTCTACCTGTTTAATCGTAGTATTAAGTCGTGAAATAATCCATCGATCTATCTCTGATCTATCAGGCACAGGAATATGAGAAGTGTTGGCGTTATACCCATCAATATTTGCATAAATGGCAAAAAATGAGTAAGTATTCACTATTGTATTAAAGAATTTTCGCTGTGTTTCCTTCAGTCCATCCTCGCTAAATTTCAAGTTATCCCAAGGGGAAGAATTACTCATCATATACCAACGAGTTACATCGGCACCATAGGTTTTTAAAATTTCGAATGGATCAACTGTATTACCCTTAGACTTACTCATCTTCTCACCATTCTTATCGAGTACAAGACCATTTGATACCACATTTTTATAAGCAACCTGATCAAAAAGCATGGTTCCTAAAGCGTGTAAAGTATAAAACCAGCCACGGGTTTGATCTACACCCTCAGCTATAAAATCGGCAGGAAAACGATCTTTAAAATTTGCCTGTGTTTCCATTGGATAATGCCATTGTGCAAAAGGCATTGATCCAGAATCAAACCATACATCTAACAAATCAGGTACGCGTCGCATAGTCCCACCACCTGGTGCCGGCCAGGTTAGTTCATCAATATATGGGCGATGTAGATCAATTTTGGTATCCTCTGGTATTCCAGCCTTCATTTTTAGCTCAGACAAACTACCAATACATTCGAACACATCTGGATTTTTGTCGCTCTGCCATATAGGTAGAGGCGTACCCCAATACCTTTGCCTTGATATAGCCCAATCCACATTATTTTCTAACCATGTCCCAAATCTTCCAGTACCTGTACTACTTGGTTTCCAATTGATAGTTTTATTAAGGTCAACCATACGATCTTTTACAGCAGTTGTTTTGATGAACCAAGATTCAACAGGGTAACTCATCAATGGTGTACCTTTACGCCAGTCGAATGGGTAATTATGTTCATACGTCTCATGACGAAACATATGCCCTTTCTCTTTAATAGCTTTGACAATCCCTTTGTCGGCCTCTTTGAACCATTGTCCCTTAAATTCTGGAACCTGATCTGTGAAGCACCCATCTCGATCAATTGGGTTAAACAAAGGTATCTGTGCTTTAGCACAGGCATCATAATCGTCCGCACCATACGCTGGGGCAGTGTGTACTATGCCTGTGCCATTATCGATGGTTACGTAACTTGCTGGGATAATCTTCCAAGCCTGTTCAATATCATAGTCTTGTAGGGCGTAATCAAAAATTGGTAAATATTTATTGCCCAATAACTCTTTTCCTTTAAACTCTTCCATAATAATAACTTCTTCACCAAATACTCGCTCAACACAATCTTTAGCAACAATGTAATTATTGTGATCATGAGCTAGTTTAACATAATCTAGTTTAGGATTGATAGTTAAAGCCATATTTGAAATTGTTGTCCAAGGGGTAGTAGTCCATGCTAAGTAGTAAGTATTTTCCTCCTCTGGTTTCCGAAACATAACATAGATACTAGGATCTTGGGTATTTTTGTACCCTAAACTGACCTCATGAGAAGAAAGAACCGTACCATTACCTGGTGAATACCATTGTATTTTATATCCTTTATACAATAGTCCTTTTTTGTATAGTTCGCTGAGCGACCACCAAATAGACTCTATATAATCATTTTCAAAAGTGATATATGGATTTTCTTGATCTACCCAATAGCCCATTCGATCGGTTAATTGATCCCATAAATCTTTATACTTTAATACACTTGATTTGCATTCCGCATTGTATTTGGCAAGTCCATATTCCTCTACCTGAGATTTTCCTGTTAGGCCAAGGGCTTTTTCAACCTCTATTTCTACGGGTAACCCATGTGTATCCCAACCAGCTTTTCGTTCAACTTTATAACCTTTTAATGTTTTGTATCGACAAAATAAATCCTTAACAGTCCGCGCCATAACATGGTGGATACCTGGTTTACCATTGGCAGTAGGTGGACCCTCATAAAAATTAAACGGAATTCCTTCACTCCGACTGCTGATACTTTTTTTAAAAACTTGCTTTTCTTTCCATTCTTTTAGAATGTCCATTTCAGCAATTGGATAGTTTAGACTTTTTATTTCTTTAAAGGATGGTGACATATAGGATCTTCGGTTTCGTACTCCTAAAGAAGTAATAATATAAGCAATCTACGCCAAATGCTGAGATTTTATTGCTCTTTTCGTTCGTCTAAAAAGGATATTATCTTCTTTATCTGTTAGTAACAACCATCCTTATTCGTTCACTATTTTATTTAACTTTAATTCTAACACAGCTATGGAATTCCATCCCAACAGAAATATCACCAAAAAAAAACCTTATCGAATTTGTTTTGTTTGCTTAGGCAATATATGTCGAAGCCCAACAGCTGAAGGTATATTTCAACAAAAAGTTACGGAATGTGACCTTAATACCTTTTTCTATATTGATTCGGCAGGTACTAGTGCCTATCATGTTGGAGAGAAAGCTAACGCTATCTCCCGTAGAATAGCTGAATCTCACGGAGTATCTCTTCTTTCCCGAGCTCGTCAATTCAATTCCAAAGATTTTTACAAATTCGATCTTATTTTAGCCATGGATTCAAGTAATTATACTAATATTATGAAATTAAAGTCAGGTATAACGAATTCTCAAGTTGAACTGATGCGTAGTTTTGATCCAATTGGATCTAACGAAGATGTCCCAGATCCGTATTATGGTGGAATAAATGGTTTTGAAAATGTATTTACCATACTAATGCGCTCTAGTGAGGAACTTCTTAAACAGCTTTCACCTTACTTGGTCAACGAATAATTTTTGCAAACTTATTAGTAAATAAGTAATTTATCTGTGTTGTCTAGTATTTCATAAACGTCGAAAATTTTCATAATATATACTTACTTACTTACTAATATATATGTCTACTTCCACCAGAGAAAAAATAATTCAATTAGGAGATGATTTATTGCGCAGGCAGGGCTTTAATGCCTTTAGTTATGCCGATATTTCTAAGCCATTGCAAATAAGAAATGCAGCTGTTCATTATCATTTTCCTTCGAAACAAGATCTAGCATTCGCAATTGCTCAGTGGCATAAGGATATATTTGACCGTTTTAGCCAAAAAATGGCCACTAAAGAACCCAAAGACAGGCTAAAAACATTTTTAAATTTTTATCATTCGATTCATCTTAGTGAAAAAGTAGATATAATTAGCGCTTTTGCAACGGATTGGTACTCTTTAGGGCCTAATATACAGACTGAAGTTCAAGAGTTTACTGAGTTGGTCATTGAGTGGCTAACTGAACTAATTCAAGAGGGTATGGACCTAGGGCAGTTCCGAGAAACCCAAAATACTCGAACCACTGCCCTCAGAATTTTAAGTTCCATATTTGCCTCAACTCAGTTGGTACGAATAACAAGCGATCAAGATTTTACACTTGTAAAAAATAGTATTTTAAAAGAATTATTAAACTAATTAGATATGAGTGCTTACCTCATCCCAGATTCTATAAGATCTGAGATCGAAACAGTATTATTTGCACCGATTGTAAAAGCTACTTTAATAAAGGGTGGGGATATTTCAGAGGCTTATAAAATTGAACTAGAAGATGGACAAGCCTTTTTTCTGAAGTTTCACAAAGAGGAACTTTATACCATGAATTCGATATTTACTCAAGAAGTAAAAGGATTGAATACATTGCGCTCTGCAGACACTTCTTTGGTAATACCTGAAGTCATTTCACATAATAATACCTATTTATTACTGGAATACCTTGAAGAAGAAACATGGGGTAATGATTTCCAATTTGGAGTGGATATTGCCAAGTTACATAAGAATAGCAACGAATTATTTGGTTTTTCTGAGGATAATTACATTGGATCTATCAACCAAACAAATCGCTATCATGCCGATTGGTTGGAGTTTTTTTTTAGAGAACGAATTGAGCCGTTAACTAAGCAGGCCGTAGATAAAGGGTTACTCAATAATAGGTATTGTAGTATTTTTGAGCGAGTATTTAATTATACCTATGTCATTTTTCCAGATGAACCACCCGCACTCTTACACGGAGATCTGTGGTCCGGTAATTATCTTTTTACTAAACAGGGACCTGCCGCTATTTATGATCCAGCCATATATTACGGGCATAGAGAAATGGACCTTGCTATGACTAGGTTATTTGGTGGATTCACCCCAGCTTTCTATGATGGGTATCAAACTGAGTATCCTTTGCAATCTGGCTGGAAAGAACGACAAAAACTATGTCAACTCTACCCTCTACTTGTACATGCTATATTATTTGGTGGAAACTATGTAAAGCAAGCCAAAGCTCTTCTGGACCGTTTCTTTTGATATTCACTCAAGAGCCTATTACTACTTTAGTAATAATTAACTTCAGCTTTATATCGATATCTGCCTTATCAAATGACTTTACATTTATTTTTATTAATTGCTGCGTCGTAATTATAAATATCCACCTGGGATACTAGGCGCAATGATTCATAAGCTAGTTCTAAATTTAATATTCATTTAAAAAATACCAATGAATGAAAAACAAAGTACCAAATGCTACTAAAATATATATCACCTAAGTCTAACCTGGTTAGTTCTACAATACAAATAATTGCATCACTTCTTTCATATTCTTTTCAATTCGATTATTCTCCAAATTTCCCAAACTACCAACAAGGCTGTGATTTAGATCTTTTGGCGGTATAAAGCTTCCATCATCCAGTTCTTTACCCACTTGAATATAGGCATCTCTAAAACTTAAGCCAGACATGACTAAGTCGTTAACTCGCTCAACAGAAAACAAAACATCGTACTGTGATCCATCTAGCAAATTTTGCACCGGCTTTATTTTGGGAATTGCGTAGATACACATATTCAGCATGGCTTTTACCTCATCGAATGCAGGGAAGATAAGATCTTTCAATAATTGAAAATCACGGTGGTAGCCTGAAGTTAAATTTCCAGTGAGATGTGCAATTGATACCGGGAGTGCCCTTATTACCGCACTTTTAGCCCTCATTAATTCAAACACATCCGGATTTTTTTTATGCGGCATAATACTACTACCGGTAGTCAATTCATCAGGCAGGGTGATAAAGCCAAAATTACCACTGTTATACAGGCAAATATCGGAAGACAATTTGTTGATGGTTTGGGCCAGCGCAGCCAATGCAAAACTAACACTCTGCTCTACTTTACCTCGCCCCATTTGCGCATATACAACATTCACATTCATTCCCTTAAACTCCAGCAATTCGGTGGTATAATCTCTATCTAGCGGAAAGGAAGAGCCATAACCAGCGGCAGAACCCAATGGATTTTGATTGGCTATGTTATAGCTCGCATAGAGGTGATGCGTATCATCTACTAAAGCTTCGGCATAGGCCCCAAACCATAATCCAAAGCTGGACGGCATTGCCGCCTGCGTATGAGTATAGCCAGGCAGTAGCACCTCTTTATACCTCTCACTCTGCGCTAAAAGAGCTTTAAACAGAGCCTTTATTTGCGCCGTCAGATTCACTATTTCGTCCCGAAAATACAGTTTTAAATCAACTAGAACTTGATCATTNCTTGACCTACCCGCGTGAATTTTCTTTCCCAACGACCCTAATTTCTCCGTTAACATAAATTCAATTTGAGAATGAATATCTTCTACCCCATCATTTATAACGAATTGACCTGTTTCGATATCTTCTTTCAATATTCGTTCTAATTCCGCTACTAAAGCGCCGCATTCCTGCTTAGATAATAGACCCACTTTTGCAAGCATCTTCACATGCGCGATACTTCCTTGCACATCGTAAGGAGCAAGACGTAAGTCCCATTCATTGTCTTTGCCAATGGTAAACGCTTCTATTTTATCATCGATAGGGAGACCTTTGTCCCATAATTTTTTAGCCATATTCGTATCTATTTATTTTGTCTTGATAATGTAATGGGTTCAATTCTCACCGTATGTTTTTTATCCAGGGTTCCAATGGGGAATTTCTAAGCCATTCAGTAATTGAGCATAGCCCATTAGACCGCCTAGAATTTCATGAATATAAATGAATTCATTCGGAGTATGTGAGCGATGGGTGTTACCAGGGCCTATTTTAACACTAGGAAACGGCATTTGGGCCTGATCCGACATTGTTTTTGAGGAAACTCTCGGCACGCCAAGCTCTTTTGCTTTCAGCACAACTGGATGATGATCCGCTATTCCAGAAGAATTTAAATGGAGCGATCTGGGCTCCACATGCCCATCTATATGTTCACGAATAATATTCACTATTTCAGTATTGGTGTAACAGTCATTAGGTCGGACNTCCACCACAAAACGGCAATTGTCAGGAACTACATTGTGCTGTGTTCCCGCTTCTATTTGCGTCACATTCATTCTGACTTTTCCGATCTGTTCAGAAACCTGTTCAAATTCATAGCTTCTAAACCATTCTATTGCATCCACCGCCTTATAAAGTGCATTNACTCCNTCCCCCCTAGCCGCATGTCCAGATTCGCCCAATATAGTTACATCCAATACAATTAATCCTCNTTCTGTNACAGCNAATTCCATAGAAGTAGGTTCGCCAACCACCGCTAGATCCACCACTCCCATTGCCTCCAAGGTGATTGGCACCCCATTTANNCCGGAATTTTCCTCTTCAGCAGAAGCTAAAAAAAGGAGATTAAACGATTGATCGCGTTCGTTAAGCCAATAAAATATATACAATAAACAGACCAGAGAAGCTCCCGCATCATTGCTACCCAATCCGAGTAATTTTCCATCCAATTCAACCGGTTCAAATGGATCTGTATCCCAATTAGATGTGACTCGAACCGTATCATGATGTGAATTGAGTAGAAGAACCGGCGCTCCATCTTCCCAATGTTTACCACGTGCCAATACATTATTCTGAATGCGTTCAACTTCAAATCCATGGAACTTCAGATTTTTTTCTATTATCAACGCTGATTCCTGTTCTTGTCCACTGTAAGATTTAGTGGTAATTAACTGTTTCAACAAATCCATTGTCTGCTCTGCAAGTGTCTTCCATTCGTCAATTGAGTGAGTATTTGAGTTCATAANTGTGAGTTTTGGGTGCTCAAAAGCATTTGANCAGTCACTAATNATTCCGGCCCTAGTCTAGTCGCAAATAAGTCCCCATGTGTTNAGTGTACAAATCTTTTGGATGNACAATACGAACGTGCCTGACTCCTGCCTTAACGGCTCTAAAACCTAGATCTAACTTTGGAATCATCCCTCCGCTCACCTGTCCATCTTTTTTGGCCAACATAAAATCTTGCGGGTTAAATACCTCACATAACTTCCCATCTATCATNACTCCTTCTAAATCAAAACATAAATTCAAATTGACCTGAAAAGAGCTATTTTCAGCCAANGCAATTGCAACATGCGCTGCGATGCTGTCGGCATTCGTGTTTAACAACTGNCCAGATCCNTCAGAACTCAAAGGAGCCAATACNGGTATAATTCCTCTTTCTAGTAAGACTATTAGTTCCTCGGTATTGATCCATTCAATATCCCCTACCCATCCAAAATCTATAGGGTGCGGCGGCCTCTTCACCGAGCGAATAATCCCCATATCTGCGCCTGTCAACCCCAATGCCTTTTGCCCTCGTGATTCTAATTGAGCCACCATTTTTTTATTAATGAGCCCGCCATACATCATAATNGCAATATCCAACATAGCNGTGTCAGTAACTCTCCGCCCATCAACCATNTGGCTCTTAACNCCAAGTGCTTCTGCCATANTGGTCGCTTGCGTACCCCCTCCATGCACTAATATTACAGGCTGTTTTAGCCTAGCCAAACCATCTAATATACTGCATTGTTGTTGTTCATCTTCAGCTACTTTTCCTCCTATTTTGANTANAAAAATGGTNTTTGTTAGCTGTTTAGTATGGAAATCTTTAGTATTCATANGTTTTATNACTTNCTNCCCTTNTGTTCAAGGAGCATGGNAAGCACCGTTTGCATGGAGACTACNCGGTTCGCCGCTTGCTGAATAACCAAACTATTTGGACTATCAATAATCTGATCACTCACAATCACATTTCTACGCACGGGTAGGCAATGCATAAAATAAGCTTGATTAGTTAGATCCATTTTACCCTGATTTATCATCCATGCAAAATCCTGATGTAACACCTGTCCGTAGTGATTATAACTGGACCAATTTTTGGCATAAATGAAATCTGCCCCCTCAAACGCTAAGAACTGGTTCGTCTCAACCCGCGCAGATCCAACAAATTTCGGGTCCAATTCATATCCCTCAGGATGGGTAATTATTAGATCTACTGGGGCTCTATTCATCCATTGGGCAAAGGAATTAGCCACNGCGTGGGGTAAAGCGCATGGGTGCGGTGCCCAACTTAGTACCACCTTAGGGCGCTCAGTTTTTTTGAACTCATCAATCGTGATTAAGTCGGCAAAAGCTTGCAAAGGGTGTCCAGTGGAAGACTCCATGTTAATAATAGGTACGCCAGCATATTTCATAAAGGAGGTCAGAACGGGTTCNGCATAATCCAGATCTCGATCTTCAAGCGATGCAAAGGCACGTATAGCTAAAAAGTCNACATAAGCTCCCATTNCNCCNGCTGCCTCTTTGATATGTTCTGCAGAGGCTCCATTCATNATGGTTCCATCGGAAAACTCCAGTTTCCAACTTTCTGAACCAANATCAAGGACAACTACATCCATCCCCAAATTTTGCGCCGCTCTTTGCGAACTTAGACGCGTGCGTAAACTGGGATTAAAAAATAATAGTCCTATACTTTTTCGGTTTCCTTCAGTATACCCCTTTTTGGGTTGAGCTTTAATAGATTGGGCCCTAGCCAAAGCTAGCTTTACAGACCCAATATCATTTACATCAAAAAAATGATTCATACGCTTAGTGTTGGATTACCTGTTTTAACCCGTCTAGAAAATAATCTATCTGAGCCTGTGTGATGTTTAGGGGTGGAAGTAGTCGAATAGTATTTGGATTCATAGAACTTCCTGTAAAAATAAATTGCTCATACAACATTTTTTTGCGCATATCGGCAACAGGCTCTGAAAACTCAAGGCCTATCATTAATCCCTTGCCTCGAATTTCTTGAATAGCCACATTAGTAGACAAGCGCTCTATGAGGTAGGCTCCCATTTCTTGTGCATGTTGCATTAAATTCTCCGATTCCAATACTTCTAACACAGCAAGGGAGGCCGCACAGGCCAAATGGTTACCTCCATAGGTGGTACCTAGCATACCTGGGATAGCCTCAATTTCTGGAGCTATCAATATGCCACCAACGGGAAAACCATTTCCCATACCTTTAGCCATCGTAATAACATCTGGACGGATGCCCGAATATTGATGAGCAAAAAAATAACCAGTGCGCCCAAAACCTGATTGCACTTCATCCAGTATCAATTGAGTTCCTGTGTTTGTACATTCTTTTCGTAAAAACCGTAAAAAATCATCCGAAGATTCGACAATACCACCCACACCTTGTATCCCTTCGATGATTACACAACATACCTGCTTTGTGGCTAGATGCGCAGCTACCTCCTCACGGTTTCCTAATTCACAACGAATAATTTCAGCTCTTTCGTTGACAGGGAAAACCAATTTTGGGTTATCTGTTGCCGCTACTGCCAAAGAGGTACGCCCATGAAAAGCTTTACTAAAGGTTAAAATTTTGCTACGCCTATTAACGGATGAGGCTACTTTAAACGCATTTTCAACAGCCTCAGCTCCAGAATTACACAAGAACAACTGGAAATCATGATAGCAGCACATTTCCCCTAGTTTTTGATCCAATTCATGTTGTATGGATATGGGTACTGAATTGGAATAAAAAGAAATCCGATCCATTTGGTCTTTTATTCGTTTTATATAATGAGGATGTCTGTGACCAATGGAGATGACTGCGTGGCCCCCATAAAAATCGAGGTATTGCTGACCATTAGCATCCATCACCCAAGCCCCCTCGGCGCTTATTGGTTCAACATCAAATACCGAATAAACTGGAAATATACTCATAAGAAACTGGTTAAAATATACTGGGTTTAAGTGTAAGCCCCATTCGTTGGTCCCATCCCATCATAATATTCATGTTTTGAACAGCTTGACCCGAAGCTCCTTTTAACAAATTATCAATAGCTACCGTGACTAATACCTGATTTTCCACTTTTTCAAGGTGAATAAGGGCTTTATTGGTATTAATAACTTGTTTTACGCTTATAGATTCTTCAGATAGGTGTATAAAAGGTGCCTCCGAATAATATGCATGAAACCACTTTTTAATTTCCTGTTCTGGTGCATCTATTTTTTGATAACAAACAGCCAATATACCACGAGTAAAGGCTCCCCTCATAGGGATAAAATGTATTTTCGGAACCTTTGATTGTAGGCTGGATATACTAGCCCTGATCTCACCTAAATGCTGGTGAGTGAATGCTTTGTATACCGAAGCATTATTGGAACGCCAAGAGTAATGGGTAGTAGAACTAAGATGAGCACCTGCACCAGTACTTCCAGTTATAGCGCTGACATGGACTTCTTCGTGCAGTTTCTCCTGATTNGCCAAGGGTAATAAAGCCAACTGAATTGCTGTAGCAAAACAGCCTGGATTTGCTACAAAATGAGCTTTTCGAATAATACTGGGTTGAAGTTCAGCTAGACCATATATAAATTTCTTNCCGCAACACAGATGTCGTTCACTATACTTTTCTTGGGTCAGTTCCCACCGCGCATCTCCGCTTAAATCAATGACCTTAGCTCGGGTTGGTATCCAGCCTAGCTCGAACACCTCTTGAGTTTTTCCATGACCTGAACACAAGAATACTACTTTACAGGTATCTGGTAATTTCTGAACAAATTTACCGGAAAGCTCACCAATTAAATCGGGATGAGCCTTACATAAATGTTGCCCAGCATGACTTTTGCTTTGAACAAATAATGAATCTACATTGGGATGAGTAGATAACAATCGAATCAATTCACCTGCGGTATAGCCAGCGCCNCCAATTATACCGACATGTATAGCAGTCGAATCTAGCTCGACTAAATCAGTTTTTTCTTCGGTTGGACTATTCATTTATGCACTCCTTTCATCATGTGCGTCATTTAGATTGTTATCCGATTTTTCCGCCGTGTTATTCGCCTTCTCCATACTATTGTATATGTGGGTTGAATTGGAGATTATTTTAGTAAACCCTTTTACTTCTTCTGCTGTCCACCTTTGATTCATTTCACCATACTGCCCTGCTTCGGACTGCAGTAAATCAAAAGGAGATTCTATACCCTGTACATCTAAATATCCNGGATGCANTCGNACAAACACTTTCCCACTCACACGCCTCTGAGTTGACNATAAAAATTGTTCAATGTCTCGCATCACAGGATCTAAATACTGGCCTTCGTGCATCATCATACCGTACCATTCACCCATCTGGTCTTTCCAATACAACTGCCATTTAGCCAGACAATGCTTCTCTAAGGCACGATGAGATTCTATTAACACCATAGGCGCGGCCGACTCGAAACCTACACGCCCTTTGATACCAATAATTGTATCTCCCACATGATGATTTCGACCAATTCCANAGGANGAAGCTATGGTGTCTANTTCTTTNATAAGATCAATAGGATCCATGNGCTCTCCATTNAGCCCAACTGGTTCGCCTTGTTCAAATTCTATTTCAATTCTATTTGTTTCAGTTTTAGTGATTGGGCTTGGCCAAGCAAATTCAGGTAGTGATAAATGAGAGGTTAAGGTTTCAGCCCCTCCGATTGAGGTTCCCCAAAGTCCTTTATTAATCGAATATTTGGCACGCTCCCATGATTTTTCAATTCCATGTTCTTTGAGATAATCCACCTCTTCTTCACGACTTAACCGTTGATCACGAATAGGAGTAATGATCTCCATCTCAGGAGCCATAATTTGAAAAACCAGATCGAACCGAACCTGATCATTTCCAGCACCTGTAGACCCATGGGCGATAGCATCTGCTCCAATGTTTTTTGCATATTCGGCTATAGCAATCGCTTGAAACACCCTCTCAGCACTAACACTTAAAGGATAAGTTTGGTTCTTTAACACATTTCCAAAGAGTAAATAACGAATCCCATGATTGTAAAATTTCTGCTCCACATTCAAACAAAGATGATGCTTAATGCCTAATTCANCCGCTTTAGCAGCTAAATCGTCTACTTCGTATGCATCGAATCCACCGGCATTTACCGCTACAGAATGCACTTCGTATCCAAGATTTTTTGCTAAATAAATNGCACAATAACTGGTATCTAAACCACCACTAAAGGCTAATACTACTTTTTTCATGATCTTAATTGCTTGGANGGTTTTATGACTTTANGAAATGACTGCTTCTTTAGGCGAACCCACCTGTAAAATGTTTCTAGATTCTGNTTTTTTTTCTCTTCCGATTGGGTATTAGGTTNTTTGGGGTCATACAACATACCGGTACATAANCAGTTACTGCGATTATTCCTTCTTAATATATCATAATTTGGGCAGCTCTGGCAGCCTTTCCAAAATGTAGTATCATTAGTTANCTCAGAAAAGGTCACCGGCTTATANCCAAGGTTTGAATTTATTTTCATTACGGGAAGAGAGGTNGTAATTCCAAATAGCTTCGCCTCNGGNTATTTCTTCTTCGATAATTNAAAGGCTTTAGCTTTGATTTGTTTTGCCAAACCCAGTCCTCTATACTCNGNATGTACNATAAGACCTGAATTAGCCACATATTTTTTGTTCTCCCACACCTCTATATAGCAAAAACCTGCCAANTGTTCTCCATCTAGGGCAATTACGGCATTTCCATTGGCCATTTTGGTTTTAATGTATTCTGGCTCTCGCTTAGCGATACCGGTTCCACGTTGTTTAGCCGCTATTTCTATAAGTTCACAAATAGCTCCCGCATANGGATAATGCGNAGATGTACAATAATGTAGAGTGANTATCATAAGNNAGTATAAAAGAGTGAAAAATGAGAGTGAAAGTATAGTTGCNGAANAATGAGCGTTGAAANTAAATACGCTCNGANTAATGGCAATTACCGCCGTCGCCGANAGATAGGCCNTACCGGACTTACCGGAATTGGAATTGGTCGATATACTTTAAAGATTAGCATAACTAAAAAGTACGCTTTTTGATATTTTAATTACAATTCCGTTATATCTTTTTTTTAAACCTCNATANTAAACTATTTAAGTAGCTGTTACTATTGCGCATTAACCCTNTCATATCTATCCTAATTATTCTGCTAGTTAATCTTTATCAAGGAGTTAATGCACAAATTCCTGCGCAAGATGGTTCCATTGAAGGTCTATTTTCACATAATTCACCTGAACAAATTAGTACACAAGTGCAGAAATTATTTTTAGAGGGCTTGCTCGCCGTCAATAATACTTCTTTGGAGGAGGGCTTGACTCTTCTCCTACAAGCAAAGGAACTTGATCGTAATCAAAGTGGTATTACCCATGCCATAGCTAATATATATTTTCTTCTTAATGATTATGATAACGCTCTTTTTTATNCAGAAAATAGCCTAATAAAAGAACCTATGAATCCATGGTATAAAATTCAATTAGCCCAAATTTTGTATGCCAAGGGATACTATCAAGCAGCTGTAAAAGAATTAGAATTAATTCTAAGTCAACATAAATATCATTGGGCTGCACTGACTTTATTGGTAGATATGCATCAAAAAATGAGCTTTTTAGCGGATGCGAATGAGGTGATTCGTGAGCGCATATTGAAACCTCTACAAAGAGCAGCTACCCTGCATTCCCCAAGAATGTCTCAACCTAATAAACTACCTATCCAGCCCTTCAGCCAAATACATAAAGACTGGTATAGACNGCTCTATAAAAATTTTGAACTGCTAGGTATACCCGACTCAATGGAAACTGTTNCCAGCGAAATNCANTATTTATTNCCCTATGAGCAAGGAATAAGNAAGCTTGCTNCCAAGANAGATNATGAAGAAATNTCTGATAACTCTANATTTACTGAAGCAACNTTAAATGATGCTGATAAATATAAACCTGCANCAGATAAANNTGAAAGNNNNTTNCTTTTTCAAAANCTTCAACAAAATANGACCCCAAATAATCCCNANGAGGCNATNGNGTGGTTGCNCAAGTTNNATGATAGTGANATAGGATTAATTAACCGGAAANCTTTAGTCTTAGAGTGGAATNAACTTTTTCCTGAGCAAGGAGAAATNTTAAGCGNATTAGGNTGGATAGAACTNGAATTAGATAACCAAAACGCAGCAAAGAAATGGTTCGAACAAGCTATTCGTAGTCCTGGGCCGCGTTNCCAAAAATCAGAATGGTACCAGCAACTCGGTGAACTGCAAGCCGAGGCTGGAGACCTTGAACCCGCTGAGCATTCACTAAGCTATGCACTTCGTTATGCCCCTGATAATGCCTATGCTTGGGCTAGCTTAGCCTATTTTAAAGCACGATATAGAAACAACAGAGCCGAGGCTGANTCGAAAATTGATCAAGCCCTTTCAATTAAACCAGAAGATGCCACTTTATTAGAAATAAAGGGAGATATATATCATTTATTCAGTGAATCAGATGAAGCAGTAATTTGGTGGGTAAAAGCCCTCGAATTAGGTGGANCAACCCAACGAATACAGCAAAAATTATCAGGAGACCATGAATAAATGGTATAAACATTCAATCCTGTTCGGGGTATATTTNTCCATAAGTATNATATTATTTATAGGTTGTGGTAGTAGTGACTTTATGTTTCGTTCATCAAGTGACCAACTGTATACCTTTTCAAACATACCCTTAACCGAAATATACGGCCAGCTAGAAATACAGTCTCCCCCAAGATCATTTTTCGGCAAGGGTAAATTATTGTTCAGTGCTCCAGGACAAAGTGAACGGCTTAGTTTTGAATATTATGTTAGTCAAGACAGAGAAGTCTACGAGCTTAAAAATCGTATCGGTATTCCTGTGGCAACCATACAGATAGATGTAGACTCAGTGTTATTTTTAGACAGAATTGAGTCACAAGTAATTAGATGGCACAAAAATACTCCTCNTTTGAGTGCTTCAGGCCTAATACCCCCCATCCGATTATACGAACTCATACATTATGAGCATTGGATTTTACAAACTCAACAGGTACATCAGTCCACCAAAGATGTACGTTTAACCATACCAGACCTTGGTTATGTTTTTCTGGAACTAGAGACCTTCGCACTTTCNAAGATCTATAATAATAAATCTTCCCGAGNAAGCATCAGCGAAGTTTGGAAACTTCAAGTGAATGGGAGAAAGAACTATAAAAATTCTCCAATTGCCCGTACATTTAGTATTAAGAATGAAACACGTAAATCACAATTATTTATACAACTTGTTGAACTACAATTCAACCAATCCATTATACCTCCACTGGTAACCATTCCCAACAATTACACCCAGAACCAATAAGTTGATTAGTACTTCTGCACCATATTGTACCAAGGAATCTCGCTTTGGCTTATTGACCTTAGTTACTATACTATACCTCTTTGGCTTCATGATATTGGGCATTCTAGGACCTGATGAGCTCTCTGCTCAAACCTATCAAGAGCGAAGAAACGCTATACTAGACAAACAGAACGAAACACGATCTGAAATTGAGGAATTATCTAAGCGAATTAGAGAATTTGAACAACAAATAAATGCTAACGAAAACGAATACAGCAAGATCTTTCAGCAATACGAACAGCTAAATAAGATGATTGCTCTTCAAGACAATAAAATTAGAAGCCTTGAAGGGGAACAATACCAGATTGTAGAAGAAGTAAATCTAATAAAAGATCAAATACAGTTANGGGAGAAGGAATTACAAAAATCCTTGGATAATTACCGGGAGATAATGCGCTATACATATATAAACGGGCGACTTAATTCCATTGAATTGTTAGCCAGTTCAAAGTCTGTTAATCAGATGATTAGACGTGCTTATTACTTGAATAAACTAGAAGATTTTAAACGAANTAAAANAGATGAAATCGTCGCTAAACAGCAAGAACTTANTGNTATACAAGTTGATTTAGAAAGCAGTATAAAAAAGAACAGCCTAGTTATAAACGAAATTGAGAGAGAAAAAATAAAACTTGATTACCAACGAAATCTACAGCTAAGAAGTGCCCAACGACTTAAAGCAGAGAGTTCTACCCTGCTGAATGAGCTTAGACAAGTTCAAGTTCAAAAAGAAAATCTTGAAAATGAATTCTCAACCCTCATAGCAGAGGAAGATAGAATACGTGAACTTGAGAATGAACGACTAAGACGTCTAGAAGAAGCACGCACCATTGCAGATGCTGCAAGAAGAGCAGAAGAGGTGGCAAAATACTCTACCCCTACTCGAGCCTCCTATGTTTCAGATGAAACCTTAAATGCATATGAGCAGAATTTTTCTGTGTCTAAAGGTCAACTACCCTGGCCTGTAAAATCTACCACTGTATCAAAGAAATTTGGCATTACCAGAAACCCCTTGTACGGAACTAGAACAGAACACCCAGGAATAAATATAGTAACGCGTGCAAGAGAAGAAGTTCGAGTAGTTTCTGATGGCTATGTGTTTGCTATTCAACCTTTACCAGGATATGGTAATGTGGTATTTGTTAAGCATGGCTCATACTATACCGTATATGGAAATTTAAGTGAAATTTATGTTAATAGTTCAACCATTTTACGGGCAGGAAGTCCCGTTGGTCGTGCTGGCACAGTAGAATCGGAAATGGGGAAAAGCATCTTTTTCGCCGTTCGAAAAAATAACACCAATTTGAATCCAGAAGAATGGTTAACCAAATAATTGATAGTGAACATTTCCCAAGAATTGCTTTCTATATCTCTAGTTTATTGGTGGTTTCAGGAGCTTTTACCATTTTCTCATCTGAATTATTTCCATATATACTAAAATCAATATTACACAGTATTGGTATATTTCTTGGTCTTGGTTTGGTTTATTTTAATATGATACGGATAAGTTCACGCCGGTATATGCGGCAACTAGATGGACCTTCAAAAATGCCTTGGGTTTTTGCAGTCTTGATTGGAGGACTTCCCTTATTTTGGATCAGTATCTATGATACCGGTTGGCCTTTAGCCACTCTTTTAATATATGTCGTAATAATACTATTTTTCAGTGCTTTGGGTGCTCATTTAGGGCAAAAAGCAGGACAAAAAGCTCAAAAACTATTTCAAAAGCAATTAAAGGCCTATTTTGAAAAAATTCAGCTGCAACAAATCAAAAACCCTACAGTATCATCCAACCATGAATCAACAGATAGCCCACCTTCGTCATAATACCTTATTTAGTTTACTCTACAGTTTTATACTCATTATCCTGTTAAGCTCTAGCTTTACTTGGGCTCAAGACTCTTCAGAGAATACAAGTTATTCAAAGTCTTGGACTCCAGAGGAGCTTCATGCCATTGGCGTAGCAGCTTCAGCCGATCAATTAAAATATTATATCCACCAATTGGCTGGTTTCGGGACACGTCACACCTTATCGGATACTGTTTCGGACACCCGAGGCATTGGCGCAGCTCGACGTTGGATTAAAGCTGAGTTTGAAAAAATATCAGATGATTGCGATAGATGCTTAGAGGTTTTTTATGTTTCAGGAGTCGTAGAACAGCAAAGAAGAGTGCCAGAGGCGACCAATGTCGTGAATGTGGTGGCAATTCAACGAGGTTATGCTGATCCCAATAGATTCGTAGTAATGAGTGGTGATATTGATTCTAGAGTTTCAGATCCCAATGATGGAACCTCTGATTCGCCAGGAGCCAATGATAATGCTTCTGGAATGGCAGGGGCCATAGAAGCAGCCCGAATTCTTTCTAAGTATCAATTTCCATCTTCCATCATATATACAGGTCTATCTGGAGAAGAACAAGGCTTACTGGGTGGTAAGATTTTAGCTGACTATGCTATAGCAAATGAATGGGACATAAAAGGAGTGTTAAATAATGATATGATTGGAAACATCAAGGGGATTAATGGAGTCATTAATAATACGACAGCCCGAGTATTTTCAGAAGGCACTCGCTTCGTAGAAACCGAGCAAGAGGCTCGAATGCGAAGATTTACCGGCGGCGAAGTTGACTCACCCTCTCGAAATCTTGCACGTTATGTAGATCTTATAGCCGACCGTTACATCCCCAATTTAGATGTAATGATGATCTATCGCCTCGATCGCTTCGGCCGCGGTGGACATCATAGACCGTTCAATGAGGCTGGATTTCCTGGAGTCCGGATTATGGAGACCAACGAAAACTACGTTATGCAACATGAAGATATACGAGAAGAGGATGGTATAAGATATGGGGATACGATCGATGGGGTAGATTTTGATTATACAGCTAAACTAACCAACCTAAATGCAGTTATAATGGCCAGTATGGCATGGGCACCTGCACCCCCAGCCAATGTGCAAATTCAAGGTGCTGTTCACCCTAGTACTACTCTTTCTTGGGACGCCTTAAATCCGAGCGAGAATCCCCAGCTAGCTGGTTATAAAATTTATTGGAGACTCACCGATTCTAACCAATGGCAGTGGAGCAAGTTTTTACCCTCAGATACGGTAGAACACACCCTTGAAAAAGTTGTTATTGATAATTATTACTTTGGTGTAGCAGCTGTTTCCGTAAATGGCTTTGAAAGTCCTGTAGTCTTCCCAGGGCCAGCAGGCTCTTTTGGTGAATAGGACGATAATAAAACCTGCTAATTAAGATTAATTGAGCCAGACAATGACTTGACTTACAAACACAAGCTTGTCTATTTAGCCACTATGTTTACCTTTATATTGAGCATTTGGGAAAGCAAGTGAGATTTTCTCATAGCCCCCCAAATCTCAAGACTTGGGTCATCAATGGTTTGAATAAAAATAGTACAAGTCTTTTTACCAAGATCAACTCTCAGGTCCTGGACATTTTGATAATGACTTCGATCTAGGCCATCAGCTACGCGTAATAAACTCGATAATCGTGCAATTTTTTTTTGAATATTTTTTGGTAAGGCAGCAAATTCCACATGTCGCTTTTTAGGAGTAGACCGGCGATGATAACGGGCGACATGGCCCATTATAGCAATTTCTTCTTCTCTAAAACCCTTTAAATCAGCGTTTAAAATAAGATATAATGCATGCTTATGATGCTTTGAATGAGAAATATGATACCCAATATCATGCATTAGACAAGCATATTCCAACAACTCTCGATCCTCAACACGCAATTTTAACGAGACCTGTAGGGCATCGAATAATTTTATCGCTAAATTTGTAACTTGTTTTGAATGTTGCTCATGCCAATTACACTTTCTAAGTAATTCAAAAACACTTCTACGACGTGGATCAAAAGTAGCGCCTTCATTTAGTCCAATAAATTCTTTTTTTAAGTACCTAATTATCATCCCTTCTCTGAGTGCTTGGGTAGAAATACGAACAGATTTTAAGCTAAATTCATCCATAAGGTATCGGAGCAATATCATTCCAGTATTAATAAAGTCGACTCTTTTTTCATCTAAACCGGGTATTCGTTGACGTTGGAACCTATTTATTCCAATAAATGAGTCATAGAATCCAATAAAGTCTTCGTGACTAAAACTCCGTTCATTTAAAGCAAAGGATTCTACATCAACTCCCTGGTCAGCAGCAATCATTGACGCAATATTTTGCATGGTCCCTGATGAACCTATTATGTGCTCAGTTGGCCACTGGCTCAATGCCTCTTGAACTGATAATAAACTCTGTTTGTAATAGGCCTTAATTTGATCAATCTGTTCAAATGATATAGGATCGTTTGGTTTAAACTGATCCGTCATCCTTGATACACCTATTTTTAACGATTTTAGAAAGTAAAACTGGTGTTTATTACCCAGAATGAATTCAACACTACCACCACCTATATCGACAATTAAAACAGGTTTTTCATCTAAAGTGAGTCCGTGTTGAACTGCAAGACCAATGAGCTCAGCTTCCATACTTCCAGGTATAGCTCTAATTTTTATCCCAACCTCATCTATGCTTCGTTGAATAAATACTCCCCCATTTTCAGCCTCACGAATAGCACTGGTTGCATACGCCAAAATTTGATCTACCTGATAGCTATCACAAAGAATCTTAATTTTCTGCAAAGCGGAAAGACCTCTATCCATTGCTTCCAGTGATAATCTGCGGCCGATACCTTGCATAGCTAAAACGACCATTTCTTTTAGGTCATCTATACGCCGGAAGCTCCCATCAGACATTATTTCCACTATGACCACATGAAATGAATTGGTTCCTAGATCAATGGCAGCAATTTTTTTTATCGGGATTGAGGTGTTTATACTAAGTCCAATCATAGTGAACTAAGCTACAAAAATTTGGGAGAGATATTAACATCTTCCATATCATCTATAAACTCTTCCTTTCCAATATCACTACTTAAATGCCTATCACTTATTTTATTATACTATATATTATTTAAAAAAATAACCATTTATTATTAAATAATAACTTATAAAAATTACAGTACTAAAACCAATTATAGAACCAATTATTTTTCCTCTTTTAATATTAATTTCTTTGCTCTCCATCATTAAATCTTTTGGTATTAAAGGATATATTATAGATACCAATATTACACAAATACTAAGTGTACAAAAAAATATAAAAATGTAATCGATACTTTTCATAATCTAATAATATAATATAGTTATTTTATTCTTTTTCATTATTCATCTATCATCTACTTTTTGATTTGTAACCATCTCTAGGGTTATTGTTAAGATATATTCATACCACTTATTCATGATTGTTAATCTTACTTGCATACCCTTATTTGCACCTAATATATCAAAATAGTTTCAAGAATTGTAAGAAATAACATAGTAAAGAGATTGATGGTAGTCATTGTATCCAAAATTTATATCATCACTCTCCCCTAATTCTACCATATCAATTTAGAGATATGTAGTATTAAGATAGAATGTTTAGTATATGAGTTATAGATATAAATTTATTTAAAATAAATAACATATCTTATTTAGTAGAATCAATGTTTTATAATTAATTGATTAACAATATTAAGTTTCAAATTATTTGTTAAACCCAATAAAATAAACACTTTCTATAGTAAAACTTTCATCAAAAATTACTTCAAATTATAAGGATATAAAGATAAACTGAAAAAGTGTTCGCAATTATACACCTTAGAATTTTTTATCTTTATTACTTTTATTAATTATAGGATCATTATGGTTATAATCATTGGTGGAGGCCCTATTGGGCTAGCAACTGGAATAGAGCTAAAAAATCGAAGTATACCATTCTTAATAATTGAAAGAGGTTGCTTAGTTCAATCACTCTATAATTATCCGATAAATATGAGCTTTTTCTCGACAGCGGATAAACTTGAAATTGGGGGTATCCCCTTTATTTCTCATGGGTTTAAACCCACGCGTAGTGAGGCACTAGAATATTATAGAAGAGCTGCGCAATATTATAATTTACCCATAAATTTGTATGAAGAAGTTCAGGAAGTAAATGGGAGTGATGGAGTTTTTATTGTAACTACCAATAAAAACGAATATCACGCAAGCAAAATCATTATCGCAACTGGATTTTATGGAACTCCCAACCGGATGGGTATCCCTGGTGAAAACCTATCAAAGGTGCAGCATTACTACAAAGAAGCACATCCATATGCCGGCCAAAAAGTCTTGGTTGTTGGGGCTGGTAATTCTGGGGTAGATGTAGCCTTAGAATGCTTTCGATCAGGTGCCGAAGTTTCAATGGCTATTCGCTACTCTCAGGTTAAACCCACGGTTAAATATTGGGTAAAACCTGACATAGAGAACCGAATTGAAAAAAAAGAGATTACGGCTTATTTCAATAGTGAAGTGATTGAAATACGTGATGATGAAGTTGATCTAAACACTCCTGATGGATTGATTACCATTCAAAATGATTTTGTTTTTGCTATGACAGGATATCGGCCGAATTATGCTTTACTGGATCGATTAGGAATCGAGTACTCTGCCGATGAAGCATGTATCCCAGTTTATGATGAACAACATCTTGAAACCAATCGAAAAGGTATCTATGTAGCTGGGGTAGTTTGTGCTGGGAAAAAAACGAGCTCGCTTTTTATTGAGAATTCAAGAGTGCACGCGGAGCAGATCGCCACACATATTATGCTCTCGATAGAATAAAAAATAACATTAGCGTCCTAAATCCCAGGTATAAAAAAGGGCAAGCGACCCATATCACGTCGCTACGACCAGATTACCGCTGCTGCATTCCTGCCCTGACGGAGTTCAAAGGGAGCTGACTGTATGGGACTTGCCCGAATATCCAAGATACAACCTTTTTAGGCGAAGTCTCAAGGAAGAAAATCGGCTAATTTATTTGCTTGTCATTACAAATACTCCATCCCAATCTGCTGGAGGCGGATTTTTTACCATAGTATGGCATCGTTCTATAAATAAATGGGATGGATTTTGTGTGTTCCATTCTAATTGTTCTGATTGGTTAAAATAATTGATTGCGCCGTTGAAATCTCCACGAAAATATGCCTCCATCCCTTGATGATAAATACCAATTGCGTCAAGTTTACGCTGGTCTGCATCTTCCCGAAGACCCGCAATTTCATATACTTTAACTGGCTTGGTTCTACCTTTTACAACAATATTATCCAATAATCGGAAGAGGCATTCATCCCCACATTGTTCAGCTTCTTGCTTTGTAGCCTCAGTAACCATGGTGAATACATGATATGCTTTGGCTCCACTTTCACACCTAGCAGCCAAATTAACATTGTCTCCCATCATAGTATAATTAAACCGTCGTAGCGATCCCATATTCCCTGTAACCATATCACCGGTATTAATACCCATCCTATGCTGCATAGTATGCACAATATCGGGCCAATCTTCTGTCGTCCATTTCGCACGCAATTCCGCTAATTCCTTATCCATTAACTGGGAGGTTAGACAGGCTCTATAAGCATGATCTTTCATTGGTACTGGTGCGCCATAAAAAGCAACTATAGCATCTCCTATAAATTTATCTAAAGTGCCGCCTTGATCATTGATAATATCAGTCATAGCTGTAAGATATTCATTAATAAGCAGTACTAGCTTCTTGGGCTCTAATTTTTCAGAAAAACTAGAAAATGATACGATATCCGAAAAGAAAGCAGAAATATAGCTATCCTGTCCCCCTAACTTGGGCTCTTCTCCCGATTCAATCATTTGACTTACTAAAGTTGGTGAAACATAGGATGAAAACATTCCTTGGATTCTACGCTTCTCTCGTTGTTCATTTACAAATTCATAGGCAACAGTGCCTACTTGACCAATGAAGACCGTAATCATAACCCCAGTGACATATAAAAAAAACTGATATTCTATAAATAATTGCTGTGCAAGAAAATAATACCCTACCATCAATACCAACATAAATGGAAAGCCTAAGGCGGGACCAAATCGTCTATTAAACATGATAACAAGTATTGTCAATAGTATCATAACAATCACGTTGGTGTTATTACTCTGCTTTTTTAAATAATTGCCGTCCAACATAGTCTGCAGTGCATGAGCATGTATCTCATAGCCAGGTCTAGGCTGATCGATGGTGGAAAAGGGAGTAGGATGAAAATCTTGCAAGGTGGGCATAGTCGCTCCTACTATTATGATCTTGTCTTTAAATACTTCATCATATAATAACCCAGTACCCGTGAGTGGGTCTTCAAATAAATTTAAATCAAATGCCTCTGCTTCCATAACAGTTGTATACGAAGAATCATCAATTACTTGCTCATAATTTATTACGGGAAATAGTCCTTCTGGTCCATAATAGTTAATTATAAAATGAGTAGGGCTGGATTTTTCTACCTGATAAGGACCTACCTGAAAATAAAGTTCATTCGTTGCCACTAATGGATCAATATATGCTGAATCGGTGAATACTCGAACTCCCTCCAGAGCTAAAGAATAAATACTTTGATCTCGATAGTTATTTCCAAAAGTGTAATTTCGAATAAAACCGTCTATGTCAGGAGTAGTTTTTACTAGTGCAAACGGATTGGGGTTGCTATTTCTGAGAAGAGGTATAGGAAATATTGGATTGAATTGAACTGCATTATTTCTTTGAGTAAGTTCTATGTCACCAGATAATATTACGTTACCATATTTGGCAATTGCTGCTGCAAAAAGTGAATCATTCTTAATATTATAGGTATCCTTTTGAGAAAAAATTACATCAAAAAGTATCGCTTTTGCGCCAGCTCGATTCAAATTATGAATTAAACGGGCATGTAATTCTGTAGGCCATGGCCATTTCTCAGGAATCTCAGAATCAGCTTTTTCACTTATGGCTACCAAAACAATAGGTGAATCTTCAACAGATAGTGGCCCCCTTTTTTCAAAAAATTGATCTCGCAAGGAAAGTTCTATACGCTGAATAGCAGGAAGCATAGTGGCACTTATTGATACTACTAGGGTTACGAAAAGGATAATTATGTATATCCAAAGAGGTTTTTTCTTTTTATTGGACTGAGCCATAATCTTAGGGTATTTGAAGGTAATTATTACTTTAACATTAAATTAAGAGTATAATATTTGCCTCTAGAATCTATATAAATATTTTAACTGTGCATAACGGTCACCAAACCCATCTAAATTGCTTATGTTAATTAAATTAGAATCGAATCTAAGGCTATGTTGATCTGTAATTTTAAGTTCAAAACCCCCAACAAAGGCATATGTTTGGTATTTATTGATTATCAACTCTTCACTTAAGATAAAATAATCATCTAATGGGTTCTCCTCATCACCTGCTTCAACTTCAATAGTTCTACTCTGAGAAAAATTATCCGAGTATGCCACTCGTGTATTCAAGCTAAATCTTGCATCAAAAAGAAAAAGTGTTGCCCCAAAATAGACACCTTTTATATCTAATTCTAGCTGACTATTTCCACTTTTTATTTCGCCACTATGTGTTTCATTTAAACTATATCCGAATTGAGTTTTTAAAGGTACTCTAGAAAACTGCGAGTTAATACTGATAGAGTACGATCTATTTTCAATACTCCCATAAGCAAATACTTGGTCAATTGTCTCAAGTGAAGATAGACTAACGGTTGCATCAGTAATACCCTCTCCCATCCGAAACCGCTGAGTAATTGATGCATTCAGATTCACTGTGCTGTTCGATCTTGGGACTGGGCTTACCAAGGTATCACCCTCTGAAATACGCAAGTTTTGTACTGCTCTATTTTCAAAACCTACTGGAACTTCTGGATTGTATCGCTTAATTCCATTATCTCTTGTTCTATACCGATACCCAACTGTTATTTTTGGAATAAATTGATTAACTGGATAATAACTCAAACTTCCTTTATATGATTGTGTTTTTGTGGTCGCCTTCTTTATCTCTGCAACATTATCCTGCAACTCTTCATAGCCAAGATTTAAAAATACCTGCCTTGAGAACAATTGAATCCGATCCGATACATTAAAACCACTAATATCTTTTTGTATAGTTGAATTGGCTAGAGAAACAAAATCTGGGCCAACCCATCGATAACGGGCCGAAATTGAATTAAAAGGCAACTGAGCATTTAATTCTGTATTTGATCCTAAGATAGAAGTAGGAAAATAGGGCGTTACTTCCGCACTATCCGTACCTACATCAGTGAATCGTATAGGTAGTACACTTATGTTTTCATTAACAATTAAAATGGTTGCTAATTGATTCAATAAATCATAAGTGCTGTCATCAATACCATCAAATCCAAGTTCTTCGGCTCGAGTTTGGTTAAGCGGTCCCCCGTAAACATCCTCATTCAATACCGATGCCACTGTCTCAGTTTTAAAATTAATCTTATTCCGTGCCATGGCAAATGCTAAATCAACACCGAATACAAAATTCCCTTTTGGTCGTGGACTACCACCTTCTATTCTCAGTAAACTCGGTTCTGCAGAAAGTCGTTGTCTATCAATTTCATTTAAATTAGAATATAATGCCGATGGTCCCAGCAACAGATCTTCATAATCCACCACATTAAAGATGGAGCTAGTATCATCTTCAACTTTCATTGCTTGAATACCTAATTGGGCATATTTCATATTTCCTAAGCCAATACGAGCGCCCATTATCTTACGAGTAAAACCGCCTCTCCCCGAACTATTATAGCTTAAAGTATATGTGGTATCCTGAGGGATGCCTCCAGCTTTAACTGTATCTACAGCGATTCCAGCATATAAATTTGTTACTTTTCTATTAATTTCACCATAGAGTAATTCAATATTGATATTTTCCCACAATAGATGTACTTCTGTATTTACACCAAACATACGCCGCCCAGAAATGGTAAAATTTCCCATATCTGGATAGATATGCCCCGCGTCTAAAGTCCACCACTTACCAAGTTGTAGTTTTAAGCCAAATCTATTTTGAGGCTGTAATCGCAGGTCTTCTTGAGTAGTATAGTACCCGTTCAATGAGTATTTTAATAAATTATATTCTCCCGAAATCGAGAAACGTCCTGAATAAGCTTCCGTGATATCTTCCGATATTACTTGGTTCCTAGCGGAAAGTTCAAAATTGGCATTGGGTCGGTATGCATTATCAAACTCATCTACTTGCTCAATCTCTGCTTCTTCTTCGCTTATCACCTTAAAGGACCATTGCCGAACTAAAAAAGTATCTACTTGAGTCAGATAATTGAGTTGGATATCATGTGGACCTTCTAAAATAAAATCTGGATTGTAAAATATGTAATAGTTTGATATGTCTGCAAGCTCAGTTATGTCTTCATCATCCAAAACTAGTTGAAAGTTCCCAGATTCAAGGTCATCTGGATCATAAAATAAGGAGAGGGCGATGATTGCGTCATCCATTTGCACACCAATTCCCGGTTTAGGAGACAGAATCGTAATATCAATATCTTCGATCTGCTGATAATTCGTCTGTTTTGATGTGGAATTTGATAAGTAAGTGGAAGGATCCATTACCAATGGGACCTCAATATACCCTATATTTCCAGCGCCTTGTGATGGGTAAAAGATATCTTCTTCGTATTGCAAAGTTCTGATTCGCACAAAATACTGCAACTGTGTCCCGGTTATTAAATTGGGTTCCAATTCAACAGTAAGAAGTCCATTGATCAGCTGCATCTTGCGTTGGCGAAAGCCCATATAACCGTTAGTTCGGTAAAATAAATCCGCCTCAATTATTTCTGCAGGTCGCAATCCTGGAACCTGAAATTCAAAAGATGCAATCTCTTGTTGATTGATAAAAACAGGAATTTGATGCTCTATCCAGTATGGAGAATTCCCATCTCCAAATATATATAAGCCATCTAGGCTTATGGCTTTGGTTTGGTCTAATACATCTAATCCTATAAAAGATTCCTCTTGATTTTTTTGTGCATATAGCTCTGTTCCTATTGCTCCCGTGAACAGAGCCATAAAGAAATATATTCTGATTATTTTACCAAACGCATGCGGTGTAAACATAGAGAGTAATGACTCTTTTCATCCCTAAAAAATATTACTGGTCAGATTTTTCAAAAATAGTCAATGTTATTTCACGAACCTGACCATTTGCATCTCGAAATCGTACAATTACCGTCCGCTCAATCAAATCTTCATCCAAATCCTCATAACCTTCTCCCAAATCTTGAAGCTGATCATCGCTTAACGTGCCCGATTCGACAGTACTTCCCCCTTCATTGACCTCGGCATACATTTTCTCAAACAGTGAAACTGTTTGGCCAGAATTCAAAGCAGTAACTGTTACCTGCCCCTCTTCTACCCAAATATATCCATCTGCATTGTTTCCAAACACAGTCCCTTTCACCGAAGCTAAAGAGCGAGAGGTTTGAACATCAAAACTTCCCGATCCTATAGGCTCAACTTCGAGTCGAATTTCTCCTTGTTCTAAATCTATTCTGCGATTAGAGAGACGAGAATTAGCTAAACTTTCACCACGTATAACTAACATAGATTCCGGTTTAACTTTCGCTACGCTATTGTCAGAAGTAAAAATAACAAGTGCATACCCAGACAGCCCGGTTGCTAACGTATCTCCATCGAAGAGTGGTTCACCTACATTCTCACGCAGATCCAACATGTAGGCCCCTCTATCCTTTGATAATACATCTACTTCAGGTTTAAATCTTCGTACAATGGCAAGAGGCCTGACCTGTGTTTCTATGACATCATCTTGAACTACATCGATAGATGGTGTGAATGATATTGGATTGATATTAGGCTCATCCAACAATGTATCAGTAGCTAAATTGAGAAAAGAAAAGAGGAGAACAAAAAAAAGTGCTTTCATAATACCGTTTTTTTGAGTGATTAATTTCCTTCTATGACTAGATCGCCATTTTGAAATTTTTCAATAAGTTCTATGATTTTTTGCACGCCTACTATACCACTAAATACCTGCCCATCAATTTCGATATTTTCAAAACTATATCCTGTTTCTATTAGTATATTATAAGTGTCTTGCCCAATTAATTGCACAATTGCCTGTACTGTCTCTTGATCTACCTCAACCACATTAGATTCACTTCCGGGATCAACCAAGGTAAATTCCCAGATCTCCGAAACAACTTCATTTGTGCCTAGTGCAGTATTCATCGATGTCACCACTTGCCAATAAAATGTTTGGCCTGGCACAAGGGCTTGCACACCATTAGTTGGGTATTGTAAAGAGTTCCCTTGTATATTTTGGTCTAGATATTCAAATTGCAGCAAAGACCCTCCTATGTCTGTCGCCTCTGAACTTTTAGCACTTTCTAAGAGTGATTCAGGACTATCTGATCCATTATCT
Source organism: Balneola sp. (assembly GCA_002720745.1). Taxonomy (GTDB): domain Bacteria; phylum Bacteroidota; class Rhodothermia; order Balneolales; family Balneolaceae; genus UBA1275. The sequence goes on from PBJO01000001.1 coordinate 37,449, forward strand.
GCAACGACTAAAACGCGATATATCAATGAGGCGTCACCTTCCCAACTTAATTGTGGGATAGGATTAGTAATAGCTGCCTCTGCGCCAACCAAGTCGCCTGGAGTTCTTAACAGAATAGTCAACTCATCAACCACCCCCCCTTCGGACGCATTAATTCCAAGCTGAATCATTTCGTTGGCAAAAAGTTCACGGCGACCTCCTTCGATAACTTGATAAATGCGCACAGAAAAACTGTATTGATCATTTGGCAAAGTGGTCCCAGAGAGGTCTTCTACAAAATTTTCTCCGGTTGGTGTAAGTCCGCCATCGAACTTCATCTCATCAGAAATACCAGGTATTTCCTCACTTTGAATATCATTATTAGTTGCAAATACTACCTGGCCTGGATATAGAGAAAAAGGATAAGCAGCCTGTTGACGAATCCGAGCTAACACACCGTAACTGGCCGCCTCAACATCAAATTCAAAATAAAGATTCTCAAGACGTTCTGTTGTGTTGTTAATTAATGATCCAGAGATAATTACTGGACCTCCACCCTCGGTGTCCACACCTAAACTAGATAATCCAAGTACTTGAGCTTGTTCTAGGATAGGTGACAGAGAAAACTCAAGGGTAACTTTATCGGACTGTCCATAGGTAATCATCGTAGCCAAAAGCCATACCAATACTACTAAAAACCCAGTATACTCTACTTTTTTTATACGTTTAATATCCATATTTACCTTCATTAAGTGCATCTACATAACATGCCATTATTAAGATTATTCAATTAAATATAAATCAAAAGCTTGAGCACTTAAAATAATATCCGAAAAAAAGCACTTACCTTAATTAGAAAGAACTATGTGGAGCTATGGGGATTCGAACCCCAGACCTTCGCGCTGCCAGCGCGACGCTCTAGCCAGCTGAGCTATAGCCCCTAAAATGGAACAAATATAAGATTGATGGTAAATTAATCCTAGTTCATTTACATTTTTAGTTTGATAGACTCCAAAGGTTCACTATTTTCATGAAAATTGCATAAGTATTTATAATATTAATTAAAACTTCTGAATAGGAGTCTAACCCATATGAAACGTAGAATAAATTTAATCGTCCTCACACTATTTTTATCTGTTGGAGTTCTTAGCCAATATGGCTGTGGGCCCAAAGAAGTTGTACCGCCCGTACCTGTCGATACTGATGGTGACGGACTTACTAATACGCAGGAACTGGAACTTGGTCTTGACCCAAACAATGCTGACACCGATGGTGATGGTATAAGTGATGGAGTTGAGGTGAACGAAACCAACACCGACCCAAATAGTGCCGACACTGATGGCGATGGTTTGAGTGATGGTGACGAAATAAATACCTACAATACCGATCCAAATAACAGCGATACCGACGGCGATGGTCTAAGTGATTACGATGAAATTATGACCTATAATACAGATCCAAATAACGCCAATGGTGATGCAGACGGGGAAGGCTTGAGTGACGTAGATGAAATTAATGTACACAATACCAATCCTACCAATGCTGACACCGATAGTGACCGGTTCAATGACGCACAAGAAATTGATATGGGCACCGATCCAAATGACGGATCAGATCCTGCATATTTAGTTGAAGATCAATTAACTACTATTACTTTTGATTTTGATCGTTCTACTGTAACAGATGCATCTGCTCAAGCACTAGCTGAAAATGTGCAGATGCTTATTAATGCTCCTGCGTTCAATGTCCGAGTAGATGCCTATACTGATCACGTGGGTGGTGATCAATACAATCTTCGATTGAGTTTACGTAGAGCAGCATCTGTGGTATATTTTTATACTCAAAACGGAATCTCTGAAAATAGAATTGAATCTCGTGGACTAGGTAAAGCACCTGTAGAATGTAGTGAAATTGAGAAAGAGAGCGGAACGAACGGTTGTGAGAAAAACCGTCGCGCTGAATCTCACCCAGTTAGCACACTGAAATATAATCCAGGTATGTGATGAGATTGTAAACTTTTTATCAAAATTAGAAAAGCCTTGAAAATTCAAGGCTTTTTTTATTTGTAAATACCTCTCACAGTACAGTGTTACTTTTATCCTTTATATCACTTAAGCTATTCGTTGTAAATACCAACCATCAAGCATGTAAAACTCTCTAAATATTTAAAAAATACGTGATAACGAAATACTTGGGTAAAAACCTGGAGTATCTAATCGATAGGTAAGATCTAAACGAATCAAACTAAAAATATTACTTAGTGATACACCTATCTCCGAGTGCAATCCATTTGTGGAAGACAGTAAACTACCTGGCAACCCTTGAATAAACACTTTTTGCTTCGAACTTTCCCAAGTTTTACCTACTCCCCCAAAAACAATTATACTCAACCCTTTTTTACCTGCCCCATTCCACCCTATTACTTCCAGTGGAATAGATCGAAAATTATGCTCTGCATATAAAGAGGCATAACTCGCACCTTCGTAAGGTGTAAAAGACTTAGTCTTAAACACCCCAAAAGGGCTATATATGCCCAATGCTGCATCTAAGGCTCCATTACGTTGTATAGGAATTTCTCCAATAAAACTACCACCATAAATTTTTACATCCAATACGTTGGGAATTAATCTGCGTTTATAAAACGTTTTAATTCGCTGAAATATTTCTAATTCAAATCTAGCAAAATTCCAATCGCTACCCAGGGTATTATGGGATCCTTCTACACCAAAATAAAGGTTACTCGCTTCAATCACTCCTAATGCTTCTTTTCCACTACCCCCTTCTATTTCAATGTTAACTGAAGCTAGACGACCATCTTCAATAGATGGATTTATTCGTGAGCTTCTTTTATTTCCCCTAAGATTGTAGTTTGTTTTATAATCAATACTGCTATGATTTTCCGTTGCGTAATAAAGACGCAGATCCAATCTACGACCAAGTATAACAGTCTTTATACGATGAGTAAATCCAAATTTAGAGTAGATGTTACGGTAATAATCGTTGTAATCGTCAAAACCCAAAAGAATGGGTACCGACTGAATAAAACCAGAATAATAAGTAGTATGCAAGCGAGAAGCCGTAACATTACCAAATTGAGCCCAAATTCTATTACTCTGGTCCTCTGGGTCCAAAACCCATTCAGTTTCAATTCGCGAACTCCATTCTTCATATCCAAAACTATAACCTAACACAGCCTTTAGCTCAAACTTATCTTTCTTTAAAAAGCTACGCTGTACACCTAAACCAGCATATAAAGCATCCACCCGGTTAAATCGAGCTTCGACCAGCATATTCCGGGTAACTTTAGATAAGGCCTGACCAACAAAACTAGAATCATCTGTTGCTTTCTTCCCCTCATCTTCTTCATCCATTGTGACAAATTTGGCCAAGAAACCTGTTGGTTGGAATGATTTTTCAAGACTAGCCGTACTATCTAGATTAGCATAAGCACTTTCCTCCATATTAGATAGAGGTACTACATCCAGGCTGCGGACAAACAACGAGTCAGATGATTGAATCGATGTAGAATCTACGGTAAAGGTATTTTCTAACAAAAAAACATGGTCTGGAACCCATTGATTTACCACATAGTCACTCAACTTTGATATTTGTTTAAAACCAATAGGCGGAAATTGTAAGCCTGGTAAACCAATTTCAATGTCTCCATCTAAGCGGAAGTCAACAGGTAACCAAAAATCTCCTCCAAAATTTGAAAATTGTTGTTCATAAAAAATGTCGAATTGCTGGATAGGCGGAGGGAAAACAACCACCTCATTTGGTTTTAATCGAACACTCAATAAGGCGAATATCTCATCTAAAACTTGTATAGTACCAGTGAATAGTGGTTGAAGCGTTCGCTTTGGGCTCACCTCAATCTNNTATACTATCACATCATCAATGCTGTTGTAATCCAACAGAGTGAAATGGTAATAGTCCAATGCCTCGGGATGAGTTATTCCCACAATATTAAAGCCNGTGATATTCAAATTATTATCATAAAAATTTGGTGTGTAGCTCACCCCTGCAAAATTACTTGCTTGGTCAATATTTGCTGTTTGTCTCTTGGACTTCAATATTTCTCTNACCCCTTTATTTCTATCCCAATAAAGTTCAGACAGGCTCTCATTAATCGAGACAATGTCCGTATCCCGTTTTATTTGCTGACGTGTGTAGGCATTCGCTTTGTATCTATTCAAGTTTGAACGCCATTGCTGTTTATTTTGAATTACTTTCTCCATTATGTACACGGCGGGATTTTCTTCAGTAATAATAACTGCGTCCATATTGACAATCACCGGTTGCATCTCAATAACCAGTACCTTTTGCTCTTTAACTGTCAATTCCACGGACTCATAACCTACAAACCTTGCAACTAGAATCACAGGCAGAGAAGGCGCAGCTATCTCAAAGGCTCCATCAGCATTGGTAATAGTTCCTGTGTAAGTATCCTTAATAATGAGGTGTGCAGCTGGTAATGGTTCACCCGTTTGAGCATCCACTATAATGCCCTTTATCTTTACTTTTTCCGAAAGTGGTGAGGCCATAGTCCCTTTAGCTAGAACTAATAATAATAAGAGTTGAGTGAGAATACCGAATACAATAGCTTTTTTATCGTTAATAGACATATACAAATAGGTTTAAAGTCTAGAATACGTATGAACTAATTATACCAGTTTTAACCCGAATAGTTCACGTAATTATCTATCTCAATCTAGTTTAATTGAGCCTAATTCGGCACTCAGCTAGATTCGGAACGTTATTTAGTCCTAATACAAAGTACAAGCACTAGTAGTCTTTACGAGGGACGATGCTACAATCTACTTGAACCAAGATGGATTATCATGAATAGTCTCCAATCTAGTATTTTTCATTGTTATACGCCACTTCGTAATATACAATAAATCGCAGTAAATCTGAGTCTAAGTAATGTTTTCGGTTTCTTTTTAATTCTATTGCTTGCATATTCCTAAACATATTAATTAACAGATCAAGATCATGATCTTACAAGCTTTAGACTGGTGGATAATTGGGATATTCTTCTTTATTCTATTGGCTATTGGTTTGGTAGCTTCTCAGTCTGCTAGTAAAAATACATCTGAGTACTTTTTAGGTGGAAGATCTATGCCTTGGTGGTTATTAGGTATATCCATGGTGGCCACGACATTTTCAGCAGACACCCCAAATCTTGTGGCTGGATTAGTACGTGAAGGTGGAGTGGCAAATAACTGGGCATGGTGGGCATTTTTAATAACTGGTATGGTCACCGTGTTCATATATGCAAAGTTGTGGCGACGCTCCGAGGTTGTTACAGACTTGGGCTTATACGAGCTACGGTATGGCGGGAAACCAGCCTCTTTTCTTCGAGGCTTTCGGGCATTGTATTTAGGCATTTTCTTTAACTGCTTAATAATGGGTTCGGTGACCTTAGCTGGGATAAAAATTGGTTCAATTATGTTAGGCTTAGAACCTTGGGTTATTGTACTAGCTATCTCAATTATTGTGGTAATCTACTCTTCTTTAGGTGGTATAAAAGGCGTGATATGGGCTGACTTTTTCCAATTTGGAATCGCAATNATAGGAGCTTTTTATGCAGCTTATATTGTACTGCAGGAACCGGAGATTGGTAGTTTACATGCTCTGATAACTCATCCTAATGTAGTCCCCAAACTTAATCTTATTCCTGACCTCAATGACACCTCTTTACTACTAACACTATTTATTATTCCCATCGCTGTTCAATGGTGGGCAGTATGGTATCCCGGCTCAGAACCGGGAGGAGGTGGCTATATTGCGCAGCGGATGCTTGCAGCCAAAGACGAAGAAAATGCCATTGGCGCTAGTTTACTTTTTAACGTCGCGCATTATGCTCTTCGTCCATGGCCATGGATTATTGTGGCCCTAGCTTCTATCGTTANTTATCCAGATTTAGCCTCTATAAAAGCGGAATTCCCAAACATTAAAGATCAATACCTAGGCGATGATATTGCCTACCCAGCAATGCTGACNAAGCTAAGTACGGGATGGTTAGGCCTGGTTGTTGCTTCACTTATAGCCGCCATCATGTCAACACTAAGTACACATCTTAATTGGGGAGCATCTTACTTAGTGAATGACTTTTATAAACGATTTATACGACCAAATTCAAGTGAAGAACATTTGGTTGCTATGGGCCGCTGGATCACCGCTGGCTTAATGATTTTATCCGCCATAATGGCCACTACCATCTTAGAAAATGCTACTCAAGCCTTTGATATACTTTTATTATCTGGGGCTGGTTCAGGTGCAATCTATCTACTGCGCTGGTTTTGGTGGAGGATTAATGCATGGACGGAAATTACTGCGATGGCATCGGCTACTATTATGGCTTTTGTATTAGTGTTATTAGTTCCTAATACATGGGTAGAAGCGAGTTTATTAGACGCCGGTGCAGTTAAACTACTCATCGCGGTTAGCTTTACCAGCCTGGTTTGGGTTGCGACAACCTATCTCACAAAAGCAGAAAGTATGGATACCCTCATACGCTTTTACGTGCAAGTACAACCTGGAGGACCAGGTTGGAAAAAAGTCATTGATGCAGCGGAAAAACAGGGAATTCTGTTTTCAAAGGAACAAAAGGGATGGGATGTACCCCAAAGTCTTTTAAGCGTAGCATTGGGANCATTAACCATCTATGCCGCCTTATTTTCTACTGGTAACTTCATTTATGGGAAATGGGCTTTGGGACTCGGGCTCATGTTCATTAGTTTAATTTCCAGTTTACTGATAATTCGGCTTTGGAGACAATTAAAAATTAACTAGTACAGTACGATGGATCGAAAAACATTTATGAAAAAAAGTTCGCTTGCAGGACTTGTCGGGGTACTCGGCGGAGGTGCAACAACCGGGGCAACAAATGCATCAACCCATAGGAGGAGTGCAGCTAGCACTGTCAAAAAAAGCGCTAATGATCATATTCAAATTGGATTTATTGGAACAGGGCTTCGTGGACGCAATCATGTCAATAACCTGCTAGACCATCCGAAGGTGCAATGCGTGGCTATTTGTGATATTGATCCGGATGCTATTGAACGAGCTTCTCAAATTATTGAAACTAAAGGGCAACAAAAACCCAAAATATATAGTGATGATGAACGAGCGTATGAGGATATGCTCGCTAAAGAGAATTTGGATGCGGTAGTCATAGCAACTAATTGGAGATGGCATACACCCATGTCATTAGCTGCGATGGAAGCAGGAGTATACGTTGGAGTAGAGGTTTCAGGTGCGTTTTCTGTGGATGAATGTTGGGAGTTGGTTCGTACGCATGAGCGTACAGGCACTAACCTAATGTTTTTGGAAAATGTGAATTATCGTAGGGATGTTATGGCCGTTCTCAACATGGTTCNTGATAATGTATTTGGGGAGTTACTGCATTTCCGAGGGGGATATCAGCATGATCTACGTACAGTTAAATTCAATGATGGTAAGGGTGGACTCCTCTATGGCGAAGGTTCTTACGGGGAAGCCCGCTGGCGTACTAAGCATTCGTTACAGCGTAACGGAGAATTGTACCCAACTCATGGACTAGGACCTATTGCCACATGGATGAATATGAATAGAGGCAACAGACTTATAAGCGTGACCTCACATGCAACCAAAGCTCGGTCGCTAAAATATTTCGCAAAGCAGCATCCCAATGGGGGACCTACTCATCCTTATGCAAAAAAAGAATGGAAACTAGGTGATATTGTAAGCTCCACAATCACCACTGCCCGTGGAGAAACTATTATTCTTACCCATGACACCAATCTTCCAAGACCCTATTCCCTTGGCTTTAGAATACAAGGAGTTCAAGGCTTAGCCGAGTTTGACTATTATACCCAGCGGGTTCATATAGAAGGTGTTTCAGAAAAGCACCGTTGGGATGCTGGTTTTGAATGGTTTGATAAATATGACCATCCATTATGGAAACAATATGGGGAAGAAGCATCAAATTCCGGACATGGTGGAATGGATTTTTTCCTAGATCGGGCTTTCATTGAAGGTGTTCGCAGACAAGTGACTCCANTGATTGATGTGTATGATGGCGCGGTGATGCGGGTTATTACTCCTCTATCCGAGCGCTCAATTGCCGAGGGAGGCGCGCCGCAAGAAATACCTGATTTCACCCAAGGTGCTTGGATGCATCGCGCTCCCATATTTGGCCTAAGTGATCTCTAAACTACGAATGCAAGCTATATCACTTGTCATACTTGCAGCAGGTTTAGGCAGCCGATACAAAGGGCAAAAACAAACCGATGGCCTAGGGCCGAGTCAAGAGACATTGCTTGACTATGCAATTTTTGACGGATTAATTGCAGGTTTTACCCAAATTATTTTTGTGGTTCAAGAATCGATGATACCAAATTTTAAAGAACCATTGGAAGTAAGGTGGGGAAGTTTTATGATGAAGTACTATCCCGAAACTAGTCTTGAGTTTGTAGTACAAAAAATGGATGATCTACCATTGGGTTGTGTACGACCAGCAGAACGTACACAACCGTGGGGAACGGCACATGCATTATGGACTGCACGCGAATGTACCCGTAAACCCTTTGCCATGATCAATGCTGATGACTTTTATGGACGCGATGCATTCCTTCAAATAGCCCAGCACTTAAAAAANGTAGATAATCATTCCTTGAGCGCCTGTATTGTTGGATATCCCATCGTTCAGACACTTTCAGGACATGGCTTCGTTTCTAGAGGTATATGTGATATTGAGGATGGTAGGCTAAGTCGAATCGTTGAACNAACTCATATTGAGACAGATGGAACGTCGATTTGGTACAAAGAAAATGATACCAAATATAATTTAATTGGTACCGAAATTGTTTCTATGAATTTAATGGGATTTAGTTCGGCTATATTCCCATTACTTGAAGATTTACTGGCCAAATTTTTTACCGAACAAATAGAGGTAACGAATCCTCGCCAGTTATCAGCGGAATGCTATATTCCGGAAGCACTTCAATCGTGTATCGAACAAGATGTTTTGGTTCCAGTACTCGAAAGTAATTCCGTNTGGTTTGGTATTACCTATCCTGATGATGGGCCTATTGTACGCAACAGATTACGCAATTTAGTACATAAGGGGGACTATCCAACTCCACTTTGGATGGTATAATAAATGTCTATCCCAGCTAATTCCAAGTAAAATATGTCAATTAAAAAAAATACATCATCGGAGCCAATAAAGATCGTTAGCTCATTCATACCCNAGATATTGTTTCACGAAATTGAAGTGCAACAACTAAGGATTGGACATATTCACGAAAGTTATCTCATTCAATATTCAGGCATTCCAACCTGGATTCTTCAGAGAATTAATATAAAAGTCTTTTCCAAACCAGAACGGGTTGAAAAAAATCACCAAATCCTTATACAATTATTCAAAAAGGAATCTATAAAAACTCTAAAGATTCAACTACCTGAAATAGTACCCTATTCGCCTGAGAGCCTTTATTATTGGGATGCAAACCATCAACCTTGGCGATTGTATACATTTTATAATGAACATGTTTGTTATGAATATTGCCCTTCGCTTGAAATTGCTCGTAATGCAGGCAGAGCTTTTGGTCAGTTTTCAAAAGTACTTAATCAGCAGGATGATAATCAGAGGAATAAGCTAGAGCGTAAACATGATCTAATGAGAAAAGAAAATCTTCGAGAGAATAGTCTACATACAAAAACTAACTTGGCTAACGAATTATTTAAACCTACTCTTGAGGCCTTCCACAGCATCCACCAACGAGCCCACCAACACCACGCAGCATGGGCAAGATACCATGGACCATTACATCTGAGTACCCAGCAAGAATCTCAAAAACTACGATTTGATCTTGTTGCCTGGAACATTAACATAGAAAAATATCTCCCTATATTCTTGTCCATGGAAGATGCTCTTACCAGTGAGGATGGCAGCAGCTTTGCACAATTATCACATAATGATGCCAAGCTCAATAACTTGCTCATTCACCCAGNAAATAAATCTGCGATAATACTAGATCTAGATACCGTGATGCCTGGATCTTTGTTATTTGATTTAGGCGATGGTCTACGAAGNATTGCAACATCCACCAAAGAAGACGAGCTTGATCTGATAGAAGTTTGTATAAATTGGGAGTATTACCAACAGTATCAAGACTCTTTTTTATCCGAAGTTAGTAGCTTNATAACTGAGATAGATCAACGATATATGCCTCTAGCCTGTTCTTATATGACTTTTATCATGGGTCTTCGATTCTATACCGATTATCTCAATGGCAACCGTTATTACTCCTGCAATTATCCAGAGCACAATCTGGTACGAGCACGGAACCAATTCCATCTCTTACATCAGATNATGGAAGAGATGAATGGTTAAATAGTAAGCCTTAATCTACAGATGTTACCAGAAAATAGCGTAAAGTACAGCCGTAATAATTAGTATGGTATAAGCACCAATATTAAAAGATCGGCTTGTTTTGAAAGTTTCCGATGTTGTGATGATAGCTTTTGGATCATCATCATTAGAATTAGTTGTAAGTGAAATTCCTGCAATTATGACAATCGTAAGGATTAAAGTGTAATACATTTGAGTTAAAAATGGNAACTCTAAAGATGGAACCTTCAACAATAATGCAATCACAATAGATGAAAGAACGCCATAAATAGCGGCTTTAGTTGTGGTTTTCTTCCAAAATAACCCCATAATAAAGACAGCCAAAATCCCTGGACTTACCAACCCGGTATACTCTTGGATATACTGAAACATCTGGGGGACGTTGCTTAATTGAGGAGCTACTAAAACAGCAACAACTAGTGCCAAAATAGCAGTTAATCGTCCTACTGTTACGGTTTGTTTATCTGTAGCTTCCGTATTAAAATAAGGCTTGTAAATATCCATAGTGAAAATGGTTGCCACTGAATTAAGCATGGAAGCCAAAGAAGATACAATGGCTGCGGCTAGTGCAGCTACCACCAAACCTTTAAAACCTGGCATCACAAATTGGCTAATTAACCAAGGGTAAGCCTTATCGTTATCAAGTCCACCACCAGTTTTGGAAAAAACTTCTACCACTCCAGGAATTGTATTGGTGCCTTCTGGCTGAGAGAACATAACATAAGCAACAATTCCAGGAATAACGACAATCAATGGAATGATAAGCTTTAAAAATGCAGCAAAAACAATTCCCTTTTGAGACTCCTCTAGAGACTTAGCGGCTAGAGTCCTTTGGATAATGTATTGGTTAAATCCCCAATAATAGAGGTTTGCCACCCACATTCCACCTACTAGCACCGCAATACCTGGAAGATTATTAAACTCAGGATTACTTCGATCTAAGATCATGTGAAATTTATCTCCAGCAACATCATAAATATGATTTATCCCCCGAATTATACCACCATCTGGGGTTACCTGATCTAGTGCAACAAAGGTTGTAATCAAGCCTCCTAAAACCAACAGAACTACTTGGACAACATCGGTCCAAGCCACAGCTGATAAACCACCGTAAATTGAATACGCTGCTGCAATAAGAGCCAAGCCGATAAGGGAAGCCCAAATCAGACTCCCGTCACCTACCCCAAAAATGGTGTCAAGTGCTTTAGCACCCAAGAAAATTACCGTAGTCAGGTTAACAAAAATAAATAACGCAATCCAAAACACCGCCAAAATAGTTTTTAAGGTTGTATTAAATCGTTGTTCAACAAATTCGGGTATGGTATATAATTTTTTTTCGATAAAAATAGGTAATAGAAATTTACCTACAATTAGTAAAGTTACAGCTGCCATCCACTCATAGGTAGCAATGGCTAGACCCACCGCAAAGCCTGAGCCGGACATTCCAATAATTTGTTCCGCCGAAATATTTGCGGCGATTAGAGACGCCCCTATCGCCCACCATGGCAGCGATTTACCAGCTAAAAAATAGTCCTCTGCATTTTTTTGGTGTCCATCTTTGTCGCGTGAAACCCACAGCCCAATCCCTACTATCATCATGATGTAGGCGACAAAAACAATGATATCAATGGTCGCAAATCCGCTCATATATGTATATTTTATTGTGGTTAGTCCAGCGCTTAATAAAAGGAATTATATAAACATTTAGAATACAGAACTTCTTTTTTTAATTTATAGACTAAACTTACTAAAGAAAAATAAATTACGTAATTAATATAATAACGAATAACACACCTAATAAATTAGTATCCTCATGAAAAAAGCACCTTTACTATTGTTCTTAATGGCATTTACCTTGATCGGGTTCTCTTGCGGTGAATCCGAAGCAGATCGTATGGCCAGAGAACAGGCACGAATAGATTCTCTTCGTATCGCTGAACAAGCTGCACTAGAAGCACGGATGAAGGCCGTGGAAGACAGTTTAGCTGCTGTAGAAGCAGCCCAATTGGCTGAAGAAGTCGCAAAAACTTCCTATACATTTGATGAAACTGGTCTATATACTATTCAAATTGGTTCATGGCGTTCAGAAACAAAAGCAAACCAAATTGCTGCTAGATGGGCAAGAAGAGTTACAGCTGCATATGTTGATCAGACAGGTGATGAAACAACAGGCGACGTATGGTTTCGGGTTCGAGTAGGTTATTTCCCAACAATGCAGGATGCCCAAAATTTTGGCACTGAAATGGGTCTTAACTTCTGGGTAACTACTAGAAGCTAAAATTATAATAGCATAGCTTAATAACTATTTGATTATATGCAATACGTTAAATAGTTGATTATTATGGTAAATAATATTTTAGTTGCTTATCTCGCAAGCTATTAGTTAATTAAAGCAACGCTCAAGTAGCGTCTCTCTTGATGAATAGTCAGGGCATTACATCGGAATGATGTGATGCCCTATTTTTTTGAATAACTTATATATGTTATACATAGACATACCCTATACGTACTAATTTTCAGTAAATGATGGGCATATTCATCCTATTGTTTTTCACAAAAGTGAAGATGACTATACGGATGAAAGTAGCGTTCAAATAGAACAATTCGAATTGAGTGAAAGAGGTTTGCTATTTGGGGCTTTTCCTACATTAACACCGTAGACCTCTTCTTATTTTAAATTAAGCAAATGATGTCATTATTTTCTTCACAGATGCAGCGACATAAGCTATGCACCAATAAACTGAAAAGTAATACGATCTTAACCGGCTAAAAACAATTGTGGTGAAAAAAATAATTATTTAACCCGTTTCTTTTAAGTTACTGAACCCTAAAATGTCCTTGGTTTCCGACCTAGACTCCTCTCTTAATGCAATAATTGCTTTATAAGTATTGTACCTATTTAAAATGTTTTGAACGTATTGCACTGTTTCAATGCCTCGGGCGTACCCATAACGAGTAAATTCGTAATACTTTGGCTCCATTTTCTTTAACAAGGACTGCGATACATTTACCCATTTATTGGGATCTTTATTATGATCCATGGTAATTCTTCGAGCATCGGCTAAATGTCCAGCCCCAGCATTGTAAGTAGCTAAAGCAAACGACCAGCTCTCCAGCGAGTCCATATAAGAATAATGCTGCATATGCTTAGCTAAAATACGGGCTCCCTCTCGAATATTTATCTCAGGAATAAGAAGTGAATCTGCTGTTAGTTCTGAATATTTTGGAATAACCTGCATAATACCAACCGCCCCAGCCCAACTAACTACTGTTGGATCGAATTTTGACTCTTGTGCTGCTATAGCAGTAAGCATTACCCAATCCAGTCCAAATTCTACCGCCACTTGTTGCATTAAACTGTCATATGGAGATAATGCCACTATTGTTTGTTGATCTCCAATGGGACTAAAGTAATTGGCAACTTGACGACTACCCTCAAAATATTTTTTTCGAAGTACATTAAGAAACTCACTTCGTTTTGGAGTCCCATCTTCATCAACCCACATGTGTTGGGATAAAAAAGTGTTTACCTGATTTTCTAATATAGGAGCATTTGAGCGTACTGCCCATGCAATTTCATCATTTCGCGCGAGAACAGGCCCTTCGACTAGGCCTCGAAGATACTTTTTAGACGCCTGTAAAATTTGGTCATCCGCAACGGTGGCTAGAACTTCACCCCGAGCTAAATCCATAAGTAAGCTTTCAGTGGATCTTTCTTCTTCTATAACATTGATTTCTAATTTCCATCCCGCATCCATTAAGCGATTTAATACTGAATAATGGATACTATTTTTTGAGATCGTAATTGGAATGCCTTCCAGCTCATTAACTTGATAGGGCGTATATCCTAAATCCGATGATACAACAGCTACCTGATTAACTTTATCGTATGATTGTGAAAAATGGACCCATTCTGAGCTTTCTTCATTGATCATTAGATTATCCGCAATGATGTCTCCCTTCCCGTCATTCAACAACTGTATTGGGGATTGTCCGGGCACAGGTATTACTACTTCAACGCTAAGGCCGTGCAATTTGGCAAAAGCCTGAATCAACTCATACTCAAACCCAGCCTGAATACCATGATCTAAAAAGTAACTCCGCGAGCTATATCGAGTGATCATCCTAAGAACGCCATCTTCTCTTATTTGATCAAAGTCTTTAGTTACTGGAGCTGAGAACTCACTAGACGTAGTATTTATGATACCCTCTTCCAGCTTGCCACTACAAGAGAATAACAAAAATGAGACTAAACCCAAGAATAGGATTTGTTTATAGCGTTTTGATATGGTAAGAATAGATGACATTCTATTTAGCCTTAGCAAGAGATATATCGTTACTTTGCTATTTAGGCTTTATTTAAATATACAGAATATTTTTGAATGACGCTCCCTGCTGCAAATTAATGGCTTCAAGACTCTTTAAAATCAACTTATCAGGATTTTTTGGCCCAAGTTAAGAGTATCCCTAGAAATATAACCCCCATCCCAACTAAGGACCATAATAGGGGTACTTCTCCAAAAAGAAAAAATGCGATAATCGATGATAACACAGGCTCAAAAAGAATGAGGGTCGATAATAAGGTAGGTGAAACAAATTTAACCACATAATTAAGACTACCGTGACCTATGATTTGAGGACCCAAGGCTAATGCCACGCCCACCCAAAGTAACGATGGGCTTAGGAGCTGTACTAAAGATAAACTTTCCCCGTTAACTGGCCTAATAATTCCTTTCAAGAGTATCGAGTCATATGCATTTAATACCCCCCAATGTGCCACACCATATAAAGCAAATAAAACAACTAATGCAGCAGCGGCAGCCCATCCATAGACAGGAACAACATATTCTATCCAGCTACTTTCTTGTCTAATACGATTACCTACTAAAAAGTACACGGCAAATATAATCGCTGCTAACACCGCTAAGGCATTACCTAATATAGGATTAGGGTACATACCTTCGGCAGCATGATCACTAAAACCCAAGATTATTGACCCAATAAATGCTATAACTACCCCCACCCAAACAGTCCATTGAAATCGATATTTAAACGCTATTCGCTCTACTAAAATTATAAGTATTGGGTGAATAGTGACTAAAACAGAGGCTGATGCTATGGAAGTAAAATAGATAGAGGTTATCCATGCAATCAAATGAAGGCCGAGACTAATACCAGCAAGAGCCATCCACCAAAATCGTTTCTGATTTAACCTCTTTGGCACTTTTAAAGACTCAATAGCGCCTTTTGTTTTGTTTTTCCTATACAAAAAAAAGAACGGCAACAATACGATAAAAGAAGTCAGGGTTCGTACGACCGCTAACAAAAAAGGAGAACTATCCGATGCAAATCGAACCAATACAGGAGAAAAGCCTATTGCTGATAGACCTATTCCCATGATCAAAAAAACTCTCCACATGGGGATCTCTCGTGTGGTGTTACTGCTTGGCATTTATTTTGACTGCATTACAATTTAAATTAACGCAGCCGGTCCATTGATTTAATAAGTTCTTGATCTTTGCGAATACCCCGTACAGCTAAATACTGTGCCATAAAAGCGGCGATAATTAGGACGATACCTATTGCTTCATCCCACAAATAAGTGCCGATACCTCCAAGAGAAAATAGGATCCCAAAAGATCCACCCAATAACATAACTTGAAACAATTGGGCTATCCGAATAATTTTTATCTGTTGTATCCGATTCGGATATTGAAAAATGGCCCACAAACTAACTACGACAGAAAGCACAGCAACAACAGTAATCGATATCAATATCCAATCCTGAGGTCCTTCTACTGTTCTTTTAAATAAAGCAGTCGCGAACATACTACAATTAAGTAGAATACTCAAGACCAAGTATACAGTTTGAATACGTTGAATCATATAACTAGTATTTTATTTCAATGCAGGCGAACTCTTGCTTTGACCAAAAAACAAGCGCTGAATAGATTCTTTGCCCCTTTCAATAACACTATATAATACTGGTACCAGTATAAGAGTTAAGAAAGTAGAAAATAATAACCCTACTATTACTGCAATGGCCATAGGACCCCACCAAGCCGCTTGCTCACCTCCCCAATAAATATACTCTCCTAAATGAGTAAAGAACTCTAATGGGTTATTTACAAGTGTGATGAAATCAAAATTGAACCCTATAGCTAATGGCACTAGACCTAAGGTTGTGGTAATAGCGGTGAGTATTACAGGGCGAAAACGCACCTTACCTGCCTGCACCAAAGCTGAGCGTAAATCAAATCCGTCTCGTACTCTCAAAATATCCACATAATCAATTAACACAATAGCATTATTTACAACCACACCAGCTAGAGATATCAGCCCCAAAAAAGCCATTAATCCAAAAGCCATTTGAAAAGTTACCAATCCATAAAATACACCTGCCGTGGACATCACGACCGAGCTCAAAATTATAATTGGCTTTACAATAGAATTAAACTGAGAGACCAAAATAAAGGATATTAAGAATACCGCAATCAAAAAGGCTCTACCTAAAAAAGCGAACGATTCATCCTGTTCTTGCTGCTGCCCAGTCCATTCATAACTATATCCTGGAGGTAAACCATTTAAATATATGAATAACACCTGCTGAGCTTCTGCTAATACTGCGTTGGATTGATAACCAGAACGAACATCCGCACTTACCGTGATAACTCGCTCGGATTCTTTATGCCGTATGCCACCAAACCCATCGCTTATTTCCCAAAAAGCCACTTCCGATAAAGGAATTTGTACCCCTTCATGAAATACTGTAAGATCTGATAGCGTGCTTAAATCGTCACGATATTCTTTTGCCAGACGAACAACTATTTCGTACTCCTCTTTTCCATCTCTAAACTTAGAGGCTTCTACTCCATTAATGGCTTGCCGAATGGTCATACCAATTATGTTGGTATTCAGCTCATAGAGTCCTGCTTTTTCACGATCAACTTCCACCCTTATCTCCGGTCGTGAATCAGGCAAATCTGTTTCGAGACCATCTATTTTAGCAAAGATAGAGTCGGCCTCCAAAGTACTAAGAACGTCATTCGATATTCTTGTTAGCTCTACCATGTCAGGTCCAGAAATCTCCAAATTAATGGGAGGACCTGTTGGGGGTCCATCCTGTGGTTTTTCAATGGTAATATTAGCACCCGCAATAACTCCGCTAAGATCATTTCGAATATATTCCATTGCCTCAAAAATATCACCTTCACGAAGTTCATAGTCCACAAAATTAATAGCTACTGTACCTTTGTGAGTTGAATTACCTCCTCCACCAGCGGGGTCACTTGATATGGCAGCACCTGAAACCGCAAGTATAGTATTTATGTCACTTGCCTGTGGGATATTTTTTACTCTTTCTGCTACCTTATCAACCACAGAACGGGTAAACTCTACATCAGAACCAACTGGCGTTTCAATTTGAACATAGACATCTCGCGGAGGTATGTCCTCGGGGAAGAATTCAGTCCCAGGATTGAAGACTCCCAACACAACAAAACTCATAAGAAGAACAAAAAAAGCAATACCTACTGTTTTTAAACAGTTATTTAATGCCCAAATCAAAGAATTTTCATAGGTATTTATGAACACATTGAGTCCTTCAGCTTGCCACCATTTTCCAGTCGGAGCCAATACATATTTATTTAATAGCCATAAAAATGCCCCCAACACAATAAGCATAGTCCATGTAACAAAACTGCTTGTTACGAGTATAAATAAAACTAAAGCAAGTATACCATATAATATTTTTTTACCCCGTTTGGTCAACTGCGCTTTGTTTGTATCACCATCGATAGTCATGAATAATGCACAAATGACTGGGTTAATAATTAACCCAACAAATAATGAGCTACTCAAGGTAATGATTAATGTTTTTGGTAAGTACCCCATGAACTCACCAACTATACCAGGCCAAAAAATCATTGGGAAAAAAGCCGCCAAAGTAGTGCTGGTTCCCGCAATAATTGGCCCTGCAACCTCTCCTGTCCCTTTTTTTGCCGATTCAAAATTATCGTATCCCTCTTCGAGATATCTAAATATATTTTCCACCACGACGATAGCATTATCCACCAACATTCCTAGAGCTAATATTAATGAGAACAAAACGATCATGTTCATAGTAATGCCAAATGCACTTAGAATGATAAACGACAGGAACATGGAAAGAGGAATAGATATACCTACAAAGGATGCGTTTCGTACACCTAAGAAAAATAACAATACTCCTATAACCAATATAAGTCCAGAAATAATATTATTCTCCAAACTACTTACCATGTTCTTTACATCTTTACTTTGATCGTTGGTAATTTTATAGGTGGTTGTAGGAGGCAATGTTGGTAGCGCCTCGTCTAAAATAGCACTCACCATATCATAGGTCTCAAGTATGTTTTCACCTGTACGTTTTTTCACTCCTAGCGTAATCACAGGAGACGCATCTAAGGTTGAGTATGTTTCTCTCTCCTTGAAACCAAAGGTTACTTTAGCAATATCTCGGAGATAAATGGGTTTATTCCCGTTCACTTTCAACACTACGTCTTCTATCGGAGCAGTCTCTTGATATTGGCCTGGTACACGCAATAAAAAGCTCTTAGTTCCAACCGATATATCTCCACCCGGAATCGTGACATTTTCAGCACTAATTGCACCAATTATATCACCAAAGCTAAGGTTGTAATATTTTAATTTAGCCAAGTCGACATCAACCTGTACTTCCCGTTCCAAGCCTCCTGTAAGATCTACTCCTAGAACCGTGGGAATTGCTTCTATTTTATCCTGTAAATTCTCGGCTATATTCTTTAGAATTTCTAAGTCATAATCTCCCGATAAATTTATTTGCATGATAGGAAACTCACTCAAATTCACTTCTTGTACCAACGGTTCTTCGGCATCTTCTGGAAGCTCTACCTTTGCTAAATCTACTTTCTCACGGACTTTTTCAAGGGCTTCTTCGATATCAATGCCCGTATCGAACTCTAAAACAACACTAGAATAACCTTCGGTCGATGTGGAGGTCATTTTTTTGATTTCAGAAATATTCCCAAGTTCGTCCTCTAATTTTCGGGTAATCAAACTTTCCATGTCCTCGGGTGATACACCTGGATACAAAGTAACGACAAAAATATTAGGTACAGTAATATTTGGAAATGACTCTTTTGGAATAGTGAGGTAAGATAATATTCCCATAATGGCGACTAATGCCACTAGAACCAAAACACTAATTCTGTTATTTATAGCAAAGGTAGTGAGCCAAAATTCTTTCCTATTTTTTGTATTTGTTGTAGACATAATCCTTACATAAATAATTTGTATTAGTCGAGTGCAAATACGGGGTCTGTTGAATTAACCACATTAATTCGAACTCGATCATTCAAAAATGCCGAGCCAATGGTAATGATTTCATCTCCCGGCACCAAACCTCGTTTAATTACAACTTCGGTTTTGAAGGATGGCCCTAGTTCCACTTTTCGTTCAAGTGCAATGTCTTTACCCTCAGAGTTAGTCCCCTTGATATACATCACATACCCATCTCCCTTGGAGTAGACAAATTCTTCACTAACTACTACTGCCTGATTCAGGCTTAGTGTATTAAGTCGTAAATTGGCAATCATATCAACCTTATAATAAGTTTTTCCACTAGGAAGTCGGATATCTATTTTAAAGGTTCGATTCGATGGATCGATACTATTTGCCACGTATACAATATTTCCTGCTAAAGTATCTTGTACTTGTGTATCAAACCATACATCGACCTGATCGCCTAACTCAACTACATTGGCATACCGAGCTGGTACTCCTGCAGAAATCACAAATTGATCGGCACCAATTAATCTTATAGCAGGCATTCCTGGTCCAACCATTTCACCCTCTTCTACAAAAATTGTCTCTACAACTCCAGTAAAAGGCGCGATTATTTCCGTATTCTCGAGATCCACTGCCAATGAGGAAAGAGCTGATTTATTTTGATCATATGCATATTTAGCGTTCAAATAATCAATTTCAGAACCTATATTTTCTTCTTCATAAAGTGTTTGAATTCGCTTCCATGTTGTTTCAGATTGTGCTACCATTGCCTCTAAACGGGCAACCTCTTGGCTTAATTTTGCGTCATCAATTCGTAATATAGTTTGACCTTTTTGCACTTGCTGTCCTTCACTAACGACATGCATAGATACTTTTCCGCTTACTTCAGCAGATAGTTGCACATCGTCTGAGGTTTCGACTGTACCAACTAAACGCAAAAAGCTATTAAATGGCTCTAAAAAGAGTACTTCGGTTTCAACATTCACCATTTTGATCAGCTCTTCTGGTTCGGAACTTTCCATTTCGTTGGAGGAGCAATTATAGAGAGTTAAAGAGAATACTAATACTACAAATAGCATACTCCACCAAGTAAATGAGCTTGGACTTTGAAATACATTCTTAATTGGGTTTCTGAAAGATGAGTTCATGAGTTATTAAGCAGTGATTGTGTTACTGGAATTTTTTAAGTGCTTTATCATAATATCTTGAAAATATATTAGGCTAGCATACATATTATTGGGTTCGAAGTGTCTA
This sequence comes from Balneola sp., assembly GCA_002720745.1. Classification (GTDB taxonomy): domain Bacteria; phylum Bacteroidota; class Rhodothermia; order Balneolales; family Balneolaceae; genus UBA1275. Next base: position 58,390 of record PBJO01000001.1, read on the forward strand.
TAAAAAATTAATCAATAAGGGGTACTCTGCCGATAGCTAAATCATAGCTAGCTTTTGCTAATAAGTAATTAAACACGGTCTGGGCGTAATTTAGTTCAGCTTCCCTTACTTGTAATAATGCTTCGGTCAGTTCGAGCGTCGATCCTAGACCATTATCTAGTCGAATTTGAGTTCTGTTGTAGCCCTCAATAGCTTGCTCAATAGCTTCCTTTCTAGCCTTGGCTATTTGAAAAGACTCATATATTTGTTCTATGGCAGACTGCACTTGGTGTGAGGCATTCTCCTGAGCCTGTAGCTGCTGGAGCAGTAAATCCTTTTTTGAAATTTGTACCCGCTGTAGATTGGATATTCGCTCCCAACCAGAAAATAATGGCATACTTACACGCAAACCAATGGTTTGAAAACGTGCACTATTCTCAAAAAAAGTAGGTGAACCTGGTTCTGCTGCAGACCATTGCAAATTGTAGTTTGCGGTAATAACTGGAAGTAAACGAGCTTTCTCTGCTTGAATTTCTTTATCTTTTAAGTTTAAAGAAGCCTGTAACAGCCGTAAATCACCTCTTTGTTGGCTCAGATCTAGGCCATCACCAACTTGTTGGCTTGGCAATTGGGTCATTCGATCAACTTTTTTAATCCCCGAATTCTCTGGACTAAATGCTTGCTCGCTGTAAATATCAAACTGGTTTAAGTCGCCCTTTAACCCATACTCTAATTGAACAGGAATCCCTATTATCAATGCTAATTCACGCTTAGCTTCCGCTATATCATACTCTGCTTGGATTAGAGATGGCCGTAAATTACTTAATTGAACGTCTAGCCGCATAACATCATAGTCATCCAAAAAACCCAACTCGGCTCTTTTTTTATTTTGAGATAAATTTTCTTCTAGACGACCAATTTGAGCAGCTTGCAAACGTGCAACCTCTTGTCTTATGAGTACTTGGTAGTATGCTTGTCGAGCCTGAGTGACTACATTTTGCGCTGTAGCTCTATAATTTTCAGTTTGAACTGTTCTAAAAATAGTCGCTGTACTAACCCCTACCAATGCTGGACCTTCAAATATATTTTGTTCTACTGTGAAACCACCTTGCCAATTGTTATCTGTTCCAAATGCAATAGGTACCAATTTATTAGGGTCACCATTTGGATCAAATACCGATTCAGGGATAAAATTAACGGGTGTCTCCACATTTCGCGTATAATTCATGGACGTTGAGATATCAGGTAACACATTAGAGTAAGCAATAAACACCAACCGCTCTGCATCTTCAACGGATAAAACTGCACGACGTAAACCTGGATTATTGGCTAGAGCTATCGTCAATATATCCTCTAAATCCCACTGCGTATCGCTGAAATTTTTGTAAACGGATAGAGTGTCAGTCTGTGCATTAACCATGCTGCTGAAAATAGTCCCTAAGAGCACAAACAGACTTAGTAAAGTGAAACTTGAGATTTTCGGGGTCACTGTTGACGTAATTATTCGTTTAATTGAATTCATGAAAAAAATCTATTGTCCTGTTAGTAAAATTGAGCGTGAGTATTTATTCTTTATGAATCAACAGCTATGCCACATCCGAGTGTGTACATGTAAGCATTAAAAAGTTCATTCTCTTGCATCCCTATATGTTCTAAAAGCTTAAAGTGTTCATAGTTTCGATGCATGTGACCTATTGTCAGCACACCATGCGAGGTTGACCAAAATAAAAGGGCAAGTTGTTCGGCAGGGAAATCATTCTTTATTGAACCGTCATGACTCGCTCTTTGTATGGCCTCAACCACTAGCCGGAAACCCTCTTGTCTATTTTTTATACATAGTTCTAAATAATCACTTTCACCATCGATCTCAGAGGAACTAAGATTATCCAAAAATTTCATTGAACTGCAATACTGAGAATGATCTTTCACATAATTTAAGTAACGCTCTCCCAATTCTCGAACCAACAAAAGCCCTTTTCTCTTTGATTCGAGTACTTCCTTGAATGATTCATTAAGCAGATGAGTTGGCCGGTAACAGATGCCTAATACCAAATCATTCTTATTTTGAAAGTACTGATAAAGTGAACCCTTATTTACCTCCGCTTTCTCTGCAGCATCTTCCACACTTAAATGATCTAAACCCTTCTCTAAAAGAATAAATTCAGCAGCATCTAGCAAGTTACTACGCTTTCGCTCTTTCTCTCGAACTCTACGTTCTGTAACTCCCATAAGGAAAATAATTAATAAAACAGGATTTTTAAATATGTTGATAGATCATCTTCCGACTGCACAAAATCTAATATGTATGAACAACTAACTGAAGTATAACCTGTATGCATATTATTTTGTTATGATGTATAGATTTAAAGGATATACTCAACTAAAAAATGAACACGTGTCAATAAATAACCTAGATTTAAAAAATACGAACTTTCTAAAGTGGGTCAAATAATATTTTCAAGTTTTTTTTGAACTCAACAATTAATACTAGAAATTTAGCGGTCTTTATTTCATTCGTTTATGATATGACTTTATTTCACCATGCAACAACCCGCCAAGCTGAGCAAAAAGGCTAAAAGATCTACCTTAAAATAATTATTTGAATGGCCAACTATGATTTTGAAAAAATATATCCCCGATGTCCTACTCATTTTTATCGCTATCATTTGGGCATTGAATTTCAGCGTAGTAAAGGTAAGTCTTCAGGAAATCGATGCATTAAGTTTTAACGCCTTGCGATATATATTGGCTGCAGTATTACTTGGGTACACCGCACGAACTAGGGGGTATTCCTTAAAAGTTGACCGTGAGGATTTTTGGCCTCTAGTTGGTATCGCCTTAGTAGGCAATGTGTTGTATCAACTATTCTTTATAATTGGTGTCGATTATACCTATTCTGCTAATTCTGCAGTTATTCTAGGTACTATTCCAGTTTGGGTAGCTCTACTATCTCACTTATTCACTGATGAAAAATTAACTCGCTATAAGGCTATTGGAATTGGTCTAGCTTTCACTGGCATTGTACTCATTGTAACAGGATCAAAAGCAGGTATTTCAATCGCTTCAAAGACTTTTTTAGGTGACTTGATCATCTTATGTGCGGCTATTTCCTGGGGCATTTACACTATTATGGCTAAGCGTTATCTCAAGAAATATCCCAGCATACAATTCACGGGGGTTATGTCTCTGATTGGAATGGTTTTTTTATTTATTATTGGACTACCCAGCCTGACACAAGTTAATTGGGCAGGCGTTTCACTGAAAGGTTGGGGAGGACTCTTTTTTAGCGGGCTACTCTCCATCGGCTTGGCTTACTTAATTTGGAATGATAGTGTATCTAAGATTGGGGCTGTACGTACAGCCGCTTACCAGAACTTAGTTCCTGTACTTGGTTTGTTATTTGGGGTTATATTGTTACAAGAAGCTTTAACCCCACAACAATATTCTGGCTCCACATTGGTTATTATTGGCATTATTTTTTCGCGATTTTAATTGTACGTACTTCTATCTAAGTTGTATATTAAAAATAAGTTCTACTGATAAAAGTTCTGTATGCATTCATTATATAATCACGTTTCAAAGCTCTCATTTATTTGGCAGTTGTTTTTGGTGTACATCTTGGGTATCGTCATCTTTTCCGATATTACATATGCTCAAAATAATAGTGAACAAAATCGCATAAACTACAGAAGCGAGTACGCAAACAAATACTATGTAGATGAAGCTGGACTTCAATTGGCGGTCAATGCTACTCCCCTTGATAATTTTATTGACCCTAATACCTATGAATTAGGGCCATATGATGTTATTAGTTTGCAGGGTATTGGACTAACTGAATTCAGCTATCGAGCAGTATTAGTTAATGCTTTAGGTGATATTATAATCCCCATAGCTGGTAAAATTAACCTAAAGGGTCTTACATTTTCTGATGCTGAAGCTAAAGTTAAAGAACATTTTTCCACTTATGTATTAGATACTGAAGTCTTTTTAACCCTCGATCGACCAAGACCAGTAAATATTCACGTAGGAGGTAATATACCTAATCCAGGTCGCTATGTAGTTCCTGCAGGCACACGATATGACGCCCTGATTTCCGGATTCGAAATAGGAGGAGATATTATTTCGCCTCTGGTTAATGTGGAGAACAGTCAACAAATCATATCAACCCGCCAAACTATTTCTGGTATTAATTTTGACCGTCTTTCTGCCACTCAAAGCGAGGAGGGTGAAATTTCAGACTCACGATTTAGGCAATTGGCTCAAAAGTACGATATGCGATATATCAAGGTCAGCTCAAAAGATGGTTCCATTCACTACATCGATTTACATGCGTATTTTAACTCTGGCCAGCAGAGTTTTGCACCCTATATAACCGATGGCGATCAAGTCACTTTTATCGACCATTCCTTCGATCGCCCAACAATTAGCATTTCAGGAGCTGTGAATACCCCATTTTCTGGAAGCTATCGTAGCGATGATACCTTCGAGAAATTATTACTTATAGCTGGTGGATACCACCCTCAGGCAGATTCTTCTGAACTTATTCGAGTATACGAACAAAATGGTGAAAAAATCCGTGAAAAAATTTCTTTAAGCTCCACTAATCTTACAGATAAGCTCATGAGTGGGGATCAATTAATTATACCTTATAAAAAAACAGACCGAAATAAAGGAAATGTACAAATCGAGGGCATGGTTGCTATTCCGGGGATTTACTCCATTGAAAATGGGAAAACAAATTTATATGAACTACTCAGGACAGCTGGAGGTTTGAAAGATAATGCACTTGCTTCAGCGGCCTATCTTATTCGGGAATCTGCCAATCAACGGGGAGTCGCTTCGGTAACAGATATTAACATGACGCTGCTCAGTAAAAGCTATGATCAGTTTTTAGAGGGTTTTGACTACCTAGAATTAGAAGAGATTCTATCTGCCAATCGTATGGCAATTGATTTGACCAATGAGCTAATAATGACGGAGATTTCTCTTCAAGATGGAGACCGTATCTATGTTCCGAAAGATGACCAAAGTATTCGGATCATGGGTCAGGTAAATAATCCTGGTTTTTATACTTATAAAACAGATCAGAGTGTAAATGGATATATTCAAAGAGCAAACGGTATGACCATTGCTGCCGATAAAGAGCGTATTTTCATTATAAAAGCTGGTAGTAGAAGTTGGTATTACCCAGACAAAACAACTCTTAAATCCGGTGATATTATTTTTGTTGACCGCATTCCTCTGCAAGATGCGCGTTCAGGGTTGCAGAATCAAATAAATATAGAAACACTAAAGAATCGAAGAGTCCAATTAATAATGAGTGGTGTAGGGGCACTTACGAGCATAATTACAGCATATGTGGCGGTAAGACGGCTAAATTAATCGTCCAAAAATATAAGTATAAATAAAACTGAAAAGATGCTAAAAATAGGGTTAATAACGCATCTGTTTCCCTCAGTACATGACCCGCATAGAGGGAAATTTATGTATGATCAATACAGAGCGATAAGAGCTGTTCCGGATATGAAGCTGAGGCTAATCGTACCTACTCCCCGTTCTATTCCTGGGACTCAAAGGTGGAAAACGAATCAATCTCCCTTGCATCAAGTAGCCCCCACCGATGAGCGTGTACCATATACATCCCTTCCAAATCGTAGCAAGCCTTTGTTTATACAAAAAAATATATCCAACGCACTAATCAAGAAGTTAGCACTGGAAAAACCTGATTTATTGCACATACACTGGCTCTATCCAAATGGTTTAGCCATACCTAAACTAAAAAAACTTGGTTACCCTATTATACTAACAGTACATGGTAGCGACTGGTATAAAAGTTTAAGTTATATGGATCTTAAACCTTTACTTTTCGACGCGCTTAATCAAGTAGATTACATTTTATGTTCTGGTCCTAAATTAAAGAATGATATTCTAGAAGAACTACCGGAGCTCGAAAGCAAGATTGAAGTGATATATAACTTCATTGATACTCAAATCTATACAGTTCCCTCTGCTTTTGAAAGTCTGCGTGCTATGGAACAACTAGAGTGGAAAGACCAACAAAATCACGCGTTATGCGTGGCTAATATTCGGCATGAAAAAGGTATTGATATACTAATTGATGCATTAAAACACCTACAAAAAAATAATGACTTTAAGGAGTTAAATCAGGGTCAACAGCTCTTGGTTCATATTATAGGTAAGAAAGAAGCTGGAAAATACCTAGATTCAATACAGAAAAAATTAGATGAAGACCCTTCCATACCTGTCATCCTGCACGACCCTGTTTCACCAAATGATCTTAAAGGATTCTATCAAGCATCCGATTTTTTCATTCTTCCGAGTCGTAGTGAAGGCTTTAATGTTTCCCTTTTAGAAGCTAGCTCATGTGGTCTTCCCATTGTTGCCACAAAAGTTGGGGGAAATGACCTAGTAGTACGAACACATCACACTGGAAAGTTAGTCAAACCTGGGAACTCTGAAGCATTAGCTCAGGCAATCCTACATGTGTGTAGCCGTTTAGATACATATAAAAAAGAAACTATTAGAGATAGAATAGTGAATTCGTATGATCTAAACGTACTAACGAAAAAACTACAATCGCTATATTCGCGACTGATCGGTGAATTTAGACAAGCTAAAAATTAACGCGACTAAAATCATAAAAAGGCTATTCAACATTAACCCACTAATAAATTGAGCAAATATTATATAAGATACAAAACTAGCCAAAAATCCTAGTCCTACCGCCTGAATCCAAGGATTTTCATGAATACTCCTAAACCATTGCATACTCTCTAAGGCCTGTCTAAATATTAAATACATTATTAGAACGAACAATAAAAAACCTAACAATCCTAGTTCAGCAAAGACCATGTAAAAGTCATTATGCGGCTCAAAAATCCATTGCGTTTCTTGAGGAGGATATAAATACTGAAAGTAAGTTGAAAAACCTTGGAACCCCACACCAAGCAAATAACTATCTGCTATCATGGTTAAGGCTCCCATCGCCAAGACTACTCTAAACTTAGTAGAATCATCCCCCCCACCCACAAATAACCCGACTATACGATCCCATAGAGATAAAATCAAATTTTGAACCGTTGGGCTAATCAAAAAAACGACAAACAATGCAATTGCACAATATATTAGTATAGGATTCTTCCTCTGGTATAGCTGTATAGTTAATATACCAACGAACAGTGAAATCCAGGCGGATCTTGAATAGGTAAGTAGTACAGATGCCAACATTACTCCTGCAAATCCGAACAATACCAAACGAAACCACCTATTTATGGTAGTCCCCATCCAAGCCACGCAAATTAGAATAGGGGTAAAAAAGTTACTTGCAAACATATTAGGATCATTTTCAGCCCCAGTTGAACGGATAATTCGCACCCCTTGCTTCAAGTAATTAAAGGCTAAAATTTCAGGATTGGCATAGATTTGGTATAAATTGATCAGAGCAACTATGACTCCACTACCAATAAAGGCATAGACCCCTATTTTAAGATGCTGGGTTTTTTGAATAATGTTATAAATAAAATAGGTCATCCCTAGCAGAACCGAAAAACGGATTGCATAAAAAACCGCTTGTTGGCGTTCAGGTGTATAAACACAGGATAAAAAAATAAGTCCCAAAAATAAGGCATACCACTTCTCCATCCCGTATAATTCAAAACTTGAATCAACATTCAAAAATTTAAGGAGTATAAAGCCGCCGATCGACCCAGCAAGTGCTAATTGAAATAGGGTAATTGGTATAACACTTTGTTCCGCTAAATAGAACAAACCTGAAGCGTAAGCCCCAGCAATTAATGGTGCTACAAATAAAAAACTATGTATATTTCGATAAATCAATACCTAACCCTTGACAAATGGAAGGGTTAGTAACTTTTCATACAAATCTGGCTGTTTCTGCTGAATATGAGCAATCCATTGCTCGTACCATAAACGAAATAATAGTACAATAAAACCCAAAAGAAAAAAGGCGATTACTATAAATGCCCGCTTTGGATAAAACTTATAAGTTGGAAGCCTTGGCTCGTCAATTAACGACAAACCCGAGTTTATTTCATTGAAATTAAGCTTTTGTTGCTCGTACTGGGGATATAATACCTTATAGATTTCCTGTTGTATTTCTACTTCCCGAAATAAGCGATAATACTCGGCAAATAATGGAGGCATTTCACTCACCGGTTTAAAAATATCACCTTGTGATTCTAAACTGCTTTCCTTCTTTAGATAACCAGTATATAAACTAGAGAGCTCTTCATAGGCAACTTGCGCTGTCTTATACCGAGAACTTTCTACTCCTAAAGTCTGTTTGAATAGTGCTTTTTCAATTTCTTTTTCGACCATTGCAGATTTTATTTCTGCAATATTTTCGACCATAGCCCGTGCCTGTTCTTCTACTTGCAGTATTCCATTTGCTTCCTGAAATGCAATCAGAGAATCTTCGGCTTGTTCCATTTCCAACATATTTTGGTTCAACCGGTTTTCTAACATTAAATAGCTAGATTCAATATTCTTTTTATTAATGGACAGTGCCACTGAGTCCAATAAACTGTAAAGATACTTCGTCATTTCATAAGAACGTTCAGGAGACTCATCTATAACCGAGAATGAAACAGCTATTATGGCATTAAAACCAATTCCACCTTCTCTCATTTCTTCAATCATGATATTGTTATCAAGTTTTTCTCGAACGTTCTCTAGAATATCAGAAGAGTACACCTCAAACAAATCAAACTCCTCAATCATTTTATCTTTGATTTGATTACTGCGTAGCAAGACTAAAGTCTGATCGGGACTAACATTATCCCCACTCACCGATAAATTGGCGAGACCACTTAGCAACCCCCCGCTGGAAAAATTGATGGAGTTCCCCGAGTTGACAATATATGTCAAATCGGTTTTGTATTTCTTAGGCCATAAAAGAGCAACTACTAAACCCAATAGGGTAAAAAGACTCATAATAGCTACTACTTTCTTCCTTTTTTGAACAAGTACTAATACTATATCCAATAAATCTATCGTCTTATGTTCCGTCATAATGATCTTATAACTCGTTATAAAGATTAGTTAATTTTGATGCTTCGTAATCCCAAGAAAATTGTTTAGAGTGATGCAGGGCATTCTTGGCATAGGTTTTCCAGAGAAATTTATCCTCTTTTAAACGATCCAATGCCGATACTAATTCCTTTGGTTTGTCCGGGTCTACTGCAATACCCACTTCAAGTGGATCCAGTAAATTTTTCCACTCTGAAAAATCGGTGTAGATGACCGGAATACCAAATGCCATATACTCAAAAAACTTAGTAGGATGCTTATCTTTGTAATGGTCACTATAGGGAAAAACCACCAGCCCAGCTAACCAATTCCGTTCGTTATAACGCTCCAAAATCCTTGAATAGGGTACGTAAGATGCTACTCCCTCCCAGTGAATTCGATCTTCTAAGCCTTTTTGTGCATCTACGGTTTTATCGAAAGTGTGTTGGTAAGTGCGTCCAATTAAATGTAAATGCAGGTTAGAAGTACCTCTTATCCCCTCCATGTATTTTAAGACGCCTCTCTCAATCTCTATATTTCCAGTATAAAGTACATGTGATTCACCTTCTGCGTTGACGGGGCCGGGCTCTAATGAAATTCCATCCTTTTTCACGGTTATATTTTGGTAGTTAGCCACAATAATACCTTTCGGAAAGCGTCGCTGATAATATGCTTCAGCCAGAACTGTAGGCATAACCAAATGTGCTAGCCCTTCTATCCAACCTATAAGCAGTGACAATAACCATTTAAATGGATCTGGAATATAATTTCTATAGCGTATAATCGTTTTATTATCTTCATGAATATCATAAACTGTAGTATACCCCAACACCCTATGAATTAAGGCCCAAGGAATTAGTTCTGGGTCATGAAAATGTATCACATCCGGCTTTAAATTACGTGCAATTTTAAACAGCTTTGCTGGACGTAATAACTTAGCCAAGATACTTTTTTTTAGCTTAGCGGGATCGTAATCCCATACCCGATGTAATTGCACCCCATTTCGCTTTTCGTTTAAAGAATCGGGTGTTAATAAATGAACATCAAACCCTTTTTGGGCGAGGCTACTGCATTGTTTAAAAAAAATCCTAGGATCTTTCCATGGATGCACAGATGAAATATGTACGATGCGCATGGGCATGCACTATACTTACCAAGAATTCTTGGTAGAAAATAGTCTTTTAATAACCTGAAAAATAAAACCTGTAGAATGCCCAAGTTGCATAATGATCAACGAGCAAGCCGTATGAAAAACTTTCGATATTACATTCGGTTGCTTTTTATTCGATTTCCAAATGTTTTTACTAAAATCAGCCCTGTGTACCCACGCTACCCGTGTAGACTCTAGTATTACTAAGCCAAGGAAAAATAAGCTAACTGGTACCGCATAGATTGATTGTACCGTTAATATATCAGAGATCACATATCCAATGTAACTAAGTATAAATATAGTGGGAAGGAAACTTCGTAAAGGACTTGAAAATGGATGTAGTAATAGGGTGATCAAACGCCCTCGGCCATATCTAAAATATTGCGTCATCAACCCCTTAAAACTAGAGCGAGGGTAATACCAACTTTTAACGTTGGAGCTAACTCGAATACTTGGTCCATATTGTTCAAGTAATCGTAAATTCAATTCCGAGTCTTGATTGGTAATATTAATCTCACTAAAGCCTCCCAGCTTCTTTAAATCTTTGGTCCAAAAACAGCCAAGGAATACTGTATCTGCAAACCCATTGTAGGTCTCCTTCATGTACTTCGCACCACCGTTACCCAAAATACTTTTAACCGCAAGAGAAATACCTGTTTGAACAGAATTCTGGGCTAAATAACGCTGAGCACCTCCAACATTCCTAGATGCATCCATTTTTAAAGCCTTGATGCACTCCTCGACATAATCATTCGCATACAGGCAATGCCCATCAGCACGTAAAAAAACATCTCCCTTAGCCTTTTTTATCATCTCATTTAATCCAAAAGACTGATACTTATTAGGGTTTTCAATTAAAATAACACGAGAGTCTTTTTCAGCCCATTTGCGAATGAGTTCACGGGTTTTGTCTACACTGCCTCCATCAGCAATAAGAACCTCCACTATGTTGAGATACGACGAATGAAGAAAAGTAGATAACACACGATCAACATGTTTTTCTTCATTATAAAGAGGTATAGCAACAGTCACTGACGGCCAATCTGTTTCCGTTGTATTGCTGTCGGATACGACCTCCGGGTCTAATTTTTGCTCAACAAAAAATTCCTGCATCTAATCGATTATTTTACCACAAAGTGGTAGATGGTTGTCTCGTTTTTTGTGTTGGTTGTAGCTTTGTTTCTATAAAAGACAGTTGTTGAGCTTTAGATTGAACATTAAACTACTCTATCGTATTGTAAAAGTCAACATACGACTATAAAATACGTCTATGTAAGCTTAAATCCTTGTGCCCCCACTTAACAAGTATAGTACCGCCATTCGAACCGCAACACCATTAGTCACTTGATCAAGAATAATGGCTCGTTCGTGATCAGCCACTTCGCTTTCCATTTCAACACCACGATTAATTGGCCCTGGATGCATGATTTTAAAATTAGGAAACCGGTCTAAGTGGGAAAGTTTTATACCAAAATTCTCATGATACTCTCTCATGCTTGGGAAAAATTTTGTCCCTCTATCTTGGCGTTCAAGTTGAATTCGCAGAGCCATAGCTATATCACACCATTGTAGACACTCATCAAGATTATAAGAGACTTTTACCCCCATTTGATTAATAAATTTAGGTATCAAGGTTTTTGGGCCACATAAAACCAGCTCTGCCCCTAGTTTTTTTAATCCAATAATATTTGACCGAACGACCCTGCTGTGAGTAATATCACCCACTATCGCAATTTTAGCACCTTTGATGGAACCATGTACTTGTTGAATAGTAAACATGTCTAGCAAGGCTTGAGTTGGGTGTTCATGTGCTCCATCTCCAGCATTTAAAATAGCAGCATCTACACATTGGGTTAGGAAGTGAGCCACACCAGGACTTTCATGCCGAACCACTACCATATCAATCTTCATTGAAGAAATATTACGGATCGTATCTTTTAACGACTCTCCCTTTTTTGTACTAGAAATACCTGATGCAAAATTGACCACATCTGCCCCCATTCTCCGCTGTGCAAGTTCAAAAGATAATCGCGTTCTGGTTGAATTTTCATAAAATAAATTCACGATTGTCTTATCTCGAAGGGTAGGTACTTTTGGTACTGGGCGATTCAAAATTTCACGAAAAGATATCGCTTGATCTAATACATACTGAATGTCTTTTGCACTGTAATTCGATAAGCCTAGTAAATGCTTTTGGCTAAATTCATATCTACTAGGTGTCGGGGTTGGATTTTTACTGTTACTTTGCTTACTCATAGACTGAATCTTACTCCTTTGAAGCGAGGTTATCGCTCAATGCATCATTTCCATCTACTAGAAATACAGCATCTTCGCCATCTAATTCTTTTACTCGAACCCGTACTTCTTCAGTAGCATAGGTAGGAATTTGAACACCCACAAAATCTGGCGCTATCGGTAATTCACGATGACCTCGATCGACCATACAACAAAACTGAATTTTCCGCGGCCTGCCATATGCCATAAGTGCATCTAGAGCAGATCGAACTGTTCTACCTGTAAAAAGCACATCATCTATTAAAATTACATCCCTTTCATATAAATCAAAGGGGATCTCTGTCACCTTAACATTAGGCATTTTAAGCTTAGACCGAAAATCGTCCCGATAAAAAGTAACATCTAAGATCCCAAAATCAATATCAAAGCCCAACTCTTTCTTCATTACTGATCTAATACGATGCCCCATATAAACCCCTCGAGTTTGCATTCCCACTATGGCCAGCTTTTTAGGATTATCGTAGGATTCCAAGAATTGATGAGCAAATCGCAAGTAAGTGCGATTAAGATCCTCAGCATCCATGATTTTAGACGTACTCACCTTGTAACAGCAATTGTAGAGTTAAGCGGCAATGCCCATATAAATGGATTTTAATATACTAAGCTTTTCGGAGAATATGATACTTCATTCTACAGACGCCAAAAAATCCACTATTCTTTTCGCTGCCATCCCATCTCCATAAGGGTTTGGTTTTTGAGTCATCTCAATATAAGCATCTTCGTCTTCTATCAACTCTCGTACCCCATGTACGATTGCTTCTTTGAAAGTACCAATTAGTTTCACCGTTCCCGCCTCAATTGCCTCTTCTCGTTCGGTTTGCTCACGAAGTAACAATACCGGTTTATTTAATGATGGCGCCTCCTCCTGTACACCACCACTATCGCTAATTATTAAAAATGCCTTCGACATTAACCAAACAAAGGCCTCATATCCTAATGCTTCGATCAAAAAAATCCCATCTGTTTTCCCCAAAGCTTGAATCATTGGTTCCCGTACAGCTGGGTTTAAATGGAGAGGATAAATAATTTGTAGGGATGGGTTAGAGGCTAATTCACGCAAAGCATCTATTAATTCCAAAAAGCCAGCTCCCATATTCTCTCTGCGATGCCCAGTCACTAATAGCAGTTTCTTTTTGGGCTCATAAATACCCTGCAGCTTTAGAATTTCGGGGTTGGATTCAGGAGTCATTTTTTTTTGGCACATCATCAATGCATCAATAACCGTATTACCCGTTACCACTATGTCATTATCAGAAATGCCTTCTCTTAGTAAAGCCTGCTTATTTTTTTCTGTGGGGGCAAAATGGACATGGGCAATTCGACTAACAAGCTGCCTGTTCAACTCCTCAGGAAAAGGAGCTGATTTGTCATTGGTTCTAAGTCCAGCCTCCACATGATAGACAGGAATTTTACGTTGAAATGATGCTAATGCCCCTGCTAAACAACTGCTAGTGTCTCCCTGAACCACCACACAGTCGGGCTTGGCATCGCTGAGTACTATATCCAATTGACTTAATAGTTTAGATAGAAGTTCATTGAGTCCCTGCCCAGCTTGCATTACATCTAATTCGATATCAGGTATTAAACTCCACTGCTCAAATGCGCTATCCAACAATTCTTTATGCTGCCCTGTAGAGCACACTAAAGCCTGAATACCCTTCTTTTTTTGGCACTCCAAAATAACTGGTGCCAATTTAATGGCTTCAGGGCGGGTTCCTATTACAAATAACACCTTCATCCTATCGAAAATTTGAGTAATCTTTCTTTTATTTACTCTATAAACTAGTTATTTTTGCACTCTTAAAGAATGCTCTAAAAAACTATCTTCCAAGATCGTTTCAAATAAGGTTTATTTCACTCTTACTAATCGACTACCAAGTATTGCTCTTATGAAAATCCACGAATATCAAGCCAAAGAAATTTTAGCTTCTTATGGAGTTCCTGTCCCTAAAGGTATCTCCACAACTACCGTTGAAGGTTCCGTAAAGGCAGCTGAGGAACTTAAAACAAATGGTACTTCTTTATTCGTTGTTAAAGCACAAATACACGCAGGCGGCAGAGGAAAGGGTCGAACAAAAAAGAACAACGCCAAAGGGGTAATTCTTTGTAAAAGTATCGAAGAAGTACAGGAAGCTGCAGAATCTCTACTGAATGATATATTAGTTACCATTCAAACAGGCCCATCTGGACAGTTGATCCAACGATTGTATGTTACAGACGGAGTTGATATTGAAAAAGAGTTTTACTTAGGCATTCTATTGGATCGAACTGTATCCAAAAATGTAATTATGGTGTCAACCGAAGGTGGGGTTGAAATTGAGAAAGTAGCTGAAGAAACACCTAAAAAAATTATAAAAGCATGGGTAGAACCTGGCATGCCTCTACAAGTAAATCAAGCTAGAATGCTCGCATTCAGCCTTGGTTTAAAGGATGGCGCTCTTAAAAAGGGCATCAAATTTATTATGGGAATCTATAATGCCTTTCTAAAAACAGATGCTGATATGATAGAAATTAACCCATTGATCTTAACGCCTGACCAAGAAATTATTGCACTCGATGCTAAAGTTAGCTTTGATGGTAATGCATTGTTTCGCCATTCTCATATATCCGAACTACGAGACGAATCTGAAGAAGATCCATTCGAATTAGAAGCTCAGAAATATGACCTAAACTACATTAAACTAGATGGAAACGTAGGGTGTATGGTAAATGGGGCGGGCTTAGCAATGGCAACAATGGATATTATTAAATTATCTGGTGGAGAACCTGCAAACTTCCTTGATGTGGGTGGTGGAGCCAATGTAGAGACGGTTAAAAATGGTTTCCGAATTATCTTGGATGATCCAAATGTCAAAGCAATATTAATAAATATCTTTGGTGGAATTGTACGTTGCGATCGGGTTGCAAACGGTGTTATTGAGGCTGTTAAAGATCCAGAGATTGCAGAAAAAGTTACTAATGTCCCCATCATAGTGCGTCTACAAGGCACTAATGCAGCAAAAGCAAAAGAAATCATTGATAATTCTGACCTAAACGTAATTTCAGCAGTATTGCTAAAAGAGGCCGCAGACGAAGTATCAAAAGTACTAGCCTAAAGATAATATCCAAAGCCTTCAATAAGACTAGAGTTAGTAGATAGAGTTTAACTAGATTTATTCGAACTTGATCGAATCTGATCATAGAAACTTTCGTACTGAAGTACTACATGATTTACGTTAAATTGCTCAGCACGCTTCCTTGCATTTTTTGCTAAAGTAGAATGTAAAATTGGAGTGCTCAAAATTTGAACAGCATAATCTGCCATACAATTCACATCATCCAGAGCGCAAAAATATCCAGTTTCTCCATGAATATTAACTTCCGGTAGACCACCAATATCTGAACTAATTACTGGAACCGAACAGCTCATCGCCTCTAAGGCTGCCAATCCAAAAGTTTCGGAACCTGATGGAATAAGAAATAAATCAGCAATCGAGAAAATATCTTCTACTCGTTCCCATTTCCCCATAAAGTGGACATGTTCGCAAATACCAAGGCTTCGACATTGCTGCTCTGCTACTTGCCGATCAGGTCCATCACCAACCAAAACCAATTTTGCGGAGATACTTTTTTCCAAGGTTTTAGCAAAAATTTGTATTACAACTGGCACTCTTTTAACTTTTCTAAAGTTAGAAACATGCACAATTATTTTTTCACCCTTTGGTGCTAATTCCTCTTTCAGTTCTGTTTGATCAGTTGCTTTGAATCGTTCTAAATCGATAAAATTTGGAATAACTCTAATCTCTTGTTTAATGTCGAAATTCTCATAAGTTTCTCGCTTTAAATACTCCGAAACGGCCGTCACACCATCACTTTTATCGATGGAGAATTCAACCACGTGCTTATAGCTAGGATCTTTTCCAACCAATGTGATATCTGTTCCATGTAATGTAGTTACTATAGGCACATGAAGCCCACGTTCTGTCATAATTTGCCGGGCTAAGTAGGCGCTTGTGGCATGAGGCAAGGCATAATGCACATGTAACAAATCTAAACGCTCAAATTCAATCAAATTCACCATTTGTGAAGCCAATGCTAAGGCATAGGGTGGATATTCAAAAAGCGGATATGAATTTATTGACACCTCGTGGTAAAATATATTAGTGTTGTGTTCTTCCAGGCGAGTTGGGCGAGCGTAACTCAAAATATGCAGGATGTGTCCTTGCTGGGCTAATATTTTAGCCAATTCAGTGGCCACTACTCCACTTCCCCCGAAGGTAGGATAACAAACTATTCCAATATTCATAGAATCTTACTACTAGGTGGATGGCAACTATTAAGCGATTTTTGTAAGAAAGCGTTAAGAATACAAAAATACACTAAATAGCGTTCCAAAATATTATTTCCTCCAATGAATTTTATACCCTACTTGGTTACAAATGATTTTTTTCTGCTTCGAATTCAATTGCTTGTTTGAGTATTTTATAGCGTAGTTCAAATTGCTATATTCAGAATCTAACAATACTTACGTATAACTAAGTAGACAATACGGATGGCAGGACATTCTAGATGGGCGAATATTCGTCATAAAAAAGCTAAAGAAGATGCAAAACGCTCTAAGGTCTTTACAAAGATCATAAAGGAGCTTACTGTTGCGGCTAGAGAAGGGGGAGGTGATCCAACTGGAAATCCAAGACTTGCTTTGGCTGTAGAAAATGCCAAAAGTTGTAACCTTCCCAAAGACAATATGGAGCGAGCCATTAAGCGTGGCACTGATAAGTTAAATGACGGTTCTAGCCTTGAAGAAGTTAGTTTTGAAGGATACGGTCCTGGGGGTATAGCCTATTACATTGAGGCAACCACTGATAACAATAATAGGACAGTGAGTGAGCTTCGGCATATTTTTACCAAATATGGTGGTAATATGGGTATCAATGGTTCTGTTTCATTTTTATTTGAGCAAAAAGGAATGATTAGTTTGCCAGCTGAAGGAGTAGATGAAGAAAATTTTCTCTTAGAGGCAATTGAAGCGGGTGCTGATGATGTTATTATAGAAAGAAGTGCCACGCTTTTTATTGTTATGACGGAACGGACAAAACTCTTTAGTGTGCGAAACAAATTAGAAGCTGCCGGATATACTATTGAACAAGCAGAACTCGTTAGAGAAGCTACTATGGAAACAAAAGTAGACGCTGAAATGGCACGCGCTAACTTTAATATGATTGAAACATTTGAAGAAAACAATGATGTGACTAATGTGTTTACAAATCTACTAATGGATGAGGAAACCATGAATGCAGTTGATTAGATGGATATCTTCAGCGAAAACGCATAAACTTAAAAAAAATGACGACATTTATTTGGGTTATACTACTTTTTTTAGGATTAAATTTTATTAATCCAGATGCTCGTAAAGCTAATAAATCTTATGAAAATGGAGACTATGAGAGTGCAAAAACTTGGTTTTATTCTGCCTTAGATCAAGACCCCAAAAATGCTGAAATTTTATTCAACTTAGGTAATACATTAACTAAATTAGGTGAAATTGAGGAAGCCATAAAGGTATTCATGCAGGCAAAAAGCTACACGGATGACGCCCTCCTAAAAGCTTTGGCAGACTACAACATCGGAACTGTTTTGGCTGAAAATGAGCAATGGAAGCCGGCAATGAAACACTTGCGAGCTTCTTTACAAAAACTTCCATTGGATAGCGAGGGCCAGTTCAATTATGAATATGCTTTGATGAAAGCTTCTGAAGAAGAAGACAATGATGAGAAAAATCAAGATCAAAATGAAAACCAGGAACCTCCACCTGAACCAAGTGTTTATGCTAAAGCGATAAAAGAACAAGCCGACGCCCTCGTCAATGAATCACTATATACTACCGCTTTTAATCTTATGCAAAAGGCTTTAGAAGTAGATGAAACGGTTAGATATTATGATTCGTATATTAGTCGTATTAGTGCAGTTAACCAGATAGAACAAACTGAAAATTAAGCTAGTTTGTTATTATTAGACCACATACACCTATATCCAAGATTGCTATGCTTAATCCCTCTTTTTTGCTCACATTCTATTTCAATAACACACGAAGAAGGTCCATTTATGCTGTTTACTCCTTCGTGTTAATTTTAATGGTTTGGTTCATGCCTCAATCTCTTTTTGGACAAACTCAAGCTATCACCCCACCTGCAGAAAGTTACTTTCATCAAGGTGCACAACAATTCATCTACAACAACATCAAGGCTGCCATTAGTGCTGTGGAGACTGGATTAGAACGTTATCCGGATGATCCGAAGCTCCAAAGTCTATATGATCAGTTGAAAGAACAGCGAGAGCAGGATAGCCAGAATGAACAAGATAATAGAGATCAAAGCGGAGAAAAATCTGAAGAGAAAACCGAACAACAAGAAAACGAAGAAAATTCAGAACAAAACGAGCAAAATTTAGAAAATGAAGAACAAGAGTCAGAAAATGATAATCAAAGTCAAAACCAAGACAATGAAGTCCCAGAAGAGTCCGAATCAAGTGAGCGTCCTTTAGAAGAAGAACTAAAAGATTTAAGCAAAGAAGAGGCGCAAAAAATCCTACAGGCATTAGCTCAAAAAGAAAAAGAATTATTAAAGGAATTCAAAAAAGCTAAAACTAAAGGCGGAAAAACACATGAAAAAGATTGGTAAATTTATATTGTATCTACTTCTCTTTTTTCTTGCGAGTATTCCCATCTTTACTTGGGCTCAAACCCCCCCTATTCAGGTACAGGCCAAACTGTCTGAAACCAATATATACAATGGTGAAGCGGTACTCCTAGAATTCATTATCTCAGGTAGAAGTTTAAACAGCATTGATCGCCCAACTGTACTTGATGTGCCTGGACTCAGGTGGATAAGCGGTTCAAATAGACAAGGGCAGAGTATTCAGTATGTAAATGGCCGCCCAAGTGTTACCTATACCTATGGGTATCAATTTGTTGCAACTCAAGTTGGCAACTATTCCCTTCCTTCCTTTGATATTACCGTTAACGGAGAGATTTACCGAACTGAACCTATTGCATTTCGGGTATTGGATCTAGCGAATTCACAACAAAATAATCGGGCTAATCCTGATATTTTTGTTCGGTTAGAGCCCGACAAAATCAGTGCCTTCTTGGGTGAACAAATTGTTGTAGATGTCGTATTGTATTTCAAAAATACCATTGAAGTTCGGTCATACCAAGCAAGTCCAGGCTGGAAAGCAGAAGGGTTTTGGAAAGAAGAACTTGAAAATACCCAGCAGACTCGTGCTACATCTACCTTAATTGAGGGAGAGCGATATCAAAGAGCTAGACTTCTGCAGTACGCACTCTTCCCAAGTAAACGAGGCAAACTAGTCCTAAGTCCATTTGAGATTACTGTCTTAATTCAACAGCGTAATAGACGTCAAGATATTTTTAGTTTCGGCTTGGGTCAGGAGCGCAAAAATATTCAAACACCCCCAACCGAAATAACCATTAACCCTCTCCCCGCCTTTCAGAGTACAGAAAACAACTTCTTCCTCTCAGCCATTGGAACATTCCAGATGGAGCGCAGTATCAAACCCACTGAAGCCCTAGTTGGAGAAAGTATTGAAATTACTACTCTCATATCGGGAACGGGGAATCTCCCTTTAATTCAATCTCCTGACTATGTGTACCCAGCTGAATTTGAACAGTACAATCCACAAGAAAGCAGTTCCATCCAACGAGCCGGTTCAATAATTTCCGGAACAAAAACCTTTACTGATATAGTAATTGCGCGTAATGAAGGAAACTATACAATTCCACCTACTCAGCTTATATACTTTGACCCAATCGCCGAAGAGTATAAAGCAATTAGTCTTCCAGCTCAGAGCCTACGTGTTATTCGAGACGCTAACGCTATACGTTCAACCACTGAAATGCTACGATTCGAAATTAAACCTATGGCTGGATTGGTGGCCTGGAAGCAATACTCAAGGAATGGGATAGCTGAACAGCCCCTTTTACTACTTTTCTTACTTCTACCCTTAGCTGGCCTAGTCATGGGATTCTTTGTTAAAAAACATCAGGATCGCCTACAAAATGATCATAATTTTGCACGAAAACGGGGTGCACTAAAGACAGCAAAAAGTGCTTTGGATAAGCTTTACACTAAGGCTGAGCGACAAAACAGAGACGACAAGAATACTATAAAAGAATGCTATCACGAGCTCTATCATATCATTGGCGCCTACATAACCAATCGTTGTGGAATGCATGCTGCTGGCTGTTCAATCCAGGAATTGCTAGAAGGACTAGAAAAACAGTTTAACGCTATGTCACCTGCAGCACTCGAGCGGTGCAAGAATATCCTAACAAAATGTGATACCATATCCTACGCACCTATTAGTTCTACCTCGGATGTACTAACAGATATTCATCATGCTAAAGAAACTATTCTAAAACTTGAACAGGCGCTGAAATAATGCTAAATAACAAATCAATTCTGAAAAGCGAAGTAACAGTTACTTTTCTCAAGAGTATCTTGGAGCCTAATAAATCTTGGTATCTGGCATTACTACTTATTTTCTATGTGTTTTCTTCAACATCCGAAGCAAACACGACGTCACGAGCAACATCAACGTCGCTCGAGGCAACCATAACATTACAGACTACATCATCACTACTTGAAAAAACGGCTACTCAAGGATTAACACAAAATCTTAAAGGCTCCATACTCTCAGCATTCCAAGCGCAATCTAGCTTTGAGGAGGCTACCTTTAATTTAGAACAGGCTCAATACAAAATAGCTCTTCAGAAATTTAAGCTTATTGAACAAAGCGGATTTTATTCAGGAGAATTATTTTTAAATATGGCTATTACTGCGATTGAATTAGATTCCTTAGGCCTGGCAAAATTTTACCTCCAAAAAGCTGTAGAAGAACCCAACACTGAGGCCGCAGCAGTTGAAGCACTGGTGTATCTAAAAAGTCAATTCAGCCGTCAAGCCGCTACTTTACCGCCACTACCATGGGATACAGCTTTAGACTATATCGAACATAACTGGGGAAGTCTATGGTTGTTCTGGGTGGCCTTTTTTTTCTTAAGCCTATCGGTAATTTTACAGTTGTTCCACTGGTTTGGAAACGCATCTATCCGCAGCAAGAAATCATCTGCGAAGCAGCATATACCTACGATTATAAAAGGCTCTTGGACCTCCTTATTCGTTTTTGTTACCAGTTTAAGTTTGGCCATTGGTATAGATTACCGCTCTGAAAAGTATACCCAAGCCGTTATTATTGCGCAGGAAGTGGAGGTGAGGAATTCCCCTTCAACATCAAGTGAATTGCTGGTCATGGGTTATGAAGGATATGACTGCCGGATAGACTTTTCCGTTGACTCTATTCAAGGTTGGCGCTTTATTCGACTCAGTAACGGCCAAACAGGGTGGGTACTAGACGAAACTCTACGAATTCATTAGCTTTACAGACTTTAATTAGAGAATAATGTCACATTAAACTACCTTTACAGAGTGGCCATGTAAGGTATGTTGGATAAAACGTATACCATCCATAACCCCTATTAATTCAACAAAAAATGACGACTAACGAATTTATTGAGCAGCATAAAGAGCACTTCTTAGATGAACTATTCACCTTTCTAAGGATACCGAGTGTGAGTACCGATTCGTCCCAAAAAATGGGGGTAGAAGAGGCAGCAGATTTTTTGCTTAACCAGCTTAATTTGTTAAAGCTTTCACATGTAGAACGCTATGAAACCCAAGGGCACCCCATCGTATACGGGGAACATTGTCCTTTTGATGACCGGCCCACAGTTTTAATTTATGGCCACTATGATGTTCAGCCTTCGGATCCAGAACACTTATGGGATACCCCACCCTTTGAACCCACCATTAAGGAAGGTAAGATTTATGCCAGAGGCGCTAGTGATGACAAAGGACAATGTTTTACTCATGTAAAAGCTCTTCAATCTTTAATCGAAGCAGACGGTGGTATTCCGGTGAATATCAAGGTTCTGTTGGAAGGAGAAGAGGAAATTGGATCACCCAATTTGGTCCCTTTTATTGAATCTCATAAGGACATGCTACACTGTGATATGGTACTTATTTCTGATACCTCCATGTTTGAACTCGATCAACCATCTATTACTTTTGGCCTTCGAGGATTAGCTTATATGGAAGTTGAAGTTATAGGCCCAAATAGAGATTTACATTCTGGGGTCTATGGAGGAGCGGTGGAAAATCCTTTAAATGTACTTTGTGAAATCATTGCTGAGCTGAAAGACAAAGATGGCGTTGTTCAAATTCCCGGATTTTATGACAAGGTGAAAGCCTTAACACAAGAAGACCGACAGGCAATGGCTGATTTACCTTTTGACGAAATAGCATATAAATCTTCCTTAGATGTGGATGCTGTTCACGGTGAAAAAGGATACAGTACACTTGAACGGGCTTCTGCTAGACCTACGCTCGATGTCAATGGTATATGGGGTGGTTATCAAGGAGAAGGGGCCAAAACAGTACTCCCCTCAAAAGCTTATGCCAAAATTAGTATGCGCCTGGTCCCCAACCAAGATCCTCATGAAATTGCCTGTTTATTTGAACAACAAGTATTGTCCTTAGCTCCTAAGACAGTAAAAGTAAGGGTAACGGAGCATCATGGTGGATATGCCTCACGCACTGACTTGAATTTTTACGGTTTAAAAGCAGCGGCCACAGCGTATGAGGAGGTCTACAAGACCCCGGTTCTTTTTTCCATGGAAGGCGGATCTATTCCCATTGTTGCCGATTTTAAACGGGTGTTAGGAGCTGAGTCCATACTTATGGGATTTGGCGTAACCAGTGACGCTATTCATTCGCCCAATGAATCGTTCCACGTAAAAGATTTTTACAGGGGGATCAAAACTTCTACTCGGTTTTTCCAATTGTTAGCAGAAGATGCTAAGTCTTAATTTTATTCAAAAAACAAACCGGTGTTTTTAATTACATCAACCAGTTACATTAACTAGAAAAAGCTGTCATGAAAAAAATTCTAATTCAATTATGTTTACTATTACCAATGGTATTGCATGCGCAAATGCCAGATGCACCCCAAAGAAGCGAAGGTGGCGGTCCGTATGATCGGCTCATCATTCGTGGGGTTCATCTTATTGATGGCACAGGTTCCCCTGCAACTGGTCCAGTAGATATAGTGGTGGAAGAAAATGTAATAAGTAACATTAGAACGGTTGGTTATCCAGGCCTGCCGATTAATGATCGGCGCCGACCACAGGCCGATAAAAATACTGAGGTGATTGATGCAACTGGGATGTATATGCTACCAGGTTTTTTTGATATGCATGCTCATACAGGTGGTGGTGCGCAAGGTACGGTACCTGAATATGTATACAAGCTCTGGTTAGCCCATGGAATAACCTCAATACGTGAACCTGGTTCAGGTAATGGTATGGAATGGACCTTGCGGCATAAAAAACTTAGTGAAAAAAATGAAATTACAGCGCCTCGTATTTCTGCTTGGATTGGGTTTGGTAATAGTTTTGATCGCCCGATTATCACCCCAGAAGATGCACGCCAATGGGTGAAAATGATTGACGATGCTGGCGCAGATGGAATTAAATTTTTTGGCGCCAGCCCTGAGGTGTATGCTGCGGCAATTGATGAAGCAAACAAACGTGGGCTTGGAACTATGACTCATCACGCGCAGACACGTGTAGTGTATAATAATGCTCTTCGGTCCGCTCAATTGGGATTGACTAGTATGACACATTGGTATGGACTTCCAGAGGCTCTTTTTGAGGATCGCATTATTCAAAATTATCCATTGGACTACAATTATAACAACGAACAACATAGGTTTGAGGAAGCTGGTAAATTATGGGCACAAGCAGCTGAACCATATTCAGAGAAGTGGAATGAGGTGATGGATGAAATGCTTGAATTAGATTACACATTAAATCCAACCTTCACTATTTATGAAGCTAATAGAAGTTTAATGACTCAACGCCGTGCGGAATGGCATGAACGTTACACTATTCCTTCTTTATGGCAATTTTACGAACCTAGCCGAATTTCACACGGTTCATATTGGCTTGATTGGGGTACCGAGCAAGAAATTGAATGGAAAAAAAATTTCCGGCTCTGGATGGAATTTGTGAATGAATATAAAAATAGAGGAGGTCGCGTGACCTTAGGTTCAGATGCAGGATACATCTATAAGTTATACGGATTTGGATACATTCAGGAAATGGAGCTCATGCGAGAAGCAGGTTTTCATCCTTTAGAGATATTCCAATCAGCATCATTGAAGGGGGCAGAAGTACTTGGGGTAGATAACAAACTTGGAACCATTGAAATAGGTAAGTTGGCTGATATGGTAATTGTAGATGCTAATCCCATGGCAAACTTAAAAGTCCTATTTGGTACTGGTGCTATACTAGTAAACGAAGACAATGAAGTTACTCGGCACGGCGGGGTTGTATATACTATCAAAGATGGAATCGTCTTTGATGCTAAAGCACTCTTAAGAGATGTGGCCGAAATGGTTAAAGCAGCAAAGGAGAATGAGGGGACGGATATTACCCAACCAGGTCTAGATTATTAATGGTAGGCTAAATGCGCCACTCAAAATTCAGTACTATATGGTATAGGTTCATCTTGTTCAAAATCTATAAACAGTTTGCATGCCACCTCAAAGGTTTATAACGAATTTTAACAGCTGATTAAAGATTTAATACTAAGAAGCTAATCGTGTAAATATACACTAGAGTAGTTTTAACAGGTACACGGTATATATTATTTTACATTTAAGCCTGTTTCTAAGCTATAGGAGGTAGTGGCAGGTTGCGGGTAATCTAAAATAGTTTTTGGATTATTGTGTTCATCAACAACCACCACACGAGGTTGATGGGTTCTTGCTTCCTCAGGAGTCATTTCAGTGTAGGCAATTACAATAATTCGATCACCTACCTGAGTAAATCTAGCAGCGGCGCCATTTAAGCAACATACTCTAGAACCTCTCTCTCCTGGAATTGTATAGGTTTCTAATCGCTGTCCATTTGTGACGTTCAGTACCTGTACTTTTTCATATGAAAGTAACTGAGCTTGGTCTAACAAGTCTTGATCAATGGTTATACTACCCTCGTACATCAAATTGGCTTCAGTGACAACCATTTGATGCAACTTAGATTTAAACATAGTTAGCTTCATCACGACTCTCCTTTGATCGATTTTTTATTCGTGAAGATTACATTATCAATTAAACGGGCTTTACCTAAATAAGTAGCTGCAGCAATCAGATAACGCTGCCCCGCTATTAGCTGATGTACAGGATGTAATTTTTCGATATCAAAAACACCAAAATAATCATTTCGAAAGCCTGCTTCTGTTAGGTTCAGCTTTAAAACATGAAACAAGGTGGTTAAGTCTTTCATTCCCTCTTCAATTTGATGTTTTGCCGAAACTAAGCTAGAATACAGTAGTGGAGCTGCCTTACGTTGAGTTGGAGTCAAATAGGCATTTCTACTACTTAGAGCTAGGCCATCAGATGCTCTTTCAATAGGTGCCATAAGTAACTCTATACCATGATTAAATTCTTCAACTAATGCTTCAACTACCTTGAACTGTTGATAATCTTTTTGTCCAAATATAGCTAAATCAGGCTCTACAATATTAAATAACTTGTTTACAACTAATGCAATACCTTGGAAATATCCCTGACGAGATCCTCCATCTAAATATTTATTGAGTGTATGAACCTCTAAGCTAAAGTAAAATTCTTGATTATACATTATCTGCGTGTCAGGAGTGAAAACCAAGGTAACCCCTTCTTGTTTGCAAAAGCTAAGATCTTGCTCTAGCGAACTAGGATAAGTTGCAAAGTCTTCATTTGGAGCGAATTGTTTGGGATTCACATAAATAGATACCAGTACAACATCGGAATGCTTTTTTGCAAGTCGAATGAGAGAAAGATGACCATCATGTAATGCACCCATGGTTGGTATAAATGATACTTTTTTTCCTTCTTGTTTATAGCCCCGAATAATATTTCGAAGCTCAGGGATATGCCCAATAACTTGCATCTCTAAATATCTCGATGCACGTCAAGCTGTTCTAAAATCTCCTTAACCCGACCCACAAAAGCGCCCCCATGTGCGCCGTCAATAATTCGATGATCGTAACTCATCGACAAATACATCATATGACGAACCGCAATCACATCACCCTGTTCTGTTTCCATCACCATTGGTCGCTTAACTATTGCACCTGTGCCTATTATGGCGACCTGTGGCTGGTTTATGATTGGAGTCCCCATCAAATTTCCTACACTTCCATAGTTAGTCAAGGTAATAGTACCACCGGCCAAATCATCTGGACTCAATTTTTTGCTTCGTGCTTTTTGAGCAACATTGTTTACTTCCTCAGCCAGTCCTACCAAATTCATCTGCTGTGCTTTTTTCATCACAGGTACAATTAAACCACCTTCTCCCCCTTTACCCAAAGCAACAGCAATGCCAAAATTTATATCTTTTTTCACATGTATTTCGTCACCAACCACCGAACTGTTAATCATTGGATATTCTAACATAGCTTTGATGATAGCTTCTACAAATAAGGGCGTAAAGGTTAATTTTACTCCTGTTTTTTGTTGAAAAGCCTGCTTATTTTTATTTCTCCATTGTGCCAAACTGGTGACATCTACCTCTGCAAAGGTAGTAACGTGGGCCGATGTTTGTTTGGAGCGGACCATATGTTCGGATATCATTTTACGCATACGATCCATTTTAATTATTTCGACCTCACCTTTTGGGCTTCTAGACACATCAAGTTGACCTGCTTGAATAGAGTCTTTGCTGTCCTGAGAAAGAGCTTCTGCAGAACTAGGATCATAATTTCCTGGGCGGGTTAATGAGATAAAAGGCGTAGATAAACTACTTTCTCTAGCGCCGGCATTTCTATCAGCAATATAATTTAGAATATCTTTTTTCGTAACCCTATCAGCTTGTCCAGTACCTTGGATACCTTCTAACTCCTGAGCACTAACCCCTTCCTTCTTGGCTATTGATCGGACGAGGGGTGAGAAAAATTGTCCAACAGACCCTTCTCTAGGTATTTCACTAGCAATAACTGCTGATGATGGAGTTAGCTGAGCTGATAATTCTTCAGGCTTCATTGCTGCTATTTGCTCCTTAGTCAGCTGAGTAACGGGAGGGGCAACACTACTGACATCAGCCGTGGGTGAGCCATTAGAAACCCCATCACCAAGACCGATAACTGCGATTATCTGCCCAACCTCAATAGTATCATCGGCTTCAGCTCTAATTTCCAGTAAAGTCCCTTTTGCTGGCGATGGAACTTCTGAGTCAACTTTATCGGTAGAAATTTCGAGAATTGTTTCATCCTCTTCAACGGTATCCCCCACCTTTTTCATCCATCCTATAACGGTTGCTTCCACAACGGATTCTCCCATTTGGGGCATAACCACATCAACTGTTTCCATATTATCTTGCGATGCTGTATTTGCACTTATCGTTTGAGAATCCGGTTGCTGGGTTTTTGCTGTCGCCGCATCAATAGTTTCACTTGGCGTGGGAGCAGGCTCTGGGTCTGTTGTAGGATTTGCAGTAATTGATTCTGATACCGTTCCCACATCCGTTATTATTCGAGCAATAGGTTTTCCTACCTCTATAGTTTCCCCTTCTTCTACCAGAATTTCTACCAAAACACCCGCCTCTGGAGAGGGAACCTCGCTATCTACTTTATCCGTGGCAATTTCCAAAAGTGTTTCATCTACCTCAACGGTATCACCTATTTGTTTGGTCCACTCAATTACCGTCCCTTCCATTACCGATTCCCCCATTTGGGGCATTATTACATCGACCTTAGCCATATCTAATTAGTTGAGTTTATTGTAGATTTATTTTTCGTTTATTTTGTCAAATTCTTATTTATAAACAGACATACTAAAGTTCTCTATAATTTTTAAGACATCAAATCATAAAATAGGCCTTAAGGAAACAAATAGGCCTCTTTCGATACTTACCAAATAATAAGTTACGCGCATCTCAAGGTTATTACTGACTAAGTAGTAAGTGAAGCCTCTATGGCTTGATGTAAATCCATTTTCAAATCCTCAACATGTTCTAAGCCTACGCTTAAGCGGATCAAATTATTCGGCGTCTCAGACAAAGGTCCTTCGGTAGATTTTCTGTGCTCCCAAATACTTTCAATACCACCCAGACTAGTGGCGGCCTTGATGATTCGCGAAGATGCGACCACTTTTTTTGCCGCAGATTCTCCTCCATTTACCAGAAAAGATATCATGCCACCAAACGCTCGCATTTGTAATTTGGCAATGTTATGCCCTTGGTGGGATTCTAAACCGGGGTAGAATACCTCTTCAATACCCTGTAGGTGAGTCATAAATTCAGCTAATTGAAAGGCGTTCTCGTTATGTGCTCTCATACGGTAGGGGAAACTACGTATACTACGGCATAACATCCATGCGTCAAAAGGAGAAGGCACGCCTCCTTGAAGAATTTGTATACTTCTTATCCGATCCATTAAGGGCCCTAAATCTTTGGCAATAACCACGCCACCGATAAGATCCGAATGACCTCCTAGATACTTGGTTGTGGAATGAACAACCAAATCAACCCCAAAGTCTATAGGGTTGATATTGTATGGTGTTGGCCAAGTATTATCTACGACCACGACTATCTCCTGATCATGCGCCCAATTAGCCACAGCCTCAATATCGATAATGAACATCTGAGGGTTGGTAGGAGTTTCAATCCATATCATTCGTGTATTCTTTTTTGTAGCGGCAACCACAGTTTCCAACTGGGTCATATCCACAAAATCAATTTCTAACCCCCACCGCTCCGAAAACTCCCACATTAACTTTCGGGTGCCAAAGTAAACATCACTGGGTATAAGTATATGATCGCCATGTGAAAGAGTTTGAAATACCGCATTAACAGCAGCAATACCTGAGGAAAAAGCAGCTGCTTCTGCTCCCTTCTCCAAATCGCACAATACCCTTTCTAACTCCATACGATTTGGATTTTGAAGACGACTATATTTTAAATCTCCTTCCCTGTGCCCACCTTTTGCATGCTCGTAAATTGTGGATAGTTCAATACCAGGTACAATTGGAGTATTTTCAGCAGTTTGGGCTCTCATGCTACCATGTATGGCCAATGTTTCAATGTAGGTATTTTTCATAGATTAGTGGTAATTGTGAAACTAATAAACATGTATTAAACAATACATAAAATGTATAAAACTTAGCTGATTTAATAGATCATTAATTTGCAATAATCATTAAATTCGCCAAACAAATGAATACTAATCTTGATATGCTAACAATCTTTTATGTTTTATATTGTGTATATCAATTAAAACTTATGTTCAAAAAATCACTTTTCAGATTAAAATCTTGCAATTTCTGAACCTAAGCTAAGCTAACACCTCTTATTTCCCCTTTATTTTAAAAATGAAACCAGAAAAATTACTATTGGTATTTATTTTATTCTGCCTTGCTAGATGTACCTTTGACTCAAATCCAAGTAATGGAGGTATGACTGATATACCCACGCCTGATCTTATAACTGCAAATAATCCTTGTGAAAATAATCTGGCTGCTGATTTATATCCCTGCTCTAATCTTAGTTTATATGCTCATTTGACCCCAATAGACTTGGGTGGACAACAGGTTAATGATATTTGGGGTTGGTTTGATATTGAAACATCTAAAGAGTATGCTTTAGTTGGGTTAACCGATGGTGTTAGTTTTGTAGACGTGACTAACCCAAATCGCCCAATAGTTGTTGGAAAATTAATTGAATCAGATTTACCTTCGAAGTATAACTCATTCAATCTGAACGATTTCCCAGCTTGTAATTTAGGACTAGGGAGTAGTACCACAGCTAAGATGGTAACTCAAGGTTCTGCTTGGAGGGATATGAAAGTATTTAATGATCACATGTTTGTTGTATCCGATGCTCAAATTCACGGTGTACAAGTATTTGATCTAACTAGGCTAAGAACCTTTGAAGACCAATTCCTCAGTTTTAAAGAAGATGCACTCTATACCAAATTGGGTAATGCTCATAATATTGCGATAAACGAAGCAACAGGATTTGGATACGCTGTTGGTGTAACTCAAGCAGATACCTGTGGCTCTAGAAATAAAACGGGTTTACACATAATCGACCTAAATAAACCTAAAAATCCAACTTTTGCTGGTTGTTATAGTGATCCAGCTACCGAGGTGAATTCACTCTACAGTGCAGGGATTGGATATATACATGACACGCAATGTATATTATATAACGGACCTGACGACCGACACAAAGATAAAGAATTATGCTTTAGTTCTGCTGAAGGGGCTGTTGTAATTACCGACGTAGATGACAAAAATAATCCTAAAACTTTATCAACAACTTCACACCCAGATATGGGATATTCTCATCAAGGTTGGCTTACTGAGGATCATCGATACTTTTTAATGAATGATGAGTTAGATGAGCTCAATTTTGGGCGTAATACCAAGACTTATATTTGGGATGTATCCAACATCAGTGAACCCACTTTTTTAGGATATCATACGCACAATACTAACTCTATTGATCACAACCTATTTGTAAGAGATAACTATTTGATACAATCTAATTACAGCAGCGGCCTTCGAGTTTTTGATTTACTTGATGTACATAAAGCACGTCTTAATGAAGTAGCTTATTTTGATTCTGAGCCGACCCATAATGAAGCAAACTGGAATGGCTCATGGGGTAATTATCCTTATTTACCTAGCGGTATTCTTTTGATTAGTGATATACGCAATGGTCTATTTATCGTCCGCCCAGATTATTTAGATAAATAATTGCTCATTTTTTTAGTTATACACAAACTTTTTTTAAATTTAATTTGTATATCCAATGTGTGACCAAGATAAAGACGCAAGAAAAATAACCAAACGGTTCAACCATATTTAATTAATCACTGTTTAGCTAATGGATTTATTTGACAAGCTGGCGAATCGCCCCAGTCCCCTAGGACCCTTTACATCAGCCGGATACGGCTACATTACTTTTCCTAAACTAGAGGGACCACTGGGGCCTGAAATGAAATTTAATGGAAAAGATATGGTCGTTTGGAGTATAAACGATTATTTAGGTGTAGGTAGTAACGAAAAAATTAAACAGGTAGACGCTGAAGCTACGGCGAAGTATAGTCTTAGTGCACCTATGGGTGCTCGATTAATGACAGGTAATTCTGACGAGCATGAAGCCCTTGAAAAAGAGTTAGCTACATTTGTTCATAAAGAAGGTGCACAGCTACTAAACTATGGCTACCAGGGTATTATGAGCGTTATACATGCCTTAGTAGACCGAAATGACTATCTAATATATGACGAATTAAGTCATGCNTGTATTGTTGATGGTAAACAATTAGCGATAGCAGATAAATCCGTATTCAAACATAACGATATTGAAAGTTTTAAGAAGCAGTTGTACCGTGCAGCAGCAAAGAAAAAAGANAACTCTTCCATACTTGTTGTAACAGAGGGGGTTTTTGGTATGACTGGNGATCTTGGNATTATTCCTGAAATTATCAAATTAAAAGAAGAAGTNCCTTTTCGCTTACTTGTCGATGACGCTCATGGCTTTGGAACCTTAGGACATGATGGNTCAGGAACAGGTACTCAACTTGAATGCCAAGATGGNATTGACGTCTATTTCGGCACATTNGCTAAAGCAGTTGCATTAATTGGTGCTTTTGTTGCATCNGAACCAAGAGTCATTCAATTCTTGAAGGCAAATGTGCGAAGNCAAATTTTTGCAAAATCTCTTCCATTACCTATAGTAGCNACTGCTAGAGAGCGNCTCAAAATGATTCGCCAACATCCAGAGTGGAGAGAAAAGCTTTGGTCTAATACTTTNAAATTNCGAGAAGGNCTCGTCAAAATNGGATACAATGTACTTCCTTCTGAAAGTCCAGTNACACCGGTTTTAACACAGGGTAGTACAGATCTATGTACAGGTATTATGCGTNTTCTTCGTGAAGANCATNGGATTTTTGTTAGTGGTGTTGCCTATCCAGTAGTTCCAAAAGGTGTGGTATTAATTCGACTAATCCCAACGGCAGCNCATAATGATGTACATATCGAAAAAACACTNACAGCTTTTGAAGCGATCAAAGNGTTTGTGGAGATGGAAGCCTCNAAAATAAGTGCTTAAAAGATTANTNAAAGAGATNCTTTGAANANTCGANTATTCGAGATNATNTGTCTTNTAGCTGAGATGATTGGCANAAANTNTTGTGGGNTTTAACCANTGACTGTGAATGCCNCTTTGCTTCAAAGATGTTTGTAAAAAAATAATAATGAGTAATAAAGACAAACTCATNGCAAAGACCCCTGATATACCNGCTTCTGGNCCAAATAACCCCCCCGTCCACCATTNTGGCCCAGTTNATTGAATNGNTACAANGGATGCCGCAGATGATAAACCGCTTACCTTAAACCCGAATANCCCACCTAAAATAAAATTCCAAGCANTATGTAATCCAACAGAAAGAGCTAAATTNCCTGTCCAAANAAATGGAAAGGCCAGTAAAAGACCCGCCAATATAATGGTCAAAAANGTAATGATAGACACATTTGGATTGAACAGATGAGCCAATGAAAAAACCAAGGAAGACAGAATNACNGCAACAAAAAGGGCNGTCTCTACTGAAATAGCCTTCCACCACACTCCTTCCCTAAGATTAATGAGCATNTATCCTCTAATCATTACTTCCTCATAAAACCCNACTGCCAGCATTTGAACAAAAAAAAGNAAGATTGAATANTACCACGATACAGATAATCGGAATAATTGGGCAGANTCATAAGTAGCATTATTTTCAACTACATAGCCNACTGATTCAACATTATAATAANCTAACATCCAACCAACTCCAANCATTGAGCTTANAGCTAGTAANCCAATCNNCCAGCCAACTATATAGTGNATTAGCGAAGTTTTATTCCAATACAACCCGCCATGATACCATGGNCTATCTTTTGTAATGCGATGATCCGTTAGAAATAAATTTAACCGGTACCAACCATAAGCAAAGGGNATGACGAGCATCCACTGCCACCCCGCCATAGGNATTGATTGTATAANCACCACTAATNNAATCATACCTAAAAAAAAGAATGGTATTCTTATACCCGCTCGAAATCTTTTTTCTTCTCTNTTAAATAATAAGTTTATCATNTANAGCATTTNGCCNCATTTGTTATGGTTTATANTGCATCAGGAATTGGTTTTAGAATACAATTATGAATATATTTCTNAAAACAACCAAACGTTATTTATAGTATTATGTTATACCTTACNNTAACAATTATTATNGCAATCATCTGTGCACTTTTAATANTTGTTGTACTACTTCAAAATGGCTCTGGACAAGGTCTNTCAGGCATNGGAGCNACATCTATGGGTGGAAGTTCTGGTCTTGGNGCAAGAAGAACAGCTGATTTATTATCAAAAGCTACATCTTANTTAGGNGGCATCTTTCTTNTTCTTTGNGTNCTTGCCAATTTTGTNATTGACAGACCAGAATCACANAATAGTATTTTACAAAGTGGAGCTCCNCTNATGCAGGATAATACCNTGCCACCTATGCCAACATTCGATAATTCGTCTACTGGCGAAGTATCAGTGCCTATTGAAGAATAANTCAGATAAAATATTTAATATNCTAAATGGACTCTACTATGAAAAAAGTACAATTCTTCTCGATTGCTTTAAGTTTAGTACTACTTTCAGCCACAACATTTGCGCAGAATACTAACTTAATTCCACTAACATCAAATTCAGAAAAAGCAGTTGAATTGATGAGAACGGTGATGAAAAACAATGANGAGTNNAGAGGCAATGANAANCCACCNNTACTANNAGAAATCTTANNGCTTGANCCAAATTTNTATTTTGCTAAANCATATNANNNTCCTCTTNTATCGGACANTGCAGATAANAGAGCAAANCTNNNNANTGCNTATGNNAATAGANNNAANGTNTCAGAAATTGAAGNTAAAATNATTGAAGCTANATANGAACAANTATATNAATTTNNACANTNTNNNNGGNGANAAAATNATNGATAATNTAATNNANNANTATCCNGATTANTATCAATTAAGATTAATATCAGCTGATTTCAAGAATGATCTNAGAGATCCGTANGGCAAAGACTCAAGGTATGCAGAAATATTGGCCAATAATCCTAGCTCTTTNCCTGCTTTATTTCGCAGAGCACAACTTCATTTNCCCGTCGATAATGNNATAGTCAACTTTCCTATCGAAGAAAGAGACTTAGAACTTGCGACTAGTTTNTTGTTACAGGCAGCTAGTGTTCAACCNAAAAATCCCGGACCTCANCGATTNCTAGGTAATGTCTACCGAGGACAGAATAATNTAAGTTTAGCAAAGCAAGCNTATGAAAGTGCTAGATTACTCATGGGTGAACCCAATGAACAAGACTTTANGTATTCAAATATNCTTTTGATGCTAGGACATGTAGAAACATTTAGTGGGAATTATAAAANGGCTCGAGATCTCTACGACNAATGCTTGGAGTATNNGAGCTTTANGCAAAAACCTACTTATTANCAATATCCAGTCTTCACNTATTTTTATGAAAGAGACTATGAAAAAGCAATATTAGCATTTACTAAAATGCGTNNTGAAATTAATACTTCAANNGAAGANCCAGNTTGGAAAACTANCGCNATTACTTTAATGGAAGAAAATATTTTTATNTCATACTTACACAATCAAGATGAACAAGGCGCAAATAAATCGCTACAACAAATAGTTCAATTCAAAAGAACAGAGNTAAATTCGTATTTAACATCNGGTGCAAGTCGAGAGCAACTACTNACAATTAANAATANTCATGATATNTATNTNCANNNNTTACGAATNTGGAAAGATATNATATTTGGNTCTNCAAATTTAGCACCACAACTTNCNAGATTAAAANNNTTACTTGANAAAAATCTTNCTNNNGANCCNANNGCTNTAACNNNATACTATAAACTNAGNGGTTANGCNGCGCTAATGAGNGGNAANAATAAAGCAGCAATTGATNATTATTCNANNNTTTCAAATATNGAAATGGANGATGATCATTACCATAGCTATTTTTATGCATTAGCTTTAAGAGGAAACGGTGATATAAATAANAGNACACAAATCATGAAAAGAGTTGCTAATAATACATTTGCAACTCGCGAAGCCGCACTAGTACAACAACTAGCAAAACGACAACTCTAANATTTGAGATCTTTAGTTGAAGTTTGTTCTGATAAATATATTTGCGCCAATACTAGNTTTTATAACTTTTAATCAAAACTTAAAGGCACAAGTATCCCAACCAATTAATGGTTTATCATCAAACTANGTTGAATCATTAGAATCTGATAATTTTGGAATTATTTGGGTTGGTACNAATGAAGGCCTNAATGCNCTTATAGACCAANANATATATGAATATGAATCAAATNTAAGTGACAATACTTCACTATTAAATACACAAATTAAAGANATCTATATNACNGATGANAANTCAGTTATNGCTATCTCANATGANGGATTAAGCATCTTTNATAGNANAAATAACTCNTTCAAACAGCTAAAAACAGAAACTAANCCTGTATCTATATATTCAGACCCATTNACCTCCGATATCTATATCGGAACAGANAATAGTGGACTTATTGTANTAAACAATAAATTTGATCTANTNAAAAATTATAGATTTGATCTATTTGACCCTTCTACTATCTCTACCAATAATTTAAGTTCATTGACAGACAGCCGTGGAATGTATTTTGANGAGAATAAAATTTGGATCGCTACAAATAGAGGTATAAATATTNTAGACAGAAGNGACAGTACAATAACAAGGGGTATTGCNAATANTCAAAATAATCTNTCTTCAANNGNAATAAATGGGTTTTCTAGTATAACAATTAATAGCTCAATGATTGAGCCTAGATCAGATTATTTGTTAATAGGGACAGACAGAGGNTTAAATATTTATGACAGGGATAATGATAGACTTATCAACCAGAAGCAATTTGCAAANAGTGATGTAAAAAATATNATAAAGATTAATTCGAAACTATTTGCATTATTAGTTAACTCAAGACTAACTCTTTTAGAGTATAACTCCGTAAGTCAAGGATTTAAATCAACAATAATTGAANCNNCAAATAATAATTCAAACGTAAAAAAAATTCATAAACAAGGAGATTNCTTATTAGTATCAGGTGAAAATTTTGTTAGTGTATATGATAATGAATTCAAAGTTATTTTTGAGGAAATAACAGAATATCCAGTCACTGGAGTGAATATTAGAAANAATTTTTTATGGATNGGAACNCANAATGGATTGACTAAGCATACCCTTAAAAAAACACTTGTTAGCAGAATTAATGAAGGNTCAGAATATTACTCTAAAAANNAATATTATGAAGTTTTATTAAATAATGGNGTTTTTTCAATAACAGATATACCTAACAAAAATACATATGAAATTGAAGCCCCCGAGGAAGTCTTAAATGATAATAGCAACAAAATAATTTTGAAAAAGAATTATTTACTAGCATTGGGGAATAATACTCTTTATTTCTATAATCTCGACTTTAGTTTTTTTGCATTACAATTTAGCTATAATTTTGAACTTGATTGGGGTGAGGTTAACAATTTCTATCTCAATGATGAATCATTTTATGTAAGTACAAGTAATGGTATTCATGAATTTGAGTCAGATTTAGACAATTTTTCAGACTTCTCATTTATTTTAGCAAAAAATAGCTACATCTATGATGAGTTATTAAGTCCAGATGTACCACCTAATTTTACAGATATTGAAAAAGTAAATAATACTCTTTGGATATCTAGTGATCTAAAGACACTTTCATTTCATCAAATAGAAAGTCTTGATAGCCTAGTTGAAAATAAAATCCTGGAAGAATCTAATATCAATGCAGCAAAATCTTTGAATAACATTGATAATCTCTACTTTGCTAAAGAGATTAATGAAGTGTATGGCGGAACTAGTGGAAGAGGAATATATAAATTTGACTTAGAATTAAATCAATTAGTTAGATTAACGAGACAAGATGGCTTATTATCTAACAATATTTCAGATATTTACTATCAAGATGGCATTTTATTTATACAAAGTGGCCAAGGATTAAACCTAATAAAGGATGGTAAAATCCGATCTCTTACAGAAGAAGACGGATTATCTATGACATCCTTTAATAAACGATCCATTCACAAGATCGATAGTTCAAAAAATATTTTTATTAGTGGAACAGATGGTTTATATCAATTCAATTATGCTGATTTATATGATGAGGATATTTCAAATGAAATTAAACTCTTTCGAGTGGTTGGGTATGATAAATTTAACAATTCATACCCCATTCAAATCAGTAACAACGAGATAAAGATAGACTATCAAATAACTAGATTAGTGTTTGATACTTACATAGGGAACCATTATAAGTCAGATAATAATAGATATTATTATAGTATTAATGGCGAAACAGATAATGCAAGTATCAATGGCAATCAAATAATGATTTTTTCACCACCATATTACGGTTCATCAGTCAAAATCTATTTAATCGATGCTAATGGAAATAGATCTATTAATGATATAGAGATTGCCATTACTAATACCCCACCAATTTGGTTTAGTTATCAAGCATTCATCTTTTACCTGATCATATTAATCGGAGTTTATTGGATAATCCAAAAACAAAGAGTTAAAAAGGCTAAAGATAACTTTGAAAAAGAACGACGAGAAAAAGAACTTAATGAGGCAAGAGACTTACAACAGAGTCTATTACCTAAGTCAACTCCCTCAACAAGTATATTTGATATCAGTACATACCTTCAATCAGCTAACGAAATGGGTGGGGATTATTATGATTTCATTGAATACGAAAATAAGCTATATAGTATTTGCGGTGATGCAACTGGTCATGGCGTAACTTCGGGCATCATGGTTTCTGTGACCAAGGCTGGATTAAATGGTGTTGAACTAGAATCCCCATCTAATATGCTAAGCAAATTAAATCAGATAGTAAAAAAAGTGAATTTCGGTAGAATTCGTATGAGCTTATCTGTAGTTAAACTTGAAGAAAATGCTATTGAAATTAGTTCCGCTGCAATGCCTCCTTATTATTTGTACAAGTCAAAGAATAAACAGTTAGAAGAAGTTTTAGTTCCGAATCTACCCCTAGGTGGTCTTAGTCGAACTAAATATGAGTCAAATAAACATGATTTTGAAATTGGAGATATCTTAGTTTTGATGTCTGATGGGTTACCAGAATTACCCAATGAGTCAAACGAACTATTAGACTACGAAGCTATTTACAATGAAATTTTTGAGAACATTGATAAAAGTGCAAAACAAATTTCTAATGCATTATTAAGTTTGGGGAAAAAATGGCGAACTCATCTTGATGATTTACCTGACGATATAACTTTAGTAGTTATAAAAAAAGTTGCTTAAGTCAACTTATGAGTAAAGCTTCTTACTGGGATAGATTTCTCTTTCCCTTTGACATTAATAAATATTTGATCTGTAAATAAGGACTTATTTAAAATATTATCATATACAGATTCTGAAATTATAATCTCATTTGGCCTAGCATGTGAACAAAATCTTGCAGCTTGGTTCACATTATCCCCAATCACTGTATAGTTCATTTGTTTATCCGATCCAATATTTCCGGCAACTACTTCGCCAAAGTGGATACCTATACCTATCCTTAACTTATGATTGTTGTGTTTTTCTAATTCTTCATTAAATCTATCAAGCCTTTTAAACATGGTCATTCCACAATCAACTGCGTTTTGACAATCTTGGTCAGAATTATTTGGTATTCCGAACAATACCATTAATTCATCACCAATAATCTTATCAAGAGTTCCATTGAACTCATAGACAACGTCAATCATATCAGTAAAATACTTATTCAATATTGCAACTAAATCAGACGCCGTAGTTTTTTCAGAAAAGGAGGTGAATCCTCTGATATCTGCAAATAGAACACATGCATTAGTAAGCTTACCACCCAAATCAGTTTTTGAGTTATCGTCTAGAATTTCATCAACAATATTTCCTGAAACATATTTCTTAAAGGTAGTCTTAACCTTTTGCATATCTGATATATCGTCAAAAGATAAAATAAATCCAGATCGATCATTATTTTTATCAAAAACAGGCGAAATTGTTGTATCCAACGTTCGTGAAATACCATTAGAATTCACATATGGTACATTTTTAATTATTTGCACTTTATTATTTGCTGATTCAGATGCCTCAAAATTACTGATTACTTCTAGGAATGATTCATTATCTGCAAATATAATCCCATAGTACTGATTTTGTATATCTTCTCGTTCTAGACCAATAACATCAATTGCTTTTTTGTTTACATATTCAATCTCACCAAACTCTGTAAATTTTATTATTCCAGCCTCAATAGATGTCATTATATTATCAATCAAATTATTTGTCGATTGAAGATCATCAATGAGTTTCAAATTATTAATCGTCAAACTAATTTCCTTAGTAAGGCTATCAAATAGATTAGCATCTTTACTTGAAAAATTCACAAAGCCCCTGCGGCTTTCTTTGTCAGCTAAAATTATACAACCAAGTAAATTACCTCTGAAATAAATTGGGCTACAAATTGAATTTTGTTTGACAAACTTAACCAAATTGAATTGATCTGGTTTTAGAAGAAATGTTTTATTTGTATTCTTAAGTTCTGATAGAAGTCCTTTATTATCTGTCAACATTCTT
Organism: Balneola sp.; assembly: GCA_002720745.1. Taxonomy (GTDB): domain Bacteria; phylum Bacteroidota; class Rhodothermia; order Balneolales; family Balneolaceae; genus UBA1275. The sequence goes on from PBJO01000001.1 coordinate 98,722, forward strand.
TTAGGCAAATCTTCACTCTGGATTTCAAAAGTTGCCCTGACTTCATAAATATTTGTATTAGAGTCTCTAAGGATAAACATACCCTTTGAGGCTGCATAAAGTGATACTAAGTGTATGAGAATATATTCTAATGTTTCATTAGACAAATCCTCACAAAAACTAAGCATATTTGTAAGTTGAACAATAGACTCAAATTCAAGGTCTTTAATACTAGCCCTAGATTCAATTTTTCTAATTCTTTTTTCATAAAATATCCCTGCAAGTTTTCTTGATAAGTGACTACTGAAACTCAATAACTTTTGGGCATTACTTGTACTATTATTTCCATATACGAATCCTATTGTCTCATTTTTACAAAAAATTGGATAAAAAACTACTTGATAATCTTCATGAAGAAAATGAATATCAAATTTATTCAAGCCAACTTTTGATTTTTCTACCTCTCTAAAATAAGAGATAGCCTCTTTTTGATATTTAACCGATTGTGCGCCTAAAAAATAATCTAGGCCCCCTACATTTTTTAGGAATTCTTTTTGCTTATAGAATAAGCAACTTATATCTATATCAGGGTAGGTCTCTTTGTAATTGGAAATGTTCTTTGATATAGAAAACAAGGCCCATCACCTAATATTGATTACTGAGCAACCGCTTCTTCTAGACTTTTAAAAGTATTACAATACTTTGTAAGACCCATAATTGAAAATGTTTTTTCGATAATTGGAGCCATGTGACACAATGATAAGCTTCCATCTTTTTCTTGAAGTATTTCAATTACTTCAATTAATATTGATGCACCAATACTATTAACAATTTTTGATTGCTCTAAGTCTAAAATAAAATGGTATTTATTCTCCTTGACGTTTTCCTCGACAAGAGAAATCACAAGCTCACCTAGATCTTTATTGAAATAGCCTTCTGTTTTTACTACTACAAAATTATTGTGTTCTTCAGTACTAATTATCTTGCTCATTTTTCTTTTTCTTTGTCATTGTGAGTGTAGTTCCGTCATTACCCGATTCATAATCGACTGAATCCATCAACTCTTTGATGAGCATTACACCCCATCCCCTCTTTCTTTCTTGTTTTTTTAATTTTGAATCGATGTCTGGTATTTGAATTCCTTCACTGTCAAAGCCTTTTCCTTTGTCTATAACTTTTATTGTTAATTCATCGTCTGAGATAGTGAAATTTATAAATATATCTTTTTGAGATTCGGAGTGTTCAAATGCATTAATTGTTGCTTCGATTAATGCCATAGATATTTCACCAGATGCCTCCTCACTTAATTCCATATATTTAGCAATTACATCAGCTGTATTTGTCGCCACAAGTTCCATATCCTTTAATATTGGAATGCGTAATTCAACTGATGGTTTTGTTTCTTTTGACATAATTAGCCTTTACATTTATTGAAACATTTTAAACTATCTTACGTTGGATTATAATAATAGAAACCATTCTAAGTATCAACAAATTACTAATATTTAAAGCTACGCAAATGATTTCCAAATTCAGAACAATACTTATTACTCTTATATTTCTAACTTTGTGTATATCTAATTTAAAAGCACAAACATCATTTATAAAAGAGGTTAACTATTCAAAAAATAATAAAATGCTTGTTATACCTTTTAAGGAATTTAAGCTGGATAACGGACTCACTGTAATTATTCATGAAGATGACTCCGATCCTTTGGTTCATGTGGATATCACTTATCATGTAGGTTCGGCAAGAGAGGAATTGTATAAGTCTGGTTTTGCTCACTTTTTTGAACATATGATGTTCCAAGGTTCGGAAAATGTTGCTGATGAAGAGCACTTCAAAATTATTAGTGATGCTGGAGGAACCTTAAATGGATCTACCAATCGAGATCGTACCAATTATTATCAAACCGTCCCTAGCAATCAGCTGGAAGTGGTGCTATGGTTGGAGGCTGATCGTATGGGTTTTTTCTTAGATGCGGTGACCCAGAAAAAATTTGAAATTCAACGAGAAACCGTAAAAAATGAAAAGGGGCAAAATTATGACAACGCAGCCTATGGCCGTTGGAGTGAACTAACAGCTGAAACTTTGTATCCTTTTGGTCACCCCTATTCCTGGCTTACAATTGGAAAATTGGAAGATCTGGATAGAGTAAATGTAGATGATTTAAAGAAATTCTTTATGCGATGGTATGGGCCAAACAACGCTACCCTTACCATTGGCGGAAATGTAACCGCAGAGGAAGTTATTCCTATGGTAGAAAAATATTTTGGAGTCATTCCTAGAGGACCGGAAGTTAAGAGTATGAAATTACGCTCCGTTCAACTCGATGCAGATCGCTATGTATCATATGTAGATAACAATATTCGATTCCCCGCTCTTTTAGCAACCTATCCAACAGTACCACGCTTTCATCCGGATGAGGCACCTCTTGATTTCTTAGCACAAATTCTTGGAACCGGTAGAAGTTCGTATTTATTCAAAAAATTTATTCTAACCCAAAAAGCCATTCAGGCCTCCGTATTCCATCCTGTAAGTGAACTTGCTGGTGAATTTACTATGTTTGTATTACCATTTCCAGGCCAAACTTTAGCAGATTTCGAGCATGAAATGAGAACAATCTTAGACGAATTTGCCTCAGAAGGTGTAAGTGATAATGATTTAGCTAAGATTAAGGCTAGTTTTGAGTCCAGCTTTATTAATGGACTAACCTCTGTTAGCGGAAAAGTTTCTCAATTAGCTGATTATCAGACTATTGCCGGAGATGCTAATTATATAGATGAGGACTTAAGCCGTTATTTAGAAGTGAGTAAAGAAGATATTATGCGGGTTTTTAACAAGTACATATACAATAAGCCAGGAGTATTACTAAGTGTACTTCCCAATGATAATGGAGCAACGGCGCCTGCAGCACCCGATAACTATCTTGCTCAAAAAGAGGGTGATAATCCATTCCCTACCACAGACTATTCTGGACTTTCCTATTCACGCCCAGAAGGAGATACGTTTGACAGGAGCATTAAACCGACCCCAGGAACTGCTCCTTTGGTTAAAGTACCTGACTATTGGAGAGCTAAGTTTAAAAACGGAATCAAACTTATTGGTAGCGAATCAAATGAAATACCAACCATTAATATGCAGCTATACATCAAAGGTGGACATGAACTGGATGCTAATGATCCACAAAAGGCAGGCCTCGCATCTTTAACTGCAGCATTGATGAATGAAAGCACTCAAAATTATAGTTCTGAAGAAATTTCTGAAGAACTACGTCTCATTGCCAGTTCTATTTCAGTATCAGGAGGTAGGAGTGAAACGGTAATGGGACTAAGTACTCTAAGGAAAAATTTGACCCGTACTATGGAGTTGTTTGAAGAAATACTTTACCGCCCAGCTTTTACTGAAGAAGACTTTAATCGAGTTAAGCAGCAACAGCTTGAAAGCATTCGTGCTTCTTACCAAAATCCTGCGGCCGTAGCTGGTCAAATCTACAATCGATTGCTCTATGGAGATGAACATATTTATTCGGTTCCTACCTCAGGCCTAGAGGAAACGGTAAACCGAATTACTATTGAAGATATTCGAGCTTTCTATGAATCATATATGTCTCCTAAGATTACAGAAGTAGTTGTAGTCGGTAATATTACTGAAGAAGAAGCACTGTCCAGCCTAGCATTTCTGAACAATTGGGAATCTAAAAATGTAAATATTCCTGACTTACCCGAGCCCAAGCCCGGAGATTATACTAAAGTGTATCTTATGGATAAAGTGGGCGCTCCACAATCTGAAATACGTATTGGCTATGTATCTAATATGACCTACGACGCAACAGGTGAGTACTTTAAAACTAGTCTGATGAACTACAGCTTAGGTGGTGCTTTTAACAGCCGAATTAATCTAAACCTGCGAGAAGATAAAGGTTGGACTTATGGCGCTCGCTCTGGATTTAGTGGAAATGATCGAGGAAGTCAATTTACAGCATCAGCTGGCATTAAAGCCAGTGCTACCGATAGTGCAGTAGTAGAGTTTATAAAAGAAATCAAAGGCTTTCAAGAAGATGGAATTACCAAGGATGAGCTCAATTTTATGAGAAACTCTATTGGCCAGCGAGATGCACGCCGCTACGAAACACCTTTTCAAAAAGCTGGTTTCTTAGGCAATATCATCCGATACGACCTAGATGGCTCCTATGTTGAGAAACAAGCTGAAATTATACAAAATATTACTCGCGAGGAGATCAATGCTTTAGCCAAGAAATATTTAAATACCGAAAATACCTACATTTTAGTAGTTGGAGATGGAGCAACTAATCGTGATAGGCTTAAGGCTCTTGGTTATGAGGTCATTGATGTCACTGAGAAGGGAGACATCATAGAACCTATTCAAGAAGGTAGCGAATAATCGATCGCCTAGCATCCATCTAGCTGTTCAATATTTAACTAATAAGAGACTTAACTTCTTTTACTTATTCTACCCACCTATATTAATTTGTGCGATGGGTATGTTTTTTTAGAATCCTTTTATTCTCCTTTTTAACCAATAAAGATTCTCTATAACTCCAGATTTTCTTTCTAGCTACTGATGCTGCTAGTGCGACATCTACGATTGGGTTGGGATACACGAGGCCATTCAAATCTGGTAAACATGCTTTTTCAATGGGAGTTATGGTCCATGGTTCGTGTATATAAGCCAGAGGATAATGTTGCAACTCAGGAACCCATTGCCTAATAAATACTCCATCTGGATCATGGTCTTTAGACTGTTTTACAGGGTTATACATCCGTATTGTATTTATCCCAGTGGTCCCAGCTTGCATTTGAAATTGAGGATAGTGAATACCAGGTTCATAGTCTAAAAAAAGTCTTGCCAGATGATACACACCAAGCCTCCAATCACAATCTAAATGATGACATAAAAAAGAAACCAGCATAGCCCTCATCCGAAAATTAATCCACCCTGTTTTCTGTAGACAACGCATACAGGCATCAACCAGTGGTATGCCGGTACAACCTTGCTTCCAAGCCTCTAAAAAGTCCGGTCTACTGGAATATGACATAAGCTTGTATCCCCGATTTAAGCACTCTAACTCATATTTCGGTTCCATTTCGAACTTTTGAATGAAATGGCAATTCCACATAAGTCTGGTCAAAAAAGAAGAGTAGGCTCGGAAGCTTTCCGTCCTTGCTGGGTGTTTACTTACAAATCCATACACCTGTCTCACGCTTACATTACCCCATGCCAGATGCGGCGACACTCGACTGCAACTATCTCGTGATAATGATGGCTTAGAAATATACCGCTGATAATTTCTGCCCCGGCTACCAATAAAACTCTCTAAGCGTTTCCATGCTTGGGTCTCCCCCGCAGGTTGATACATCTCAGAGTAGCGCTCTAGCTTTATCCTTGTCTCCAGTGGAATGGGAAAAGGATGCTGGCGAGAAATATCCTTGATTAAAGATTTTATTTGCTCACTTGGTGGTGAAAAGACTGGAGTAAACAGAGATTGATTCATACATGCCTTCCAGGCTTTATTCCAACCATCTCGGGTATCTATTCCTCGAAGTACCCCATCTCGCTGACATTGTATCCACTGTATACCTTGCTGTTTACAAAAGCTAGCCACACCTTTGTCACGCTCCCATGTTCTACAAGTTCCAGATTCTTGATAAGAAAATAACTGCTCAATAGAGAAGGTATCCGCCAAAAAATGAAAAATTTTAAGAGTATCTCCCCAGGCAATCATTACCTGCCTTTGCACAGCTAGTAACTGCTTATTCATATCTTTTAGGGAGTGATAAACAAACTGTTGATGCCGCAAAGATGAATCCGGCCCTACTAATTCATTAGGATCAAACACATATAGTGGGATATAATCATTTTTGACTTGTTCAGCTAAGTAAAATCCCTCATGATCAGCCAATCGAATATCTCTCTTCAACCATACTATATTAATGGGCGGCTTAGACTCTTTATTAGGGGAATTCATGTGTATGGATATGTTTGTATTCAAAGCGAATAATTCGAAAATATACGTGTACTACCTAAATTACTTCCCTATGCAAAAGCGCGAAAATATTGAATCCAAGATGTCCTCATTGGTAATCTCACCAGTTATAGTTCCAAGACTTTGTAAGGCTGCGCGAAGATCTATTGCCAGAAAATCGCCGGTTAGCCCACCTTCCAACCCATTTAGAGCAGCTTCCACATGATTCATAGTTTTTTCAAGAGCATCTCTGTGACGGGAAGATGTCACAAGTAGAGAAGCCCCATCGTAGTGAGTCTGTCTCAATGCCTCTTCTTTTATACGATTTTTGAGTTCCGACAAGCCTAATCCTGTCATTGCTGAAATATTTAAATCTTTCATTTTACTCCAATCACTTTCCTGATTAGCCTCATGAGTGAAATGGCCGGTCGGTTGAGCTTGGCTTAATCGATCAAATTGGGTTCCAATAACAATAAAAGGGGTCTCAATAGCCGATGACTTCAATTTTTCAATCTCATTCATTTCTTTAGTAGTAAATGACTGATTCAAATCCCTGAGATAGACAATCACATCTGCTTCTTTGACAGCTTCTTGACTGCGCCGGACCCCTTCTGCCTCGACACGATCAGCTGTTACACGCAGCCCCGCTGTGTCAGTAAGCCTAAATAGCAGACCTCCATGATTCCATTCTACATCAACGGTATCTCGGGTAGTTCCGGCTATATCTGTTACAATTGCTCTTTCACTACCAACCAAAGCGTTAAAAAGTGTTGATTTACCTGCATTAGGACGACCTATAAGCACAGTCTTTATTCCGTCTCTCACTAATCGGCCGACCTCATAGCTCTCCAGTAGACGTTGGATGGCAGTTTTGAGATTTAATAATAAATGTTGTAATTGCTTTTTGTTTGCAAACTCAACATCCTCTTCGATAAAATCTAGTTCGAGTTCTATCATTGCATTCGCATCGATAATTTGTTGCCTAAATTCCTTTACATAGGCACCCAAACTTCCAGATAGCTGCTGATTTGCGGCATCGACAGCCTTTACGCTACGAGCGTGAATTAGATCCGCGACTGCTTCAGCCTGTTCTAGCCTTAATTTACCGTTTAAAAAAGCGCGTTGAGTAAATTCTCCGGCTTGCGCCGGATAAATTCCCGTTGCCAATAAGGTTTCATAAACCCGTTGTGTGACTAAAATCCCTCCATGACATGAAATTTCTACAGTTTCTTCTCCTGTGTAACTTTTAGGCGAATGAAACAGACTCACCAAAACCTCATCTACCAAGCAGCCTTTTGGATCAAGTATACGACCAAAATGAATAGTATGCGATGCTAACGCACCCAGATCTTTTCCTTTGAAGCATTTTTGAACCTTTGAAATTGCCCCCCTCCCAGAAACTCTAATCACAGCTATTCCGCCTTCCCCTATGGGAGTAGTTATAGCAGCAATGGGCTTTTTTTCTGTAATATCTGAGGTTTTTGACACGTGGTTTTATTTGTTATATATATATGTTTTTTAGTACAATAATCTACATACCTCTACAAACAAATCTCAACTCTTATGCATTCCTATATACTCGCATTAGATCAGGGTACCACAAGTTCCCGCGCCATACTTTTTGACAAAAAAGGAAGTATAGTAGCTATGGCACAAAAAGAATTCACCCAGATATTTCCCCAATCCGGATGGGTCGAACACAATGCCAATGAGATATGGTCAAGCCAGGTGGGTGTTGCGATGGAAGTCATAAGTATGGCTCAGATCAAAGGTGATCAGATTAAGGCGATTGGTATAACGAACCAAAGAGAAACCACGGTGGTATGGGACAAACATACAGGACAACCTATTTACCATGCCATTGTCTGGCAAGATCGCCGAACATCAGAACGATGTAACACACTAAAGGAAGAGGGATATCTGTCTGAAATTCAATCAAAAACTGGATTGGTCATTGATGCTTATTTCTCTGCCACTAAAGTGGAGTGGATTATAAAAAACGTAGCAGGTGCACAAAAGTTGGCCGAGGAAGGGCGCTTAATTTTTGGTACCGTTGATAGCTGGCTCATTTGGAAGTTTTCGGAAGGGGAATCTCATGTGACTGATGTTACCAATGCCTCTCGAACCATGCTCTATAATGTTCGTAGTCAGCAATGGGATGAAGAATTATTGAGGCTGTTTGAAATACCTACTACAATGCTACCTAAGGTACTAGAATCAAGTAATGAATTTGGAAGAACAGGTGAACAGTTTTTTGGACATCGTATACCTATTACCGGAGTAGCAGGAGATCAACAGGCGGCTCTCTTTGGGCAGATGTGTACAGAAACAGGCATGGTGAAAAATACCTATGGAACTGGCTGCTTCATGCTCATGAATATTGGTCCAGAGTTTGTCGTTTCCAAACACAATCTTCTAACTACTATTGCGTGGAAAATAAATGGTGAGCTTCATTATGCACTAGAAGGCAGTGTATTTATTGCAGGCGCCGTTGTTCAGTGGCTTCGCGATGGGATGGAAATGATTCGCCATTCATCCGAAATAGAAATCTTAGCTAAGCAATCTTCAGATACGGAGGGAGTATATTTTGTTCCAGCATTTGCGGGGTTGGGTGCACCTTATTGGAATCAAGAAGCACGTGGCATGATCGTTGGTTTGTCACGCGGCACTACCAAATCTCATATCGCACGAGCTGCCTTGGAATCCATGGCCTATCAAAGTTACGATGTACTAAAAGCCATGGAGGCAGATTCAGGAATATCTATCAAAGAACTTCGGGTAGATGGAGGCGCCACTGCTAATGATCTGTTGATGCAGTTTCAGGCAGACCTATTGGGAGCCGATGTGATTCGTCCAAGATGTGTGGAAACGACTGCACTAGGCGCCGCTTATTTGGCTGGTTTAAGTATTGGATATTGGGAAAATATTGAAGAAATTCAATCTATTTGGGCAATGGATAAATGCTTCAATACTGAATCTAAAAATACTCAAATTACAAAATCGATTGAAGGATGGAATAAGGCTATCCACTCAGTTCAAGCTTGGACAAATCACTCATAAATTCTTAACCTAGTAAAATTATCTTTTATGACCCCTTTAATCGCTGAGTTTATCGCCACTTTCATACTATTGATCCTAGGAAATGGTGTAGTAGCAAATGTTTTATTACCCAAAACAAAAGGACACGATTCTGGTTGGTTGGTCATTACCACTGGTTGGGGACTAGCCGTTTTTACCGGTGTTGTGGTCGCAGGCCCATACTCAGGAGCTCATCTAAATCCAGCAGTTACCTTAGGGCTAGCTGCAGCAGGCGAATTTCCTTGGGCAGAAGTTCCTGGCTATATTAGCGCCCAAATTCTTGGAGCTTTCTTAGGCGGAACTTCTATTTGGTTTATGTACAAAGACCACTATAAAGAGACTCACGATCCCTCCATAATTCTCGCCACTTTCAGTACTATACCGGCTATTAGATCGTCTTTCAACAACCTACTCTCGGAAATTATAGGCACCTTTGTACTCGTCTTTGTAGTGTTTTATATAAGCGATGGACAGTTAATGAATACCTCAAATACTCCCATTGGTCTGGGATCAGTTGGAGCCTTACCCATTGCTTTTCTTGTATGGTGTATTGGTTTAGGTTTAGGTGGGACTACTGGTTTTGCAATCAATCCCGCCAGAGATTTTGGCCCACGCCTAGCCCACACTATTCTACCTATTTCAAATAAGGGATCCAGTGATTGGGCCTATGGATGGATTCCCATCCTAGGTCCACTATTAGGGGGAGTACTTGCTGCAACAGTATATCTTGTGATTTGATTTTTAAATTATACCCTAACCCATCGGGTTAATTGACAAATAGTTAATTATTGAACCTGCCTGTATTTATTCGATATCTCCCATTAGTTTTTTCACTGATGGGGCCGCCAATATAGCAATTACCCCGCCACCGCCTACAAATAGTGCTACTGCTTGGAAGAGACTGGCAGGTGCAAGGTTTTCGAGTTGTCCAGCTACCAAGCCAGCAATTAAATTTCCTAGTGCAGCTGCCACAAACCAAATCCCCATCATTTGACTCACTCGACTCTTAGGAGATAGCTTAGTCATGGAAGAAAGTCCGACTGGCGACAAACAAAGCTCACCAACCGTATGTAAAAAATACATCACGATTAGCCAAGCCGGTGAAACTAGATTTGTATCAGAAGCATTGGCTGACCCCCATGCCAATACAAAAAATCCAGCAGAGAGTCCTAAAAGCCCTAAGGCAAATTTCATTGGTATAGATGGATTGGCATTTTTACTGGCTAACCATGTCCACATAAAACCAAAAATAGGGGCGAAAATTACGATAAAAGAAGGATTTATTAACTGCAACGTACTTGCAGGAATTTCCCACCCTTTGCCCACTTGGCTTAGCATCCAATACACTAAACCAAGTAACCCTATACTGGTAAACACGACAGCAATTTTGGCTACCGACCAAATATCCTCTCGAACCCATGTTTTGTAAGTATAGTATCCAAGTGGAATAACTAACAAAGCCGATAACATAAAGGCACCAATACCCCCCAAGAGTACACTAGGTCCTACTGAACGATTGACTAACTCGGCAGTAAAAATATTTAACGAAGAACCAGCCTGCTCAAAACCGCTCCAAAAAATAGCCGCTAAGATGAATAACCAGAAAATAACACCCAGACGCTTTTTCTCTTCACCTGTATGCCCACCAAAAAAAATGATATAACCAAAAAACGCGATAGTGATTACCACAGCGACTAGTCCTAAATTACCAGCCAATGGTTCTAAAGCTAATTTAATAGCACCCGAGCTAACTAAGAAGCCTAATAATACTATCAGTGCGCCAATAATGGAAACCACGGTATAAAAAATCTTACTTCGCTTAGCAAGGGTTTCAGGATCAACATCTACCTTAAGATCTCCAGCTGTGCCTACATATTTCCCTCCAATCTGATAGGAAATAAGACCGAGAACCATACCAAAACCAGCTAATGTAAATCCATAATGCCAGTTATAGCCCTCACCAAGAAGACCGCATAATAATGGGCCTAATATGGCGCCAAAATTAATCCCCATGTAAAAAATAGAAAAGCCAGCATCTCGCTTCGCGCCACCCTCAGGATATAAATCCCCTACCATTGAACTCACATTTGGTTTTAGCAATCCAGTACCAATGACAATAAGTGCTAATCCTATAAAGAAAAATGTTGTGGAAGGAACTGCCATACTAAAATGCCCCATGGCAATGATAATACCACCTATAAGAACCGCCTTTCGTTGGCCCCAAATATTATCGGCTATCCAACCACCAGGCAGTGATAACATATAAACAAAAAAGGTATATAGGCCATAAATAGCGGTAGCATCACCAACTGATAAACCTAAGCCAGGATTATTACCAACAGCTTCTGCCGTCATAAAAAGTACGAGTAACGCTCGCATACCATAGTAACTAAAGCGCTCCCACAATTCGGTAAAAAAGAGGGTAGATAAGCCTCTTGGATGCCCAAAAAAGTCGTTTTCTTGGGCATTTAAAGTGCCTGCTAATGAGGTGCTCGTACTCATAATGTCAAAATTTGATTAGTTTTTTATGAAAATATAACCGTTGATCAAATTATAGCTAAACCTTCCTTCGCTCGCAAGCCAAATGAAGCCTTATGTGGATAACAGTATACATTTTCTTAACGTTTAATTCGCATATTGTTATGGAATTACTCTTTCTCATTCTTGGCGCGTTATTAGTACTATTCGGATTTATTGGATCGTTTTTACCAGTTGTCCCTGGTTTACCTATCAGTTTCTTGGGAATACTAGTTATGCATTGGACCATCGCACCCTTTTCCTCTGCATTTATTTGGGGTTGGACATTGGCTATAGTCTTATTCTCCATACTCGACAATTTTATACCTGCTTGGACTAGCCAAATAATAGGAGGAACTTGCTATGGTTTTTGGGGAAGCCTTCTTGGGATGATTTTTGGGATTGGATTTCCACCTATAGGGTTCATTATTGGACCTTTAGTGGGTGCTTTTCTAGGTGAATTAATAGGTGGTCACGGTCGGGATCAGGCTATAAAAGCTGCATGGGGTTTATTTGTGGGATTTATGGCAGCAATAGGAATTAAAGTGGTAGCTGCTTTAATCCTTTGTTGGTATTATGGAACCGAACTAATCCAGTGGGTAATGAGTACTAAGTGATGCTGCATGATATGCCGCACCTACTATACTAGCATTATTTTGAAATTCTGCAGCCTTAAATTTTGTGCTTATTTTGATGTAAGGAAAGGTCTTTTCTGCTTTTTTACTCAGTTGTCCCCCTATTATAAATAATTCTGGATGAAATAATTTTTCATAATATTGTAAAGCAAACTGAATCCGTTTCGCCCATGTTTTACGCTGAATTCCCTCTTCTTTTCTTACCCTATTCGACGCTCGTTCTTCTATACTAATACCTTTTAGCTCAATAAGGCCAAGTTCTGTATTTGGTACAAGTATGTTATTCACGAAAATAGAGGATCCAATGCCTGTTCCTACTGTCAGCACTATAACAGTTCCTCGAAACCCTTTTCCAACTCCAAAGGTCATTTCGGCCATACCTGTTGCGTCGGCGTCATTGATAAGGCTTACTGGACATCCAGTAATTTCGCTAAATAAATGTTCCGCATCTGCATCTATCCAAGCAGCATCTATACGGGATATAGATAATACTCGGCCCTTATGAATTGCGGCAGGAAAAGCGCAACCAATAGGTCCATGCCATTCAAATTTTTTGACCAGTTTATGCACCTTTGAAATAATTTTATGTGGGCGACTATCTTCTAATTTGTCGGTTGATTTTTTCCCAGATATGATTTCTCCCTTTTCCGTATCTACAACAGCAGCTTTAATACCATAGCTACCAATATCGATGCCTAATACCTTCATTTTAGTTTATGTTATTGTTCGACAATGACCCATCCTTCTTGCTCCACTTTTTTCTTAGCAAATTTCCATTTCATACTCTCTGAAGCACCCGTTGCCATATTCTGTATAGTAATAATATCATTCCTTCCAGGTTCAACGGCAACTTCAACTGGTTTTCTTTTAACATTCGGACCCCTTGGGGGCTGTACCTGATCTACGGTGGATGCTGCAGGAACTCGTAGACCCATTCCTGTTGAATCGGCATGTTGGGTTTGCATGCGCTGTGTATCGTATGATGATTTTTGCTGTTGAGCCTGCTGCACTGAATTCGGTGAAGCCTGTGCTTCTGGAACCGATTTCCAAATCAAAGAAATAACCTCTTGATTGATCATTTCTATGAGCTGTTTAAACATATTGAAGGCCTCTTTTTTATACTCCAACAAAGGATCTTTCTGGGCAAATGAACGCAACCCTATACCTTCTTTTACTGAATCTAATTCACGCAAGTGCTGCATCCATTTATCATCAATAACAGATAGTACAGCAGAACGCTCGAGTGCTCTTACCACCTCCTTACCTTCATTATGTAGCGCCGCTTCGACACCAACCACTACACGCATTCGACGAGACCCATCGGTGAAGACAACCTGTACCTTGTCAGGTCGTCGATCTGCTTGTGTTGCGCTAATCCGCTTCATAACTTCATATAGCGGTTTACTGATCATCTCCTCTTTCCTTTTGTACACTTCTAGTGCCTGGCGAATGATCACATCGACTAATGAATCTTCATCCATGGATCTCCACTCATCCTCATCAAAAGGCACATCTACAGCAAGGTTTCGGAGTATTGTAGCGTAAAGGCCTTGATAGTCACTGATAGCCACGTGTTCATCTACCCATTCTTCTACAAGTGATTCCAGCATACCCAATAAATCGGTGCGCAATTGATCCCCTAAGAGGGCGTGCTTACGACGAGCATAAACCACATTTCGTTGATTATTAAGCACATCATCATATTCTAATTGGCGCTTACGAATGCTAAAGTTATTTTGCTCAACTTTTCCTTGGGCACGTTCTAAGGTCTTAGTTATCATACGATGCGTAATAACTTCGCCTTCCTTAAAACTTAGCTTGTCCATGACACCTGCAACGCGATCACCCATGAATAATGCCATAAGTTTATCTTCTAAAGAAACGTAGAATTGTGAAAACCCCGGGTCTCCTTGACGTCCTGATCGCCCGCGCAACTGCAAGTCAATACGCCTAGATTCGTGGCGTTCAGTACCTAAAATTGCTAGCCCACCTTTTTCTTTTATCCCTGGGGCAAGTTTAATATCAGTACCCCTACCTGCCATATTGGTCGCAACAGTAACTGCCCCTAGCTGCCCCGCCTGCTTTACGATATCACTTTCTCTAGCATGCTGCTTGGCATTCAATACGTTGTGTGGTATGCCCGCTTGCTTTAGCATACGACTCATCGACTCTGAGACATCCACACTTGTGGTGCCAACCAAAACAGGTTGCCCGCTAGTATGAAATTCTTTAATCTTCTTAATTATTGCCTTATACTTCTCTCTTTTCGTTCGAAAAACTAAATCCTCATGATCTTCTCTTGCAATGGGTTGATTGGTCGGAATTACCATCACATCTAACTCATAAATCTCATTAAATTCGCCTTCTTCCGTTTCCGCTGTACCGGTCATCCCAGAAATTTTATGATACATTCGAAAGTAATTTTGAAGAGTAATAGTTGCATAGGTTTGTGTAGAAGCTTCTACTTTTACTTGCTCTTTAGCTTCAATGGCCTGATGCAAGCCATCGGAATACCGACGACCAGATAAAACACGACCAGTATGCTCATCTACAATCTGTACTTTACCGTTCTGTACTATATATTCTTCTTCACGCTCAAAATTTGTATATGCTTTTAACAGTTGATTCACCGTGTGAATTCGATCTCCCCGCTCTGCAAATAGTCTATGGAGTTCCGAAGTTTTCTGTTCCCGTTCTTGCATAAATTCCGAGTTCGCTTCTTGTATCTTTTTATTCTTGTATTCTTCACTAAATTCATCATTTGTTTCTATTTGCTGAATTCGTTCAGACTCAATAGATGCATAGTCTGCTTCGATTTTAGAAGTTTCTTCCCCTAAATCTGGAATAACAAAAAACTCAGCATCTTCTCCTTTTTTGGTAATAAATTCACGACCTTTATCGGTCATTTCAATTGAATTCATTTTTTGATCTACCGCATAAAACAAATACTCATCCACAATCGGCATATTTTTCGCGTTATCCTGCAGATACAATGCTTCGGTGCGTTGAATAAGTTTCTGAATACTCGGCTCCTGTAGTATTTTCTTGAAGCGGGTATTCTTAGGGAAGCCTCTCTGCACTCTGAACAGGGCTAAGCCTGCCTCACCTTCGTTGCCTTCATCCAGATATTTTTTAGCCTCCTGGACCAGATTGGCTACCAACTTCTTCTGAGCCTGCACCAAAGATTCCACTCGAGGCTTCATTTCTAAGTACTTGTCGGATTTATTGTCGTTCGGAACCGGACCTGAAATAATAAGCGGAGTTCTAGCTTCATCTATAAGAATCGAATCCACCTCATCGATGATGGTGTAATGATGATCTTTTTGCACTAGTTGATCCGGATTAATCACCATATTATCCCTTAGATAATCAAACCCAAATTCATTATTGGTACCATAGGTTATATCTGCCCGATAAGCCTCTCTGCGTTTGTCAGTATTAGGCTCATAACGATCAATACAATCAACCTTGAGCCCATGAAAATTAAATATTGGCTCGTTCCACTCGGCATCTCGCTTTGCTAGGTAATTGTTCACAGTGATAACGTGCACGCCCTTGCCAGCTAAGGCATTTAAATAAGCGGGAAATATAGACACTAAGGTTTTTCCTTCACCAGTTTTCATCTCTGCAACTTTACCTTGATGAAGTGCCATTGCGCCAACTAGCTGCACATCATATGGGATCATATTCCATTCAATAGCATCACCTGCTACTTTCCAAGATTTACCCACAAATCGACGGCAAGTGTCTTTTAATACCGCGTAGGCTTCGGTCATGATACGGTCAAGAGTTTGCTCAATCAGCTCTAACTCTCGGTTTTCTAGCTCTTCAAGTTCATCCGTAAGTTGTCGGTAATCCGCATCTTGAAGCTCTTCAATATGCTCTAATTTACCCTTTAGCTCTGCAATTTCATTTCTCACATCGTTGGTCGCTTCTGTAATGAGTTGCTTAAAATATGCCGTTTTAGCTTTTAGCTCTTCATCACTCAGAGCTTCCAAACTCGAACTATATAATTTAATCTCTTCAATTAGTGGTTGAATGGATTTAATATCTTTTTCGCTTTTGGAGCCAAAAATCTTCGTAATTAGCTTACCTACCTTATCAATCATTGGTATTAAATAGTCTGTTGAAACATGCTAGAATAGTACTTAATTCAGCTTGCGTATGTTAGTATAACTAAATTATTGCTACACCAAATGTAACCTTTCAAACGAGGCCGTTCAACACATGTTGCAGATAAGTTTAGTTTCCTAGGATAAATGTTCGATTTATAGAAATTAATGCCTATATTTTGTGTTCTTTTGGATATTCAAAACTTTGAGGGATTAGATCCATGAAACGTACATACCAACCTAGCAATCGAAAGCGTAAAAATAAGCATGGTTTTCGAGACAGAATGTCTACCCAAAGCGGGAGAAAAATCATTGCTGGTCGACGAGCAAAAGGTCGTCATAAGCTAACGGTTAGTGATGAGCGAAAAGGAGCCAAATAATTTATTAGCACCTCTCTCAACTGATGTACAAACACATCAGCTACCCAAACTATCGATATTGAGAGGGAAAGCATCTTTTGAAAAACTTTTCAAAGCCCCCAATACTTTTCATATTGGCAGTATTTTATTTCGATTCTGTCTTTCTCATTTCGCTAAATCTAATTCTACATCCGAAAAAAGACTACAAATAGCTTTCATTGCACCTAAGCATTTAGGCAACGCGGTTACTAGAAATAAAACAAAAAGGTTACTCAGGGAAAGCTTTCGTACTTCGAATAGGGAATTGCATCATTTTTTGAGGAAAAACTCAATTAATTTGCATTTGGCCTTGATTGCCAGTTATCCTAATCCTGATTTTGAGCTTGTAAAGTATCAGATGCATAAAGGACTCAACAATCTCATTGAGATTTTAGCCCATGATATTGATACCTTTAAATGTTTAGAGGAGTAAAAAAATGTGCAGCATTCTCCAAAGAGTCGGATTTGACATATAACACCAAATACTAACCCAATAATAATTAGCTGTTTTGGATAAGAATACTGTAGTTGGATTTACCCTAATATTTGTACTGATGCTAGGCTGGTTTTATTTCACCTTACCTAACGAAGAACAATTAGCCGAGCAACAAAAGCAAAGAGCAATTAGAGACAGTTTAGCTCAAGTTGATTTAAACCAAAACTTAAATTCTAATTTAGATTCTGATATTGGAGTACCTAGTAGATTACAAAACCAGGGTATAGGGACTAGTGCACTTAGTAATATGAAATCGAGTCAAATTATTGATGGTAACGAACCCAAAGTACAGAATGTTGGAATGTTTGGGGCCATCCAAGATTCGGTGCAACGGTTTACTACCATAGATACTCCACTATATAAAGCTATCTTCACAAATAAAGGGGCAGGGCCAACTCAATTCACCTTAAAAGAGCATGTCAATTGGGCGGGAACACCCGTACAAATGATTGGAGATACTACTCTTTCTGCCTACAATTTGGGATTTTTAAGTACGGAAAACTATAATGTTGAAACCCAACAAATTCTTTTCGAAGCAGAAAATCCAGCATCAAATATCCTTGTTTTATCAGGAGAAAATAGAAGTTTGAGCTACAGATTAAATGTTCCCAATGGGGGTGCACTTCGTTACACCTACACATTTTTCTCTGATAGCTATGAGATAGATCTAAGAGTAGAATACATTGGTATTCAGGAATATATCTTAGGTCGATCCGTAGATTTTGGTTTTATCAGCCCACTAAATTTTACTGAACGTGATCGAGTTCAAGAAGCTCTCGAAACATCTGCATACTTATTTGCAGGTGGAGAACTAGAACGGCTTAAGGTCGATAACCCAGACGAAAACAATGGATACAATGAATTAAATATAAATGGCGTGGTTGAATGGGTTGCTACAAAAACCAAATTTTTTACCCAGCTTATACAACCAGTTCATAGCACTGAAGGAGCTTTACTAATTGGTCAAATAAATGGTAAAGTAGATCAAGCAACTACCGATCATGCATATCAGGCTATGGTTAATTCTGACATACCGAGCAATGGAAAGCAAGAATATCGACTGTATATAGGACCTACTAAATATGCCGATATGAAAAGTTACAATGAAAATGCGTTTGATATGGTAGAGGTGGGTTATGGGTGGCTACGATGGTTTTCTGATCCATTTGTCCGTTTTATTGTTATTCCATTCTTTAATGTAATGGGTGGGTTTATCTCCAACTATGGGGTATTGGTCATTATATTTGCGGTCACCGTTAAACTTGTTCTATCTCCACTCACGTTTAAAAGTTACAAAAGTATGGCGGCCATGAAAGAACTACAGCCGCAAATGAAAGAATTACAAGAAAAGTATAAGAGTGATCCCCAGAAGCAGCAGAAAGCTACTATGGATTTATATCGCAAAAATAAAGTGAATCCATTGGGAGGTTGTGTACCCATTTTACTTCAGTTTCCTATCCTAATTACTCTATGGCTATTTTTTCAAAATTCTATTTTACTAAGGCAAGAATCTTTCCTTTGGGCTAATGATTTATCCGCGCCAGATTTTATTATCAATTTACCTTTTGGCATCCCGTTTTTAGGGGATCAAATAGGTGGATTTGTAATATTAATGTCACTTTCGATGGGGCTACAAAGTCGACTCACAGGGGGTGCTAGCGGCGGCGCAGCAAGCGGTGCGATGGCTCAGAATATGAAAATAATGCAGTATATACTTCCTATCATGATGCTATTCATATTTAACCGTTTTGCCTCTGGATTAAGTCTTTACTATCTCATTTTTAATGTTTTGTCGATTGTTCAACAATACTATATCAATCGAAGTACACATAAAGCGACTCTAGTAAAGTCTTAATTGCTTTTCTTTGGCACCACTCAGTTTAGGCTATAGCTAAACTAAAATCCAAAAATACACAATATTGCACTGCATTAATAAAGGAATATATATTTGTTAAGCACAGCCTTATATCACTATCCAATCATTCGTTACTTAGCCAACGAGGTGGAGTTATGGAACCCCGTTCATAAGCAATGGTTTAAAAATAGACCGGAAGAGCGTGTTCGACTTCGAGTAATCGAATACTTCTTACAAGAGTGTCAAATTTCGCCCAACAGAATTTGTCCAGAGTTTCAGATTGACTTAGCTAATCAAACGAAAGGGCGCATCGATCTAGTCTGTTTTGATACTAATTATCAAGCTCATTGCCTAGTAGAATGTAAGCATGTAAATATTCCTTTAAATGAACAGGTTGCGCAGCAAATTGCTAAATACAACATGAACCTTCCTAGTCCCTATTTACTTATTACCAATGGAAGATTTGACGCCTGGTTTCAATGTACAACAAATGGTATTGAATATCTTGAATCAGTGCCTGATGAATATCGATCAACCCGAGAAGTTGAACGTGATCTACAATATTGGATAGATCGTGGATTTTTGTATCCTAACATCCCTGAATCGCTACATGAATTAGTATGTAATTTATGCTCACGCTTATACATAGATTTGAAATCTCCTCCTATTTACTTGGATTTTGAAAATATTCCACCGGAATATGCACTAAAAAATTATTTTTTCATTACAAGTTTTGAAGATGATAAAACCCATAATCAGATCGCATTTGCAATGAACGGTAAAGGAAATACACAAAGTTTAGATGTTATTTTAAACGAGAATGGAGTTAGTACAAAATTATTAAAGATTGATATACTGGCTTTATCTAATCGTGAAAGGGTACATGCCACCTTATATACGGAAATAGGACAACGCCAAGTTAATATTTTTTCTATGTCACCATTGGATAACGAAGAATGGCTAAATAAACTAATCGAATACCTAGTAAAAGACTAATCAATCAATATGAAAGGTTTTACAGGTAAATCAGCTTACTATTTTGGTTTCTATTTGAAAGAGATTGATTCCATTGAAACCAACCCATTACGGCTAAAACAGTGAAAACAAAGAACTGCCCGCTAGTTAATAACAAATCTTTATAATAATACAATGGAATGGAAAGTAGGTCAGTTGCAATCCAAAACAACCAGTGCTCTACTTTTTTTTCGGCCATAAGCCACATTCCCACAATAGCAAGCGATGTAGTTAAGGAATCCCAGAGTGGTATTTCACTATCAGTGAACCTTTGAAGAATAACAAAAAGAATAACCCAAGAGAGCAGAAATAAAACGATTGATAAAAGCCATTCTTTCCTACTATTATGTGTTATTTCTTTAAATGCACTACTCTCTGAGGGCTGAAGCCAACGGTACCAACCATATATACTCATAAGAACGTAGTAGATATTGATGCCCATATCAGCATAAATCCCGTAAATAAAGGATAAGTACACATAGATACTGACGCTAATTAATCCAATAGGATATACCCATATACGCTCTTTCACTGAAAACCACACACTAGCTAAGCCAGTACTTACAGCCAATCCCTCAATACTGAATAAATAATCAATCATACTTTTGTTTTTAGTATGCCAGTTAGATTCAGCGTATGTATTGGAATTAAATAGTTAATTAAAATTTCATCCTTATGAATGCCTAGTAACCCAGTGCCTCGAAAATCGACTAGGCATACGTTTTCTTCTCTTTGAACAATTTCACCTATCCCGTAAAACTCTGGACTGGGCCCATAGTAAACTAAATCACCAAACTGTAGTTCATTCTTTGCGCGCCTATGAAAAGGCATAACTACCGGCAATAAATCCAAGCGGTATGAAAGTTTTTTTTTACTATTTAGCGACATATCTCTGTTTTTTTCGTATATGAATCGCTCGATTCTCCTGTATATCATATGGCCATTCGATCTCTACCATCCACCAAGTATCAGTGGAAAAAGGCAGTGCGAGTTCAGGCCACTCTATAATGCAAATACCACCATTGAAAAGATATTCTTCAAAGCCAATTTCTTGAAGCTCACTTAGAGATTTCAACCGATATAAATCAAAATGATAAAGAGGTATTTGCCCAATATATTCATGCACCACCGCATAGGTTGGTGATTGTACATACTCTTGTTTAACACCGAAATAAGAGGCCAATCCTTTGGTAAAATATGTTTTTCCCACTCCTAAACCCCCCTGAATAATTACCACATCATTTGATTGAAGCCTGCGAGCAAATTCTTTAGCTATGGCAATAGTTTGTTCTACGGATGATGAAGAAAAACTATAATTTGTGCTACTATACGTCATTTGATTTAGATTTTAAGAGTGCCACTGGTAAAATCATCTCTTCCATAGAAGCCCCCCCATGCTGAAAGGTATCCTTGTAGCGGTTTTGATATTTATGGTAATTGGTAGGATAGACAAAATAATAGTTTTCTTTTGCTATCAGATAGTCTTTCACGTTTGCATACTCAGGTAATCCAACTGCTTGTGGTTCTTTAAATACAATTACTGAATCTTTTTCTTCGGCATTTAAATTTCGCCCATACTTATATCTCAATCCAGTCGCAGTTTCCTTATCGCCATATACTTTGGTATCTCGAAGTGCTCGAACCGAACCATGATCGGTCGTAATTATAAGATTAACTCCCTCTTCTGATAGTTCTTTCAACATCTGAAAAAGGGATGAATGTTGAAACCAAGCTTCTGTAATTGCTCTAAATGCGGCCTCATCAGGAGCTAACTCTTTAATTACATCGGAATCGGAACGGGAGTGGACCAAGGTATCCACAAAATTGAATACAAAAGCAGAAAGAGGGCTCTGAGCATAATTTTTAATTTTTTGGGCTATATGACGCCCTTCCTGTACATTGAGTATTTTTTCATATTTCGTTTTAATTCCAAGCCCTTTTCTTGAAACATAAGAATTAAGCAACTCGTGTTCATACTTATTCCAAGATCGCTCATCCTGACCCTGCTTCCATAATGCTGGATATTGTTTTGATATTTGTAGTGGGGTTAGACCAGAAAATATAGCATTTCGAGAATAGGGGGTAGCAGTAGGTAAAAGCGAAAAATAAAATTCGGTTTGAATATCATAATATTGGCTTAAGTAACGCTCAAAAACTAACCATTGATCATAACGCATACAGTCAATAACAAAAAACATCACACGCTTTCCTTTCTTTATCAGAGGTTCTACATAAGTAGAAAGTATTCCAGGTGAGAGTAGAGGGGACTCGTCTTCTCCTTGGTTACGGTCAAAGGCATCTACTAGTTCATACTTTTTAATCCATTGCATGTAGTTCTGTTCCACCATTTTTCCAAACTCTCGATTAGCCGATTGAAATTGATCTTCCAGAACCTGCTTTAAAGCTTCATCTCCTTGACCCAAATCCATCATCCAGTGGGTTAGTCTTTTGTACACATTAATCCAATCTTGCCAGGTAGTTCGATGATCTAATAAGGCATCCATCTCTGGGAATGAACGTAAATAACTTTGGGCCGATTTTTCATTTTCTAAACGGCCTCTATCCAGTATTTTTTTTACCGTAAGAAGTATCTGTGATGGATTAACCGGTTTAATTAGATAGTCCGATATCTTTGCTCCAATGGCCTCTTCCATGATTAACTCTTCTTCACTTTTTGTAATCATAACTACAGGAACCAATGGGAATTTGGATTTAATTTGCTCCAAGGCTTGCAGGCCCCCAAGACCTGGCATTTGTTCGTCTAGAAAAACTATATCAAATAGTTGCTCATCCATCATTGCTACCGCATCTCTACCATTGGTCACTGCTATAACTTCAAAGCCTTTTTTTTGTAAAAAAAGTATGTTGGATTGCAGTTGATCTATTTCGTCATCTGCCCATAATATACTTGGCATTATATAGCGGATTAATGAATGGTTATTGTGCTAAGCAATATACTAAAACCCCAGAAGGCTATGCTATTCAATAATTCGAAGTCAATAGCATCCCTAATCATTCCCTGGTTAACTCAGTATAGAGATGTCTTTTTAATTTTTTCCATAGTTTTTTTGAAACTTAATTTTTTATCCAACTAGCGCTATATTTGACTATGTCACTATCTAATTCAAGGGTTAATCCTAATATTCAAAACCATTACTTTGACTATAATGGAACTTACTTAGCTTGGGAACATATCAGCATTGCTCATTCCAATAGTTCAACTGCTAGTTCTTCCAATGATCCACTGCATCCACTAATTATTTTACATGGTTGGGGCGCAAGTAAAAAAATAATGCGACCCCTTGGGCGGACTTTAGCGATGCATCATGATTGTTACGTAATAGATTTAGCCGGTTTTGGAGAATCGTCCAAACCCCCGGTTGCTTGGAGAATAAATGACTATGTCGAAAGTATAAAGGCTTGGGTTGAACACATTGGACTAGACACATTCGATATTTTAGCCCATTCTTTTGGTGGTCGTATTACCTTAAAATTACTCACACAGGCATGGTCTAAAAAACATGTAAAAAAAGTATTGATTACGGGTGGTGCTGGGATGAAGCCGCAGCGCAGTACAAGATTTTATGCCAAAAAATATATCGCTAAAAGCCTTAAAATGCCCTTCAGACTACTCCCTGAACCCTTTAAGTCCAGAGGTTTAAACTGGCTTCGGGCTACATCTGCCTGGAAATCTTTAGGTTCTAGCGACTATGCTGTCTTGAACGGTGTTATGCGCGAAACTTTTACTCTTTCAGTTGAGGAATATTTAGAACCTACTCTAGCAAATATTTCTCATTCCGTACTCTTACTTTGGGGTAAGAACGACGATGCCACACCCCTATATCAAGCTAAGAGGATGGAAAAAGGTATATCCGAAGCTGCCCTAGTCGTTATAAATGACTGCGGACATTATGCTTTTTTAGATAAACCCAAAGAATTCACTGCTATTGCCGAAGCGTATCTAAAACCAACTGATCAGGAAGGCTAAAACCCAGCCCTAATGTTGGAAATTGGAGGCTCTTACTTACTAGTGCAATACCTTGATTTTGCAGACAATCACCTGAATTATCACCATTTTTACCATAGATAGGATCATTATAAATTGGATATCCTTGATAGGACAAATGTAAGCGGATTTGATGGGTTCTTCCAGTTATAGGTCGGCACTCTATCAGTGTATCTTGTCCCTCTTGACGTAAAAATTTGCATAAGGTTTGGGCAGCAAAGGCTGCTTCTAAATTAGCTCCGCATTCAAATACAAATCCTTTCTTTCTACGGATAGAGGCATTTATAAGGTGTTCTTTATCTCCATTTGAATATCCTTGCACCCGCGCCCAATAGATTTTTTTCACCTTCGATTCTTCAAAGGCTTTACTGCAAGCCCGTGCCATTTTTTTATTTTTTGCCATCACTACTAAACCTGAGGTTACCGCATCAAGCCTGTGTACAATTCGTAATCCTTTGTAGCCTCTTTCCTGTAAAATATACTGTAAACTGTTTTTATTATATCGTCCCCCTGCATGCATAGGCATAGGCGCGGGCTTAAATAGTACTACTATATCGGAATTTTCTTCCAATATCATAACTTCATCAGGTACGCTAGGCTCAATCATATTAGGAACATGATGAACAATGGTATCACCAGTCAATAAGCAGACACTAGTAAAATTAGAGGCTTTTATCGACTTGCCATCCCTTAGAATATGAATAAGACCTTCATTTTCTCGATGGCGCCATACTTTTTCTCCCACATAGGGAAAACGTTCAGCCAAATAGGTATAGAGTTCTTTTCCGTGCCCATCGCTACGCACAGCCATATGAAGAGTATAAGGATAAGACGATACCAAACGTACTTTACGCGAAACCGTCATACTCTATATAAACTTGTGCTTATTCATTGCTAATTATACTACCGAAGAGAAGTATTCAAAACATTAATAGAGGAATCAATTAGGATTTTACGATTCTGTTTTTTTCAAGTCCTTATTTCGCTCTTTAAAATCTTCATCAAAGTAGTTATACCACTTTCTGAAGGGTTGAAAAACTTGGTCTGGATCAAAAGGCCTCCTATATTCAGTTTTTTTACATTCCTCACTACAGCACCCCGCCATCAAATGAGCTCCCACTTCAGAACAAATAAACAATCTATTACACTCCATATTAGCACAGTTAACATAACTATCAGCCGGTTTTCCTGTAATTTCGCAGGTAACAATCGGTGCTAGGTCTTTAGGATTTACAGACACAACAAGTCGATCATCAAATACAAAACACTTCCCTTTGAAATGTTCCCCCCCTTCTTTATACGCATAGTTTAAAATTCCTCCATGCAATTGGTTTACATCCTCCCAACCTTCTTTTTTCATAAGTACCGAAAACTTTTCACAACGAATACCCCCTGTACAATACATAAGTACTTTTTTGTCCTTGGGTATGTCAGCTGTTTTTAACCAATCTGGAAATTCATAAAAGTTTTTAACATCGGGTTTTATTGCCCCTTTAAAGTGACCCACTTTAGATTCGTAGTTATTACGCACATCTATAATCACATGATCTTCATCGGATTCAAGTACGGCTCGCCACTCGTGTGGATTCAGGTATTTCCCTCCCTCCTTTGGATCGAATCCATCTATATGTAAGGAGACTATTTCCTTTCTTACTTTACAAATTAACTTTGCAAAAGGTATCTGATCATAGGACTCCTGTTTAAATTCAGTATTATCGAAACCTGGTTGAGCCCACACATACTGTTTATATGCTTCAATTTGTTGGGAACTCCCGGAAGCAGTACCATTTAGACCTTCGTTTGAAATATAAATACGACCTTTAAGACCTAATTCTTTACATTTAATCCTATGCACTTTGCAAAATTCCTCAGGCGATACTATTTCATGAAAATGGTAATAGAGTATAACTTCGTACATAATTTGTAACTTAGGTAATTCCACCATAGCCATAAAGATAACCATAATTTATAAGGAAGTACCACCTTGGGATACGGAAAGATTCACACTTTTTTAATACGTCCAATTTGGTTTGTTTTTCTTTGCGGACTCGTTGGTCTTGGATTCATCGGTCTTAGTATACCCACCGCTGCCCAAACTATTACAGAATATGTCGCATCCGGTGGCTCTTTTAAAAGGACTCTGTTACCAAGAGATTCTATTACTAAATGTCTAACCCCTTTTCTTAAAGACGATTCGTTAGCTACCCTACGATTTGGGTATCAATCTTATAATTGGCAAAACCTTATCACCAGTGACATATCCACAAACCAGAGACAAGAATATCTCTCTGAATCAGGTAAATTTAGAATTCACTATGTTACTGAAGGTGTAGACGCTGTGCGCGATGGTGATGCTAATGAAAATGGAATTCCTGACTACGTCGAATGGACTGCTGAAGCCGCAGATTCCTCCTATCAACTTCAAATCAACGAATTAGGATACCCAGATCCTATACCTAGCGGTACTAGCTACGATATATACTTAAAGGATTTATCTTCTTTTGGGGCTTACGGATTAACAAACACCTCACGAAACGGTATTTTTTCCTGCGGATCTAATTCGACAAGTACCTGCATATACAGTGAAAATGACTTTGTAGGGTATCCAGAAAATGACAGTAAAAATCAAGCGAAAGGGGCCCTTCAAGTTACCATTGCCCATGAATTCAAACATGCCATTCAGTATATCCAAAATAAATGGGAAGGCGAAACAGACCAGTGGGCAGAAATGGATGCAACGCTCATGGAAGAGATAGTCTATGATAATGTGAATGATTACTACAATTACATCGATAATTTTTCAACGGACCTCTTTACAGAAGCCCATAGAAGCTTAATACCTGGTTCTTATGAAGACATCACCTTCGCACTTTATTTCCATGAAACTATAGGCTCGGATTTTTGGCCTTTGTCTTGGAAATTAATTGCTGAAGACCCGCAGATTTCTTTCCTACAAGCAGCTAAGCAAACTGTAGAAATAAAAAATAAATCTTGGAAGCCAACCTTATTGCAGGCCTACGCATACCATTATGTCTCAGGAAAAAACTCCATATATCCATCATTTGGTTTCGAAGAAAGTACCTTTTATCCGGATCCCTACATTACTAAAACCCTTACTAATTTTGCTACTGAATTGGATCTAACAGTACCGGATCCCGTTTTAGATGCTCAGGTAGAAGGAAAAATTACAGGTGATTTAAGCCGAATGTCTAGCCGTTACTACGAAGTTATTACCGAAGATGTCCCTGGAAGTTTTGTCCGCATTCATTCTATGGTTGATGATGCGGCTATAACCGTCGGTGTACTAGCCTTTCTAAATGATGGCCCGCCCATTTATCAGGCATTGAATAACGAATCAACCATAGGTTCATGGATTGAATATCGGCTTACAATTAACTGGGATGACATCCAAAAGCTTGGGATTATCGTACATAACAGCAATGAACAGATAAATGGATATTTCAAACTTGTGTTTAGTGATTACACGCTTGGAGAGCATATTGTAGTCAATCAAAATTATCCAAATCCTGCCGCTGATCAAACTAGTATCGAATTATTGCTTCCTAAAAGAACCGAACTAAGTATCGATGTATTTGATTTATTGGGTCGGCATATCTTGACCGTTTTTAAAGGTCGCGCTGATGCAGGTTTGCGACAATTCTCTGTTAATCTTCATAGTCTTTCAGCGGGCACTTATATGTTTAGAGTTCGCGCAGCAGATCAAGTTTCTTCTAAATTAATGACCGTAATCAGATAAATTCATACCGTATCATGGGGTTTTTTATGTAAATTGTTTCATTTTTAAAATAAATCGGGTATACTTTTACAATAATCGTCTACTTGTATAACAGCCGTATCATCGTGGCTATTAAAAAATGATGAACCAAGAATAAATTTGCACTACTTATGAACAAGGCACGTCTAGTCAGTGAATTGAGTAAGCAACTATCACTATCAAAAAATGATACAGAAAAACGATTGAATTATTTTGTTGATCTAATTTGTGAGGAATTAGAACAACAAAACACCATTCAACTTCCTGGCTTAGGGCAATTTGAAACCCGTGAACGAGCCTCATATATAGCTTATAATCCGCATTACCAGAAGAAAATGCGTGTACCCCCAAAGATTATCGTACGATTTACTCCCACCAGAGCCATTAAAGATGAACTAAAGGGGTCTGGATTATGAGTTTTAAACGAAATGGAAGTGAGCTCATTGAATTGTTTGCTATAAGGGCCAGTATTAATCTAGTCGCGGCTAAATCATTCATTCAGGCCTTGTCTGAAACAGTTACCGAAGTAGCCATCAGTGAAGGCAAAGCAACAATTTCTGGTTTTGGACGATTTACCATTTCGGAGGTAGCCGATCGAGAAGGAACACAACCAGGCACAGGTGAAAGCATTATAATCCCTGCTCACAAACGTATGTACTTTACTCCATACAAAAGACTAGCAGATCTAGTCAATAAAAAAAATATACAAATAAAAAATAAAGAGCTTAATACAGTTTCAAGTACACAGATGGAAAAAAATAATAACTCTTTTTCTGAAAATTTAAATGAAATTGATTCTCAGGAAAAAGCTGCCTTATTAGATGAATTAGAACTAATTATTCTACAAAAAAAGAAACATATGATGGGTGCTTCCATAGATATTCGTGTTGAAGATGAATACTCTGTCGAACGAAAGGAACAAAACCAAGCAGATGAAAAAGAAAATACACATCCTACAGAAATCACTTCACAAGATAACGTCACTACCATTAATCCAAGCCCTCAACATAATACAAAAGAAAGTACTTTTACCAATATTGAAAGCACAAGTAATCCAGGAAAATATATACCTATCGATGAAGATTTACTTAAAGATCTTATTCAGACAATGGATGAACTCAAAACAGTCATAAAAAATATTGACGCAAAATCAGATCGAGAAAAATCTAAATCAAATGACATAATTAGTATTAATAAAAAAATATTTATCTCAAGCAGTTTAATAGGTGTTTTTTTGCTTTTTGTAAGTGGGTTTTTGATTGGGACTACAGTGACTCAATTCTTTAGCCCAGGATCTATAGATAATGTGAATAATTTAAACCAACTATCAACTCAAACTAATACAGCTACTATTAGGCAGGATCAACCGATCAAAACCAATGGTATTGAGCGTACAGAATTGGCTGCTAAAGCAACACAAAGAACCAACAGTTCAAACGCTAATATTACTAATAAATCGAAAAATGTGACCAACCCTTCAGCTACTAGTCCTATGTCTTCGGGCTTTTCTACCTCAAGGAGTGTGCGATTCAATAGCGATAAAGGACTCTATAATATGGCGAAAGAAATTTATGGTAACCCACGACTCTGGGTACTATTGTTTGAGGAAAATTTTAATACCAATCAAAACCCTGATGACATTGCAGATGGTACCCCGTTAACCATCCCAATTATAGCTGCACCTAGCTCGTTAAATCGACTAGAAAAAGAACGTCTACGCATTGCCTTACTCCATGTAGCCCAAGCCTACGAAAATGCAGGGAAAAGAGATTTAGCCCAGAATTACCGTAGTGCGACACTATATTACCTAAACACCATGTAATAACTGAAAGTGTAATTATTAACTTAGTAAATCTAAGGCTATATAATCGGCTAATCGTACTCCTTCTGTGGTTAAGCTAAACCTATCTCCGCTTTGACTTATTTTTCCCTCTTTTACTAATTTTTTTAAGCGGACATGCTGCTTGGTATTAAATTCAAATTTATACAAATCTAATAAAAGAGTATGATCAAATCCTCTACTCGTTCGTAATCCAAGCCATATATATTCTTCCGCTAAACTAGATTCATTGACCGGTTCAATAAGAGTTCGTATTTTTTGTTGATAGTCATTTTTCTTATGAATGTACGCCATAAGATCTTTAGGGTTGGACCAACGTAAAGCTACTTCTTTTTCAGATGAAGAACCCTTAGAAAAGCCCAGTCCATCGCCAATTAATTTTTTTTTCTCTTCCGATGATTTTGGCCACCAAAAAGAATGGGCTCCTGGGCCCAGGCCAATATAATTTCCATGATTCCAATAAATTTGATTATGCTTTGCCTGAAACCCTTCTTTTGCAAAACTACTAACTTCATAACGATAAAGACTATAGTTCTTCAGCGATTCTGCTAATAGGTCCATTTGATTAACCACATGATCATCATCAGCTGGCTTCACCTTACCTAACTCTACTTGCTTTGCCAAACGGGTATTATGTTCTATGGTGAGGGCATATGCAGAAATATGAGGGGGATCAAACTCCATAAGCTGATCAATATCCTCTTGTAACTCGGACTTGGTTTGATTGGGCAGGCCATAAATCAGATCAACGGTATAATTTTTGAACGATGATGCCACAATATCATCTAATGCTTTTAACGCTTGATCTCGATTGTGCGCTCGATTCATAAAACTCAAGCTTTTCTCAGAAAAACTCTGAACCCCCATACTTATGCGATCAAACCCGCAAGCCTTTAACGACATTAGATAATCCGGGGTCACGTTATCGGGATTCATTTCAATGGTTAGCTCATCAACTTCAAGCGTAAACACCCTTTCTAATTCAGCCATTATGCGCTCTAATTGATCTGAGGTTAATAAAGAAGGCGTACCTCCACCAAAATATACGCTCCTAACCACTTCCTCAGTGAACAAATGCCCCTCAAGCGCGGCAATTTCTTGTATTAACGAACTTACAAAGTCTTCTTTCTGAACTGATTTAGTAACAAAATAAAAATCACAATACGAACAAGCTTGCTTACAAAATGGGATATGAATATAAATTCCACTCAAGTGTCACTGCGATAGAAAGGATTTTCTGTATACGAGTGCTCTCCTTTGTATACGCGACTATATCGAACATAATTTTCTGCATAATCACCAATAGACACCCGCTCTTCCTCAGTCAATGCACGCACCTGTTTAACGGGCGAACCCATATACAAATAGCCTGATTCCAAAACCTTATCAGGAGGAACCAAAGTGCCTGCAGCAACTATGACATCCGATTCTATTACGCATCTGTCAAGCAAGGTAGCATTCATTCCCACCAAAACACGGCTGAAAATAGTGCACCCATGAACCACTGCCCCATGACCTATTGTTACCTCATCAGCAATATATGTCGGACCGGTTTGGTTCATTACATGAATGCACACATTATCCTGTATATTCGACCGATTACCTATTCGAATCTTGTTTACGTCACCCCGAATGGTAACATTAAACCACACACTCGACATCTCATCAATATGAACATCACCAATAATATCCGCACTATCGGCAATAAATGCGGATGTATTAATTGTTGGTTTGACACCTAAAAATGCTTGTATCATCTAGTCTTACAAGATTAATATGCTGAAAAATGGATAAATAGGCCTTATCCTTAATCTAATTCTCGGTCAATTAAGACTTTAAATCCCATGTATGTCTGGGGATTACTTTCTATTTTTATACCATTGATGTAGAATGTAGGTGTCGAATTTACGCCCATGCGAACACCTTCTTTACGCTGCTCCATTACAATTTGATTCATCTCAGCAGAATTCATATCCGCAGTAAATACTTCGGTGTCCAAGCCAATTTCCTCAGCATAGCCAATAAATAAACGTTCCGCATTACCTTTAGACCAAACTTCTTGTCCTTCAAATATTTTATCATGCATTTCTCTGTACTTGCCCTGTTTTCTAGCTGCTTCTGTAGAGCGAGAAGCTACATGAGCATAAGGATGCATTGATAGTGGAAAATGCTTAGTCACAATACTCACTTTATTACCATAATCCTCCTTTAATTTCTGTTCAATTGGAACAAAAAACTTGCAAGCTGGGCACTGATAATCGCTAAATTTCACAATTTGAATAGGAGCATCTGGATTAAGATTAATCTCAGGAGTGTAGCCAGAAGCAGTAGTAATTTGACTGCTACTTCGTTGCACTTCAGACGGACCACAAGCTATTACAGATAGAAGTACAAAACTTAGAAGTGAAAGTCGGTTAAAAAACATAATGGAGTTACGTTTAAATGAAAATTAAAAAGTTGATATATAAGAATAGTGTCGATCCACAATAGTACGAATTTCCTCAATAATATGAGGTATTTCCTCAACATAATGGCCCTTACCAAAAGAAAAACGAACAAATTCTCTAGCCTCTTGCTCGCTCTTGCCTAGTGCCTTCATACTAATATTAGCCTCATCCGTTCCAGATTGACAAGCACTTCCTGTGGATATACCAACACCCGCCTGATCACATTCAAGCATTAAATACTGCCCCTCCATACCAGGAAAACGAAGACCTAAAATGTATGGACTTTGATGAGAAGTTCCCTCAGCCCCCTCAATAATCGGCGGATTTGGCATTTCATACAGTGCTTTCACCCATGCCTCCCGTAAATGCTGCATCCTTACAAATTCAGCATCCATTTCATCGATCATTTCTCTAGCGGCAGCGGCAAAAGCTGCAATCGATGGTACTGCTAAGGTCCCCGGCCTAAATTTCTTAGAGCTACTGCTTGGAAAGAACCCGCTCCATTGCACATTTGGACTTAACCAGACGGCTCCAATCCCTTGGGGTCCGTAAATTTTATGCGCTGATATACTTAACGAATGAACGCCCAATACTTGCACATCGATGGGTATTTTTCCAAATGCTTGTACTGCGTCACAATGCACTTTTATGTTCATTTTCCTTGCTATTTCAGCAATTTCTTTTACTGGTTGGTATGTTCCCAACTCAGAATTAACAAGCTGTACTGCGATTAATGCAGTGGAGGTAGTAACGCATTCTTTGAATTGATCAATGCACACTCTTCCGTCGGCTAAAAGTGGTAAGTATTCTACCTCCCAACCTTCTGCCTTTAACCTATTCATCACTCGTAAAACCGAATCATGTTCAATTGGTGAGCATAGAATATGATTCATACTGGAATCTTGCTTTTTTACCGACTCTAATAGCGAATAAATGGCTAGAAAATTTCCCTCTGTAGCCCCACTAGCAAAATGTAAATGCCGGGCTGAAGCTCCTAAACTTTGGGCTATTACTTGCTTAGATGCAGTAACAATTTGTTGAGCTCGACTTCCTTCTTCATGCAAACTACTAGCATTTCCATAATACTCCCTAGCTACTTTTGTATACGTATTCAAAGCCTGCTCGCTCATGGGTGTAGTCGCTGCGTAATCTAAATAGATCATAAGCACTTGTTTTACTTTTGTAAGTATAAGAAAGATGTTTTAATGACGGTATCTACGTACCTTATATCATGTTTTACTGATTAAAAAAATTCTTTATAAATTATTAAAAAAGTACCACTCAAACCCATTTAGTTCTTATGAACCCGATAACCTTAAAACATATTATTAAACAAGCACTAGCAGAAGATCTTGGTATGGGTGACTGGTCTAGCCAGTGGCTTTTTGATTCAACTACCCAAAAAAGTGGCCGCTTTGTGGCCAAACAATCGGGGATTTTTTCGGGTCAAAAGATTCTAGAGCAGATATATACCGCATTGGGTGGTGGTGTCGAGGTTTTTTGGTCCATTGAAGATGGTCAAGCCTTTGAAGAAGGATCGGTTCTTACCAAGGTGAATGGTCCAGTTTCCACATTACTTAGCGGAGAACGCGTCATTTTAAATTTGCTACAGCACCTCACTGGAATTGCTAGTTCAACTCAAGATCTCATTCTACGCCTAGATGATCCAAATATTAAGGTCGTTGATACGCGTAAAACCTTGCCTGGTTTACGAATGATCCAAAAATATGCCGTACGATGTGGTGGGGGTTTTAACCATCGATTTAGGTTGGATGATGGAGTTATTATTAAAGATAATCATATTGCTGCTGCAGGAGGTATAGCAAAGGCAGTAGAAATGGTTCGAAAACAGCAAGGACATATGATAAAAATTGAAATAGAGGTAGAGACACTGAATCAAGTGCAACAAGCAGTGGATGCTGAGGTGGATGTTATTATGCTGGATAATCAAACTCCTGATCAGGTAAAAGAATTACGCAAGCATATTCCCAAATCGATAATAGTTGAATTATCAGGCGGAATAAATCCAAATAATATTGCCGGATATAAAAACTGTGGGGCTGATGTAATTTCTGTGGGTTGGATTACCCATTCGGTAGAGGCATGTGATATTAGCTTCTATATTGACTAAATATGTTGAATAAGGAAGATTTATGTAAAAAACCGTTTTTGTGGTCGTATGAACTGTTTCTAATAAAAATGCTATCTTTAACACGTTAACAAATATCTAAAAAAATAGAAACCTACTCGTTTCAAACAATACCAATTCAAATGACTCGAATTTAAGCTAAAACAATTTTTTTTTCTATGGAGCTAAATGAATTACTAGGTTTAGAAATCGATCTGCGAATTCCCAATCACTATAATGAATTAAGTAGTGATGAGATGTCGTGTCGTATATTAGAAATAAAAAGGCGTTTAGGTGCTCGTCTCTTTATCCCAGGACATCATTACCAAAAAGATGAAGTGATAGACTTTGCCGATATACGAGGTGATTCCTTAAAACTAGCTCAGATTTGTGCGGAAATACCAGAAGTAGAACACATTGTTTTTTGCGGGGTTCATTTTATGGCGGAAACAGCTGATATGTTGACCAAAGAAGATGTGCAGGTGATTTTACCAGACATGAGAGCCGGATGTTCGATGGCTGATATGGCCAACATTGAACAGACTGAGAAGGGTTGGGAGCGAATGCAAAAAATTTGGGGAGACACAATAATTCCACTCACCTATGTAAATTCTACTGCAGCAATTAAAGGATTCGTTGGAAAATATGGAGGAGCATGTGTAACCTCGGGCAATGTGCATACCATGCTTAAATGGGCTTTCGAACAAAAAGAACGAATCCTTTTTTTACCAGATCAGCATTTGGGCCGGAATACTGCTTATAAATTAGGAATAGCATTAGAACACATGTGCATTTATAACCCAGTAGATAACGAGTTCAAATTTGATGGTGCATGGGAAGATATTCGAGTCATTCTTTGGAAGGGGCATTGTTCCGTACACGAAAAATTCACACCCGAACATATAAAGCACGTTAAACTGCGCGACCCTGAAATACAGGTTATTGTACATCCTGAGTGTATTTTCAATGTAGTTCAAGACTCTGACTATACCGGCTCTACCAATTACATCATTCGTACTATCGAAGAAGCTCCAGCAGGATCTAAGTGGGCCATTGGAACCGAAATGAATTTAGTTAATCGTATAATCGCTGAACATCCTAACAAACAAATCGAATCACTTAATCCCTTTATGTGTCCATGTTTAACTATGAATCGTATTGATCTTCCCCATCTATTATGGTCATTAGAAGAAATCGAGGCAGGGCGAGTGGTGAACCGTATTAAAGTAGATCCAGATATCGCAAAATATGCCGTTTTATCCTTAGAACGAATGTTAGAACTTAGTTAAGACACTGCTTTTTGGATTCTTACTTGGATTATTCGACGCCATACTTCCCATTTATTTGTAGATTTCAGCTTTTTTGCTGAAGTTATTGAACATGAATAAAGTTTATTTCAACTTTTAAAACGTCCTTCGTGACTTTAATTCATTTTACTAAAACCATTAATAAATATACATTTAGTATGAATACTCGACCATTAAAAAAAATAGTTGTCCTTCTTTTACTTTGTTCTTTTATGACAGTGCTTCTGGTTGGAAATATGGCCAAATATGCACATGCTCAAGATCTGAAAATTCTCATTGATAGTCGATCAGACGATTTAGAAGATCGCGTAATAGAGTGGCGGCGTCACATACACCAAAATCCTGAGTTGTCTAATCGTGAATATAAAACGGCTGAGTATATCAACAAACACTTGACAGATTTGGGGCTAAAAGTCCAGACTGGAGTAGCTCATACAGGAGTAGTCGCTATTTTAGAAGGNGCTATGCCTGGGCCCGTNGTGGCGCTTAGAGCTGATATGGATGCTCTGCCGGTAACCGAGCGTACACCTGTCCCATTTAAATCTACCGCCATAGGAGAATACCAAGGAAATCAAGTTGGTGTCATGCATGCATGTGGCCATGATACCCATGTAGCTATTTTAATGGGAGTGGCTCAAATACTAACTGAGCTNAAAAATGAACTTAAAGGTACAGTGAAATTTATATTTCAACCTGCAGAAGAGGGCGCGCCTGCTGGCGAAGAAGGCGGTGCAGAACTTATGGTTAAAGAAGGTGTTTTGAAGAACCCTAATGTTGATGTTATCTTTGGTTTACATATATCCGATGCTACTCCTGTNGGAATGATTACTTACAGAGAAGGTGGCATNATGGCTAGCTCGAATACTTTTCAAATCACCGTTAATGGTAAACAAGCTCATGGCTCAGCTCCATGGAGTGGNGTAGATCCNATAGTAACATCAGCTCAAATTATAAACAACCTTCAAACNATTATCAGCAGAAATATGGAGTTAACCAATGAAGCTGCTGTAGTAACCGTTGGTCAAATACATGGTGGTGTTAGAAGTAATATTATACCAGAAGAGGTATTCATGGAGGGTACCATTCGNGCGCTTGATAATNATATGCGTNANGCAATTTTTGANCGTATCAAGACAATTGCAATAAAGACAGCAGAAGCAAATGGCGCCACAGCAGAAGTNACTATTTCGCATGGATATCCCATTACTTATAATGACCCTGAACTAACCCGGGAAATGGTTCCAACACTGCAAAAGACAGCCGGTGAAAATATGGTGGTAACCATGCCAGCCATCACTGGTGCAGAAGACTTTTCATTCTTTCAAGAACAAATACCAGGGCTCTACTTCTTTCTAGGCGGNCTTCCTGAAGGGGGTACTCCGGCTGGACACCATACCCCTGACTTTTATATTGATGAAAGTGGCCTTAAATTAGGTNTTAGAAGCTTAAGCCACTTNGTCATTGATTATTTCGCAAGTTCCGGAAATTAAGTTTGTCAGCCTAATCAAAATTTGATTTAAGTCTAATCTTCATGATCCGTTTACTATTTCTTCTTTTATTCAGCNTTTTTTCGACTATNACCCTAGCATTCAACTTATATGGCCAAGTAAATAAAGTGGACCCTCCATTTTGGTGGACAGACATGCCTGTTGNAGAGGTGCAGATACAATTATATGGTCCNAATATTGGNCTTCACCGNGCTCAAGTTGATTATCCCGGTGTAAAACTTGTAAAACAAATAGCGGTTGATTCGCCGAATTATTTATTTGTATATCTAAATATTAGTTCANCTTCCTCAGCAGGAATTATTCCAATTCGTTTGAGCCNTGAATCCACTACNCTAACTGTAGACTTTGAGCTAAAACGACGCGAAAANCGGACTAATAAAAACCAAGGTTTTGATGCATCTGATGTTATCTATNTAATGATGCCCGATCGCTTTGCCAACGGGAATCCTGACAATGATACTATTGAAGGGATGCTAGAATCTGCGGATCGAACAGATCCAGAACGCCGTCAAGGNGGGGATTTAGCAGGTGTTACTCAACATCTTGACTATCTAGACGATTTGGGAATGACTGCTATTTGGTTCACTCCAATCATTGAAAATGATATGAAACCCGAGTACGGAGCCTACCACGGGTATGCCGCAACGGATTTGTACAAAGTAGACCGACGATATGGTTCTAATGCGGAGTACAAAATGCTCATCGACGCGGCTCATGAGCGTGGAATGAAAGTAATTATGGATATGATTCACAATCATATTGGCGATCAACACTGGTGGATGCGAGACCTACCTACCCAAGATTGGATACACAANATTGATGAATATATGCAAACCAATTATCAAGGATCTATTGTTGCCGATCCTTATTCTTCCGACTATGATATGATAAAACTTGTTGATGGTTGGTTTGTTCCAGAGATGCCTGATTTAAATCAAGATGAACCTTTACTCACCGACTATCTAATCATAAACACACTATGGTGGATTGAATACTCTGGCGTAGACGGAATCCGAATGGATACCTATNTATATCCAGATAAANAATACATGGCAGAATGGGTNGANGTTGTTTTAACAGCATACCCTGACTTCAATATCGTTGGAGAAGCATGGGCNATAAATACTCCAGCNGCGGCATNTTGGCAATACGACCTACCTGGCCAGGNTGATGGTTATGATTCCAAANTNCCNAGTATTACCGATTTTCCTTGGTCATTTGCTGTTAGAGATGGAATGACGGAAGAATTTAGCTGGGAGAACGGTCTCATGAAAATATATTATATGCTTGGGCAGGATCACCTATATGCCAATGCGATGAAAAACGTGATTTTCCTTGATAANCACGATATGTCTCGCGTCTATGAGCATGTAAATAAGNATGTGGCTGCNTTTAAAATGGCCATTACTCTTTTACTTACTCAAAGAGGTATACCGCAGATTTATTATGGTACAGAATTTATGTTTGGCCATGAAAATAGAGGTGGTGATGATGAAGCATGGAGACAAACTCTGCCTGGTGGCTGGACTGACGATACTCGAAGTGTATTCACCGAAAAAGGCAGAACAGAGAGTGAAAATNATGCCTTTAATTACATCCGAAGNCTTACCAATTGGAGAAAAACAGCAATAGCTACTCATCAAGGAAGCATGAAACATTTTGTTCCTGAAGATGGCACTTATGTGTATTTCCGCATTCACGAGCAACAGACNGTCATGGTATTAGTTAATACATCGAACGAAGAAAAAACCTTGGATGCCACTCGTTTTCAAGAAGTATTAGGTGATTTTACTACCGCTAAAAATGTGATTACAAATACTAGTATAGATTTAGGGGCGACGTTAGTTCTGCCTTCCAAAGAAGCTAGTGTGTGGGAGCTAAAAGACGAGCTCTAGAAGCTAGAATACCAATAATTACCGTAATAGCCGCTATAAATAGGAAACCTCCAGCTAATTCATACGTTTCTACCACCCAACCCATCACGGGTTGNGATATCATGCCACCTACATATCCAAAACTGGCAACCGTTGTTAACGCAATAGCTCCTTCTTTCCCAGCTGCACTGAACAACATGGGGAAACTTAACGACACGCCAGCCCCNGTAGCTATCATTCCGATAATTGCTANCATAAAGTTTGNAGCATATACCGCAATAAGAAGTCCNNTTANNGNNAANNCAGCTCCTCCAACTAACAGATTNCGGGCTCCAAATTTCATCTTTAAACGATCACCAAATAATCGCATTATCAGCAATGAGCCNGCAAAGACAGCATAACCTAGAGGCACCAAGCTCTCAGAAGCNTGTACATGATCNGTAAAAAATAAACTCACCCAATTCATAATGGAGGTTTCAATGGTTGCAGCTAAAAATGTNATTAATCCCAATGCTATAAGTCCACCATNGGGCCNCATGAATGTTGGTATAGTAGCCTCAGTATTAGGTTTATCATTGGGTAAATTATTCGCAACAAAAGCCAAAANTAATACCATCATTAGGGATACCAATCCAAAATGAATGTGTACAGACCAAGATAGTCGGGTGGCAAGAGTACCAAATACAGCTCCAAAGACCATNCCAACTCCAAACCAAGAGTGTATTTTCGACATGTGTGATTGTCCAGTCTCGATTTCTACCACCGATCCTAATGAGTTTAAAGAAANATTAAAGCCACTGCTACACATCCCTATGGTCATCATCAATAGTGCTAAACTAAACCAATGATCCATAAGTGAGACAGGAAACAGGGTTATAGCTACCATACTTCCCATGAATAAAGCCGTATTCTTTGAACCAAATTTTGGAATTACCCAAGCAATTATAGGCATCATTACCAAGGTTCCTAAACCTCTAAATAAAAGTACATAACCCAACGTGGTGGCTGTGAGTAACGCCAAATCTCGCACATCAGGGACTCTTGATGCCCATGTTGCAAAAGCCAAGCCTAAATTGAAAAGAGCAAAGCTTACTGCCAGTATTGATTTTTGTTGGGTCTCCAAATGAGCTAAATTTAACTGTTAATCAAATGTCAATAATTTTAGCTAAGCCAAAAAAAAATACCACTATTTCATCTTATTTATGATGACTATTTAACCTATCCCTTCCCTATTTATGATATTAACTTGTAAGTTTGAGTAAAATCGATTTACATAAATAGAAATTTTATACTCCACTTCATGCCATGAACAGTTAAATTACACTTCCACTCTACACTCTTTTGGTTTTATTTTTTATCCTTTCAGACCAGCAGTTGCTAATTGCTCTGGAACACCACCATCATAGTTCAATTGTTAAGCCTCCAGCACACGGACACAATCATTCAGTCGAACAAAAGATTTATTTTCCTGACCTACCCAATGCTAAAACAATTAGTTGTGATTTTCACATGCATACGGTGTTTTCGGATGGTTTCGTATGGCCTAGTATTCGTGTTTCTGAGGCGGTTAGAGAAGGTATTGATTGTATTTCAACTACAGAGCATTTAGAATACCAACCGCATTCCAAAGATATTCCTCATCCAGACCGAAACAGAGCCTATGAATTGGCAAGAGCATCGGCAAAAAATACCAATTTAATAGTGATTGCAGGTTCTGAAATTACTCGGTAAATGCCTCCTGGACATTCAAATGCTATATTTATTAACGATACTAATCCCATTCTGACCGAAGACCCAATAGATGCATTCGAAGAAGCAGCTAGGCAAGGAGCATTTATTTTTACTAATCATCTACAATCGACAGCTCAACGTAAAAATGGTATCGCTAGCTACGATCCCATGCACTTAGAGTTAATTGAGAAAAATATGCTTCATGGTATTGAAATTGTGAATGAGGCCAATTACTCCGATGAGGCGCTCCAAATTGCCTTAGATTATAACTTGACCTTAGTTGGCACCTCCGACGTGCCTGGCCTCACCGATTGGATGTATGATATTCCGCACGGTGGTCATTGGCCTGTAACTTTAGTATTTGCGAGAGAACGAGGTCCGGAAACTATCCAAGAAGCATTATTTAATCAGCAAACTGTGGTTTGGTTCAATGATTTATTTATTGGCAAGCAGAAATAGCTTACGCCCATATTAAAAGCCTCACTTCCTATTAGAATCATTGGTTATCAAAGTGATACACAGATATTAGAGTTAGAATAGGTGAATGCGACTCATTCTAGATTTACACTCCTAAACACCACCGATTACACCTTTCATGAAAACGCGTCCGTTTTTATGGTAGAACTTCAATCTACTAAAACTTTGCTCGTGACAACCCTACAACGGTTGGATACAGTAGAGCTAAAGTTTGAATTTTTGAATAGAATTTTAGCTCCTAATAAGTATCCTATCATTGATTACACTCTTGCCATAGAAAAATAAGATGAGCATCTTTGAATTGGATTCACTCAATTTCTAATGGTAAAGTAATTAGTTGCTCAAAGACGTTGTGCGTATAACCTCAAATTCAGTGTAAATAAAAATGCTTCGATTGAATAGTTGCATTTATATGTTGCTTAGCTATTTGTTTTCATAATCACAGATAACTATTGATCATAAGTGTAAAATGAATCATTAAGTTTAATTCTTCGTTAAAAAATGTATGTCTACACAAACCATACATTCAGTATTTGAAAAACAGCAACGCTTTTTCAACACACATGTCACTTTGGAGTATGTATTTCGTAAGAATTCACTCAATCGCCTTGAACATGCTATAAATACATATGAAAATGAATTAATCAAAGCATTATTAGATGATTTAGGAAAATCTACATTTGAAGCGTACGGTTCTGAAATCGCCTTGGTCAAAACAGAACTCCGCCATATTCGGAGAAATTTAAAGAAATGGATGCGCCCTAAGAGACATCCAGATGTGTTAATCAATTTCCCATCAAAAAATTATAGCTTAGCAGTGCCTTATGGGGTTAGTTTAGTTATTGGACCATGGAATTACCCTGTACAATTATGTCTTAATCCAATCATTGGCGCTATAGCGGCTGGAAATACTGTACTATTAAAGCCTTCGGAATGGGCGCCCCATGTTGCAAAGGTATTGAAAAAAATGATCGAAGAATTTTTTGACCCTGAATATATTGCTGTCATAATAGGAGATCACACTATTAGTTCCACACTTGTTGATCTAGACCTTGATTATATCTTTTTTACAGGTAGCACAAAGGTAGGTAGAATTATCGGGAAAAGTGCCGGATCAAGGTTAATTCCTTACACCCTTGAGTTAGGCGGGAAAAGTCCGTGTATTGTAGATAAAAGTGCTAACCTAAGAGTGAGTGCAAAACGTATTGCTTGGGGGAAATATTTGAATGCAGGCCAAACTTGTGTTGCTCCTGACTATATTATAGTGCATGAAGATGTAGAAGAAAAATTTATAGAATGCCTGAAAAAGGTAATCATAGAATTTTATGGAGTATCACCTGAACATAGTCCAGACTACTCAAGAATTGTATCAGACAAGCATGTAAAACGTTTACATAAGTTACTCAAAGGCTCCAATAAGCAAACACAGGCAGTAAACAATATTGATATTGTAATCGGTGGTAATATTAATAAAAAAGAAAAATATATAAGTCCAACCGTTGTTACAGGAATTGACATGAATCACCCACTTATGCAAGAAG
The DNA here is from genome assembly GCA_002720745.1 of Balneola sp. Taxonomy (GTDB): domain Bacteria; phylum Bacteroidota; class Rhodothermia; order Balneolales; family Balneolaceae; genus UBA1275. Next base: position 141,427 of record PBJO01000001.1, read on the forward strand.
AAATATTTGGCCCGATATTACCAATACTTACTTTCGAAAAAAGAGATGAGATTGCAAAAATTATTGAGAAAAATGCTCTTCCTTTGGCCTGTTATTTGTTTTCCAAAGATATAAATTTTCAAAAATATTTCGATACTAAATTGAAATATGGCGGTGGTGCAATCAATGATACCATAGCACATCTTGGTAATCCGAATTTACCATTTGGAGGCATTGCTACTAGTGGTATAGGCGCCTATCGTGGTAAATCTAGTTTTGAAACTTTTTCTCATATCAAGAGTATAATGAAGAAAAGTTATTTTTTCGATATCCCTCTTCGGTACCCACCCTATACTGATAAGTTGAAGTGGCTTAGAAAGTTCTTTTAATTCTTTCACAAAAAAAGACAGCCATAAAAGGCTGTCTTAAAAAACGACGCGGTTTTCACACCACATCATTTCGGGTTATGGTATCAATAAAAAACTTACTAAAGTGATTCTGCTAACTATTGATCTTATTTAAGAGGAATACTCAATTAAGGCTAAAACAATTACTTAAATAGAGTAATAATTATTTTCTAAATGTAAGCGCTAACAATCTTGTAAAAAGATATTAATAATTTAATTATTAGACTACAAGAAATAAATTCTTATTCATAAAGAAAATTTATTTTCAAGTTCCCTTTGGGATAAATTCAATTATTTTAATAGTAACATTCTTTTAGTAATAACCTTATTACCCATTTGTAACTAATAAATGTATACCCCACCAATCTCAATCTATTTCTTCTTGTCTTTCCCTTCTTGATCGAAATATAATTGTTTCTTCAGGCGTCCTTACTGCATGCAAAGTAGAGCCTTCAACGATCCTTAATTCAGGTCGAGTATCATCTCGACCGCCCGTGCGATCATTGCCAGCAAACCCAAAAGTCGGAGCTGTAAATAATATTTCTTAACCAGGCTCTATCGTCAGCCCATAATATGCATGGTCTTCTACCCGCTTAGAATTTCCAAAACTATCCGACTCATCATCATAAATTACCATAAGTAAAAAACCGCGTCCAGCTTGAAGAATAGCATCTGCAAGATCAACACTTCCTGACACGTACTCCTCCAACGTAACCGTTCCAGTATATTCTCAAGGAGAAATCCGGGTCATAGCTACCATAACCGTATCATCCGGTGAACCTATGCGGAGGTGAACGTCATTTGGATTATCAGCATCCGTCAACCCTATATAAATAACTGCCTGACCTGATGGATAATTAAATACTTCTTCACCCTGTTCATTTAATAAGTAGACTACTCCAGTATTTTGGGCAATTACGGTTTTTGAAATAACCATACTCAAAAATAAAAGACTTTTTATATACAATGGCACATCAAATACCAATGGAGATGCAAAAAATCGTTCTTATTTAATCAATAGCATTCTATTTATTTGTGAAAACTCTCCTGCAGTTAATCTATACAAATAGACACCCGTTGTTAAATCAAAAGCTTCGAAGGTAACACTATATTTTCCAGCAGGCATTTTTTCGTTCTTTAGTGTCTGGACTCTTTGGCCTAATGTGTTAAATACTTCTAATCTGACTAAAGAGGCTTCCGGTAATGAGAATTCAATTTTTGTACGGGGATTAAAAGGATTAGGATAGTTTTGCAGCAATTTAAATTCAGTAGGTAATGATCCAATATCTTCACTTGAAGTTGAAACACTCATATCTACATTTCCACTCCTACGATAATTTCCTTGATAGGTAGCCCATTGAGCCTGTTTTTCTTCCCATTGCGGACCAAACTTCTCTTCAAATGAACCATCATATCGCCAACCATCCCTGATTCTAACTAGTTTCCCACCCTGTGTAGCAACAAACACACTACCATTAACATAGTTAATAGTATTCATGACTGATAAACTATTAGCATCATCATCAGCTTCAATTTGATAATCCCATATTAAATCGCCTGTATCATCTATTGCATACACTCCACCAGAAGCATCACCAAAATAAATAATCCCATATTCATTTATTGAGGCTGTAGATGTTATAGAATCTGACGCTCTATATGTCCATTGAACTTGACCATTGTCTCCATTAATACCATAAAAAGTAGAATCTGATCCTCCCACTAGAATTAAACCATTTTCTGCAATAACAGGTGTTGTTTGGAATGTGGTTGCTAAATCAGTTTCCCATATGATTTGATCTGTACTTCCACTAAATAAATTGGGACTCCATTTTCTGATGGTACCCGAGGCAAATGCCGCAACCAATTCATTATCCCTAGTTAGAGATAATGCTCCCAATAAGCCATCATCAAATATTGTTTTACCGAGCGGCGACATCTCTTTAAAAGATATTGAAGCATCTAAATCAAAGTAGATGATATCCCCTAATTTGTTTGGTTGGGCTAAATATTTTTCGGTTATAACAACACCTGGATGTATTCCTGATCCTCCTAAATTGGAACTCCATTTTTGAATTCCTGCTGCCATGCCAATACCATAAATCTGATTATCCATAGAAGCTAGATAAAGGCGTTTTCTTTTTTCGTCAATTACTGGGCTAGCTGAATGAACCCCACCTGTTGAAGAAGACCAATAGGGTACTGTGATTTTATGTTTCCACCAACTAAATAGACTATATTTACTAATTTTCTGAGTACCTGATAACAAGTAAAAACTGGAATCCGATGCTATAGCTACAGGTGCTTGTAATGGTGCCGTTAAAATAAATTCATTTGATTCTTCCGGAGTCATCAGACTTAAATTACCTCTACCGTCGGGCTGGAAACTAAAATTATTACCAAAAATGGATAACCCACTAGTTGGAACTAAATTAGTTCCTAAATCAATAAAACCAGCGTCAACATAAACCGAAAAGCTAGAACTGTCACGGGCACCATCGTTATCAATACCAATAACTGTTATGTGATTAGATCCTTGTCTTATATCAATAGATGGATTTTTTTCATCTGAAACTAATTCATTACCAACTAACCAAAGGGTAGAATCAATTAGCCCATCATTATCAAATCCTTGAAAAACAAAAGATAATTCAAATTGGTCACTTTCTTGATTGTGTATGTATAAATCGTCATATGGGGCAACCGACGGTTGAATGTTATATGGCGTTCCAATAACAATATCTGATAAATCACCTTCATTTGATAATGAATCTACACCGCTTATGAAGTAATAATATAGCAACCCATTTTCAACAGTAGAATCACTATAAAATGTGTCATCAGCCGGTGTAATATCAATAACTTCTACAGTGTCAGGATGTGAGCCGCGATATATATTATGATATTCTAGATCAGAATCTGTAATTAAAGCCCAATCAATTTCGACCAGAGAATTAGCACTGTATACCGATTCAATGGTTGGTTTAGATGGACCTGTTATATCGATAACGTATCCCTGCGTTGACTCTGACAGTTCTCCTTCAAGTGCCGGATCAAAAGAAAATAAAGGATCAGATATAGAAGAATCCACTGCACTTATTCGGTAAAATGTCTGGACACTAAAATCCGTTATCTTATCTTCAAATATTCTAACATCCACTTCTACACTATCATATAATGATACTGCTGTTGAATCTAATCCTTTGTATATCTTATACCACTTAACATCATCATCCGGACTAGACTCCCACTCTAGCACTAATTTATCGCCTTGAATGATTTGAATAATATTGGATGGTGGCATTGGAGGTTTATCATCTCCTGTTTGTATTTTTACAAATCGTGCGTCCCCCTCATTTCCTGCTAAATCAACCGATGTTACCCAGTAGGTATATGAAGTCTGAATACTTAGATCTTTGTAATCAACCCAGTTAAATAGTAACTCAATAGAATCCTTTTTTGCTTGTTCAAATGCTTCAAAAGGGATTGATAGAGAGTCAAAAAGCTCAATAGATTTGTTTTTTANTTCATCTAATGGATAAATACCCCCCGACCANAACCAGGTTGCATCTATNGTATCTATAAAAGCTTCTACTATAACTTCANTNGATAATATTCTGTATATATTGAAGTGTGACAGTTCATCNAAAGGATCTACTTTCCACTCAAAATCAAATACTCTTGTATCTAAACGTTTCGCTGTTAANTTAATAGGAGAAGTAGGCGGATCTACATCAAGAGGGGGTGCAATTTCATNAATAAATATTGACTNTTTCTCAGAAATGTCGCCTAAATATATATCATACATCCGAGCTTGAGCAGANTAACTATAAGNTGCGCCTACAAACACNTCAAAATCAATAAATGTCCCTGTCTTNAGTGTGTCAATTTGNAGTAGTTCATCNTGATTTGACCACTTGGACAAATAAATAGCGTCTAGTTTTGAAAGGAGTGAATCAGGATAATTTATATTAANCTGTACTGCAGAATTAAGACCATCATTAAAACTAGTATCNATTTGCATTATATTTACACTAGGAGANNCAAACAAATCCGGNGTAACATTTGGATGTTCTATTGCCCCTAAATCATCTTTGNATGAGTCTCTTTTTTGGTCTAANAAATCGAACGGTATATTAACAGAAGGATTTCCGCTTCCAATAACCGTTGACTGNGGTNGCANACGATAATTAGATAAATCTTCAGACACNACTAATGATTTAAACAAAATCTGGTCAATATTATTNATATGTGTTAAAGNAGAATTTTGATTATTTNATAACTCAACATGTGATANTTGAANTTCATCACGCTCCNTTCTAACTAAATTAGTATCAATAGCAACATTAGTTAATTTAACTCCTGATCCTTGAAATCCCTTTTCTCNANTTTGGAGCTCTACCCTATCAGNTATAATACTATTTTGAAATTCAAAATCTATTGCACCATCTAAATCTGTTANANAACTANTNGTATTTAATATATTTACATGAANANATTTAATGGTNTCTTCTTTTTGTGTTGAAGCATATAAATGATTTTTATGCTCTGATATGTTTAAATTTTCATTAAATATTGAATTGTAAACAGAATAAGAGCTNTGAGATCCNGTAATAGCTTGATTAAAGTGGGAAATGTATGCCTTTTCTAACCTCATNCTNGTACCATAATNGAGGCTAATCCCAACNCCAGATTTNTTTTCATCATTAGTTCCAGAAATATCTAATCCNAAAAANTGTAACCCNTGATTGAGAGGCCAAGCATTAGCAGTGAANTTTTGCGCATTCAACANAATTAANGTATCGNCATNATTTGGTTTAATAATGCGTGGCTTNTCAAAATNAGCNGTATTTCGTAAGGTNAGAGGNTGACTAATTCTNAGTTGTTCTTGATATTCCCCNGNATCTACAGAAATAGTATCTCCTGGTTCACTGCCATCAATCGCNTCTTGAATAAATTCATANTCACCTTCTCCAGNCTTNTTTACAANCCATGTGAGGAAAGGTGTAATCACATTTACAGTATCAGAAAATTCACTTTTCAATGCGGGNTCGAAATGAATAAGTGGNTCGCCATTAGANGAATCAATTGCAGCTAGAGTGTAATTGTATNAATGTCTATTAATTATATCAGNATCTGTATAATTGAGTTGTNCNGNGCCAAACATTCCTACTAGTTCAAATGAGGTTTCATTTGANCTGAATTTCTCAAANCCTATATCAACACTTACTCCNTATGCACCATTTAGTTTTCGAAANTTTTCGGCATNATCAGAAGCTTCAATTACTGATTCACTTATTTCTTCAGGTATATAATAGGTTATCCAAGCAGATCCAGTATTGTCGTAGGAAATTGGTCCTTCNTAGATGTCTAACAACTTNAGCGCATCAATAGAAGATGCATCTACAGAATCAGGAAANTCTCGCTTATCTAGGAGTANTTGATGAGTTTGAGTGTTTACATCCCAATTAAANAACACNATTTTTTCTACATCTCCAGGTGTCGTAGTCACTCGTTGTAGTATAATATTNTTCTCCTTTANGCCGTCAAAAAAGAGATTTTCAGAACGATATAANANATATTGCTCTATNTCGGAATTCTCTTGAGCAGTCCATTCTAAATAAANCTGAGAGNCATTTTGTTGAACAATTGAGANATTAGGNTTTTTGGGTGGCTCTGTATCTCCCGATCTAATANTNATAAANTCACCTAGACTTTCATTANCAATGGAATCAAAAGCCGTAACCCAAAATTGATANTGAGTCAAATCTTTTAGTTCATNTATTTGTTTACTTAGANCTTGATTAATAGGAGCCGGTNAANNTACTANNAGTGAATCAATTAAGTCAACTCCNCTTAAATGCCATGGTTTTTTTAGCTCATCCTCAGTCCATTCGGTATCAAGGTTCCCTTCAAACATATAAATNCGATATCCCTTTAGATCTAAGTCTTGNCCAGTTACCCAATCTAATTGTACCGTTTTAGCATCTACTAATTTAGATGTAAGCTGACGCGGTTTCATTGGAGGANTGGTATCTGGATCTAAGATTGTCAATTGANCTCCTAAAGAAGAAGNNGGAGNATTNCCTTCATTAAATAATAAATCTTNAATCTNAAATTTTGTTTTTCCAGTNGCTTTCAATTCTATCTGCAACTGAGCTACTTGCCCATTGTAAAAATTGTTTCCAATTATCCCTGAACTATTTGGTAATAGAACTACTGCGCTATCTTGTAGTTCATAATTANTAAATGTGTTATTGCCNGAAGCATAGACANANTTNGACACAATCAAAAATAGTGTTGAAACAAATACTCTACTAAACCATTTTGCCCATTTATCCATNGAAATAACAATTCTAATTACCCTTCTATNNACTAATATAGTTATCGGTCTTTTAACTAAAAACCTAAAGGATGATCAAACTAACTATTATTATNAAATATTACGATAAATATTANTTTAAGTTATAGAAAATATGAAATTTATCTTTGNTTGTAAGNTATTNGATAGGATGTTTTATTANACTCACTTAAAATAAAATTAAGATTAATTCAANTANAGAGTCTATTTACAATATAAATTACTNCCTAATACCCACCACCGCGTGCAAGNCTCCAAAAAAACAANTAATCGGGANGAAGCTAGAATGGGTTATCTATNNTATAACTCGAAAAAACGGCCTGTANTCAACAATTAAANATATCTTTAANGAAGGCANTNTCTCCTAAATAATCCTGTAAGTCATGGTTCCAAGNAAAGTAANGAACAAAGGTACAAGGATAATCCAGANTACAATTCATNTATGNNNTGTAAAATCNAATATGTTANATAGAATCTATAGTTATTTATAAATACATTCGNATAAACNAAATTAAAATTAACAAGGACTATGATAANTTTNAAAATGTGCANTTNGCAGGTNTTTTTTATAACCCTAACTTTTTTNATNATTGGAGCATTAGAAGTANCGNTATTTGCTCAACAAACTACCAANAAATCAATTTGGTTNGANCCNAATGCTNACGAAGGTACNCATGAACCACAAATAACGGTCTCTCGAATCCTCCCCGCCGAATCGGCATCGGTNACCGATCATACCGTCACAATCAATGGNAAAAAAGTGCCCTATCGCGCNACCGCNNGAACTCAGCCGGTATGGGACGANCATGGCGTNGTACAAGCCTCCCTTTTCTATACCTTCTATGAGCGTNCCGATGTGGAATCCTNCGAGCNAAGACCTNTGGTAATATCCTTTAACGGAGGNCCNGGNTCAGCTTCAGTNTGGATGCACCTNGCATATACCGGACCAAGTGTTTTAAACATTGATGANGAAGGCTATCCCATTCAACCCTATGGATATCAGGATAATCCCTACTCCATTTTAGATGTAGCGGANATAGTGTTTGTAAACCCCGTGAATACCGGCTACTCGCGAATTCTGCATCCAGAGGCAGACCGTAAACAATTCTTCGGGGTAAATCAAGATATCGCATATCTGGCCGAATGGATNAANACCTTTGTAAGNCGAGTAGACCGTTGGGCCTCTCCCAAATATCTTATTGGCGAAAGTTANGGGACTACNCGTGTTTCAGGATTAGCTAACGTTCTTCAAAACCGTCATTGGATGTANATTAATGGGGTNATTTTGGTATCTCCTACTNGTTTAGGAATCGACCGNTCCGGTCCTGTTAATCAAGCCAACCGCTTGCCGTATTANACCGCCGCCGCGTGGTATCATGANCAGCTTCCAGAAGATCTTCAGTCCCTAGACCTACTCGATGCATTGGCGANATCNGAANAGTTTACCCAAAATGAACTCATNNCNATCCTTGCNAAAGGGGCTTGGATGAGCNCTGATGAAAAAGAACATGCTATCACTCANTTTGCGCGTTATTCTGGGCTANCTCAAGAAGTTATCAGGCAACANAANCTAGATGTACCCACCTCNTTTTTTTGGAAAGACCTANTACGACACGAAGGCCANACTGTNGGGCGACTAGATTCACGCTANAAAGGCCTCGATCGNTCGNATGCCGGAACTCGTCCTGACTTTAACTCTGAACTTACCTCATGGCTTCATTCCTTTACCCCAGCCATTAATATGTACTTTAAGCAAAAGCTCAANTATGACACCGATGTAAAATACAATATGTTTGGCCCAGTAAGTCCTTGGGATCGAANTGGCGACAGAACCGGTGAACAACTACGTGGTGCCATGGCACAAAATCCNTANCTNCATGTACTTATTCAGGGNGGCTACTACGACGGCGCNACCACCTATTACGACGCAAAATATACTATGTGGCATCTTGATCCTTCCGGAAAAATGAAAGATCGTCTCGAATTCAAAGGTTACCGNAGCGGACANATGATGTACCTGCGCCGAGANGATNTGAAAAATGCCAATGACGATATTCGTTACTTTATCCAAAAAAGCTTGGCACCCGCCGGCACTCCTGCTAAATATTAGAACCNANACCATGCGATTCCTAACTCCTATTTCCATATTTCTTTTTCTTTTTTGGGTTCCAACAAACGCTCAAAACCCCGCCATTACTGAGCCTTACTATCCGGGTATATGGGGGGATTGGGAAATATTGAGCCCGGAAGCCTCTGGTTTTGATCCCGTTAAATTACAAGAAGCCATCGATTATGCCATTTCTATGGAAAGTGAGAATCCTCGGAATATGGAAATCAACCATTATGGTACCTTTGGAAGAGAACCATTTGGTGAGGGTATAGGGCCTTTTAAAAGCCGGGGAGAAATGACTGGAATTATTGTGAAAAATGGATATATCGTGGCCGAGTGGGGAACCCCGTTTCGGGTCGATATGACACACAGCGTAACCAAAAGTTTCTTGAGCACGACCGTAGGACTGGCTTGGGATGATGGTCTCATTCGAGATATACACGACAAAGTAGNCCCTTATATGGGGCCCNTATTGGNCATAGACGACATATACAACAGAGATAAAGGATCCGAAGTGGGTGAGGCCTATTTTCTGGAGCCCTTTCATTCGGATCATAATACCCAAATTACTTGGGAACATTTACTGCAACAAACCTCAGACTGGGAAGGAACTCTATTCGGGAAACCCGATTGGGCCGATCGTCCCTCCAGAGAGCGAAGTGAATGGATCACTCGTGAGCGTCATACGCCGGGAAGTGTTTGGGAATACAACGATGTGCGAGTAAACCTACTAGCTCTTGCTACTTTAAACGTATGGCGGCAGCCCCTTCCCCAAGTACTCAAAGAACGNGTCATGGACAAAATTGGAGCCTCTCCCACATGGCGTTGGCATGGATACGAAAACTCTTGGGTACTGATAGATGGAAAACAGATGCAAAGCGTAAGCGGTGGAGGTCATTGGGGCGGAGGGATGTTTATTAGTGCGCGGGATCAGGCGCGCTTTGGGTTACTGACTTTGCGTGAAGGAAGTTGGAAAGGCGAGCAGCTANTATCCAANGAATGGATAAGAATGTCAAAAAATCCCACACANGCCCGACCAAATTATGGGTATATGAACTACTNCCTAAATCCAAATCGCGAAGCTATGCCAGCAGCTCCTNAATCGGCTTTCTGGCATTTNGGTGCGGGTAATAATATGGTATACGTAGACCCTAAAAACGATTTGATTATTGTCGCTCGATGGATTCAAGGCACCGGGATGAACGGGTTGGTAGAGCGAATATTAGCTGCGATNGAATAGTATTCTCGAATACCAAATACAATCCAAAAAGACATTTTATCTCTGGGTGGTTTTTATACATCAGTTTATACTATTACTAATAATTCCTATCCTATATATTCAATTCATTATGTATCATAGCCCAACGTATTTAAAAAAGGTATTTATTATACCGCAAAAGCTGAATTATGCGCCCTTTTTTCTTTTACTAGCAGCTACATTTTTGTTTCAGTGTTCGTCTAAGCAGCCATACAATGAAGATCAAACAACATCCCTGAATGTCAAGAAAGCATCCTGGTCTATCATTGATACAATCGATTACACTACCTTAAATGCAGATATTGAATTAGGTAAACCAACCATGGATGTGGGGGTCTACCTTCCATCCAACCTAGATCCTGATTTTAAAAAAATAACACTGGACCGTATCGTGACAGGTTTACAAGCTGCAAAGGAAATTTATGCGCCTACAGGTGTACAAGTAAATGTGCTNTGGATAAAAACAGGTGAGATAAACCCATCGTATCTTTCAATTCAGGCCAATAAAGTCCCTGGCGTACCAAATACCGGATACATCAACCTATATAAACACAGCCAGCGGCACCCCGCTGAGCTTACAGAACATGCTTCTAATGCATTAGAGCATATTATTGAAGTGGAGGAAGACAGTCATCGAACTCTTTATTTTGTTGTATTTCAGGATGTTTTTTACCCCTTTTTAACCGTTTCAGAAGGCCGTAATTGGACTATGAAGACNGTTCGTACTGGTGGCTTATCCTTCCCTTCCTATTCCTATCCTGGGACTATTCCTAAACCTTATCGAGGGGTAATCAGCCTTTCGAATCTTGAGCGGCCCGATCGGCAGCGCCGTACCATTGCTCATGAAATTGGGCACAAAGTCATGAATGTAAGTCATGAGTACATGGATATTAGCCCTGAANATGAAGTATATGCCGATGGCGGACTCATGGTCTATGGTAATGGAGAGGAAATTCCATCAGAAGAAGCCGGAAGATGGCATCTTGAACGACTATTATTATCTCCTTATCTGTATGTATTAGACTCGAACGGAATTAAAAAATGGAATCCAGATTACCAGGAAAACGGGCACTANTATGATCCTATCTACATGAATTATAGTATTGATTTCCCAGGGACCCCCGCCATAGCAGAGGATTGGTAATAAAAATGACAAATCGTGATATCATGGTAGCTACTGTCCTAGGACTTTGTTTTGGATGCAGCACTCCTACAACTACAGAAAAATTGAATCTAACTATTCCAAAAAGTTATCTCGCATCAAAAACGCAGTATCCTATTTCTATAGATGGATTAGCCAATGAGGCGGCCTGGAATGATACAAAGTGGACCGATCTATTTATGGACATTCAAGGTCCCAATTTGGACACACCCTACTATGATACACGCGTAAAAATGTTGTGGGATATGGACTATTTGTATATATATGCCAAGATGGAAGATGAGCATGTTTGGGGTGATATAGAGCAACGGGATGCAGTAATTTTCTATAACAATGATTTTGAAGTCTTCATAAAGCCTAATGAGTTTCAGCCTTATTATGTTGAGTTCGAGATCAATGCCTTGGGAACATTATGGGATTTATTTTTAGCCCGACCCTACAGGCGAAATGGCCCTGTGTTGGACGAATGGGACGTGAAAGGGACTAAAATTGGTATTGATATACAAGGCACCCTAAATAATCCAACGGACATCGATGATGGCTGGTCTCTTGAATTAGCCATCCCAATTGCACCCATCAATGCTATAGATCGGGGACATACTTTTGGCGAAGGGAGCATCTGGCGAGTTAATTTTTCGCGAGTACAGTGGGACTACCAACTCAATGGTAATACCTATGAGAAAAAAACCGATAATAATGGCCGCCGTCTACCCGAAAACAATTGGGTCTGGAGCCCACAAATGGCTATTGATATGCATAGACCCGAACATTGGGGGTATGTATTTTTTATCGATAATCCTGTAGATAGCACCAAGAACACCTATTTGGATCAATCAATGACCAGCGCATATCAGCTTCTTTTTCATCTATACAGAAAACAACTTGCTTTACAGAACAACACCTCGAATAAGTTGGGCTCATTTCTAGTTAATGAAGATTCTAATTTTGAGGTGAATGGATATTTTTATGACGCTGAATTTTTACCCACTAACCTTGGATTTGAAATCATACTAGAAGACCGCTCGGGCACTAAATTGAGCATAAACCAAGATGGATACATAAGGAGTTCGTATGAAAAATAAATTACTTTTAATGACACTTAGTCTATTCCTACTTAGTTGTTCTGCTGTTCGAGAAGATACGCAGCCGGAAGTAGGCTCATTTATGGTTGCAGCTTGGACAGGCGGTGGCATTGCCAAAACAGAAGCGGAATGGAGAGAGAAATTGGCTAACTTTTCTAAGCATGGGCTTAGCGACTTATTCTTATCCGCTGATATTGAGGAAACAATTCAAGTAGTTGAGTGGGCACAAGACTATTCCATTAATATCCATGCATGGGTGTGGACCTTAAATCGCCCTGGTGATACTACCGCTGCCAAGAATTCTGAATGGTACGCTGTGAATCGAAACGGAGATAATTCATATGATTACAGAGCTTATGTTAACTACTATCAATGGTTATCTCCTTTTTCGCCAGGAGCAAGACAATATGTTACTTCCAAAATGATCTCCTATGCCGATATTCCAGGCCTAACATCGGTACATCTAGATTATGTACGCTATGTAGACGTTATTTTAGGAGCTGATCTACAACCAAAATATAATTTAGTACAAGACCGGCAGTTTGCTGAATATGATTACGGATATCACCCCATTGCCAGAGAGGGGTTCAAAAAGCTGTTTGGTGTAGACCCAATGGATATGGAGCATCCCGAACTTAGTACCGAATGGCTTCAATATCGTTTGAATGCGGTGACCAGCTTAGTGAATGAAATTGCCCAAGAAGTACACGAACGCAACAAACAACTCAGCGCCGCAGTATTCCCTTTTCCAGTGATGTCGCGGCAAATGGTTCGTCAAGATTGGGCCAGTTGGGATTTAGATGTCGCCCTACCCATGCTGTACCATAATTTTTATCGACAAAATCTTGAATGGATTAAATTTGCAGCCGAACAAGGTGTCCGTGAATCACACGGACGTTTCGATGTTGTAGCAGGTTTATTTATTCCTGCACTAAGTCCCGAAGAGCTTCAAACCGCTGCACAAAAAGCGATAAGTGGAGGAGCCAAAGGTATCTCTGTCTTTGACGTTGGATCCATGACTCCCGATCATTGGGAGGTGTTAAAAAATCTACCCAAANAGTAATTCACACCCAATCTAATTCTTTAACGAATCANCTTANCTTTTGTCCCGGAGTGTACGGTGCTCCTGCNTGCTGTACCTGGGTTTCATACTTCTCTAATTCAGACCAAAAATCCTGCAGCGATATTTTAAATTGCTCAAATCCCTGACTTGCCAAAGCCACATTTGTATGGTGCGTTTGGGTCGGAGGTAAGCTCGTTTCAGAAAGTCCATNCAGNACCTGATTCAAACGGCCTGCTATAGCGGGTTCAACCGAAATATCTTTTGAACGGCGTATCCGNTCACCATAGAGCTGAGTGATGAGTTCCGCTTGCTGGCGTGTGAGTGCAGCTAATTGTTNGAAAAGCTCCGGGGCTANGGTTGATGTTTGCACCAATGCCGCTTCTATGTGGCGAAGGCGGTTAGAGGCTTCANCAAGTGAACTTCCAGCACTATTCATTTCNCGGGATAGGTCGTTAANCTCNTTATGNAAAGNAAANGTTTCCTCAAAATCTCGACCTTCTANAGCAGGTATCGGNTTAACAATAAACTCCTGNNCNNNTCCNTGNGTTTNCAATTTNCCATTGTNTAGTACATACAATTCNACACTATATATTCCTGGNGCAACNANNGGNCCTTGTGGANTNCCTNCCCAAGGNGGGCGAAATCCTGGTNTNGANAAACTGATGGGATCTGNTGCCGGAAAGCGCAGATCCCAGGTCNTCCGATGAANACCACGGCTTTGTCCNCCTTCTAACCATCGAACTGGTTCCCCTGAGGNATCTTTAATAAGTAACAANGTTTTTGGAGCATCCTCGAGTGCATCGGCCNGGAGTGTTTCCCACCCCGGAAAAGGAATATCTTTACCCTCCGCTTCTAATACTTGTACTNCAGATTGTCGCTGCTGAGCTGGCGTTTTAGGCAGNTCAGATAGNTANTAACTAANNGTCGCTCCATANNGTGGATTGGGTGCACGGTACGCTGCAGAGCCTTGAGAAGGCATTCCACTAGCTTGCAGTGGTGTTTGTTCGATNTACCACCAAGCATCACGAACAGGAAANATGGTATGGCTTTGANTCTCTGCCAAATCNGNTATATACCGAAGTGGAGAATAATCGTCNAATATGTATATTCCTCGNCCAAAGGTTCCCCCGATTAAATCATGATCGCGCTCATGTAATTCNATATCACGATAAGATATNGTTGGAGCAGAAGCATTAAGCTTNATCCAATTTTCTCCAGCATTATATGAGAAATACATTCCATTCTCAGCNCCAATAAANAGCAAATCTGACCGTACTGGATCTTGCTTAATGGNCCATACAATTACNCCCTTAGGAAGNTCTCCAGCAATATTTTTCCATGATCTACCCCCATTAGTGCTCCTAAATATATAAGGTGTATAATCTCCTTCTTTATGCGCATCAGCTGCCACAAATANNGTTCGNATGTCATATGAGGAAGCTTCNATATCGTTAATGAATGANANGGNTGGCATACCNGGGAGNTCNGCCGCNTNNGTCCAGCTTTGCCCATCATCCTCACTGGCATGTATAATACCGTCNTCNGNTCCNGTATAAAGTATCCCCGANTGTANCGGTGATTCNGCTATNGCNGTNAGNGTNGCNAATTTAGACATAGCCCCATTGTCATACANNGCATCAATTCCTGGNACTCGNTCCTGCATAGGNAGTTCANACGGATTGNNATTAGTNGTTANATCTCCACTGATGGGCGTCCAANAGTCTCCACGATTCACGCTTTTCCANACNCGCTGGGAACCAAAATANAGTGTTTTATTNTCATGANGACTTATNATAANAGGCGCATCCCAATTNAATCGTTCAGCTGGATCACCCGGCGAAGNCTGAGGCTGGATATCCATTAATTCCTCAGTTCTTCGNTCCAAACGATACAACACCCCTTGCTGGATTTCCATNTATACAATNTTNGGATCNGTAGGATCGAANGCNNCNTCNTACCCATCNGCCCCTAGNGGNACATACCAATCTTGNTTCCGAATGCCCTCTCCNNTNAAGGTNCGNGAAGGCCCAATTANGGTTCCTAAATCNTGNGCTCCAGCCNCNANATTGTAAAAAGGNTCNGNNTTATCNACNCCAATTTTATAAAANTGGGCTATGGGNAAATTAGACAAAAATCTCCAGNTNTTCCCCTCATCAAAAGACTCATACAATCCACCGTCCGAACCCGCTAGCATATGCTCATGATTTGTAGGATCTATCCATAAGGCGTGATTATCACTATGCTTAGATCGACCCGTTTCTAAATAGTTGAAGGTTGCTCCGCCATCTCGAGTCACCTGATAAAATACATCCATTTGAAACACCACGTCTGCATTAGTTAGAGAGGCTTCAATCTCCTGATAATAATGCGGCCCCGTACCCCCCGAGGTATAGCTATTACGCTTTTCCCAACTTTCTCCTTTATCTGTTGAACGGTAAAATCCCTTATTTGCTGGATCTGATTCTATTGTTGCATATACCAAATTAGGATCTGCTGGGGTTACTGCTAAGCCAATTTTTCCCATAACCGCTTTTGGTAATCCACTACTTAGCTTCGTCCAAGTGCGCCCATTATCTATTGACTTATGAATTCCAGAACCTGGCCCACCAGCTAAAAAAGCCCAGGTTTTACGACGACGCTCATAAGTTGCTGCATATATTACCGCCGAATTTAAAGGATCAAACTCCAAATCAGTTGCACCAGTTTTCTGGTCAATATCGAGTACCTGCACCCAATTTTCACCACCATCCGTCGTCCTAAAAACACCTCTTACGCCACCAGATGACCACAAAGGACCCTCCGCTGCAATCAAAACCACATCACTATCGTTAGGATCAATCAAAATTCGGCTAATATGATCCGATCCATCCATCCCCATTTTCTTCCAACTTTTCCCAGCATCCACGCTTTTATACACCCCATCACCCCAAGCCACATGACGACCACTCACATTCTCACCGGTACCTACCCAAATTACCTTGGAGTTATTAGGATCAATCTCAATGGTTCCAATCGAATAGGACGTTTCATGTTCAAAAATAGCTTCCCAAGTTGTTCCACTATTAACCGTCTTCCATACACCTCCCGAACCTGCTGCCACATACCAGGTCGACAGATCATTAGGATCCACCTTAATATCTGAAATTCGTCCCCCCATCGCCGCCGGCCCTATGCCTCTTAGCGGAATACTACTTGCTGCTGATTCATACAGCTCTTGAATACTCCGATCCCCACTGGTCGATATAGACTGAGCCAAAGCTGAAAATGAGACAGAAATAGTGAATAAAAGGCTTAGGCTAAAAAGAAGATGATTTCTTAGAATAGATATAAGGTTTGACATAAAATTAACTAATGGATTAATGGATTAAATACGATAGTATACTATCATGTATGAAGCTTTTCTTCAAGTCGCGAAGTAAATAAGTGATTTAATTATTTTTACTTAAAGATCCACGGGTTTTAAAGATGAAATAGCTATTAAATAGTAAAGGGCACACCAAATAATAACATAAATGATGGTTTGAACTCAATAGCATAAACATCTAATTTATGATAAAGTAAATTATTTTCTCAGTAATTATCCTAACCGTATGATTCGGCCAAAAACTGGATTACTCTTTTTTTCTTGTATAATCGCCTTTTGTGGGTGTATTACCACTGAATACCTACCATATGACCACCTTTCGAGAGAAAGTAAACATAAAAATTTTCTGGTCAAGATTTATAACCAAGAACAATTAAATGAAAACGAATATGAAATTATTGGTGAATTTTCTGTGGCAGGTTGTAGCTGTGAAATCGAGAAAATACTCAAAAAAATTAAAGACAGAGTAAGAGATGAGGGGGGCGAAGGTATTATTGATCTTAGTCTACTTGGTGGAGTAGGCGGTAGAATAAGTGCTGACAATTATCTTATCACAGGGAAGGCTATCATATTTGTCAAAAACAAAGTTCTGCATTGATAGATTGTTTATCCGATTTCACTAATACAATGGCTCTGTTTTACCATTCTACTTTGTGCATACTTAATTATTAAAAAGAATGATATTATTTATTTACTTTTGGGGTATTTTTTTATGTAGTTGGATCCCACATTGAGAGAATGATGACATCCAGTTATGCTAAGGGATAATCTAATTACTGGTCATCATGGATGCACTAACACGTATATCGCCAAGATTATCTCTATTGCTCTCATTTCATCCAAACAAAAAACCCTGAAAGTCAATAAATCACTGAAAAACAATATTTTATACTGGTGGGACCGGGCGGAATTGAACCGCCGACACACGGATTTTCAGTCCGTTGCTCTACCAACTGAGCTACAGTCCCAAACTAAAGGATGGCAAATATACACCCTTTAGCTTGGAGAAACAATAAACAACTCTAAGATTCCTTGATATCGCTCAAATGAATCTGTATAGATCTGTTTCCATTCCAGGTATTTTCTTCCAGCTCATATGCAATATCAAATGATTTTTTGTCCCGCACAATAGGCATTAAATCATGCATATTAAACCCAATTGCGTCAAATATAGGAGAGCCTTCTTGCCTTATTCGAAGCTTTAGATGTCCATTTCCAACTATAGTAGGAACCCCGACTGTGCTTAGCCCCTTACTGGTAAATAGAGGTTTGGTATTGTCAGGACCAAATGGTTGAAACTGATGCAACAATTTCCAGAACTTGCCATCAATCTCTGATAGATTTATTTCCGCATCAACCAGTAATTCAGCCTCAAAAGAACTTCCCGATAACTGTTCCACTGCCTTGCTATTTATTCGGCTTCGAAACTCTTTTAATGCTCCATTCTTTAAGGTTAAGCCAGCGGCATATTCATGTCCACCAAATTGTTCTAATAAATCTTCACATTCTAAAATTGCTTCATAGATGTTAAATCCACGAATGCTTCTAGCTGATCCTTTAATCTTTCCATCAACTTCACTTAGCATAATAGTCGGTCTGTGATACAAATCCACCAAACGGGAAGCTACAATACCAATAACGCCTAAATGCCAATTCGGATTAAAAAGTACAAGCGCCGATATCCGATCCATATTCAACTGCTCTTCAATCTGTTCTACTGCCTCATTCATTGTGGTAGTATCAGTATTCCGCCGTTTTGCATTAATAGATTCCAACTCTATAGCCATTAATTTAGCCTCGGGTTCATCTTTTGCAATCAGTAACTTTACAGCGGTGGATGCATCCCCCATCCGGCCTGCTGCATTAATTCGCGGACCAATAGAAAACACAATTTTTTTGGTATCTAGTTCTGATTGTGGTACCCGAATAAGGTCCATCAAGGCCTGAATCCCCACTCTTGGATTGGTTCTAAGTCGCTTCAATCCAGCCCACATTAAAATTCGATTTTCATCAATAATAGGCACTATATCTGATGCAATGGAAACAGCCAATAAATCCAGATAGTCGTAGGCTATCTTCGCAGGAAGCCCTAACCGGGCTAGGGTAGCCTGAACTAATTTAAAACCTACACCCGCCCCAGATAATCCATCAAAGGGGTAAGAGCAGTCTTCACGTTTTGGATCCAATACCGCATAAGCATCAGGTAGCATTGGACCTATGGTGTGGTGGTCGCAAATAATTAGATCCATACCGAGAGCTTTGATTTCTTCAGCTTCTTCGATGGCAGTAATTCCGCAGTCAACCGACACAATAACCTGCGCACCCATCTCAAAGGCATACTGTACTCCCTCAGGATTAATTCCATATCCTTCTTTAAATCGATGTGGAATATAATAGTCTACCACCACCCCAAATTCTTTCAAGAAGTTATAAACAATAGCTGTAGCGGTGGTTCCATCTACATCATAATCCCCATATACCAGTACTTTTTCGTTAGAACGAATAGCTAAAGAAAGACGCTCGGATGCTCGATCCATGTCTTTCATTAGAAAAGGGTCATATAGTTCGTTTAGGGATGGTCTAAAAAATTGTTTTGCATCTTCAAAGCTTGAGATACCGCGTATAGCCAATAGTCGAGCTATAGATTCAGGAACATTGAGCATCTCCATTAAGTTGGATACAGCTTCCTTTTGCTCCAACTGTGTAATTACCCAGCGGAATGACATAGTTATGATTTCCTTTATTTCTATTTTTATACATAAGAGGCACATTGGCTTTCACGCCAATTAACCTATTCAAATTATATTGAATGAATTATACTTTATTCCACATTTAGATACTAAGTAAACCTTAAGGCTTTTTGGTATATTTATAAAAATAACATCATCCAATATATTCCTTTATGAGCGACCCTTCTTCATTGTTCGGAAAGGCCACCGAAATTTCTTCAGGTCTTTTTTATACCCCGGTGCACACGCCTGCTACAGCGTCATATGAACAAGTTGTTTATTTCAAGGATGAAAAAACAGGGCTTCAAACTATTATAGCCATTCATGACACGACTTTTGGGCCTTCTTTAGGAGGAACTAGGATGTGGCCATATACTAATCTTGAAACCGCATTGGATGATGTACTCCGGCTTTCGAAAGGTATGACCTATAAGGCAGCTATCTCCAAGCTAAAGCAAGGTGGTGGAAAGGCGGTAATTATAGGGGATTCAAGAACCGAAAAGTCCAAGGAGCTCTTTTGGGCTTTTGGGCGATGTGTAGATTTCTTGGGTGGGCAATACATTACCGCTGAGGATGTAGGTATGGACGAAGAAAACATGGTATGGGTACATCAAGAAACCTCTCATGTCACAGGCTTACCAAAGCACATGGGCGGTAGTGGTGATCCTTCTCCTTTTACAGCGCTTGGAGTCTATGTTAGTATGAAAGCTTCAATGAAATACGTTACGGGTAAGGATAGTCTAGAAGGAAAAAAGATCGCCATACAAGGAGCCGGTCATGTTGCATCTTATTTAGCCAAGCATCTTCAAAATGAAGGGGCTGAGCTTTACATCTCTGACATTTATTCCAAAAAAGCCGAAAATTTGGCTGTAGAAGTGGGTGGAAAAATTATTGACCCAGAACATCTTCTTTCCCTCCAAGTCGACATATTAAGCCCCTGCGCACTAGGAGGGGTTATCAATAACCAAACTATTAATAGTTTAGCCTGTGACTTTATAGTAGGAGGAGCCAATAACATTCTCATGGAAGAAATACACGCCCAGCAATTGAAAGATAAGTCCATCCTCTATGCTCCCGATTACGTAGTAAATGCGGGAGGCGTAATTAATATTTCAAACGAAATAGGTGGTTACAATCATGAAAGAGCAGAGAAGCAAACCCGCGGAATTTATCAAACCCTAATGGAGGTCTTTGACTATGCAGAAATTCATGATCTAACTCCTAATTTAGCGGGGAATCGACTTGTAGAACAGCGTTTAATAAACGCTCAAAAATAATCATGAGTATTGCTAAAGAAAAATTTTTGTTCAAAGACAGGTTGGTCAAAGGTGTAACCAAAGATGGTCATTTTAAACTCTCCGTAGTCAAGACAACAGCGCTAGTTAATGAAGCTAAGGATCGACATGGATTGTCCCTCCTGGCCACCGTAATTCTGGGTAAAACTCTAACAGCCGCCGCTTTATTAGCCTCTGAATTAAAAAAAGAAGAACGTATTCAAATTCGACTCGATGGCAACGGTCCACTTCAATATGTGATTGCAGAAGCTAACAGTTTAGGAGAGGTTCGAGGCTATGTGGGAAATCCAAGGGCTGAATTAGCCTATAATAAACCGGATGTTTTATTGTCCGATGGTATTGGTTTAGGTGTACTCAGCCTAACCAAGGTACTCTATAACGAGGCAGAACCCAGAACCAGCTCTATCGAATTGATTGCAGGGGATGTGACCCGTGACATTGCCCACTATTTAGCAAAATCAGAGCAAGTACCTTCTGCTGTCATACTTGATATTGGAATTACGAAAAATGGTGCCATATCCGAAGCTGGAGGACTGCTTCTTCAACGCCTTCCTGACGCACCAGATGGGCAAATTGATATGCTCCATGAACGTTTGGCTTCATTTCAACCCATCGATCAATTGTTTTCGGAAAAAATATACGTCGATGAAATTATGCATCGATCTGTATCACCTATCCAAGTAAAAGAACTCAGTCGAAATCCTGTCGATTTCTTTTGTAGGTGCAGTCGCAAGCGATTTCTGAGTGCGTTGACTATGCTTAGTCTTGAGGATTTAGAAGATATTAAATATAACGATCAGGAAATCGTTTGTCATTTTTGTAATAACAAACAATACATCACTGCTCAAGAAATCCGAGAATTAATCACTAAAGCCAAAGCGAATCGAAATTAAACAGCAAAGCTCTCGCCGCATCCGCAGTTATCGGTAGCGTTAGGATTATCAAACACAAAACCACGTGCATCCAGCCCGTCAGGATAGTCAATGCTGATCCCCTCTAAATAAATTAGGTGTTCTTTTTTTACAATAATCTCTACTCCATAACTATCGTACATTCGATCATCATCAGTAAGATGATCCAAGCCTAATTTATAACTAAGACCTGAGCAGCCACCCCCTTCAACCGCAACACGCAAGTATAGTCCGGGTTCCAAGCCTTCTTGCTCTACAATTTTCTGTACTTGCCGAGCCGCTCGTTCGGTAAGCACAATGGGTCGCTCAATTTCTAGATCAAATTTTTTGGCATTTTGTATGCCTTTTTCTACATAAGTTTGACCAGTTGAGGAATCCTCGGAAATATCATCTTCATCCAAATCAATCAACGAAGCAATTACATCGTCCAATGAATCTTGAAACAATTCATTCGCGTCCGGGTTCTTTTCGCTGTTATGTCTAGATTTTTTTAGTACGTCTTTCTTTTGGCCCATGATATTACAAATTACACAGATTTTACGGAAAATGTGTAATGTGCTTTACCGTCTTTTTCATAGAAATCCAATACCCCCGCACTTACTAAATTCACCAATATTTTGGCCGCTCTATAACTATTGATATGTGCAATATTAGAAAAATCTGATAGTGTAATAACACTGTATTCTCTTAAAAAACGGAATAAGATTTGCTCTTTTTCGCCATACTCAAAGGTAATTCCTTGGGTAGCCCCATCTTGTTTTAAAACCTGAATATATTCATTACTTGCCTCAACGCTAGCATCGTCTACTCGGACAAACACCTTCCGTATTTTACTGGATTTACCAGCTTTTACCTGTACTGGTTTTACTGGAGATTCTGGTACATGTACAATAAGAATATCCCGCTGTCCAATTTGAAAGAGTTCAAAAGTAATGCTTACGGGTGGAACACATTCTTGCTCTGCTGCTTGTTTGAGCCAAAACTCCTCTTCCAAGTAAGTCTCTAAGCCAATCAACTCACCCTTATCTCCCACTCCAACTAATATGATTCCTCCTTCGGTATTAGCAAAAGCGGCAATTTCGCGCGCTAATTTTTCAGGGGAGGTTACTTTCTGTTTAAACTCCAAAAAGGACGATTCCCCTCTCTCAACCAGATTGGTCAAATCGGCTTTCGACATTGAACTAAACGTAGTTGTTCCCGAATACTTTAAGTACTGTTCGTATTCCTCCATCAATAAATATCCTGTAAACCTTCTTGTTTGGGATCGCGGTTCATCAGCTTTGTCATTGCATCAATGGGGTTTACTCCTTCGAAAAGCACTTGATATACCGCCGAGGTAATGGGCATTTCAATCGAATTTTTTCGAGCCCAAAAATACACCGCTTGAGTTGTTTTAACGCCTTCGGCTACCATCTCCATTCCATCAATAATCTCTTCTAGACTTTTCCCTTCTCCAATGAGATGCCCCAAACGTCGGTTACGACTATGAGCTGACGTACAAGTCACTATTAGATCCCCAATCCCTGTAAGTCCGGAAAAGGTGTCCGTAAGTGCGCCAAAATGCGCTCCCATAAGCTTCATTTCGTGTAAACCCCGTGTTATAAGCGCCGCTTTAGTATTATCCCCCCATCCTGCACCGTCAATAACCCCAGCAGCTATAGCCATAATATTTTTAACAGAACCCCCTATTTCGACACCTGCCACATCACTATTAACATAAATACGAAACATAGGCGTCATACATGTATCCTGAATATAGGTAGCCACCTGAGAAGAATACGATGTTGCTACAACCGTTGTTGGTTTTTGATGAGCCACCTCTTCGGCATGGCTAGGCCCTGATAATACTCCAATCTGGTCAGAGCTAATCACACCTTCAAGTATATCAACAAGTACCTGAGACATTGTTTTAAAGCTCTTCTGCTCAATTCCTTTTGACACAGTTATGACAACTTCATTACCACTAAGCATAGGTTTAATAAGACTAGCCATATCGCGTAAGGTATGTGATGGGGTCGCTAGCACCAATAAATCTTTTTCTTTTACAACCTCCAATAGCCTAGATATAGCAAATACTGTGTCAGGTAACACTAGATGCGGCAAATATTTAGGATTAGAATTAAAGGCATTTATATGTGCAACAATTTCTGGTTCTCTAGCCCAAACTTGAACTTGATTCCCCGCTTCATGGAATACCTTTGCTAAGGCTGTTCCAAAGCTACCTGCCCCAATAATACCAATACGTTGTTTGCTCATAGTTAGCCTTTAATTCACAGAGGATGTACTCGCCTCAGTAGAAGTAACGGATGATGTCCCTGCACCGACTTTATTTTCAGTACCAGCGATTAAGCGACCGATATTTACTTTATGCTTATAAATTATTCCAAATGCTATCATGGCAGCAATGATGATTATGCTACCATCTACATACCTATCCAAACCATAGCGCATAATTAATAAAGTAATGGGATAAATGGCAGTAGAGATGATGGATGCCAAGGAAACATACCTGGTGATCCATACGATGAATCCAAAAAGTGCAAACGAAATGCTAATGGAAATAGGCTCGATACCAAAAAGCATTCCGCAGGCCGTGGCTGCACCTTTTCCACCTTTAAAGCCAGCAAAAACAGGAAACATATGACCAAATACAGCCGCCATTCCGCAAGAAATACTAAGAAAGGCCTCTACGTCCCAATTAGGGGGAGCCAATGGTCCGCTAAACCAAAGAAAAGCCAAGCTACTAATCCAAAATGAACTCACAAAACCTTTCATAAAATCTAATACAAAAACAGTCACACCAAAGGGCATACCCAACACACGAAATGTATTGGTCGTACCTGCATTTCCGCTTCCGTGTTCACGTACATCGATTCCCTTAAAGACTTTTCCCACCCAAATCGCGGAAGGTGTAGAACCTAACAAATAGCTTATGAAAAGTACAGTTACGGTTGCCGCCATTCTAATTCCGACTAGTTAATTAACAAAGGTGCATGCCACACTAAACGTGGCGCTCGGCATGATACGAAGAGCGGACCAAAGGACCACTCTCAACATGCTCAATACCTAGATGCTCACCTATTTCTTTGTATTCAGCAAACTTATCCGGATGAATCCAATCTTTCACTGGATGATGCATTTTGGTCGGCTGCATATACTGTCCAATAGTAAGTACGTCCACTTCGTGATACGCACAATCTTGCATGAGCTCAATAACCTGCTCTCTAGTTTCACCCAGCCCTACCATAATCCCCGTTTTAGAACGAATTCCCGCTTCTTTAGTACGCAACAATAAATCAAGCGATCTTTGATATTTGGCCTGTGGGCGAACTCTACGATAGAGTGCAGGTACTGTTTCTAAATTATGACTCAATACATCGGGTGGAGTATCCAATACAATTTGTAGTGTCTCCCAATTGCCCTTGAAGTCAGGAATAAGAGATTCAATTGTAACTCCCTGAATGACGCGCCGCAATTCGGTATGAGTTGCCGCAAAAATAGGCGCTCCTCCATCCTTTCTGTCATCTCGATTTATAGACGTTAAAACAACGTGTTTAAGACCCATTTTACGTACTGCATCCGCTACGCGTTCAGGTTCCTCCCAATCTAATTCAGCAGGGGGCCGGCCCGTTTTAATAGCACAGAAAGCACAGGATCTCGTGCATACATCTCCTAGAAGCATAAAAGTCGCTGTCCCAGCACCCCAGCATTCGCCCATATTAGGGCAACGAGCTTCCGAGCAAACTGTATTTAACTTATGCTCGTTTATTGTATCGAGCACTTCTTTAAACTTTTCGCCAGAAGGAAGTTTTACGCGTAACCAGTCAGGCCGTCTTTTGGTAATAGCACGATCAACTACATTCAATTCTTTAATCATAATCTTACTCCTTTCTGCTATGCCCTATATGGACGATTATTAAACCTTTTTAGCAGGTTCATCATCCATTGTGTACTGTATTAAAATACGAAATTTTATCTTGTAGTTCTCTGCCACCACCTACCCAATGAGCCTGCATTTGAAAAACCTCCTCAAAGGATTGAACTATTTGTTTTTTAACCAAATCCAAAGAGACTTCCGTTCCTAACTCCCGTTGCAAGCTTGTAACCTGTTTATCTTGAATGCCGCAAGGGACAATATGAGAAAAGTAGTCCATATCAGTAGACACATTAAGAGCAAATCCATGCGTAGTCACCCATCTAGAGGAATGAATGCCCATCGCCGCTATTTTTCGATCTTTAAGCCAAACACCTGTTTGGCCTTTCGCCCTGCCAGCTTCTAGCTCATATTGGGCCAAAGTGCGAATTAGTACCTCTTCTAAATAGCGTAGATATTTGTGTATATCGGTAAAGTGGCGATCCAAATCCATTATCGGATATCCAACAACCTGCCCTGGGCCATGGTAGGTGATATCTCCTCCACGGTCCACTAGAACAAATTCAGCGTCAATCTCGTTAAGTTCCACTACTGAGCGTAACAAATGTTCAGCATTTCCACTTTTACCCAAAGTATATACATGTGGATGCTCTACAAAAAGAAGCATATCGGCTAGATCGTCATCTGTATATTCGGTATGCTCCGGATTTCTCTTTTGCTGAATAAGCGCTTTTTGTAGTTCCTTTTGAAAATCCCAAACACCACGGTACCCGGCTCTTTCTAGGTCATAAACCTCTAAGATTGAACTAGCTTCCGGAGCACCATCCTTCATATCATTAGTCTAATTTACGACTTATTTTTCAACTGGGGTACCTAAGTGAACCCCTTCATTGTAGGCTTCAGCTACCGCCTCCATTACCGCTTCTGACAGGGTTGGGTGAGGGTGTACAGCGCTGATTATCTCATGCCCAGTTGTTTCTAAGTCTCTAGCAACTACTGCTTCGGCTATCATTTCGGTAACACCAAAACCAATCATGTGGCAACCTAACCACTCTCCATATTTGGCATCAAATATCACTTTAACAAAGCCTTCCTCGTGTCCTAGGGCCGTTGCTTTACCACTTGCAGATAATGGAAATTTACCCACTTTAACATCGTAACCAGCTTCTTTGGCTGCAGCTTCAGTCAGACCAACAGATGCCACTTGAGGCTCACAGTAGGTACAACCTGGAATGTTTTTATAATCTATTGCTTTGGGAGTTTTACCCGATAGTTGTTCAACGAGTACAATAGCTTCATGAGAGGCTTTATGAGCCAGCCAAGGGGCACCAATGACGTCACCTATCGCATAAATACCTTCCACTCCAGTCGAATAGGTAGATCGGTCCACCACAATGGCCCCTCGTTCTATCTTAACACCTATTTCTTCTAAGCCTAATCCTTCAACATTACCGGTCACTCCAACGGCCGATAGCACTACATCTGCCTCAATCTTTTGCTCTCCTTTTTTGGTTTTAACGGTTACTTCTGCCCCTTTTCCTTTTCTAGTAATCGACTCAACTGTACTTTCAGTGAGGACATTCATTCCTTTTTTCTTGTAGATTTTACCCAGTTCTCTACCCACATCTGCATCTTCTATCGGTACTAAGGTCTTTTGCAATTCAACTAAAGTAACTTCTGTACCAATAGTATTATAAAAATACGCAAACTCTACTCCAATCGCTCCAGCACCCACGATAACCATCTTCTTTGGCTGCTTTTCCATCGTCATTGCGACCTCAGAATCGATAATCATTTTACCGTCAATAGGAAGATTCGGTAGTATACGAGGGCGGGCACCCGTAGAAATAATGAAGTGGTTTGCTTTAATTCGATCGGTCTCTTTACCTGACTCATCCTGTACTTCTAACTCGGTTTTAGAAGCAAACACCCCAGTCCCCATAAATACCTTGATTTTATTAGCCTTCATTAGGAACTGAACCCCTTTGCTCATCTTATTCGCTACACCACGGCTCCGCTTTACCATACCACTAAAATCAGCCTTAGAACCAGTCACATCAATTCCGTAATTTGAGGCATGTTGAATAGATTCAAGAACCTCAGCAGAACGTAATAATGCTTTAGTTGGTATGCATCCAATATTTAAACAAACCCCACCGAGATGCCGTTTTTCTACAATTGCCGTAGAAAAGCCAAGTTGAGAAGCTCTAATTGCAGCCACATAACCACCAGGGCCTGATCCAATTACACATATATCAAATTCTTTAGCCATAATTCCTTTTCTTCAATTGGGTTTGTATTTACCTCATTTAATTGGGTCTAAGTTGTCGGGCCCGCCTAAGATTGATACCTATACGAATCGAATAATCCCAAATGGACAAGAGGTTTAAAGAAACATTATTTATATTTAAATATAAGGTATTTATAGTTGATAGTCATATGAGATTCCTATCAAAATCCTGTACAAACTGGTTTATGTATTAGGCGAATCTTTGCTATACTGAGATACAATGTTTTAACGTAGAAACTAATTGGCCTATGAAACCCTATATTTATTTAACTCAAAAAAAATCTACCAGCTATGCTAAACTAGCTTGTTTAGAGCTTCGAAAAAATACTTTGCTTGAACAAATACATCGTATACTACAGCATATTTTTGGCTATGCAGTCACCATAGGCCTTTCAATTACTTTCTTGGGTGGAGAATTCATTCATGCACAATCTGTTAAGTCTACTACACAGTCCCCTGAAATCAATACTCAAAACATACCAGCAAATATTCAACAACGAATAGCATTAATTGAGAGCCAATACTACGATATGGGATGGGATTTAAGCGAATATCTTGCCGATAATAGATTCCAATACATTGAGGGAATAACCGAAAAATTCACCAGTTCCGCCGAACGTCGAATTGAAAGCTTTGAGGATTACAAAAAAATATTAGCCTATGAAATAAAAAAAAATAAATTAGCCAAATTCTATAACACTTACTCCACTGAGTTACTAGCCGCGGAAAAAGAATTTGGGATTCCTAAAGAAATTATTATGGGTATTTTAGGGGTTGAATCTGAGTTTGGCCGCTATAAAGGTAGTTATAATCCACTTAACGCATATATCTCCATGATGGCCGAAGATTATAGATATAGTTTTGCTGAAGCTCAACTTATCGAATTGCTTCGGTTTTGTAAAAGAACCAGCTTAGATATTATGAGTTTACAATCCAGCTATGCTGGGGCTATGTCCTATGCCCAGTTTATCCCCTACTCATTGAACAGGTGGTGGAAAAACAGCGAAGGTCAAGGACTGTATCATATGCCTGACAACATTCGCTCCGTAGCTAATTATTTAGCTCATTTTATGGAAATCGAAGGAAATATTAACGATGCAATCTTACGATACAATACGAGCTCACTTTATCAGCAAGCTGTACTTTCTTTAGCCGAAGATGCCAAGCGAGTAGTTCCTTAATCATGTAATACCAAAAAATCTCGTCCTCAGAATATACAACCGTTTTATTATTTCTTTAGCAAAATTCGCCTTATCCAAAGACAATACAAAAGTTTTGTTTCCACATTTAGGCCACGCAACTAAATCTTGAATTTTAAATATTTGTTTTACAGTAAACATAGAAAAGTTCTAAAATCAGGTTGTTAGGGTGCATTCTTAGCACTTGAATAGCATCTTGTTTATGCCATTTTTTTAGATTTTTTTGACCCATTTTGTCCCTAAAAAACAGGTCTAATAGATTAATAATTAGCCATGTAAATTATTTGATCTAGTTTAAAAAGCTCTCTATCAAGTTTGCTCATTTCTAGATCTTAATTTGAAGACATGTGCCTTTGTTGTTTTTGAATTAACCTTGCCTGAACTTAAATAAGTGCTCAGCTCCAATTTTTTCCTCCGCCTGTTGGAGGGCATACATAGAGTCAAAAAGTACAATTGGATTTTCTTCCATATCCTTAGTTACATCGGTGGAGTAAGCCGACTCTAAGTTTGAAATGATATCGGTTCTATCGTTAGGCAGCCACCTTGCGCTATGATAAGCTACCGGTGTCTTGATCAATTCAACATTATATTCTTCGCGCATTCTATGTTCAACTACTTCAAACTGTAAAACTCCAACTGTACCCAGAAGAAGTTCATTTCCTACGCCGTTAGGTACCTCAAATACATGAACCACTCCTTCCTCAGAGAGTTGTTGCAGGCCTTCTCTTAACTGTTTCCGCTTGAATGGGTCTTTAGTAGTTACTTTTTGAAAATGTTCCGGTGTAAATAGTGGTATAATATCAAACTGAACAGGATTCTTTGCATAAACGGTTGTTCCAATACGGAAATATCCAGGGTTAAAAATGGACACAATATCACCAGGGTAAGCCTCTTCCAGCAATTGCCGGTCATCCCCCATAAGGGTATGTGGAGTTGCCAATTTTAATTTCTTACCCGTATGAGAGATCACCACCTCCTGTCCTCTCTTAAACTTGCCAGAGGCTATGCGAATAAAAGCCGCGCAGTCTCTATGACCTGGATTCATGTTGGCTTGCATTTTGAAAATGAAGCCTGAAAATTCGTCATCCAGTTCTCTTTGCCCTCCTACCGAATATTCATACCTTTGTGGCGGTGGGGCTAAGCGTTGGAAATACTGTAGAAATACATCCAATCCAAAATTATTTAATGCACTCCCAAAAAAAACAGGGGTTACTTTACCTTCATTATATAGATCAAGATCCATTCCTGAGTACATGTCGTCAATGAGCATTAGCTCTTCCAAAAATGACTCTTTCTCAAGATTTGATAAATTACTTCTCTCCAATGCCTCTCCAGAGCCAAGTAAATCAGTAATAGCCTTTTTGGCTCCATGTTTAGCTTTTTCATAGACATGCACTTTCTTCGCCTGAACATCATAAATACCTTGAAACTTTTGCCCATACCCCATAGGCCAGCTAGCTGGTAGCGCTTCAATGCCTAGTTTATTTTCAATATTACTCAGTACTTCCAGGGGCTCCATACCCGGACGATCACACTTGTTTACAAAGGTGATGACCGGAACTTCACGCAATTTACATACCTCAAAGAGTTTTTCGGTTTGTTCCTCTACACCTTTTGCCACATCAATCACCATTAAACCCGAATCAGCTGCCACTAAAGTCCGTAAGGTGTCCTCAGAGAAGTCTTTGTGACCTGGTGTATCCAATAAATTATATTTTATACCATCCTTTTCGAAGCGCATGACCGAAGAAGTCACCGAAATACCCCGTTCTTTTTCAATAGCCATCCAGTCTGAAGCCGCATGTTGTGAGGCCTTACGGGCTCGTACAGAACCCGCTTCATGAATAGCTCCACCATATAGCAACAACTTTTCAGTGAGGGTTGTTTTACCTGCATCTGGATGAGATATAATCGCAAAAGTACGTCGCTTTAAGGCCTCAGTAGAAATACACGTATCATCGGTAACCATTTTGCTCATGAAGCTTTGATTAGTTTAAAATGGATAAAATACGACCTTTTTCTGCCCATTCAAGCACCATAAACTTAATTTTAGTCACCCACGTCTTAAATATCCACTAAACTACTTTGCCTTCCACTAATTCCAGAAGACTTTTTAAATCTCGCACTCGATCAAGCTCTTCGTTCCGCTCATAACTATGCATTAGATTTCTGATACAACGTGCCAGAATATTTATATCGGAGGCTATCTTAAAATGATCTGGTTTTGGTGTGACATTGTTTTTTTTTAAAAAGAAATAACATTGATCATAACTTACTTCGGCCCCTTGGTCATAAGGGTCTATAAGTTGTTCTTCTTTTTCGCCTACAAAAGCTAACATAAAGTGAATAGGCATGTTCACACCAAAAACAGGTAATTGAAGCCTTCGTGCAATAAACATTGACACTAAACTAAGAGATATTGGTAAGCCTTTTCTTCGCTCAATTACTTGATCAATAAACCCATTGGCCGGATTATGGTAATCATTATTGTCGCCGCGAAAATTCAAATCCTCAAAAATAAATTTCATGAAGGTTTGCATTTCTTCACGCTCGCTTCGATTGTACCGCAAGCTTGAGCGTATCATATCGGCGAAGTGATCTAGTTTTTTTACATATTCAGACTCTCGTAATGTAGGATTGCCAAATCTTGCAAGTGTGAAAACAGCTCTTTCCAATTGCGCGCGATTGCCTATACCCTCAATTAAAACCTCTGCAAAATCTTCTTTTAGCGAAGTAAATGTAAGTTTATAAAGTACATCTTTCGCTCGTTTTTTTTCTTCCTTGTCCTTGGTTTGAATGCGTATCTGATCAAGTAAAGGTATAGCACGATCCCCCAACTGCATAAACCGAAGTTGAACTTGCTTCTGTACATAAGGATCTGGATCCTCCAACAAAAACATTAGTGATTCTATTTCTGAGTGAGTAGACATAGGGTTAAAATACTAAATCAAGTCGTTCAAATGTGTTTAATAATGGCAATTCTAAAACGTATATTTATAATGCATTGTATTACTATAATTAAACCTACATATGTCGCTCAACGTTTCTTCTGAAATCTCTCATTTAAGTGGGGTTATTGTTCACACACCTGGCCCTGAATTATCCTGGGTACATCCCAGGATGAAACATGAATTACTTTTCGATGATATTATATTTGAGGAAGATGCCCGAGAAGAGCATTTGGATATGATCCAGGTCTTTAAAACTATCATGAAGGATTCAAACCAGGTTTTTGAAATACGCACATTAATTAACCAATCCTTTGAACAAAAAGAAGCTAGGGAATACTTCATAGATGAGTTGATCAAAGCTTTTCCCAACCTACCATTGAACTTTGTTAGAAAAGAACTAGAAGCCTTAGATCCTTCTGATCTGTTGGTCTGGGCCATTGAAGGTTCTGATAGTTTTGCTAAACATATGGTCTCCTTATCCAGCCTACAAAATATTAGTGGAAAAGCTTTAGAAAATAAGTCAAGAGGATTAACCAACACACCCATTCATCCCGTTCCAAACCTTTTATTTACTCGTGATTTAGCAGCGGTAATTGGGAATCAAATAATCTTATCCCGAGCAGCTACCCCGGCCCGACTAAGAGAGTCCATTCTCATGGATATGCTTGTGCAATACAATCCCTTATTTGATTCATTTCGCAATTCCATCATACAACTACCGGCCGAACAGTATATTGAAGGAGGTGATATTTTGGTCGCATCGGAAGAATTAATTCTCATTGGAATAAGTGAAAGAAGTTCCTTTGCCGGAATGTTAAAAGCAGCTGAATCTTTAATGACTGGTGGAGTTAAAACAATATTGGCTATCGAGATACCCAAACAACGGTCCTCTATGCATCTTAACACCATCTTTACTTTTGCAAGTGAACATGAATGTGTCATCTATCCACCAGTTTTTCAAAAAAAAGCCAATAATGTAGTGGCATTAAAGAAACAGGATGAGCAGGTCGTGGTAGAATCTCGCTATCATTTGAAAGAGGCTTTAGAAGAATTTACAGGTAAGAACTACACGTTTATTTCCTGTGGTGGAAGTGAGGTGGTAAAACAGGAGCGGGAACAGTGGACGGATGGAGCTAATGTTTTTGCATTAGCTCCTGGGGTAATAATGGGATATGATAGAAATACTTATACTTTTAAGGCTTTAGAAGACCATGGTTATACCTATTTGAAAACTCATGAATTTCTAGAGGAGTATAGTAACAAAGATTATGATTGGTCTAAACATGATAATACATGCAATAAAATTGCTATAGGGTTTGAAGGGCATGAGCTGTGTAGAGGCCGAGGTGGTGCACGTTGCATGACCTTACCCATAAGTAGGATTCAGTAGGATACATAAGTCCCCAAGATTCAGCAACCAAACGATCCATAACCAATGTCTGAAATTCCATCCATAGAACACCCAGATAATACCATCTCATTACATCGATCTCATCAAGAGCGTTGGAACACAGAAGCCCCTAAACAGAAGAATAAACGGCCCACAACAAAGGAGCTTTTGATACACAGTATTCTTTTCATCCTTACCTTTATATCTGTCAGTATCGTAAGCACTTTACTAGTGGGCAAGGGCCTAGAAATTAAAATATTAGCAGGAATTAGCTTTCCATTTCCCACAAATGAAGACCTTAAAGCTGGGGCTTTATTTGCCTCTCTTCTACTTAGTTTTCTAACTGTTCATGAATTTGGCCATTACTTTGCAGCTATATACCATCGTGTATGTGTAAGCTTACCTTATTATATACCCTTCCCTGTCGGTATAGGTACATTAGGGGCTGTAATAAAAATTCGCCAACGAATTCAAAATACCAAAAGTTTATTTGATATCGGGGCAGCTGGTCCAATATCTGGTTTCATTATATCTTTAATCATCCTTATTATCGGTTTTTTTACAATGCCAGGGCCCAATTTTTTAAACGAATTTGGGGATCACCAGGCACTCATTGATCACTACAATGAGTTTGGGTATTATCTCCCTTTACCTTCTTTGTTGGAAGGACAAATAGTATTTATATTTGGAGAAACACCACTATATAGTTTTATAGCCTCTTTTTTTCCCTCAGCCCCACCTATGTATGAAATTATGCATTATCCTTTTCTACTGGCAGGTTGGTTTGGCTTATTTTTCACAGCTCTTAATCTAATGCCCATCGGACAACTCGATGGGGGGCACATACTATATAGTTTAGTTGGCTATGAAAAACATCTGATTATCGCTCGTATTTTTTATGGGGGCTTAACTGTGCTTGCTGGTATAGAAGCTATCCCATTTTTTCAAAACTATTTAACTAATTACGGCTTTAATTCTATTGGACACGCTTGGGGAATTTGGGCTATCATACTAAGCCTGCTCATGAAAAAGGCCTACAAGGAGCACCTCTATTGGATGGGAACCATGATTCCACTTTCCCTCTTATTAAGTGGGTTTTTTCTGTATGTATGGGTTCCCTCATTCGCGCAAGAAGGGTCTGTTCTATGGCTTTTCTGGTCTTTTTTCACTGCATATGTGGTGAAAATTGAGCATCCACCTGTAGATTACGAAGAACAATTAAGTCCGGGACGCACAATTTTAGGTTGGGTAAGTATGCTTATTTTTATTCTTTGTATTAGCCTTAACCCGTTAACCTTGATCAGCTAAACTGCATTTGATTAGGTACTTTTTAAGAGCGGTATTTAAAACTAAATTAGGCCATATTAAGCTCTTTTTGGGCAATTATAAACCCATAATACCGTGTTGTACTCTTATGTTTTAACAACTGCATACAAAGAAAGAATTTAGTAAAAATGTACTAATAATTAATTTATGACCTATAATTTTAATTGAAGCTTCTTATTATAAAGGCTCCAAATACATTTCAACTGTAACCCTTAGTTTTCTTTATGAATACACCAAAAAGACTTGTTTCCATTTTAAACATATGCGCACTTAGTCTTAGCTTTATATTTTGCTCATCTAATAGTGATGAGCGAAAATCTGATGCGACCAGTATTATCGATATCGCCCCTCAAATTGATGAGCTAGTCGCTCAAGATAATTATACTGAAGCCTTAGAATTGTTAGAGGGAATACCAGAAAACCCCGAAATTCTAACGTTAAAAGAGATGACGCACTTGAACTATGGTTTATTCCTAGAATATCGAGATGCAAACATTACAAATATGAGGGATAAAATGAATAATGCATTGCGTGAATACGTAAAAGTTCTTCGAATTAATCCTAATAACGAAAAAGCCATTTCTGAGATAGAACAAATATTAGCCATATATGCCACTTTTGGGAATCGTGCTCCAGCAGATGATGTTGTCGAGGACCTTAAAGAATTTGGCTTTAAACTGTAAAATAAGATTAATCTAGCATGACTTTGAGTGAGAAAAAGAATAATACCTCCACTTTAAGTAATCAAAAAGCTTACCATGAGTATACTATCATAGAAACTTTTGAAGCCGGAATTTCACTTCAGGGGACCGAAGTTAAATCACTCCGTGTCGGAAAAGCAAATTTCACCGATGCTTTTGCACATATAAAAGGAGAAGAAGTTTGGTTGAAAGATTTACATATTTCACCTTATGATCAAGGCTCTTACATGAATCATGAGCCTAAAAGAGATCGCAAACTCCTTCTGCACAAAAAAGAAATACGAACTCTTGATAAAGGGGTACAACAAAAAGGACATACTATTGTTCCTTTAAAACTATACTTTGCCCGAGGCAAGGCAAAACTACAAATTGGACTAGCAAAGGGTAAAAAGCTATACGATAAACGTGAGAGTATAAAAGAAAAAGATGTTAAACGTCAAATGAAACGAAATCTTAAAAAGGGTGTTCGCTTCAAAACTTGAAGAAAATCATTTTCTGGATAGTATAAATTAATTGTATTAAAATAAGTGTCTAATATAAGAAAGAGCTCTCGTCCTTTCGGACGAGAGCTCTATATTTTGCTAAATACATCTATAAGCCGGATTCTGTATTTCAAATTAACATTTGAAACGACAATCATTTATCTAATGCGTTCCACCCGGCAACGTCGTGACAAGTAGCACATATTGCCTGCATGAACTTGCACCCCGTGAGGTTTACCAAGCCCTCTGTCTCACAACAAGAGGCGGTGAGCTTTTACCTCACCTTTTCACCCTTACTTCCGAAGAAGCGGTTTACTTTCTGTTGCACTTTCTGTATTTGCCGAAACAAATCCTCAACTACGCCTAAAGGAAAGGATCGCTGAGCACGGTACTTGTAGGTGTCCGGACTTTCCTCCCCAAGTGCCGAAGCGACCCAAGGCGATTGCCCAATGTATTCAACTAAATATACAAGTATTTAAAGTGAATCAGAAACTTAGCTGCTCTTTGGCTTTATCAAAGAATGCTTTATCAACTACGATACGTCCGCTATTTTCATCAAAAATTATTTTATTTTTTCGGCGAACTTCAACTTGTGTTTGTGGTGGTAAACTCATTCCAAAAGCCGCTCCTCTATCCATTGCAACCACAGCTATACCATTGTTTAGCCCATTTCGTAATCGATTGTAATTGCGAAGATATCGTGGTTCAATATTAGTGAGTACTTCTTCTCTCGCAACAACTAGCTGATCTTCTTCTTCCTGCGTACTACTCATAACCGAATTTAGGTTAGCTTTCATTTTGTCAAGATCAATACGTACATCATCAAGTTTCTCATCAATAATCATTTTTTCCGGAACGACTAACTCTTTACGCTTTTTAGCTTCTTCAATTCGAAGATGCGCTTTCTCAACAACTTGTTTTTGGACCTCAATTTCTTTGGTGAGAGCGTCGTATTCCCGATTATTTCTGACGGAAAGTTGCTGTTCTTCATACTTTTTTGCTTTTTCTGTGGAACTACTTATATCCAATTCAAGCTGATTCAGCTCAACAGACAGATTTTTATCTTCTTGCTCTAGTTTAGCTTGTTTGGCCTCTAGACGAGCAATGTCAGTTTCGATATCCAAAATATCCTCTGGAAGGTCACCTCTTAGCTGTTTAAGTTCATCAATTCTACTATCGATATACTGGAGATTTGCGAGTTGCTGCAGTACTTCTTTCATGTATGTTTTTCAGGTATTTGATGGGTTTTTAATTCTTGGTCGGACAAATATACGTTCATGGGATTAGTAATGCACTGAGTGATAAGCACATCAATCTGCTCAAATGCTTCACTGAGTTCATTTCTTAAAGCTTCTACCATTGGATATTCACTTTCATAATGCCCCACATCCAATAGCATAAAATTCTCTTTTTCCAGAAAATAATCATGATATTTAACGTCGGAAGTAACAAATGCTTGTACTCCTGCTGCTATGGCTTCTTTTTTCAGTAAACTACCTGAGCCTCCGCACACTGCAACCTTTTTTATGCGATCTACAGAACCAGAATATCTTATCGCCTTCAAATGAAGTGCTTTCGATACTAGGTGCAGAAATTCATTCATCCCAACCCCCTGTTCTGGATACTGACCTATGACTCCATAGCCATAATTTTTTGAGGGAGATGCCAACTGGGTTACTTGAAATTTTCCTTCCTTTAATAATCCTTCTTTTTTTAGCCCAGATTTTAGTTCTTTTAATAAATGCTGATCAATAGTGGCCTCAAAACATATGACCCCATCTGATCTGTTTTCAACATTGAAAAAATGTGCATTCTCTGCAGAGTAATAATTCAATAGTTTAAGAACAGCTTTTGGTTCTTCATGTGTAGTAACCAACCTTATTTTTCTTGAAATATGCTCGCTTGCCTTTAAAAAACGAAGCCTATCTAATCCGAGAGTATTTGCCAATGCAAATGAAACCCCATCTAATGCCGCATCTAAATTAGTATGAGCTACTAATAAGGCTAAATCATTTTTAATAAGTGAGTAGATAATTCGGCCTCGAGATTGGGTCGGATTTATACGCCCAATTTTAGTGAAAATAAGAGGATGGTGCGCAACTATGAGATTACATCTCTTTTGAATAGCCTCTTCAACAACTTCTTCGGTTACATCTAAACATGTGAGTATGTTAGTAACCGGTGTGTCTGGATTTCCAACAAGCAATCCAACGTTATCATAGTCCATTTTGACACTTGGTGGAGCCCACTGATTCAAAAAGGTAGATATTTGTCGGATGTGTAGACTCACTTACTTCCCTAATCTATGAGAGTGAGGAATCGGAAAGTAACTCATACAACAAGTGCTTGAGTACGTTAAGCACGAGCAGAAGGATATATACATCTTAAATTTCAGTACCAGAAATTGGTTAACTTCAATTAATAATTAGACTAAAAAATAAGGTTAATAACACTAAGTTAAAAGTAATAACATTTATTTATCCTACTCTATGTCT
Organism: Balneola sp.; assembly: GCA_002720745.1. GTDB lineage: Bacteria > Bacteroidota > Rhodothermia > Balneolales > Balneolaceae > UBA1275. The sequence continues at coordinate 179,856 of PBJO01000001.1, forward strand.
GCATTAAAAGAACAACTAGCCATATTAGAAGAATCAATTACGCGTCAATGTCTTGAGGGTGGGAGAAAAAGAGAAGAAATAACTTTGATAGCAGTAAGCAAGACCAAGCCAGTATACATGATCCAAGAAGCCTATGCGGCTGGTCAGCGCCATTTTGGCGAAAATAAAATGCAAGAACTGCAGGAAAAAGCTGAATCCTTGGACTATGATGACCTGCAATGGCATATGATTGGAACCCTTCAAACGAACAAAATAAAGCTTATTGCAGCTCATGTACATTGGATTCATTCGGTGTTTAAAGCAAAACAATTAAATGAGATTAATAAACGAGCTGCCCAACATAACCGGGTTATCAATGTACTTATTCAGGTGAATATAAGTGATGAACCGCAAAAAGGTGGTTGCAAAGCTTGTGAAATAGATGAATTGCTTATTCATGCGCGTACCCTTGACCATGTTCATGCCCGTGGCCTCATGGGTATGGCTAAGTTTACCGATGATGAAACTTATATTTCAAACACCTTTCAATTACTCCAAGACCTCCAGCAGCGTCATCTCGACAGTCATCCAAATTTGACCGAACTCTCAATGGGCATGAGTAATGACTATGCTCTAGCCTTAAATAAAGGGAGCACCATGCTACGAATTGGAAGCTCTATTTTTGGAAGGAGAACCTAAAATAATTAAGAACTGACTTTCAACCTTTTCTTTCTTTTTTCGTATAGTGTTAGGTACTTTAAATATTTAATTAATCTATATAATTATGTTATTTGGTTTACCTTGGTTTGCCGTCATTGCTATTTTAGCTATTGGTGGAGGTATGATTTTTTTATATAAAGAAAAAGAGCTGGCACCTGAAGAAAAGAGTCTTTTTTATGTTCGCGAGGCCAATGGGCTACGTGGACATATCGAACGCTTACAACAGCGTATAAAAAATTTAGAAAGTAAAGTCACCAAATAGTCTTCTAATGAACTGTAAAATAATGACAAGTTTCTAAAAACAATGAAAAAAAAGCACTATGAAACTAACACCGCTTGAAATTAAACAGCACCAATTCGATAAATCACTTCGGGGTTATGATATAGGAGAAGTTGAAACATTTTTAGCCTTAGTAGCCAGTGAAGTTGAACAGCTTCATAAAAAAAATGGTGAGTTACAAGAGCAAATACAAAGTCTAAATAAAAGAATTACCCATTACGAAAAAGTAGAACAGGCGATGCACGAAACCCTGCAAACAACAAAAGAATCGGTCACCCAAAAAATGGAGCAGGCTAGAAATGAAGCTAAAACTGCAACAGATAGGGCTTATATGGAAGCCGAAAGAATAACTCAAGAAGCGCGCCAACAGCGCTCTTCAATACGGCAAGAGATGATTCGATTACTCGAACGCCGCGATGAGATGATTCAAAGCTTTCAACAATTTTTAGAAAACAATACAAGTATGGTTGAAAAGTTTGCAGCTAATAAATTCCATATATTTGACCCAATAGAAGAATCGAATTTATCCGTATCTAATTCAAATGAAGTTGGCCAAGATAAAGAAGGTTCCCCCTCTGCATCAGACAAAAGCATCAAAGAAGACAACATTAGCAACGATACCGAGCCTTCTGATGCATTTAATAACGACCTGAAAGAAGAATCTAAGTCTAATTCTTCTAGAAAAATGAAAAACTCCACAAACTCAATTCTAGATGACGATGATTTCATGAATACCTTCCTTGACGAATTAGACTAATCCATTTGCCATATGTCTAGTAATAAAATAGAGCAAGCTAAAACTCAACGAGTTGAGGCCGTCTCATTCATTAAAGAACGCCTCCCCATTAACCCAGAATATTTACTTATACTGGGAACCGGCCTTGGAAAATTAGCGGAAGAAATGACCATCGAATTAGAATTACCTTATAAATATATTCCGCACTTTCCTGTCTCCACAGTAGAAAGTCATACCGGAAAATTATTAATTGGATATTTAGGTGGTAAATCTGTGATGGCAATGCAAGGTCGGTTTCATTATTACGAGGGCTATTCAATGAACCAAATTGTTTTTCCGGTCCGAGTAGCCAAAATGTTAGGAATACAAACGTTGTTAGTAAGCAATGCCTGCGGCGGATTAAATCCTAAATTTGAGCGTGGCAATATCATGCTCATTAATGACCATATAAATTTCTTAGGAGATAACCCCTTAATTGGCGCTAATGATCCTGATTTAGGTCCTCGATTTCCAGATATGTCCCAACCTTACACAAAGCATTTATTGGCCACTGCTAATCAAATTGCACTCGATGCGGGAATAAAAATCCATCAAGGAGTATATTTAGCCGTATCTGGGCCAATGCTTGAAACCAAAGCTGAATATCGATATATGCGACAATTAGGTGCTGATGTGGTGGGTATGTCCACCGTACCAGAAGTCATTGCAGCAGTACATATGGGTATGGAAGTGCTAGGGGTTTCGGTCATCACGGATGAATGCAATCCCGATTCTCTTGAGCCCGTGAGCCTAGATGATGTATTAAACGCAGCCGCAACGGCAAGGCCGCAATTAACACGTATAGTAGTGGGTCTGCTAGAACGGCTCTAGTTTTTTGACATTGCTTTACTGATTTGAATCTTTTTTTTACTAACACACTTATTTATCCACAAAAACCTGTATTTTTCCACTTACTCTTGACTAAGGGTGTTAAATTCAGCTTTTTTGTTAAAACACTAAACATTATTGCTCCATTTATATGCAATACAGTCATTCCGACGATGAACTTTGGGACGAGCGCCAGTGGGATGCACATATTTCGGAAGTAGAGAAAAAGACTAATCAATTAAGGAAATTTATTACTACTGATCCTCGAGGAGGTTCTACCCCTCGTTGGATAACTTTACTCGAAGAAAGTGTTAACGAAGATGACGCATTCGAAGCCTATGTAGAAGAGGAATTACTACTTGATGAAGCCTATTTCCCAGATGACGAAGACTGGGAAGAGGAAGATGAGTTTGATGAAGACGAATTTCCATATAATTCTATTGAGGAATTTGACGAAGGAGAAGAATGGAAAGCCTTAAGTGAGGACTTTGCATATTCTAATTATGGCAGTTTAGATAGTCTACAAATCTACTCTAGAGCCAAAAATCTTGCCATTGACATCCTAAGATGGGCACTATCGATAAATAAAAAACACAAAAGTGGTGAAATTGACGATTTTGTTGAAGAAACGTTAAAAATAGGTGCTAAGCTAGCAGGAGGTTACTCTTTTGGATTTGACTACGAATACATAGGGGCAAACATTGCATACACCAAACGATCTTTATTATACGCAAATTATGGATTAGATCGTCTAGTACAACTCAAGGGAAAGAATTTATTCAAAAAAACCGAGTACTTAGTGTTTCATGAACATCTCCATGAGCTACGAAACGATATTGGTGTTTATGTCCAAGAGTTACGTGATCGTTTTCATCACGGTTAAAAAACTATTTCCATATGGCTATGGCCTTCTCACCACCTTCACTTTGAGAGGCACGAAACATAGACCCTGTATTGGTTTCCATTGAAATATTTCCCTCTCGATCTACTGCAATAAAACCAGCTTCTCCTTCATTCAATAATTCATAAACTAAATAATACATCGACTCATTCAAACTAGCTCCTGTATATCGCATATGACTAGCTAAACGATGAGCAGAAACATTCAGCATAATACGCTCTCCCCAACCTGTTGCGGATACCGCTACTTGATCATCGGCATAGGTTCCCGATCCAATTATAGGCACATCTCCTACTCGGCCATACATCTTATTAGTCATACCCCCCGTTGATGTTCCCGCTACTAAGCGGCCCATTTTATCTACGGCCACGCAACCAACTGTTCCCATTTTCCACCCATTATCTGGTTGTGATTCGAAATATCCCTGGGATTCATTAGCGCGCTTCCAGGCTTCATATCGAGCTGGCACTCTAAAATATTCTGATTCGACGCGCTCAACCGTGGTTTGATCGGCAAACTGCTCAGCACCATCTCCTGCAAATAAAATGTGTCTCGATTCTTCCATTATAATTCGGGCCAATGATATTGGATGTTTGACTGTTGTCAAACCCGTTGCTGCTCCTGCATTCATCTGCGAACCGTCCATTATGGCCGCATCTAACTCATTTTTTCCTTCACTGGTAAAAACTGCCCCACGACCGGCATTAAATAATGGGTTGTCCTCTAAAAAACGAACGGTCTGCTCGACGGCATCTAGCGATGATCCACCTTGATCTAAAATATCTACCCCTATGCCTAATGCAGAATCTAAGGCGGCAATATAACGCTTCTTTCTCTCTTCTGGCATGTTCGGTGAGACATATCCTGCCCCTCCATGCAATGCTAAAGCCCATCTTTGTTCCATTGGGTCTTGCACAGGTGTTTTTACGGACATTTGGGCAAACACTATTGACATATCGAAAATAAAGGACCCTGCTAAGGACACAATCAATAAGGTGAATAAAAAAGAAAAGATTCGTTTTAACATGTATTCAAGAGCATTTATTTTAAACTTAATTATGATGAATTATACAAGAAAAGTATACTCATCAAAACTTTTATTTTAAAAAAAATTAAGTTTTTCAAAATGCGAGATGACTATGCTATCACTACACATTCTGACTTATATTATAAATCCTTGATAGGTGATCTTGATCGGCAAAAATCTACTGAAAGGAGATAAATATTAAACACTACGGACTTAAACCCGCCTTAGATTGGGAGACAACCGAGAGGCTGTTAAAGGAGAAAAAGAAAAAGAATTAAAACATATCCTCTAATAGCTTGATTTAATTGTACGCCCGGGAGGGTTCGAACCCCCAACCCCCAGGGCCGAAACCTGGTACTCTATCCAGTTGAGCTACGGGCGCATACACATTTAATATTTAACAAATATAGGGAGAAACACGCTCAGAAGCACCTATTTTAGTTAGTGAGCTGACCATTTATAACGAACTTATATTGTCATTTAACAAAAATAATGCGATTTTTTTAATAGTTGTCTTAAGCGAACTTTTCTAACCTAAACTATTACAATAATGGACGTATTTTTAGCCACACTTTTACTAGCTATCACCTTTCTAGGTATTGGTTTTGCCGGTATAGCTATTAAAATTTGGGCAAAAAAAGATGGGAAATTTGCAGGTACCTGTGCAAGTAATAGCCCTTTTCTAAATGAAGAAGGAGAAGTTTGTAGTTTATGCGGCGCATTACCTGACCAAAAGTGTAAAGGTGAAGATCAAACGCCTTCTAACCGAAAAAAAGAAGAACCTGAATTTAGCCCTTTTGTTTAAGAAAGTTTCAAGGTTCTAAATAATAACAATTTGTTGAACCTAGTTTATCTGAACCATTGAAATATTTAGCTCTTTACTGTAATAAGTACGCCAATTCTCTTCATCATCAGTATAAATGAGTATTCCTGAATATTCCGCATTACCCTCCAAAAACTCAATGCATCGTAAGTGCCCCCAGACCATACATGCGGTAGCGTAGGCGTCTGCCATAGTCGCCTCAGAATGTAGTATACTAGTGCTCAATAATTGATTCATCGCAGGACGACCTGTTTTTGGATTAATAGTATGAGCATATTTGATGCCTGTCTGTTTATCCACCCAATATTTTCGATAGTTTCCTGATGTAGCTAAGGATTGATTATTCATAGAAATAATTGCGTGCAATTCTCTACCAGCAGTGGATGCATCTTTGGGCCTGTCAATACCTATTTTCCAATACTCTCCTTGCGCATTATAACCATGAGCTCGGACTTCTCCACCCAATTCTACATAATAATTTTTAATGCCTTTTGATTCTAGCAATAGGGCTAGTGTATCCACACTAAAGCCCTGAGCTATGGCGTTAAAATCAATAGAAAATTCTTCAGGAATTCTTACGCTACTCCTTAGAGAATCCACATAAATTTGTTCAAAACCAGTACTTTCAAGGGCTTTTTGAACGTTTTGTTCACTGATATCTCCTCGGATTTCATTGAAGCCAAACCCCCATAACTGAACAACTGACCCTATAGTAGGATCAAAAGCTCCTTCGGTTTCTTGCGCCACATCAATTGCTGATAACAACACCCTCATGAATAAATCATCTACCTGAAACCAATCTCCTTCGGATCGGTTCAATCCAGAGATAATGGAGCTTTCTACATACGTACTCATGGATTCATCAATACTGATTAATAACTGACTTACCTCCGTGTGTAATTGTTTTATATCGATGGTTTTAGGTGCTTCAAACTGAATGGTATAAGTAGATCCCTGAGCTTGCCCTTGTAAAGTCTTATAAGCCGTAGAAGGGTTACAAGTGGTGGTAACTAGTAGGTAACTAAATAGCCCTAAAACAAAATAGAAACGACTAAGGCCGTTTCTATTTACTACGTTTACTTGCATTAATCTATGCATGTACACTGATATTATCCGCCAAAGTCATCAAAGGCTACGTTTTCCTCGGGCACACCCCAATCGTCACACATCTTTTGAACAGCTTGGTTCATTAACGGTGGTCCACAGAAATAAAATTCTATTTCCTCAGGTTCTGCATGCTTTGATAAATACTGATCTATCACGGCTTGATGTACGAATCCTAAGAAACCATCACCTTTTTCATCATTAATATCTTCCTTTTCAATCCAATTATCTTCTTCCAATGGTTCTGACAAAACCACATAGAATTTAAAATTATCAAACTTATCTTCTAATTGTTTAAAATGATCTAAGTAAAATAACTCTCGTCTTGAGCGACCACCATACCAATAGGAAACCTTACGCCCAGTTTCTAGGGTCTTGAATAAATGATATAAGTGAGAACGCATAGGTGCCATACCGGCACCACCGCCAACATACAACATCTCTGATTCGGTCTCCTCTTTGATAAAGAATTCACCATAAGGACCAGAAATAGTTACCGTATCACCCTGTTTCTTATCAAAAATAAAGGATGAAGCAATGCCTGGATTAACATCCATCCACCCATTTTTCGCTCTATCCCATGGTGGAGTAGCAATACGGACATTTAGCATTACTCTACGACCTTCGGCTGGATAACTTGCCATAGAATATGCTCGCTCAACTGTATCTTCATTCTTCATCTTAAGATCCCAAAGACCGAATTTATCCCACTCTAACTGAAATTTATCGGGGCTATCATGTTCTTCTGGATGTGCTGTAATGTCTATATTTTTATAGTCTACTTCACATGGTGGTATTTCAATTTGTATGTACCCGCCTGCCTTATAAGCCATATCCTCAGGAATCTCTACAATAAACTCCTTGATAAAAGAAGCCACATTGTAATTTGAAACCACTTTTGCCTCCCATTTCTTGATGCCAAAGACTTCCTCGGGAATCTGAATATCCATATCCTCTTTAACCTTTACTTGACAACCTAAGCGCCAATTTTCGGCTTGTTCGGCGCGAGTAAAATGTGGCGTCTCTGTAGGTAAAATCTCTCCCCCACCCTCAAGCACTTGACACTTACACTGAACACAAGTGCCACCACCGCCGCAAGCAGACGGTAAAAATATTTTGTTGTCACCTAACGTACTTAACAAAGTACTACCAGAAGCTACCTCGATTTCTTTTTCTCCATTAATAGTAATTTTAACAGGGCCTGATGGTGTTAATACAGATTTTGCCCCTAGTAAAATTGAAACCAGAAGCAGTATTACAACAAAGAATACTATAACGCTGGTAAACACAACTAAAGTGGTTGCTGCTAATGACATGATACTATCGTATTTATACGTTTTAGATTATAACTTAATACCCATGAAGGACATAAATGCAATCCCCATAAGTCCGGTCACAATAAAAGTGATCCCTAAACCTTTTAAAGGGGCAGGCACATTAGAATATTGGATTTTTTCTCTAATGGCAGCAATAGCAACAATAGCTAAAAACCAACCAATACCACTACCGAATCCAAAAACAGTAGCCTCTGTTATTCCAATAAAATTTCTTTCTTGCATAAAAAGTGATCCACCAAGGATAGCGCAATTAACCGCAATTANAGGTAAAAATATACCTANCGCATTNTATAAGCTTGGTGAAAATTTCTCCACCGTCATTTCTACTAATTGAACCATTGATGCAATAACTGCAATAAACAAGATGAATGATAAGAAANTAAGATCTACCTCTGCGAAGGCAGGACTTAACCATGATAAAGCACCTTCTCGTAGTATGTAGTTNTCTAATAAGAAATTAACAGGCACTGTAATCGTTANAACAAAAATTACGGCTATTCCTAAACCAACTGCCGTTGATACTTTTTTAGATACCGCTAAATACGAGCACATGCCCAAGAAGTAGGCAAAAATCATATTGTCAACAAANATTGCTTTGACAAATAAATTNACGAGNTCTTGCATAATAATTANTCCTCGATCAATTTAGTGTTGCGCGCACGTTGTNCCCATATAATGATACCTACNGTTATAAGTGCCATAGGCGGAAGAAGCATAAATCCGTTATTGCTATAAAATCCACCATTAGCTAAATACCATGCATCTGGTATAACCTGAAAACCAAACAGTGTACCAGAGCCTAATAATTCTCGGACAAATGCTACCGCTAACAAAATCAAAGCATACCCAAAGGCATTTCCGATTCCATCTAAAAAAGATTTCCAAACTGTATTACCTAATGCAAAAGCCTCTAACCGGCCCATAATAATACAGTTAGTTATAATAAGTCCCACAAATACTGAGAGTTCTTTGGAGACATCATAAACAAATGCTTTTAATACTTGATCAACCAATGCAACTAATGAAGCCACAACCACAAGCTGCACGATGATTCGAATTCTGTTTGGAATAAAGTTTCGCATTAATGATACAATCACATTCCCCGCTGCCATCACAAACAACACCGAAATAGACATGACCAATGCGGGGTATAACTTGACTGTTATGGCTAAAGCCGAACAAATACCCAATACCTGTACGGTAATTGGATTATTGTCATTCAAGGGATCATTTAATAATTTTCGATTTTTTTTACTGAGAAGAGGCTCTTTTGGTTGCTTATCAATCAGCAATTCTTTTGCTTCCTCTTTTTTTTCTAATACGTCGGCCATGAGCGGTTAATTAAAATTTGGCTGTTTAGATTAGATTATTTGGTTGTTTTAAAAATTGTTAGCATTAACATTATTCTGTTATAAGTAAAGCTGTTGCTGTAGCACCGCTGTACGTTTTGAGAAAGGGAACATATGCTTTAACACAGTCTAATATCATAGCCTCTACACCATCACTAGTTATGGTGCCTCCTGATATACCNTCTACNTCATATTCTGATGAAGCATCNCCTTTACGCACGTCAATACCNACAAATGAAAGGTNAGANTCAAGCATTTGCTTGCCCTTAAATTGGTCTTCAAAAACGGGCGTATTAATTTCAGCGCCAAGACCNGGTGTTTCAGCCTTATGATCAAATGTGGCTCCATAGACAGTGTTAATATCTTCTTTGAGAGAAACATATCCCCATATAGGACCCCAAAGCCCNTTNCCCTGTAAAGGTATGATNTAATAGNTCTCGCCNTCTTTCTCAGCTATATANAAAGGNGATAAACGCTNCTCATCNGGNTTTCTAATNTCTTTAGCTAGATCTATAGCNAAAGCATCTTGTCCNTCAANAGCCTCACCTNNCTGNAANACAANCGCTTCTTTNATNTAAGTTTTGATAGGCTNTNGNTGCTTNNGATCNNTCNACNGNNATTTGAATAGAACTNAAAATACTTTGCATTTTTTCTTGNTCTANATTGGTNTCCTGAAANGGTTTTAAATTNGTTGCGNCAAANGANAACGAAGCAGCTACNACNACNACCATNGCCGTAGCGAATAAAAAAGTNTATGAATTTTTATTTACATCCATNATTATACCGNTGCTACTTTAAGTGCTAGTCTTTGTTCNCGTTTCTTAATATTAGCCTGAATAACGTAATGNTCCACCAANGGAGCCATNGTNTTCATAAATAAAATCGCGAGCATTACCCCTTCAGGNTATGCCGGNTTNAAGACGCGAATCATNATAGATANNAAACCAATNAAAAANCCGTANACATATTTNCCCGTATCAGTCTGNGAGCCGGANACNGGATCTGTNGCCATNTANACTANGCCAAANGCAAATCCNCCCATCACTAATTGNTGCCAGAAAGGNACTGNCATAAANGCNTGTTGTTCTGCNCTTANTGCNAANGGNGCAACTGCATTAAAGATAAGTCCCATTACNANTCCACCTACAACNGCACTTANCATAATTCTCCAGCTNGCAATACCNGTAAATAGNAGAAGTCCAGCACCTAACATAATTGCTATNACCGATGTTTCACCNACAGANCCNGGAATTATACCNATAANNGCGTCTAGNGCNCTATANTNAGAANCNCCNGTAGTTGCNTATTCNCCNAGAGCNGTTGCTCCNGAAAAACCATCNACNGCCATCATNCCTTCNGTTCCTGTTGTATTGATCCAAACCTTATCNCCTGACATGTAAGTNGGATANGCAAAAAAGGCNAAGGCTCTNGCGAGTAAGGCAGGATTAAATATATTCATCCCNGTNCCNCCAAANACTTCTTTACCGATAATAACAGCAAANGCAACNGACAAGGCCAACATCCAAAGAGGCAAATCAACCGGCATAATNANGGGNATTAACATNCCACTNACNAAATANCCNTCTTCTATCNGATGACNTTTNATAACACAAAANANAAACTCNATTCCNAGNCCTACAGCATAAGAAACNACNACCATAGGGATNACCTTNATAGCACCGAATAANAANTGNTCNAANAATGTTGCNTCTATTCCNATTGCATTAAAATGATGATATCCNACATTCCACATNCCAAANAGAAGAGTAGGAATTAATGCGGTAATCACCGTATTCATNGTTCGTTTTAAATCTACCCCATCCCGTATNTGAGCNTTTCCNTCAGNGGTNTGNCCNGGTGTAAATANAAAAGTNTAAAAGCCATCNTAAACAGGCCAGTACTTCTCTAATTTNGNTCCCTCTTTAAACAGTGGGTGNANATTGNTGTCAATGAATTGNTGTAAAGCTTTCATTGGAAATTGAATANTTTANTGTTTGAATTAANCTAGTANTNANNTANCCTANTTCGGATCGCAATAGATTTANNCCATCACGCACGATATTTTGAACNTTNATTTTAGATGTACANACCACTTCACACAGNGCAAAATCTTCTTCGACNACTTCATANANNCCTAATTTCTCCATAGCNTCTATATCTTCATTCAAGATNGCCTTAAGAAGATGAACTGGGAATATATCAAATGGAAACACCTTNTCATATTCTCCNCTAACAACAAAAGCNCGGNGTTCTCCATGGTTGTTNGTATCTAANTCNTACTTCACTTCACCNACCTGNCTCATAAACCANGAAGGNANGGCTCTTGAAATACTGAATTTGTTNGGTTTAGGAATAAGCCAACCAAATAANTCNGGCTCAATGCCTTCTCGAATAGCNGTTANTTGACGCTCAAAAAATCCNATATACCCATCNGCTTCTATCTTCATACCCGTTAGCACATTACCTGAAATAATTCTAACCGGAACATCATCAGACAGATTTTTATCTAAAAGTTCTTTTACAGACGCTCCAACTATGGTCTGAACATATTTTCGCTGCTTAATCTCTTTGCCTGAAAGAGCGACAACCGTTCGGGCATCATAAGTTCCCGTCAGAAAAAGCCGCCCTATAATAACCACATGCTCCGGAGAGATAGTCCACACATGCTCACCTTTATTAATAGGATCCAAATAATGAATATGTACACCCACTAAACCAGCCGGATGCGGACCTTTGTACTTGGTCACTTTTACGCCTCTAGCTGCAGATAAGGTTTTTCCCGTTGGCCTAGATTCACTAAGTCCCAAGTGCACGGGACCATCTGTCAATTTTGCCAGAGCATCAACTCCGGTTTGAAATTCCTTTTCTTGTCCTTCTAGGATTATACCTATATCAGGCGCCAACGGCGCCGTGTCAAAACCTGAGATGAAAATAGCCTTAGGAGTTATTTCTGGATTTGCCGCAACGTTGTATGGCCGTTGNTTAAGCATAGGCCAAACGCCACTNTGAAGCATTTTTTCAATGATAGNNTCACGTTCTATTCCATGNGGATCTGCTGCGCCAAAATTTTCATACTTGGTTTTTTTATCCGCTAANACTCGNACTTCCAAAATTCTTCTTTGGNCGCCCCGAACAATAGCAACGACTTCACCGCTTACAGGCGAGCAAAATTTCATTACCTCCAAATCCTTATTAAACAATAACGGTGTTCCCGCTTTTACCTCGTCTCCTTCCTTGATGGACAACTTAAACCGAACACCATTAAAATCAGAAGGTTTAAGAGCTGCCGTGGAAATAGTNTGGGGAGCTCCCAATTCAGAGTTAGTCTCCCCCAATAGATCAATATTAACGCCCCTCTTAATCGTAACTACGTTTGACATATATATAATTCTGATGGTCAGTTTATACGTAAACCCGTGTGGTTTACTACTTTTTTATATTTGGTTATCTATACTAAGCCTTAAAGATAATAATTTTCGATGGGGTTTTTTCGCTCTTTCTTAACTTTTTATCGGAAAAATTCAGTTTAGTATAATCATAGAGCCTTTTAAAACTCAGGATATGCCTATCTATATGGGCCTATCGCAATAACATTGCGTCCCCAAATGAATAAAACCTATACTCCGAGGCTATGGCATGAGCATATATACGATGCATTTCTTCCAAACCCACAAAGGCAGCTACCAACATTAGAAGTGTGCTTTTTGGCAGATGAAAATTGGTGATGAGTGCATCAACCGCTTGATAGCGGTACCCAGGAGTAATAAAAATATCTGTACTGCCGCTTCCCGTATTAAACTTTCTAAAGGCATGAGAAACATTAACTGAATTTATTGCTACTACCGACTCCAATACCCGCACACTAGTAGTGCCAACAGCAGTAATATGCCGTGATTTAGCTAATCGGCTGGCGACTTTTTCAGTTAATAAATAATTTTCTTCATGCATGATATGTTCTTGAATTCGCTCCGTCTTAACCGGCGCAAAAGTGCCCATCCCGACATGCAAGGTAAGTTCTTCAATTGCAACACCACTTTTGGCTATTCGTTGCATCAAATCTGGAGTGAAATGCAGTCCTGCGGTAGGCGCCGCCTTACTACCTCCATATTTAGCATAGATAGTTTGGTACTCCTCTGATAATGCTTCATTTTGTACAATATAGGGAGGCAAAGGAGTGTGCTTGAAAGATTCAAAAATAGGGTCATCGTATGTGTGAGAAAGCCTCAATGTCCGTAATCCACCTTCAGATATAGAGAGTACTTGAGCTCGTAGGCTCGGTGCTAGGGAAATAGTTTTTCCCACTTTAAACTTCTTTCCAGGCCTAACCAATGCTTGAACACAATATGGATCTATAGTCTCCAAAACAAAAACCTCCATTTTTCCATCTTCAAAAAGCAATCGGCATTTTTCAACCCTAGTATTATTTAACACCAAAGTGGTATCCGGGTTTAACAAGTTATCTAACTCATAAAAAAAGCAATCTTGAATAGACTGTGTTACTCGATCATAAACTAATAATTTAGCATGATCTCTAGGATGCACAGGATACTGCGCAATCAACCGTTCCGGCAACTCGAAATCAAAATCATGTAATCCTAAACTCATACAAAAGCTGATTATCAGCTACTGAACTCCGAAATTTTTTTTTGAGCAAGAATAGAAGCTATTTTTTTCTGTAAGCCATCTGGGCCAATACCAACTTCATCATGTAGTTCACGCTGGGTCCCATGTTCGATAATTCGATCCGGCAAGCCCATCATGTGCAGCCTAGGTGGATAGTTTTTGTTCTCACTGGACAGTGTCTCCGCTAATGAATCCATGTCTAAAGTAGCATAATATTCTGCAACTGCGCTTCCAAATCCGCCAACCACCGCAGCGTCTTCCAATGTAATCAAATGGTCAAATTTTAAGGCTATTTCATTGAGTAATTGGGTGTCTAGCGGCTTTGCGTAGCGCATATCATAATGGGCAACTTGAATCCCTTTAGCAGCATATGCCTTACAAACTTCAACAGCATATTTGCCTATTGGCCCAAATGTTGCTAACGCAATGGCCTCGCCATCTCTGATTTTTTTCCCTTTTCCAATGGCTATTTTCTCAAAATTATCTCTAAGAATCATTCCAGTTGAAGCTCCCCTTGGATAGCGTATAGCCCAGGCAGCTTCATTATATTCCGACGCGGTAAACATCATGTCTCTAAGGTCTTGCTCATTCAACGGCGAAGATATAATTAAATTTGGTACCGCCCGTAAATAACTTATGTCATACGCTCCGTGATGAGTGGGCCCATCAGCACCTACTACACCTGCGCGATCAATACAAAAAACAACTGGAAGTTGTTGGATGGCTACGTCATGCACCAATTGATCAAAACCACGTTGCAAGAAGGTAGAATAAATAGCACAGAAAGCTTTCTTACCCTGTGCTGCCAGACCTGCCGCAAAAGTTACAGCATGTTGTTCCGCTATTCCAACATCAAATGCACGGTCTGGAAAAGCATGCATCATAGGTAATAAACTCGACCCACTTGGCATAGCGGGTGTCATACTCACAATTTGTTCGTTTTTTTGAGCTAACTGAACTAGAGCTTCGCCAAACACATCTTGGTATTTTGGTGCTGTTATTTTAATTGTTGGAGCTGAAAGAGACTTTCCTGTTATTTTGTCGAACGGTGAGCTTTGAGCATGCCACTTAGTTTGCTCTCTTTCTGCGGGGGCAAAACCTTTGCCCTTAACCGTAACTACATGTAAAAGTTTTGGGCCTTTAATACTTTTTAGATCTTCAAGTGTTTTTCTAAGACTATCTACATCATGGCCATCAACAGGACCATAATATTTAAAGCCAAATGATCGAAAAAGGGATCCAGGTGTCACTGCTGCAGTAATAGCAGATTCTAACTTGGATGCTATTCTGCGCATAGTTTCACCGGCCGACTTAAAATGTCCTAACAAATCATAAATTTCGTCACGAACTCGATTAAACGTTTTACTACTAGTAATATCTGCTAGATATTCATTTAAAGCCCCAACATTAGGATCAATTGACATATTATTATCATTAAGTATGACTAATACATCTTTATTCATGAAGCCGGCATTGTTAAGGGCTTCAAAAGCCTGTCCTCCTGTCATCGCGCCATCACCAATAATAGCAACTACTTTGTCACCGGTGCCATTCAGATCGTTTGCTACTGCCATACCAAGAGCCGCTGAAATAGAGGTAGACGAGTGCCCTACTCCAAATGCGTCATGCACACTTTCTGAACGCTTAGGAAAACCTGATAAACCTTTATAAGTGCGGTTTGAATAAAACTTATCCCTCCTGCCTGTAAGAATTTTATGCCCATAAGCTTGATGTCCAACGTCCCAAATAATACTATCCTGGGGTGAGTTATAGACATAATGTAAAGCAACCGTTAATTCCACAACCCCTAAAGAAGCCCCAAAATGACCTCCATGCATCGATACTGTATCAATGATAAATTGGCGTAATTCGTCTGAAATCTCCCGTAGTTGCGTTTTTGGGAGTTTTTTTAGGTCTGCAGGGGATTGTATATTCTTTAACAGGGGACCCGGTGTGGGGGTGTACTCTAAAGAACTATTATCCACCATATGGTTGATTGGATCCATAAAATAACCAAAAAATTAATTCATACTTGACTGAACTTCTTTAATCTTTAATTCCGCTTCCTCAAGTAAATCTGAACATTTTTTTGAGAGTTCAACCCCTCTTTGATACAGTTCAATAGAACGATTTAATGACACGTTATCTTTTTCTAACTGTTGAACTATTTCATCCAATTCATTTAAAGCTTCCTCAAAGCTTAAGCGTTCCCTTTCTTTGCTATTTTCTTCTTTCATTTCTTCCATTACTTAAAAATACCACCTATTCCTCAAAAGAAAAAATGAGCAGCCCAATCCTAATAAATTTCTTAATTAGCTAATAGGAAAATGGGAATCTTGCTTTGAAAAATAAACTATAACTTAACTTTATAATATTTAACAGAAACAAGGCCTCCTGATGTCCATGCCTTTAGTGATATGCCTGCGGTTGCAAACCAATAATGTTTATACAAATAAATATATCTCTACGAAATGAGCAAAAAAGGTTACTATTAGATAGATAATCTAAACAAAACTCGTACCTTTACACGTTCTGTTTGTATGCGCTTAGAGACAATTGGTTTGTTTCCTAACACTTATCATCATTAACAATTAATTGAATATCAAAAAGCCTTATTAACCCTATGAAATTACCTTTTATTTTCGCCAAGCGATTTGTCGCAGGAGAAGGTTTTTCATCAAGCCTGCCCGCTGCTAAACAACTCAATCAAGCCCGGCATCAGCTTACGCTTGATTTACTTGGGGAAAATATATATTCACGTACTCAAGCTGAAGATAACGTAAAGGCTTATGTTGAGGTACTCAAAGGAATTAAACAACATAAATTGTTGAGTGGAATATCGATTAAGTTAACCATGCTTGGCCTGGACATCGATGTGGAATATTGTGCCGACAATTTATTTAGTATAATGGAACATGCACGGGTACATGATCAATTTGTTCGAATTGACATGGAGGGCGGCGCCTACACCAGTCTTACCCTTGATTTATTCAAACGAGCGCACGCCGAATATGGCTCTCAACATATAGGTACAGTAATTCAAGCGATGCTGCATAGAAGCAAAGAGGATATTGCTGAATTAGCTGGCTTAGGCGCAGATATCCGACTGGTAAAAGGCGCATACAAAGAAACCAAAAAAAAGGCCTATCAAAAGATCTATGACATTCGAGAGGCTTTTAATGCGTACGCAGAAGTACTTATTAATAGCACCGCCTTTCCCCGTTTTGGAACCCATGATGACCAGCTCATACGTCGTGTTCGGTCTTATCTAGCAGACTATGATATCCCCTCTTCTAGGGTTGAGTTTCAAATGCTTTATGGACTTCGCGAACAGGGGCTGACCGATTTGAACAGGCTTGGTTACCCGACTCGAGTGTATGTCCCCTTTGGGACAGATTGGTTCCCTTATTTTAGCAGAAGGTTAGCTGAGAGAAAAGAAAATATTTGGTTTGTTATTAGTACTTTGTTTAGACGTTAACAGTAACACAAACAACTCCGGTCTGTATCTCTGAGATGGGATCATTAAAAACTCCATTTCGTTGCTTTCGTATATTATAATTATCTCTTCATGGCTATTCGTATAGTTAGAGTCTCTCATGTCCTCACTATTCTTACTATTTTTGTGGCTAAAATAGACATTGGTCTGCTTCCTATTGTTTTATCCGAAGTTCCTTTAGATTAGACATAGTATATTTATACTGCTGATTTACACTAGATTTAAAAACTAGGCCTATATTTCCCAATACGACATTTAATTAAACTCCTGCCCTATGCCAGATTCTGCTCCTTTCCGTGTTTGGGATGAATATTCCAGATATAACACGGAGGAAATGCGCGCACGGTCTAACGATTTCTATGAGTTTATCAAAAAACGCCGAAGTGTTCGCTCGTTTTCATCCAAAAAGGTTCCAATAGATGTGCTCGATAAGTGTATAAAAAGCGCTGGTACTGCTCCTAATGGAGCTAATAAACAGCCTTGGCACTTTGTAGTGATTACCGATCCACTAATCAAAAAAAAGCTGCGAATAGCTGCTGAAAAAGAAGAATATTTATTTTATAATGGGCGAGCTACACAGGAGTGGCTACAGGATCTAGAAGCCTTTCAAACTACCGAAGAAAAGCCTTTTTTGGAAGAAGCTCCTGCTCTTATTGCCATTTTTAGCGCAAGCTATACCCGAAAAGACGACGGAACAAAAGAAAAGCACTATTATGTAAAAGAATCGGTTGGAATTGCCACCGGTATACTTATCACCGCCTTGCATAATGCAGGACTAGCAACGCTTACACATACACCTAGCCCAATGGGATTTTTAAACAAAGTACTTGATAGGCCTTCCAATGAAAAAGCTTTTTTATTGTTAGTTTGTGGATTCCCTGAAAAAGATGTACAAGTGCCGGACATAGAAAAAAAGCCTTTGGACGAAATAAGAACCATTATCTAAGAGAATGGTACAATATAACACCAAGCGATTCAAAAAGTTTTTGGGGAATTCCTCCAACTATTTTTTGGCTGCAGATAGTGTGTTAAAGGAAGAAGCGATACACTAATGCATTTGATACAAGACATAAGCAAGAAGACCTGGATTTACAATTATTCTGACCCAAAAACTCGATATTCGTTGGGGAAAAGGGGATCTCGCCCATTTGTCTGTTTTGGGGTAAATCCAAGTATAGCAACTCCAGAACGCCTAGACCCAACCGTAGCCTCCGTTGCTAGGTTTGCTAGGGATCACGGATATGATGGCTGGTTAATGTTGAATCTGTACCCTCAACGTGCCACCAATCCTGATAAAATGCATAAAAAGTTTCAGCCGATACTCCATCAAGAAAATCTATATTGGATTCGGCATTACTTACATGAATTTAGTCAGCAATCTCAAGTTCATGTATGGTGCGCTTGGGGAACGTTAATTGAGAAACGTCCCTATTTATTGCGATGTTTATCCGATATACATGAAGGCATAAATAGTTTCAATCTCGACTTTTATACTAGAGGGTCCCGATCCAAAAAAGGGCACCCACATCATCCTTTGTATCTTCGTAAAGATGCCCCATTAGACCCGTTTAACTTCAGTAATTACCTAAAAAATGCCTTCAATCGGTGATTTTTCTTTCATGTTGAAAGCAAACACTAATGGGGCGTGACCGTATGATTATACTAGGACAAAGACTTCATGCGGCTTAATGATAGAGCCTGAAGCATCCACTTGGGCAACGATTTTTCAGGGTCTCTCTTGGTCATATCCACAAATAGACCAAACCTTTTGGCTATTGGAACCTTATGAGTTTCAACAAACTCAATTAATGTGCCATCAGGATCTTCAATGTAGGTGAAACGACCTGCAGCCTCTCCCATATCAAAACTACTCGCACTATCGACGGTAAAAGGGTATCCTTTCGATCCACATTCCTGTTTAAGCACATCCATTCCCTGTACGTCGAAGCATAAATGAATAAACCCAGGATCACCCCAGTATCTATTCTTATATAATTTTTTTGGCGGGCTTAGTTTTGCCTCAGTATCAATGCGTTGAACAAGTTCAATTTCAGTTGGACCAAACAAAGCGCTGAAACCTCCTTTTCTGGGCTGTGAATGCCGAACTAAACAGCGGCGATAAGGAACGCCAGCCCCATTAAGCCCTTCAAAATCATTGCATATCCGCTCCTCATCATAAATCACATTATCATACCCAAGAATGTCTTGATAGAGTGTTAAGGATCGATCAATATCGCTGGAGCCAATTACTACACCCACTACACCTCCGGTCAGCATTCGTTCTTTTTTCCGAAAAAAAGACTGCCCTTCAATGACCTGAAAAAGATTACCATGAAGATCTTTAACAAAAAAATGAGGCTCTCCCACTGGATTATTTTGCAGAGAAGTAACCACATTAAGTCCTTTCATATTAAACTCTTCGTAGCTCTTTTGAATATTCACAGTTTTTATTTTAGCCGCATTAATCCCAAAATCACCTAGATACACCTCTCCTTTCATCGGGGTTGGGGTTCGAGAGGTGTATTGCCATATTTCAAACCCTCCCCCACCTCTCATACTTAAACTAAGAATGGCACGGCGATTATGTGGTTTCCCACCTGTGTAAGGAAGCATGAGATTGGCCGTTGCTTCATCATCAAAAACCATTATATCCATTCCAAAGTGACGGCGATACCACTCTGTAGTTTGTATTACATCAGTGTTTCCAATACCAATTTGCTGTATGCCCGATATTACTTTAGTGCGATTCATAATGCCCTTGGAATAGAAATTAGGAATATTTTGTTTTCTATTTATTTAAAATTCTTTAGTTGTCAAGCCTATTTCAGCTTGGAAGGCTCAAAGAAATATACTGATTATTCTATGACCACTCTTTGACAGAACCTGATCTATTTGCATACCTTCCTCAAATATAATTTTTTTGAACCTCATAAATACCAATACAGTTTAACAAGCTATTAAATCTCATATCTAATTTTTTGAATTAATCACCTACTATCTATGCGAAACGATCCGCTAACCGGTTAATAAGGTACCCAGACTCTTCTAGTGCCTTAGTTGCAAATGATCCAAAGAAATCGGTAACCTTCTCAAATTCTTTTATAAAGCCGTCCCGATCATTATTTTTAACCATCTCAGCTAATAATGCATGATGTTCAAAAAACTTAAGCAATAATTCACGGCGTTCTCCACTAGAAAACACAATATCTGCGTATAATTCCGCACTTTGAGCGAATATTCTACCTGTCATCATAAGTTCTGCCCTATAAATAGGCGATGAATAATCTAATATGTCATTGGGATTCAAATCGTAGTGTTTCATAAAAGAACCATGTAATAAGGCTACAAAATGTCGCAACCCCTGAACTAAATGCATTACATAATCATGTTTTTCGGCCACTGCTTCGATCAATCGCATGCCCCAAAGTTCACATTGTTGCACGAACCATCGACTTTGCTCAGGAAACTGTATTGGGCAAGCTACCATAAGTTGCTTCGAAAGATTTTCTACATCAGGGCCGTGCATTGGGTGAAGGCCAAGTATGGGTCCATTATGAATAGATTTCATGTGATCCAGTGGGGCCCTTTTGTTGGAAGTAAAATCAGCCAAAATTATATCCTCGGGTAATCTTCCTTGTAACCTCTTTATTACAGATTCCGTCACGTGAATAGGTACCGTTATAATAACCATATCCGCCGTCTCTAATGCTTTATCTAATTCAAACCAATTCCCCTTATCAATAGATGTTGTTATATGACCCGTTTGATCTGAAATGCGTTTATACAACTTACCCATACCACCATCACCACCTATATAGATGATATGTTTAGGCTCTTGGGTAGAGCGTGGAAAGGCGGCTTCTGACTGGCTCTGCCTGGATGAACCCATGATTAACCGTAAAAAATCTTCGGCCCAAAGAGGGTCTATTCCTCTTTCCCGTGCTAATTCTTTGAACGCAGTTATTTTTTTTTGCTCCCGTATAGGCACAAAGACAGGTAACTGATGGGCTAATTTTGTTTCGGTAACTTGTTTAACGATGTGTCCACGCTCAACCAATAAGT
Organism: Balneola sp.; assembly: GCA_002720745.1. Taxonomy (GTDB): domain Bacteria; phylum Bacteroidota; class Rhodothermia; order Balneolales; family Balneolaceae; genus UBA1275. The sequence goes on from PBJO01000001.1 coordinate 201,160, forward strand.
CCAATATTTGTTGATCTATCGAATCAATT
>PBJO01000002.1 GCA_002720745.1 Balneola sp.
TCGGTGAAATTGTGGTATCGGTGATGACGCCGATTACCCGCAGCGGGACGAAAAGACCCCGTGAACCTTTACTACAACTTTACATTGGCTTTAGCTGTAACATGTGTAGGATAGGCGGGAGACTGCGAACCATGGTCGCCAGGCTGTGGGGAGTCACCCTTGAAATACCGCCCTTGTTACAGGTGAAGTCTAACCCTTACGAGGGAACAGTGTATGGTGGGTAGTTTGACTGGGGCGGTCGCCTCCTAAAGAGTAACGGAGGCTCCCAAAGGTACCCTCAGCACGGTCGGCAATCGTGCGTAGAGTGTAAAAGCATAAGGGTGCTTGACTGCGAGACATACAGGTCGAGCAGGCACGAAAGTGGGGTTTAGTGATCCGGTGGCACCGCATGGAAGGGCCATCGCTCAAAGGATAAAAGGTACTCCGGGGATAACAGGCTTATCTCCCCCAAGAGTTCATATCGACGGGGAGGTTTGGCACCTCGATGTCGGCTCATCGCATCCTGGGGCTGGAGAAGGTCCCAAGGGTTTGGCTGTTCGCCAATTAAAGCGGTACGCGAGCTGGGTTCAGAACGTCGTGAGACAGTTCGGTCTCTATCTGCTGTGGGCGTAGGAATATTGAGGAGGGCTGCTCCTAGTACGAGAGGACCGGAGTGGACGCACCGCTAGTGCACCTGTTGTGTGGTCGCATGCATCGCAGGGTAGCTATGTGCGGAAGTGATAAGCCGCTGAAGGCATCTAAGCGCGAAGCACGCTCCAAGATAAGTATTCCCTATGAGCCTCCTGGAAGACGACCAGGTTGATAGGCGGTAAGTGTACGCATGGTAACATGTTTAGCTGAGCCGTACTAATTAGGCCATTGGCTTTATTTATAGGGCTTGCACCTGTGGCTCTGCCTCGGGTGCAGTTTAATCAGTAAATAGACACCACTAAGCGTGCTACAAAATTACTACTTGCGCGTTCTATGCGTCCTCTTCTCAGGGGCATTATGACAAAGAGCTTCCCAGTACATTGATTTTGTGAGGTGGCTATGGCACAGGGGTTCCACCCGTTCCCATCCCGAACACGGCCGTTAAGCCCTGTAGCGCCGATGGTACTGCATTGCGGTAGAGTAGGTCGCCGCCTCCTCTTTTTACAAGCCTCCTGTTGTCCAGCAACCGGAGGCTTTTTATGATAACCATCATAGAAAATAAATCGTATATTTGGTGTTTAATTGACACTCGACTCAGATTAAGACCAGCAATATAACTTGCATAGAACAATTAACTAGGAATAGTATATGATCGATTTCGATTCATTTTTATTACAGTACAAGAATAAGTTAGCTAAGATTTTCAAAAAAGAGCGTGAAACCTCTGAAGAGGCAATGAAGCGTGGTATATCAGAAGAGAATTTATTTGACATTCTCAAGTCCATTCCCCTAGCTTCGTTTATCCCTTCAGAATATGATGGTTTTGGCGGACATACAGCAGAGGCTTTGAGCATGTTGGAAGCTAGTTCCTATGAATCCTTGCCCTTATCTTTGATGATGGGTATTAATGGGGCTTTATTTCTTCAGCCTATAGCTAACTACGGTTCTGAGGAGGCTAAAAACGATGTATTTAATAGGGTCATTAATAAAGCTAAGATGGGAGGTCTTATGATTACCGAGCCTAATTTTGGCTCGGAGGCTTTAAAAATGCAAACAAGTGTAGAATATGACGCCTCAACCCAGCTTTACTCAATAAAAGGAACCAAGCACTGGGCCGGCCTTACCGGTATGGCCGACTATTGGATTATGACTGCTAGAGAAAAAAACGCAGAAGGTGAACTTGGACGAGACGTATCGTTTTTTGTACATGATACAAGAAATGGTGGTATTGAAGTGAAAGAATACTATAATAATCTCGGATTGTATATGCTTCCTTATGGCCGAAATAAGGTAGACATAACTGTGCCTGAAACTCATAAATTAACTCCTAAGGGTACAGGTATAACTTTAATGTTGGATCTACTACATAGGAGTAGGCTACAATTTCCTGGTATGGGTATGGGCTTTCTCAGGAGAATGATGGATGAAGCTGTTCAACATTGTCGAGAACGACTAGTGGGTGGTGTTACTTTATTGAATTACGACCAAGTTCGTTCTAGGGTTTCCCAAATTCAATCCTATTTTACGGTATGCTCAGCTATGTGTAATTTTACGGCTATTAACGTACCTCTGACGAAAAATACAGCAAAAATGGATGTTGAGGCTAATGCCATTAAGTCGGTTTTAACAGATTATATGCAAAAGGCTTCGCAATCTCTTCTCCAACTCACTGGCGCTAAAGGTTACAGGTTAGATCACATTGCAGGTAGAAGTACAGTTGATAGTAGGCCATTTCAAATCTTTGAAGGATCCAACGATATATTGTATCAACAGATTACTGAGTCCATAATGAAAGCAATGAGAAAGGTTAAAAGCACCAACTTATACGATTTCTTAAAAGGGTATGATTTAACAGTTCAGTCTTCGGACTATTTTAAAGATGTACTAAATTTTGAGATTGATATGAGGATGTCACAACGTAAATTAGTCGATTTAGGAAAAGCTTTGGGAAGGATAATCTCTATGGAATTCACCATAAATCTAGGTCATCAAGGGTTCAATAAAGAGTTAATTAATCATGCTATTATCAATGTACAGGAAGAGGTAAAGGCCATTATGAGTCAATTTGCAAATACTAAACTCTCCGATGTAGTTGATGCATACCATGATAACAGCTCATGGTTTACACTGCAAAACCAACTCGCTCACTAGCTGATAACCTTAGATACATTTGATGAAACCGAACATTAATTCTAGTCAAAATAGTGAAGAAAGAGGTGTTTTAGAGCAGTATATATTACCCTTTTTGAACATATCTTCACAATTTCCATTGTTTCCAGGGAAGAATTGCACAACAATTGAAGCGGCTTTACTTGGGTGGACAGAGCAAGAATTAAAAGAAGTTAAAGCTAATCTTCAAGAAAATGCTAGGCAATCGGCTCTTGAACTACTTAAAGAAGATGAAATAGTGGATCAACTCGATGCTTTACCGTTCGACGGTGAAGAGTGTATTGCTATTTTGGGTGATTCTATAAGTTTAGATGCTCAGGGTTGGGTCTATATTTTAAGTCATCTAATTGATATAGGTAAAGAGCAAANAAATTTGAAATGGATTAACGCCAGTCAGGCATATGACACAACTACGGATGCTTTACGCCGTTTAGATCGCGATATCTTGGTACATAATCCAGATTGGGTANTCATCGCACTTGGTACTTTTGATGCACAGCGTCTGGCAATCTATCCGGATAGGACGTTAATTCCACTTTCGGATACATGGGAGAATATTCAAGCTATTCAGGATATTTTGAACCAAACTCTCGAACACCCACCTTTATGGGTTAGTCCTGCAGCTGTCATTATGGATTTACTTATCGAGCATGCACTTTATGATTTTTGTATCCAATCAGAAGATTTAAGGGCNGTTCAGGATATTGTAACGGGGAAAATAGGTGGTATTGTTGATCCAAAAGCAGAACGAATGGGTGAAAATGGCCCTCGAGCTTGGCATTATATTCCTGATGGATTACACCATTCGCTCACAGGACATATGCAAACGGTTAGAGAAGTAATAAAGACTTTAGCTGAAATAGATCAAAAAGGGGTGGCAAATATAATGAAAGGGGGATGCTTAAAACGATAAATGACTACCATNATTATAAGTCCCTAAAAAATGTTCAAAATCTAGCATTCNTTTAACTTAAAAGCTTACTGAAAGCCTAACGAAATCTATTCCAGGTTGTTGTTTCAACTGCCAAGTTCCTTCACTTTGAACAGGAATTTCGTAGCTGCCAGGTTGCATAAAAGCCAAGGTAGTAGATCGATTAGCTAAAACAAAGGTATCAAANAGTCCGAAGCCAAATCCAGCGATAGCTCCTGCTCCAGTACCGTATNGAAGCCCTTGCACTAGCGGTTCATTAGCAACAAGCATGACGGAGGTAGCAACAACAGCTCCAGCAGCAGCACCATAGAAAGTATCTAAAAGAACAATGATCGTAGAGTTACGTCCATCATTGAAAATTCCTGATACAATTCCAGGATTACCTCCTGTTTGGAGTAGGTCATAAGCCCCGACTCCAAGCCCGTATAAAGTGCCTAATCCCAAGCCTACTCGTAGTGAATAAAAATCAGTATCGTCTGTTAAGGCCATACTAGCCCCACCTAGAAGTGTTCCTGTGACTGCTCCATTGAGCGTATTTTCACCCAAGGNATTGATAGTTTGGGCAGTCGCTTTGTAAGNTTGAATAGCCCAAGATAGAACTAGAATAATCGCTGCAGCAACTGCTCTTAATAACATTTTTTTTAGTACCATAATATAAAAGTGAGTATTAAAATCAGCGAAGGATCGAATAAAACATATAATAATTAGTATGTGTTGATAATACAAAAATTCAGGCAGGATTTTGCATGGCAACTTGCAGGATTTTGCCATTGAATAAATGATGCCCTTTCAAACAAAAGTCGGCGATATATGCGCCCATCACTTTGGGCTCTACCGGAGCTTGAAGCCCTGGAAAAGCCTCATTTAACATCTCGGTTTGCACCGCTCCTAGGGCCAAGGCATTTACTGCTATCCCTCGTTCAACCCATTCGGNACTCAANCTTTCTGTGAAGATATTCACTGCTCCTTTTGCTGCGCTGTACAAACTGAGCCCAGGGAATTTAGAACTACCCTGTACCCCGCCCATACTGGAAATGTGCACAATATGACTCCCATGTCCCATCAATGATTCAAGCCCACGTGTCCAACGGAGTACCATAAATACGTTTACCTCGAATTGCATTAACCAGTCGGCTTCTGATGTTTCAGAAAAGGGTTTATTGATGAGTAGTCCGGCGTTGTGGATAAGCCCATCAAGCTGTTCGTTATCCGGTAAAACTCCTGCAATGGCTTTGGATATTAACGCGAGGTCGGTATCGGTAGTATGCCAGTGTAATTCGCCCGGCTGTTTGGCGGAAAATGAGCGTAATTTAGGGTCCATTTCGCTTCTACTTAGACCAAAGACGCGGTGTCCGGCAGATAATAAATACTTAACAGTAGCCAAACCAACCCCTCGGCTGGCCCCAGTAATGACAATATTTTTTTTGATTTTAAAATTATTCATGAGATTAAAATACAACTTCTTATGGTGCTAGTAAATGAAAAGCTAGGCTATTATCTTATAGATAGATAATTAATCGAAAATTCAATTATATGTCATTTGAGCGCGATNTGTTNGAGATTATCCCAACACACATTCGAGGGTTAAAAGGCTATGTTCCTGGAAAAACTATAGACGAAGTGGTGGTGACTTATAAGCCATCAAGAATTTCAAAGCTAGCTTCCAATGAAAATAGGTGGGGCTTTGCGCCGGGTGTTCCCGAAGCGGTAGGGAAGGCCATTCAGGTTGCTAATAATTATCCATCAGCATTAGCTAATAATCTACGCGCCAAGTTAGCAACTAAACTATCCTGTGAGCAAGAGCAACTGGTTATTGGGGCAGGATAAGAGAGTTTATTGGGTCTGCNTTGCCGCACATTTTTTGGTCCTGAAGACGAAATCGTTACAGTATCGGCCANCTTTTTGGGGCTCAAAATTCAAGCTCACATTCATCAAATACCCGTTGTTTAAATTCCTCTAAAATCCGATTATCGATTCGATATTGGGGCCATTGCGGCTAGCATTAACGAACGAACCAGGGCGGTGTACATTGCTNACCCAAACAATCCCACTGGCACCATTATTACTAACGAGGAGCTAGGGCTGCTCATGCGCACCTTGCCTGAACAGGTGATGTTGATTCTCGACGAAGCCTATGTTGAATTTACCCGCGGAAACCCTCTTTATCCTGATTCGCTACCAATTATCAACCAAGAGAATACGGCTGTACACCAGAATACTCTCATTCTGCGCACCTTTTCGAAGGCGTATGGACTGGCCTCTTTATGAGTAGGTTATGCCCTTGGTCCAGCGCAATTAATAAAAACGCTTTGGAAAACTAAAAATACGTTTGAACCCTCCGGAATTAGTGAAGCAGCAGCTATTTCAGCGCTAGAGGATGATCATTTTCTAACCAAATCAATTCATCAGACCCAAAAAGCTCGCCGAGATTTAGAGGCATTTTAACCCGTCATAATATTCCTCATGTTCCATCCTGGGCTAATTTTGTTATGTTATTGGCTCCTGATGAAACTCAGGCCCTTCTCATTACCGAGTCTCTGCTTCGCTTGGGTGTAATCGTGCGCCAACTCTCGCCTTTTGGCATTCCCAATGGGATTCGTATAACACTGGGCTTGGAAGAAGAAATGGAACACCTCAAACAGGCCTTGAAATGCTGTTGGATCACTAGTTAGTGCAACCAGGTAGGGCAAGTGTAGTGGATATCTTATCTAGTCTATGGAGTATATCAAAAAATGTTAGAGTTGAATTGAAGGCAAACCCAACAATGAAGACCTAATAGGTTCGAAGGGGCTCTATGACAGAGATTATAGTGTTTGGGGAGCGGGTTGTTATGGGACAACAATTTGTAGCTGTATAGTATAGAATTTATATTAAAATGGTGAATGCGAGGCATTATAAACCACATTTAGCTTAAGGTGGACTATAATTCTACTTCATGCAAGCGAAATTAAAGCAGATTACAAATCTATTTCCTGCTAACTAAGCATTAAAAACTGAAATCGATAACCTAAACCTAATCAATACATAATGAAAGCAGCTACAATAAAACATACAACGAATATTACGATCAACAACAGGAATCTACTGCTTTCAGCTTGTACTTTGTTGTTTGTAGTAATATGCAGCTTGCAGTCTGCGGAAACTGTTGCTCAAACGGGGGACCAGGTCTCAGAATCGGCTATTTTGTCGATGAAGGAACGAGCCAAGGTGATTGATGAAGTGCTGGCCGATCGAATCAAAACAGTACTTCCAAATATAATGCAAAGGGAAGGAATTGATATGTGGATTATTATATCAAGAGAGTACAACGAGGATCCGGTGATTGAGACTATGTTGCCTGCGACATGGTTAGCGGCAAGGCGGAGAACTATACTAGTGATTTATGATCAAGGACTTGGTAAAGGCTTGGAGACCTTGGCTGTAGCGCGATATGATGTGGGTGAGGTGTTTAAAAAGGCCTGGGATAAGGAAGTGGAGCCTGATCAATGGAAGCGGCTCAGAGAAATAATTGTGGAGCGGGATCCACAGCGAATTGGGGTGAATCGTTCGAAGTATTGGGGCTTAGCCGACGGAATTGTGGCAACGGATTATGAGCTTTTATTGGATAACATTGGCAGTAAATATGCTTCTCGGGTGGTTTCGGCTGAGAAAGTGGCCATAGGTTGGTTGGAAACACGTTCGGTCATAGAACGTGATCTTTACCCTCATATTGTGCGAATTGCTCATGGTATTTTAGAAGAAGCCTTTTCGGAGCGGGTTATTCACCCAGGTATTACATCTACCGAGGATGTGATATGGTGGTTGCGCGAGCGTGTTCGGGATCTAAATTTGATTACCTGGTTCCATCCGAGCGTTTCAATCCAACGAGTTGACCCTGAGTCATTTGATCACTTAAGAAGCTTTGATTCTCGACCATCAGAGGATATCATAATGCCTGGGGACTTGCTTCATGTAGATTTTGGCATTACCTACTTGCGGCTAAATACAGATACACAGCAGCATTTTTATATGCTTAAACCGGGAGAAACTGAAGTACCAGCCTACCTAGTTGACGCATTTGATCGTGGAAATAGATTACAGGATATTTTCACCAATAACTTTGAAGAAGGTCGTACCGGGAATGAGGTGTTAGCGATGTCTAGAGCTCAGGCCATAGAAGAAGGCATTAAACCGTCTATCTATACCCATCCTATTGGCTATCATGGCCATGCTGCAGGGACAACCTTGGGTATGTGGGATTCGCAGGGGGGAGTGCCGGGAACTGGAGATTATCCGCTCCATTTGAATACAGCTTATTCCATCGAGTTAAATGCAGCTAGTTATATTCAGGAGTGGCAAAAAGAAATTCGAATCATGCTAGAGGAGGATGCCTATTTCGATGAGCGTGGAGTTTGGTATTTGGATGGTCGTCAGAAATCGATTCTGACCATTCCGAGAGTAGCTGCGACGCAATAGGAGCTGGTTTGTTGCAACCAGATATAAATACAAGTTATTTATATAGTTACTAAAAGTTATGTTTTTTATTCAAAATACCTATATAAAATGTTCAAAGAATAAAATTGCCATGCCTAAACCCAATTCCCAATAATCAACCGGCTCATCAGGCGGGAAAAATCATCTTTTCGCGCATTGGCTACTTCTTTGACCTCATCATGATTTAAGGCTTTTCCGGTAATTCCAGCAGCAGCATTGGTGATAAGTGAAATACCCACAGTCGGTAAGCCTAAGAGGGTGGCTTCCATCAACTCGGCGGCAGTACTCATTCCAATGGCATCAGCACCCATTGTCCGGTATGCATGAATTTCGGCTTTAGTTTCGTAATTAGGCCCAAATACATAAAGATAATTGCCACGGTGTACTGGTAAGCCCAAATTCTTCGCCGTTTCAAAGGCCAGATCAGCATAGTTTTTCATATTCCAACTCCACTTAGATGATTGCTGCATCATTCGGCGATGGGGCCGAATAATGTGATCAATCACCATGAGATCACCAACCGAATATTTTAAATTTATGCCTCCTGCAGCATTGGAAATCAACAGTTTGTCCGCTTTAAGTGCATTGGTTAATCGGACTGGAATGAGCGTTTCTTCAAACGCATACCCCTCATAAAAATGAAAGCGTCCTGAAAAGGCCATTACCTTAAGACCCTGGAGTTCACCAAAAATAAGTATTCCAGAATGACCTTCAATCGTTGATTGTGGAAAAGAGGGGATATCAGAATATGGTATGGTATGTGTGATGCTAAGCGCCTTGGTATACTCCCCGAGCCCTGAGCCTAGAATTATTCCAGCATGGATCTGCCTTGGGCAACCCAGTTCCTGCAAATGGCCAAGAATAATTTCCAAATTGGATCCTAAAGCATTAAAGCTACTTCCTAACCAAGCACTCATGACTGCCCTCCACGTACTGGCTCGGTCACATACCCCAGCTTGGGGTCATGACGTACGATTCGAAACATCGAGCACTCTTTGTCATGATAGGCCAAAATCGTAGATCCTTTCTCATAAGCCTTACGAGCTAAACGTACCCGCTGCAGTTTACTTTGCTCGGGATCATAATCATACTTAGCAGTAAATACCCGATTTACCTGCGTCCGGGTCGCCATCACATCGCCGGCCATCATCAAATTCAAATCCTCATCTTTGTACCAAAGAGCCTGATGAAATTGCGTATGCCCCCCAATGCGTTCAACTCGAAGTTCAGGGTATGGTTGGTCCTCTGCTTCCAAAAAATGTATGTTTGCTCGAGCATTCAAAAAAGAGATAAATTCGGTTTTTTCGGCGTCATAAAACTCTTTTTTGGCTGTCACTCTGAGCCAGTCGTCCTTGCTTACCCACAATTTAGCCTCGGGAAAGCTAAGCTCCCAAAACCCTGAATTCTGATGGGCTAAGCCACCCATATGATCATAATGTAGATGACTCATAAATATATCGGTCACTTCATGATTGGCAAATCCATGGCGCTCAAGATTCTCAAACAATCGCTCAACTCCAGTATCTTCCCCAAAAGATCCAATTCCCGTATCGATGAGCATTACGCGATGTTCGTTAACCACTAAAAAAGGATTCAACGAAATTTTTAGAGCACCTTTTGCAGCATTACCACCCCTTGGGATAGAAAAAAACTTTTTATCCATGCCTACTGAAAATGTTCCTTCATATAGAGGGGTACACCAACTTTTCATGTGGGCTAGAGTCTAATCACTGTTTTTTTTTGAAGAGCTCAGTTTCATGCTAACTGGTCTAACTTCTTCAGGTATATACTGGTCATAGGCATTAATTATATCCTTTACCAATTTATGCCGAACAACGTCACCATCATCTAGATAAACAAAATCGATGCCGTTTATACCCTGTAATATTCGTTGAATGGAGATCAATCCTGATTCATATTTTTGGGGTAAGTCAGTTTGGGTCACATCGCCTGTGATAATAGCTCTAGAATTGAATCCAATTCGCGTCAGAAACATCTTCATTTGAGTTTTGGTGGCATTTTGTGCCTCATCCAAAATAACAAAAGCATTATTTAAGGTTCGTCCGCGCATATAGGCGAGTGGAGCGATCTCGATAATGTTTTTTTGTAGGTTAAGATTCAGTTTTTCTTGATCCAACATATCCTCTAAAGCATCGTATAATGGGCGCAAGTAAGGATCAATCTTCTCACGTAAATCACCCGGTAAAAACCCGAGAGTTTCGCCAGCTTCTACCGCGGGTCGGGCCAAAATAATCTTTTGAACCTTGCGTTCTTTTAGTGCTTTTATAGCCAAAGCAACAGAGGTATAGGTCTTTCCGGTTCCGGCAGGACCTATAGCGAATACTATGTCATGTTTCGCTGTGGAAGTAAACATCTGAATTTGTCCAGAAGTCTTCGCTCGAACAGGTTCACCACGATGAGTGTACAAAATAACATCACCTTTTCCAGTATAAGGATCTATCGTTAATGCTTTTGGAGTTTTACCATTGAGACGGATTAAGGTTTTAACATCACCCTCAAGAACATCTTTACCTCTAATAGCTACCTCGACCATTCCTTTGATAACAAGTCGAGCTTGGGCAATTTGCGTATCAGGGCCATTTAACTTGACTCGCTCCCCTCGAGCATTAAAACGTGTTTCTGGGAAGGCTTGATCGAGTAGGCGCAGATTTTCATCATTTAAACCGAAAAGTTGGACATGACTAACGCCCTCGGTCGAGATTTGGTCTTCGGAATATGAGCGGGTGTTTTCTGTCATTTACTCTTAAAATTCGAAAGGCGACTCTGTAGTTCTGTAACTTTATTGGTAATATTTTCTGCGGAAAAAACAGCGTTTCCTGCAACTAAAACATCGACTCCAGCCTGTGCAATATGAACGATATTCTTGGAATTTACGCCCCCATCAATTTCGATGAGGAAAGATAGTTCATGTTTTTCTCGCAGAGCAACCAGTTGTTCCACTTTCTTTAGGGTGGCTGGGATGAACTGTTGGCCGCCAAAACCAGGATTTACGCTCATCAAGAGTGCCAAATCAACCTCGGTTAACATGGGTTCGATAGCTGAAATAGGAGTGGATGGATTAATCACAACTCCAGTCATGGCTCCGTGGGAGCGGATGAGTTGAATGGTCCTGTGTAAATGAATACAGGCTTCTAGGTGTACCGAGATAAGATCGGCTCCCGCGTCACAAAAACTTTCTATGTACTGATCTGGATTCTCAATCATCAAGTGAACATCTATGAATGCCTCATTCGAGATTTGTGAGACTGATGCTACAACATTGGGCCCAAAACTAATATTTGGAACGAAATGCCCATCCATTATATCACAGTGAATCCATTGGGCACCGCCATCGAGCACTGCTTGAACCTGAGTGCCAAGTTGAGCTTTGTCAGCGGCTAAAATAGAAGGAGCTAAAATCGGTAATTTAAAATTCATATGGATGAAATATCACGAATTAATGAAAAAAAATTATTTTATATGTGACTTAATCAAATAATATTGATTGAATTCGAATGTATGCTTCGTCAAAAGCGCTATCCCTAATTTTCATTGTTTTGCAGATTTTTTTCAACGTTGGTAGAATCAGTGAATACCGCACCACCTTCATTTTCCTCTACGGCATTAAAGCGTTCAGAAACTATCAAATTCAGTGATTCACCTTCAACAAGTTCGCTTACTTTTGGGCTGAAATCAAGCACGGTATTAGGTATTCGTCCCTCGGTGGGTTGAAATCGTATTTCCCCTACTCGAAGTCCTACTTCGCGAAGCTTTAGCTGAGCATTAGGCAATAAAAGACCTACTATTTCTGGTACAACCACCATTTTATCTCCTAGACCATCACTTACAATCAAATTTATAACCGCCCCCTTATCCACCGCCTCGCCTGCTGTTAAGGATTGCTGTAGCACCACATTTTTAAATCGAGAGCTTTCATAGCTAATAGTGCCCACTACGAGTCCATAGTTTTGAAGTTGCACCTGAGCATTTCGAAGGGATAAACTAGTAACATTAGGAACAATCACCGTTGGGCGAACAGCCGCATTTACCGTTAAATAAACCTTTCGGTTGGGTTTGACAATGGTATTTGCGCCGGGCGCCTGATCCAATACATAATTAGCAGGAAAGGCAGCATTTGATCGACGATCAGATACCTCATATCGTAGCCCTAGCAAGCGAATGGTCTCAGCTGCCTCCTTCAAAGAAACCCTAGTTAAATCGGGAACTGTTATTCCTTGGTTGTACAGGGTGTATTGAGGCATTAGAACTTTATCAAAAACTAACAATCCTAGTGCACCTATGAGAATAACTCCGAGGCTAAGTAGATAAAAATATTTGTTGGTAAGCAAACTTCGAATCATATAGATGTTGTAGAAATTATGTTGAAATGATTAAACTGTTTTCAATACTTAATAAAATACGGCGATTTAGCCACAAATAAACTATTGGCTCTAAAAATGCTGTTTATCACAACGAAATAGCTGCAAATAAATCACCCCTTCAAAAATGCCAAACCAAAGCTACAGCCCGCTCTGAAAGCACCGATCCGGTCTGTATCTGCAATCTAGACTCTCTGAGTTTCGCACTAAAATAAGCGTCAAAAGCCGAGATCATATGATTGACAAGTAGCAGTTTTAACACATTACCTGCATTCCGGTACTGGTTGTTGAATTCCTCCGCTCGATCGCGCCCCTCAATAAATCGTTCGCTAAGCATGGTAGCATCCCATGAATATTGATATACATGCGTAGCTCCCTGGGCCAAACGCTGCTCATGAAAGTCCTGCCAACCCGGCTGAAACTGATAATACTTACTCATGAGCTCATAATACTGCTGCGATCCAAAATTTTGGAGTACATGCGAAAACTCTGACCTAGTTACGCAGGAGGGGGGCTCAAAACTTCCACAGCCTTCCGGTATGTTGAAAATAAATCGCGTACGCACTTCCACGGCGCGTATGGCCTCCTCGGTAATTTTCCCCCAGTCCTGGGTCGTCTCCCCAAAAGCCGGAGTTAGTCCACCTACCATGGCATCTAGAGCCTCGTAGCCATTCACTAAATTATTGGCTTTGGAATAATCAACCAACCATTGCGCGTAAGCCACAGGGCTCCAATAAGTGTTCCCATATTGCTCATATGCTGATTCATTATACTTGGCTAGCTGCTGTCTCTTACTATAAAATACCCAAGCTGCGATCTCTGTAGTCGCAAAAATTGCTGTACGTCCCCAATAACCCAGCAAAGCCTGCCCAGAACCCGGTGCAAGGGCCGAAGACCAAAAAGCTAACCCGGGTGAGGGATTACGACTGGGTTCAAGCAACCGGTTTTGCTGCCATATTGGTCTCGTAGGACTTGATAATTGAGCCCTTAAAAGCTTTTTGCCTTGTGGATTTACACCGGTATAGCGTACATTCTGCAGAGGCAGTAAAGAAGGTCGGACTCCCTCAACAACTCGGAATTCGTCTCCCGAGCTACTCACCCGAACATCTAATTGGGCTTCCACTCTGGTTGATGATACTGCAAACAGCCCAAAAAAGCCAGCCAGAATAAAACTTATGCCTAGTTGCTTGGCTAATCTTAGTTTGGAATCCGGCGGTGCCACGATATGTATCCACTTGCGGATCACAACAATTCAAAATCAAAGGTTAAGCCAAAGTGAAACAATAGTTCACCCCCGTAATTGACTCGATTCCCTGTTGCAGGGGTCACAAAATCGTTCGGAAGTTCGACCGAGAATCGATCGAATCCATAGGCTCCACTAACAAAGAACTTAATGGGGAATAGATAATAGGCAGATGTTGCAATTCGAAGCTCGCCGCCGATTCCACTTTTGAGGCGAGGCCCGCTATCAATTATGTCAGGTACGTTGTTGGAGTCTCCTAAATACCAGCCGTTGCCCGTTTCAAAAAAGAGCCTAGCATACATTTTGTCAAAGGTATAGGGACCAATTTGACGGTTTATTTTTTTGCGGATGGGCACAAACCAGCTAAGAGAGGTCATGGCCGTCGTGCTTCCACCTATGGCAAAAAATGGATAGCTCCGTAGCCCTAAGAATCCACCCACATAGTCGGTATAAAAGGAATCCTTGGGGTTGTTGAAATAACTAAATCCACGAACTCTGGCCTGAAAAGCCTGCTGTCCGAAGGTGCGAAATCCATAACGAAGGTGTAGTTCGGTAGAGTGGTTACGCGAATTTTTAAAGATGGGGACCAGTGAACCCTCTTTTATTTCGTACTCTTCCAAGAGCTTTGAGGGTTGATACTGATAGCGTAGATACCCTTTGAAGCCCAGTGGAGCAATATCGGAATCGGTACTGTAGCTGTAATAATTAAAGCTATAAGCAGCTGATAGGGTTGTCCCTTTGAAGTATTCGGAAGATGATCCAGTTATGAAGGCTTTTAGTTCCCTAGAATAAAAGTTATCGGTACTCACGCGATAAGGAGAATAGCCTACTCCAAGTTCAAGAAGACTATAACGGGATAATTTTGACCTAAGGTATACATCAGCCTGCCAAATTTCATAGCCAATATCGACTCGAGCGGTATCGGGTAGGCAGGAGGTGCAGGGGTATTCGGTAATGGAAAGCCCGTCGTCTACATTGCGGTGAAGGTTAAATATTTCGATAGATACAGTAGGGGACCAACTACGCTGAATGAAAGGGAGTCCACGATATTCTGCCTGGAAAAAGATGTCTCGATCTAGTTCAATAATACGATTCGGCTGAAAAAATTCACCAATGGTGCTAGCACTTTTAGAGCCTAAACCAACCATAATTCCACCAAATATCGATAGGCGATCGATAACATCACGAGAAGCCATATACACCCCTGGTTTCATATCACGCCACAAATTTTGACCTAAATCACCCAATTGACCTGCTTTTAGAAGCTGTCCGTTACGGCCATTGAGTTGAGTGTAATTGTCGAGGCGAATAAGAGGGAAGAAAGAGGTTTGAGTATAGGTGTCGGTGTAGCGGCGTAGAGACCGTTCATCGGGTTGCCCTATAGTAGGTAGATCAAATGAAAAAGAACCCGTGTCGACGTAGGCCCACGCTACTTCTGGGATAGTAGTAAGGTCCGAATCATCAAAGTAGTTCAGTGCTGCAATGGTAGACAGGCTGCCTTGAGTATCTGGGACCCTTGCTGGTTGAATAAGCTGAGTATTGGGTTCTTGGCTAGTTTCATTATACCCAAACCAATTAAAGCCCAACTCATTTTCTGAGATCGAAACAGCGCGAATGGGACGAGACCGTAGCGTATATCCGTTGGCTATGTATTCGGAATAATAGAGTCGGTCATTGTACTCAACCGGCATAAATGCACCTCCAATTACATCGGTGAGCTGTTCCATACGATCTGGAATAGGAAAACCTTTCGAATTGAGAACTACCCTATAAATGTTAAACCGACCATTTGGAGCGGCGCTGAAATACAAGTATGAACCAGAGGCATCTACATAGGGATCTCGCAGATCAAAAGAAGCGTCGGTTAATGCGTAAAATGCATCTTCCTCAGGATCAAAACTAAAGAGTTGCCGTTCACCTAAATAAGCGTAAGCACCATATACTCTTTGACCATTGGGATGCCAAACAGGGCTAAAGATGGTTTGTCCATCTTCAAAGGAGGTCCATTTTTCCCACTTATCCAGTATGATTTCAGGGCTATTTGATTCGACTGCTTGGGCGACTTGTTCATTCCAATAAGCTGAATCAGGTAAAGATATCCAAACCAGATTTTGAGTTCCTTTAGATTGTTGCACTGCAAGCAATCCATGACCTTGTGGGTGCCATGCTGGTGATTCTGCTCGGGCAGACTGGCTTAAGCGAATGTCTGTTTTGCTGGTAATATCGTGGATGAAAAGGTCTCGATAATCCTCGCCATACCTGTTGTACTTGTTTACAGCGTAAACGAGTTGTTTATCAGATGGGCTCCAATCAAATGACGTATTTATATAGTTTACCTGGGGTTCTAATTCGTGCATGTGGGCATGACCAGTAATCGCTGGTCGAAAGCTTGGCTCATTCATGTTATCAACAATCTGCCTCGCCGCACCCAGACCTGAATTAGTACCCAAGTTTAAAGCATCTTGTTCCTCACCCAACGCATCTAGTTTACGGATATAGAGCGACATTCGTGAAGTTGCTCGTTCGCGATTAGAAACATAGGCAATCGTACCCGATTCAGGGTGGATACGTGGGAAAAAATTAAAAAATCCACCGCTTTCAACCGGCCAAACCTCTGCGCTATCCGCGGCCCATGGTGATTTGTTAACTTGGGATTCTACCACCGAATACTCTTCTTTCAAACGGCTAATCCAATCCTCAAAAACCTGTTCCCCCGGAATGCCGGTGGCTGTCCCGATGGCTTCTGCCACATCGAACACCTGATCTTGACCCAAGGCCAGACTTATGTCTTTGAGAACAACCTCTCCGAAGCGTTCGGCCATGTACCGAGTAAAGGCAAAACCCTGATTGTAAACAGTTTCTCGTTCAATGGACGTCTTGGAAGTAAAAGTACCCATTTCCGGTAGATTAAGATAGCTGTCTGAAAGTACTCGGTTACGTAAAACCATATCTCGATGAGCATCCCATTTATCATAGCTTAATTCCTTGCGTTGATACTGTGCAGTTCCTTCAGCCAGCCAGGCGGGTATGTTGAGCGAGGCAAAAGGCAAGGAGGCAATCCCATTAGGAAATCCATAAAGCACATCGGGTCGGCGTACTTTTTCGTATGATAACCATTGTAGATAGGCCGCAGGTGTACGCCGTTCTCGCTTAAGGCCAACCTGTATCTGAATTATATGGGTAAATTCGTGAGTGATCACATTACGCATCCAGTTGTGCGTACCACGTAGGGGAGCATCCAAGGCAGGAATCCAAATATCGATTTTGTTGTCAAAAAAGTAGGCGGCCCCATTGGAATAGTCTTCTCTGTCCTTGAGTACAATACTGACTTTTTCATCAGGCTCGTGCTCATACAACTCGGTGATGGGTCCATAAATCTCTTCAGCAATTCGGGACACCACCTGTGCACTGCGATCGTTACCCTCCTGGAAATGCACCGTAAAATGCTCACTTTCCATGGTAAACCAGTCCAAATGATTGTACGAGTAATCGTAGTACATAGGATTGGTCTGAGCGAACACCGTCGAATTACCGAAGTAAGAACTGCCCAGCAGGCTGTTCCCGAGGAGAGCGAGAAATAAGCTGGTGATATGGAGAAATGATTTGTGCACGGATTAATGGAACACCTTATTTGGCGACGGCTATTTTGACTAGTTTACTACTTGTTTTACCAGCAACAGCTACCTTAACTAATGCAATATACGCACCCGAGGGCCATTGAGAGGTATCAATTTCAATTTCTTCAGGACTAACTCCTTTACTTTGAACCTGCAGCTCATAAATTATTTGACCACCAAGGTCTATAATCTGAATCTGAACCTGCCCAGCCCCGGAGGTTTGAAAGCGCAACATCGTCCGATCTCTGGCTGGGTTAGGCCAGTTATAGGTTTCCGAGCCTATCAACACCGATTGTTCATCTCCGCCTCTAGGCGAGTTCAATTCTTCCTCGGTTTGATGCGCCCGATTCCAACCCCAAGGCCCCATTCGAGAAGGCCAGTCGGCACTGCCCATGTTCGGAAATTCCCAAATGGATAATTCTCCCGAAGGCGCTATGGCCGTTACAAAAGATCCGACTATCCCGTGTTCGTGTATCTGCGAACCTTGATCCACATCCAAACTACCTGAAACATCCGAGTTAAAACCACCGGTACCTATCAGTAAAGGAAATCTCTGCAAAGGTTTAGCTTCAAGGGTATAGCCATAGAGCATGGTGGCATAAGGATTTTGCCCAACCATAAGCAGATTTTGCTCCCCATCCCCGTCAAGATCGGCCAACAGAGGACTGCCTGCCCAGCGTACCGAGTCGGGAGCAGGAAGTGGAAAGTAATCCAACACAGCTCCATTTAGATAGTATCCTTCGAGGGTATTATGGCTGTTATTAACTCGAAAAACCTGTCCTTTTTTGGAGATTGCTGGCCATAAAGCGGCTACTTCTCTAGACTGGGTACTATATAATAAGGTATAAACATTAGCTGCATTGGGGTCAAATAACCCCACTTCGCTTTCACTAATTCGGAGAAGACGTACTGATTCACCTTGGGCTAAGGGAATCCATTGGACAGCTTCTGCAGTGCCTAATAATCCACTTTGTTCCAGAGCCAAAATTTCATCTACGCTCCATCCATCAACTTTAATCTCATCGTTATTCCACCGCCCTTGAAACCATCCGGCTAGCATATCCTCAGAATTTTTAAGCTCAATCAAGGCTGTTTCTGTTAGCCAATTGCTGCCTGTAATCTGTCCTTCCATATCCATTTGTATGCCTAATAATTCAAGTAAAATAGTCCGCTCTGCGCCACCGGTACTGCTCAGGTAGCCTAGCTGTTCCCCAAAGCCAATACCACTTAATTCCGAGTTTATGGTTTGTTCCCATCGTTGCACCAAGCTATCATCTCCAGGGGTATAGTTCCAGGATCGAATACGCAATTGTGAATCATTATCCCTACGCTCGCCGGTAATTATCCGGTCTTCTAAAACCGGCTGCACCGATCCTTCCATGTCCGCAAGCTGTATCCAATCTTCAGTGGTTATATCCTGCTTGGTCTTTAAATCGTTCAAGCTTAGCAGCTGAAGTATTTTCTCTGCTTGCACTACTACTAACGTGTCAGAAGGAGTATCTACATACCCGCCTAATGCATTAACTCCTTGTGCACCAACAATGACTCGTCCAACCGAAAGAGGATAAGAAGGATAATACCCATCATCCGAAGTTAAACCATTCGGAAGAAAATCTTGAATGTTCACTGCTAGGCGGGCTTCGTTGTCTTCAGGAGCGGCATAACGAATAGAAAACTGAGCAGTCGCCCCGGTGGCTTGTATATCATAGAGCTCAAAAAATTGCGGGGTACCTACATTGCTTGAATTATTTGGATATGTTTCTGGGCCAAATTCGTTGTTAGGATTCAGGTTAATACTGCCATTTTCGGTTACGACCCGATAGTTATTGCCTTCCCACCAAAAGTCATAGGCATAGCCAAAGCTAGGTGAATTATCCAATAACCCAGCATCCAAACCAATATCCTGAGCCCCATCAGCCTCTTCCAGATCTACCCCCCGATAATACGGATCTTCATTTACTCCACGATCGATCCCTTGAGCTTGTGCGTTAAAAGCGCGTTGAATAACCCCATCATCAATGTGCCAAATAAGTAGTCCGCCATTGAGTTCACGATCGTCTTCGGTGCCTTCTTTTTCATCAGGACCAAGATCCAGCCCGCCTGGTAAACTCCAATCAAAATTACTTACATTTAGTAGTGTTCCAGCAGATAATAAGGTATCAAACCCCGCATATTGATAAATAAAATCAGTATCGTAGTTGGTAAATTGCTGGTATACTCGTCCTCCATCGGGTTGACGGATGGTAAGCTCGACTCCGCCTGCGTTTAGGTCCCGTTGGCGGTACTCAATCATGAAATATTCGCTACTTGAAATATCCCATCGGTAGAGTTGTGGGTGATTGGCATTCCTATCCATAGAAGCAGGGGATAAAGTGAAGGGGCCAATGCTACCCTTGCTTTTCAATGCACCTGCCGATTCGGTGATGTTCAACGGTTCTATCCAACCTAGTGTAGCCTTTTCCCAAGCCGAGGGCTCTGGAGGTATGAGACCGTTATAGGAAAAAAAGCCAGCACCGTCCATAAGTCCAAATCGTCCAATAGCAGGAGAACCATCCGATGTATTAAATAAATCAGGCAGACCTAGATGGCTTCCAATAGAGGCGCAAAGCAGACCATTAATCGATAGCGGAAAGACAACTTCATTTCCTCCAATATCCTCTCCCCGGCGGCTTTGAGTCCGCGGAATAATCATCGAGTTATTTACGTGAAAGGCTCCATTATTCATAGAAAATCCTTCAAAAGTGGGTTCATTCAATAAGCTAGCGAGTTGATCTTGCTTCAAATAAATGGAGGGTAAATCATAGGGAGTAATGTCTAGACTGGTACCGGTTAACTCAATATCCCGACCAACTCCTGCGTGGAAAATAACGAAAGCAGTCTTTGCAGGATCCAATCCGGTGGCATCGAACTGCCCGAATTCATCTACTTTGGCCCACACATGCTCCAGCAAAACCGCTATCTTTTCCAAGGTGAATTCTTCGCCAATGGGTGAATAAAACGACATAGGATTATCAAGTTGTACCACCTCAGGAAGTACCTGATAGTCTAACTCTAACTGCCCATCGGATGCTTTGAGGTAATAATTACGGGCAAATTCAAGATGAGCCTCAAAATAGGATTGATCATGGGGAAGTGGATCAATGCGCGGATCCTCTTGACGGGCTAGGTAATCCAAACCATCGAAGCCGTAAGGGCCAAATACCCCTGTTCCGGAGGTTAGCTCAGAAGTATCGGACAAAAATTCTACTCGCACTGCAATCAAATCAATTTGTCCGACAGCGGGTCGAATGACCTGCGCAGTGAGCCCTGAAGTACCCAGGATTTCTAGGCATAGCAAGAAACAGAGTATTACAATGCTGGAACAACCAGACAAACTACTTGAATAAGGCCAGCGATTTGGCAGCATGGCGATTAAAAGTTCAGGAGCACACTAAAGCGGAGCGTATTCGCCAAGGGGTGATCCGATTCAAGGGTCTTGATGTAACTAAAGTCGATACCAAAGGCGTTGTAGCGGAGTCCAGCACCAAAGGTGATGTATTTACGGTCGCCGTTGTTGGGATCCTCGTAATAGAATCCACTGCGCAGAGCAAAAAGATCGTTGTACCAATATTCCAAACCAGCGCCAAACATTAACTGCTGAAATAAACTCACATCTACATATTCCTGACCGTCGAATCGTTGAAAGGTGTCCCATGAGCTAAATAAAGCTTCAATGGCACCAGCAGCAACATATGAGGTATCGGATACCCCAGCTTGGGTGGAGATAACTTCTTTTTTACGGGCCATAATTTTAGAGATATCGGTTGCAAGGGTAATGCTGTTGTATCCTTCTGGGTCAAGATCGAATTCGAGAGCAAAACCAGCGCGCAACGTTGTTGGTAACGGATCTTTTTGGGCATTGTCGGTGTATTGCATGCCAGGCCCTATGTTGGAGAGGTTAAAACCGGCTGAGAAACGAGCTTTGTTTTCACCCAAGATAAGGGGATTGGTTTTGTACAATAGCGCCAAATCAACGCCAATACTGTTTCCTGGGTTTACCTTCTGCTGACTTACCGTAGTTCCGGAGGCCAGAGAAGAGTAGATGAGCCGGAGACTGGTACCCAAGGCGAGATTTTTGTTCACCTCAAAACCGTAGGAAAGCCCAAGAGCCAATTCATAGGAGTTGAATTTAGAGATGATATCGGGACTGTCTTCGTTAGTTTGAATCTGTTCTCCAAGGTTTAGATAGGTCAGATGAGCTCCGATGGTTCCAATTCCTTCCACATTATATTTACCTACCAAATAATCATAGAATAAATCATCCACATTAAAGTTAGCAAGCCAGTTTGAGTGGGTTATACTCGCTTGGTTGCCTTGCTGAAAAGCCAAGCCAGCAGGGTTCCAAAATATAGCCGATGCGTTATCGGCGATTGCCACTCCGGTATTTCCCATGGCAGCGCCACGAGAATCGGGTTCAATTTGTAAAAAAGGGACAGCGGTGATAGCCACCTGAGCTTGAGTAGTATAAGATAAGCCCACTAGCAAAAATAAGCTCATGGAAAACTCTAAAAAACGTGTTGAAAACAATGATTTTTTCATAGTGTATATAATTCTCACAAAATTCGATTTGGGAATATAATGAGTCTGGTTCATTAAATATGATTTTTTACGTGTAGAATACTTGTTTTGCAATTAGCGATTCGACAAGTAGCGATTCGGTATATTTCGATTCAGTAAATTGCATTTAGCGAATAACCACTAATTTTTCAATTTGTTCGATTGTTTTTCGGCCTTCGGGAGTTTCTGTTGATACCCTAAGCACATAAACATAAGTACCGTTACCCAGGCGATCAAAATCCCGGTCACGGCCATCCCATGGGATACTGGCATATGAACTGTTTCCTATTATTGTTTCTTGTATTTGTTGTACAGGGGCCCCGGCGAGAGTATAGATTCGGATACTCACGTCTAAAGGGTTTCCTTGCTGATTGTGTTCGAAAACGAACTGTGTAAAATTATTCATTGGATTTGGGTAGTTGTATAAATCACGGATCACCAAATCCTCATCGGATTGTACCTCAAAAGCAATACTCTGTTCCGATGGATTATTATGTACATCCCATGCTCGAACTTTAAGGATGTAGGTACCTTCAGGAATATCCTCTAATGGATATTCTATGCGTCCCTTTGTAAAGTCATTAAGTTCTCCTTCATAAAAGTCATTTAAAACGAACTCACGTGGGGGTTGGGTATCGAGTGTGGCAATAATTTCGTGGCCAATACCGGTACCCGTGGTGTTTATCCCCGAACTGTCGCTTAATTCTACAAATACCGTAGGGTTAGAGTTCATCAAACTGCCGTTAAAAAATGAAGGGTCGTTCAAATAGAGATCCATTTGCGGGCCCTGCCCGTCATTAACGGCATCGGGATTCACTCCAGAAAAACGAAGCTTGGTATAAGAACCCCCGGCCGTCTCCTCCGAACTCTTAGCAAACACAAGCATACGAGAAGACTCAGGTGAAAAACTCATATCTTTAGGTAAAATGAATTGGGTAGAAAAACGCCCATTCTGTACTTCGGCTTTCCCCCGAAATAATACATCACTTTCGACTTCATAGGTACATTCAAGCTCGGTTCCGCGATTCAAATAGCACCCATAACTAGATATCCATTCTCTATCCTGAGGAATGCTCACTCGGCGTTTAGCATCGAACAAAGTGAAAACCGCCTCGCCATTAAAACTGCTATGGCGCTGCCCATTAGGTAAGAGAATCTCACCCTCCAACTCAACCGTATCCAGCGCACGTAAGCTCAGTGGATCGCTTAGGGTATCTAATTTTACCTGGTTGATGTGTGTGAAGCTCCCTTTTCGGTCAGGCAGAGCTAATCGCAAGGCCGGATCTCCCAGCAGGATGAACTTTCGCGCATTAAGTTCATTGCCAATAGAAGTGTTTTTGGTGCGTAGAAAAATATCACCCAGCCGGAGTGGACGCCCATCGGTATCTCGCTCTAGCATTTTTTGAGAGAGGGCGATATTTAATCCGAAATTCAAGGCGGAGGTGCTCGAAGAGGTATACACTACCCGCGTGGTTGTAAAGCTCGCAATGGCTCCACCGTTATCGGCCAATACCAATTTTTCAGCTCCTGATTGGGCATCAATATCGTCGTAGCGACCAAATTGACAGGTAGCCGTAACCACCAGGGCTAACTTATTTCGGTTATTAAGTTGGGGGATATAATCTGAGAGAAAAAGCTCTTCATCAGTCAGAGTTTGGGCGTTACCATGTCCAGAATAATTGAACACCAACATGCCCCGGTTAAAGGTATCGATAAGATCCTGAGTGGCCGCGGGGAGTTGACGCCCGGCCGCAGTAATTTCTTCAGGATAGGCAAATAGATAAATTTTCTTCAGGCGAGCACCGGGTTCGTCCAGATTCATACGGATAGCGGTTCCATCGGCATTGAGTACATGTAAATCTCGATTTCGGTTGGGCTCTGGGAAATCATCGTCTCCGGCAAAAGTGAAGAGGTTTTGCCATTCTCCGGCATTGGCAGGGTCTTCGTAACGGTAGATTTTATCCAAGGCAATGCGAGCTTCGCTACGAGTTTGTGCCGAAATACGTCCTACTCCTAGATCGACCCGATCCGAAGAGCCAAAAAGCCCCTCTCCATCATCCATATAAGCAAAATAATCGTCGGTACCATAACTATTGGTTCGATGGATAGATTCACTGCTTTGAAAGGTAATTACGTAGTTGGTGAAACCATTTTTAATATTTTTGGTGTCGAAAGTAGCGTCGCCAAATAGCAAAAGATGTTTTGGTAGTTGCTGACCTTGTGCTAAGGCACGATTCCAAAGATATTTAAGGAAATCACGAATGGTGGACGGATCGGCTACCCCACCCGAGAATTCATTAAAAATTTGCTCTTGAGTCACGACCAATACATCTAGACCTTGATCGGAGCGGTATTGAGCCAGCTCCTGCGCATAAGGTAAAAAGATAGGGGCGGTAACGACTATATAATTTGGGTATCCACTGAGACCGCGTAGGTTTTGATTTTCTACTTTTCGCCCCATGAACGGCCTGTAATACCCGTTTTGTATCCAATAGCGATCCGAGGTTTCGCTGCCATGTTGAAAGGTATGCGTCGCCGTGACACCGGTTCCAAAGCTATTGGTAATTGGGACCGTAACGGGTTCAACCGGGTTAGAGACCTCCAAGACTTGCGGTTGAGCTGTAAACCCAGAGACGGTAAACGAGCGCACTGTCTGCCCATCGGCGTCAGTGGGCGCGAACATGGATATTTCACCGTTATCGGCATATTGTGCCCGAGTACTAGTCACGCGCACATAATCCACAAAGGCCTCGGTCCCTGCATCCCCATTACTCATGGTCACACTTAGCTCAATCAACGCATCACCAGAGTTAATAAAGTCTGAACTATTCAGGCTGAAAGGGATTTGACTAAAACTATAGGGCCTAGCCGATTCAAATTCATAAGAGTTATATCCCGAGGTAAGTGAATTTACAGAAAAGGTATTAATCACTTCTTCGTTGGCTTTGAGTTGAAATATAGGCCTACTTTCTGAGCGCACATAGATTCGGCCAGAGAGCAGCAAAGGTTCCTCTGGATTCACCTGAACCAAAGTATCTTTGTAAATGGATACATCTTTGCCCTGAGCGGTGGACGGGATTCGTTGACCTAAAAAATAACGACCTGTTTTTTGTCGAGTCTCAGATTTATTAAGCTCCTGCTCCATCCAGTTGAAATCCTCGAACTGAACTTGGTTGGCGCAGGGCGCACAAAAATCGGTCTCACTTTTCATGCGAAGTCCTGGCTGTTCACCCACCGTCAAAAAAACAAAGGTAGAATCTGAATAGGGATGAATGCTATGCGAAAACTCTCCTAGATTTCGAATCTCTTTATGAGGTGAAAATCCATAAAACAATAGCACGTCACTGGCATTAAACTGCCCATCGGCCTCTCCTTGAATTAAGATTGGAATCTGAGCAAAATCCGCCCTTACTGTATTGTTACGCTCCGGCAACACCTTCCCATCGGTACCCCACAGCTGTAGATTTCTGGGATCTATGCTATCAAGATCTAATCCTAATTCGTCCAGATAACTAACATCCAATCCATGAATACCCTCACGAGAAATTGGGATTTTATACCACTGCCCATTGGCTAGTGGTGTGCTATCTTGCTGCTTTAACCTTACACCCATATGCGCATTATTCGTGGTGTTGCCTGGCCAAGATTGTGGCCGCCGATCCAATTGCGGGCCATCCCACTGGTCTATATCAGGCGACATAGCCGTTTTACCCACCCGTATGTGCAACTCCCGAGTAATTTTGGTCGAGGCACCACCCCAGCTTGATGTTTTCGCGGCATTTCGCTCATTCGGTGAAAACCGTGCCATATGAACCACCACCGAGGCAATATCTTGTCCACGAAATAATCCAACAAAACCTGTTTCTATCACCGGTACTAGGGTACTCTTCAATGCCCATGCTTTTGCTTGAATCGAATCAATAGGGGTGGGGATGCTACGCACTTGCTGCGATAAAATTTGAATGTCGGCACTCCCCTGACGAACAGCTACTGGTAGCTCAAAAGGAGGAAGAATCTGAAGTTGAGGATTTGAAAGTTTATACTCGATATGCGTGGCAGTTTCAGCCACTTTGAGCAGTTGTACTCCTGTATTTTGTGCCCAAACTCCATCTCCATCCGCCACTAGAACTCCCAAGCTAATGGCAAAACAAAGCCATCTTAGGGCTATTTGTCGCACAGAAAATAACCAAGCAGCTCGAATCTGATTCGCAGACTTTGTGTCTTCTCGATGTTGTTTAGGCATACGTTTTGTCGTCTATCAATGTGTTTTGGAAAGCCAAGGCTTCCATCCTTAAATAAGCCCGAAGGTGATCACAATTACTGTGTGGAATATTGTAGCGTTGTGTTATAGACGTTGTGGTTCGTTAATTCTTGTGGAATGCGCTCTAACCGCACTCAAATGTTCTTACAAAACGTACAGAAAATTAGCTTCCTGCCAGCTTAAAGTCAACTAAAAGACGAAAACTTGGCGCTTAAAAAGCACCTTATGTTTAGGGGGTGTTCAATTATGAAAAAGTCACCGCTTCGCACCAAAATAATGCGCAAACTCATGTGCCTCCGAGCCAAAATTAATAT
The DNA here is from genome assembly GCA_002720745.1 of Balneola sp. Classification (GTDB taxonomy): domain Bacteria; phylum Bacteroidota; class Rhodothermia; order Balneolales; family Balneolaceae; genus UBA1275. Next base: position 26,614 of record PBJO01000002.1, read on the forward strand.
TACATTTCGGGTTGATGAGTTTTAAGCCTTTATGTGCAAATACCATTCCAGCCATCGCCCTATTGAGGCATACAACTCGCTTTAATGCTTTTTAAAGCCGCTCAATAACCATTGCAGAAGCGCCACCACCTCCGTTACAGATCCCGGCACAGCCATACTTTCCACCGGTTTGCAGGAGCGCATACACTAAAGTCACTAAAATACGTGCGCCCGAGCAACCAATTGGATGCCCCATACTTACGGCACCACCGTGAATATTAACTTTAGTAGGGTCTAAATTAAGTTTCTGCTCATTCACTAGTGCCACAATCGAAAAAGCTTCATTAATTTCGAAAAGATCTATGTCTTGAATACTGAGCCCGGCTTTAGCGATAGACTTTGGCATTGCCTTGGAAGGAGCGGTGGTAAACCATTCAGGTTTTAAAGCTGCATTGGCATGACTGATGATGCGCGCGAGGGGCTGTATACCAAATTCGTTGGCTTTATCTTCACTCATAAGTAAAACCGCCGCTGCTCCGTCATTAATACTAGAGGCATTAGCTGCGGTAACCGTTCCGTCGGGCTGAAATACCGGACGTAATCTAGGAATTTTATCAAAATTGACTCGATCCAGTTCCTCGTCTTGGGTTATCTCAATGGTTTCGCCACGATGACCTTTCACATGAATCTTGATAAGCTCATCTCTAAATAGGCCTTGTTTATAGGCGTCTAAAGCCCGCTTATAAGACGATATAGCATATTGATCCTGAGACTCACGCCCAATTCCGCACTCCTGCGCGCAATGCTCGGCGGCATCCCCCATCATATATCCATTATACTCATCCCAAAGTCCATCCCTAATGATACCATCCTGAACCTCAACGTGCCCAAATTTATTCCCAAACCGCTGCTTGGGCAGGTAGTAAGGCACGTTGCTCATGCTCTCCATGCCGCCAGCAGCTACCACCTCGGCGTCCCCAAGTCGGATTTGGTCGAAGCCCATCATCACAGCTTTGAGGCCGGAGGAGCAGACTTTGTTGACAGTGGTGGCGGGCGTTCGCTCGCTCAAGCCCGCTTTCAAGGCTGCCTGCCTTGCCGGAGCTTGGCCAATGCCTGCGCTTAACACATTACCCATGACTACTTCATCAACCAAATCCATGGGGATTTTAGCAGATTTTATAACCTCTAGTAGTGCAGTTGCACCTAATTCAGGGGCATTTAAAGAGGCAAGGCCGCCTCCAAAAGTTCCGATGGGGGTTCGCTTGGCGGCTACAATGACAACGTTGTTCATGATATTTCCTGCTTTGGTTACTTCATAGGGTTCCCCGTAGCTATACTATCCGAATATGAACCAACAAAAGATAGCTTTAAGGTACTTTTTGGAAGAATAACGGCGAAAAAGGGCTTTAAAACAATGATCCAAGTGAATAGCGAGTAACTAAACCTACAAAAAAGGCCTTTTCAAGGCAATATAGATGTTAATAAAACTGGGTGGTCGAATGGAGGTAAGGAGCTTACACATCTAGACAACTACTTCTGCATATAGCAGACAATTAAATTGGGAAAGAGGCTTAGGAAAAGGCGTCGTCTAAATCGGCCAATAGGTCTTCTACATCTTCAATTCCAACGGAAATTCGGATTAACGAATCTTTTAATCCGGCTTCTTCGCGCACTTCTTTGGGGATAGAACCGTGGGTCATTGAGGCGGGATGAGATATCAAGGATTCTACACCACCTAGGCTTTCAGCTAAGGTGAAATAGCGAGTGCGAGCCATAAAGGCTGTTGCTGCTTCTTGCGTATCATCGGATAATGTAAATGAGAGCATAGCACCAAAATCGTCCATCTGATCGCAGGCCAATTGATGCTGAGGATGACTTACTAGGCCAGGATAATTTACGTGACCAACTTTGGGGTGATCCTCTAACCACTGGGTAATGACTTTAGTATTGGAAACAGACCTTTCAACACGAACAGCGAGTGTTTTAATGCCCCTGAGGGTTAGGTAGCAGTCCATTGGCCCTGGGACAGCACCGGTAGATTTGACCTGAAAACGGAGTTGCTCTATGATGGTCGAATTGGAGCTGGCTACTGCACCATGGATGACGTCAGAGTGTCCGGCTAGATATTTTGTAGCCGAGTGTAGCACCGCATCTGCACCTAACTCGAGCGGTCGCTGCAGATATGGCGAAGCAAAAGTATTGTCCACAATAGATAAGGCTCCATGGTCACGTGCAATATCACTAAGTGCGTGGATATCCACAATACGGAGTAGGGGATTGGTAGGGGTTTCAATCCAAATCATTTTGGTAGAAGTATTTAAGGACTGCCGAATCAGAGAGAGATTGGTCATGTCCACGAAGGAAAAATCGATACCAAAAGGCTGAAATACTTGGGTAAAAAGCCGGTAAGTCCCACCATAGAGGTCATTAGTGGCAATAACATGATCGCCGGGCCGGAGCATTTTTAGTAGGGCGTCCATAGCAGCCACGCCACTGGAAAAACAAGCACATTCATCAGCCCCTTCGAGGCCAGCGATAAGTTTTTCAAGTGCTGTTCGGGTCGGATTACCTGCCCGAGCATAGTCATAGCCTTGATGGTTGTTCGGCCCAGCTTGGGCGTAGGTCGACGTCTGAAAAATAGGTGGCATGACTGCCCCAGATGTGGGTTCGGGTTGCTGGCCTGCGTGAATGGCTTTAGTGTTAAATTTCATCGTCTAGTAGGTGAAAAGGATAATGCGCAGTTCACCCAAATTTTCTGCTTTTTCAGCATAATCCGCTTGATTGGGCCGGAGTTGTTCCATTCGCTTGTAGTAGGTTATGGCTTTGTCCAGATATTCGGCCGCTGAATCGCTCATCGTATCCACATGCTCGGTATAGGCAACTTCTAGCATTTCGAGATATTTTGAGGTTAGATTATTGTAAAAAATAGCAAGACTTTCTACAAATGCGGTGTTAGAAATATCGTTTTGGTAGGCCTCGGTTAATTGACTTACTGCGCCTTCCATTATATCATCAATAGCCTGACGAAGACGCAATACTTCCACAGAATTGTCGTCTTTATATGCTTGGTGTAGTCGGCTCAGATAGCCATCTAGCACGATGTTAAGCTGTACACCATAGACATGGTTAATTTCGGTATCGTCAGGATAGCGCGTCAGTAAGCCAGATAAAAGTTCTACTGCTTTTAGGGATTCGCGACTAGAAATGTAGGCATTTACGAGTCCAAAGGCTGCATTTTTATTATTATTTATCTCAATAGAGCGCTGGTAAAAATTGATAGCATCTTCGATTTTACCTTGTTCAAGCGATAAGAAACCTAGTTTTTCGTTAATCTGTGCATTTGGGGCATCCAGATTTTCTTGAGCATCTCTTAGTGTCTTCACTGCTAGTTTTATTTTTGCCGCCAAGTAATAGGCATTTGTAAGTGCTATATAAGAAGAAATTTCGTTGGGTTTAAGTGCTATCGCATTGCGAAGATGTGAAGAAGCTTCTCGAAGACGATCGGTGTATTCATCACTTTCCAGTGCATGTATCCCCGCATTGTGTTCCTGAGCCCAATAACGTTGAAGTAGGTCATCTATTTCGACATTCTGAGTAGAATCTATGCCGAGACGTCGAGCTTCTTCAAATGAATAGTAGGCTGTTTGGTAATGATAGGTACGCTGAATGGGCTCATCTGTTTCAGAATAAATTAGATGTATACGTGCTTGTTCAAGCCAGAGGAGTTGATTTTCTGGGCGTTTTGCTAATCCTTCTTCAAGTTTTTTTAATGCCTGAAAATAGGCTTCTTCTTCCACCAAAGAACCCACTATTTTAAGTGTATTTGAGCATCCTAAAAAAAAACTCATGGCAACTATTGTTGCCCATCGGGTGAAACTAATCATCTTCATCGAAAAAGATTTATGTGTTGCTAGGACTTTCCGTCTCAGCGGATTTTAGATTGGCATGTATGCCTAGGTTACATTCCTGCCTTTTTCATCGCTGCTTCTGCCTCATCAAGCATCCCGAGCGCGGTGTATAAGCGAAACAATGATTCCCAGTAGCTTGTGTTTTCTGGATCTAACTCAGCTGCACGCTCATAATTTTCCATTGCAAGTGTAGCTTCTGCTTTCGCTAATTCATCTAAACGCATTGCCTCATCGTTGTCCATGGTGTTATTTCGCAGGTCAAACAATGCGGCTGATTTGTTTTGATACACTACTCCAAGGGTGTTGAAGATCATTGGGTTTTCTGGCTCAATTTCAGCTGCGGTAATCAAAGCCGCTTCAGCCCGTGAAGTAAGTATTTCAATTTGCCCGCGCAATTCTTTATTAATTTCGTTTAGCTCCTCTACACGTACTATATCCTCATCCCGAAGGTCAAAGATAAGATCACTGTTTGCACTTACAGAATCTGATAGAGTCATCACTCTTTGATAGATTTGGGTACCAATAACAAGCCGATATTGAGCATTAGTTGGATCATTTTCAATTAATCCCTCGACCAGTTCTAGTGCCCGATCAGTGTCACCAGTTTGGAATAGACCATCAGCCATTTTTTGAATTAGAGAAGTGCTGTCTGGGTAGAGTGCTAAGCCTTCTTCAAGTGCGCTTACGGCTATATCTGGTTTGCCCATGAGGAAATTATATGAGGCATAACGATCATATTCAGAAGCCTCGCCTGGACTTTTAAGCTCAATAACTTTGGCCATAGCGGTTGCAGCTCCCTGGTAATTGCGATTCATGTAATATACTTGAGCGAGTACGTCATAAGATAGAGTAGAATCTGGGTTCGCTGTAGTCGCATTTATTAAATGCTGTATGGAGTATTCAATGGGGTTTTCAACGGTGGCCATAACTGAATCATCCAGTGCATATTCAATAGCTTTGTTATGCTCACGGCCCCAAGCGTTCAAGATAATATTATTTACTTGCTCAGCTTCTGCAGGAGTTTTTTCCATATCAGCAAAGGCGGCGCGTGCATCAGCCAAATTGGACCGCATTTCATTGTACAACGCTTCACGTGCACTGATATCGTCTGTTGCCCCAGCTTTCATATTCATCGCATAGCCGCGATAGTATAAAGCCATGGCATTGGTTGGGTCAGTGAAAAGAGCAGAATCTGCAGCAACAATGGCTACTTCATAATTTTGGGCATCGATGCCGTCTTTAATAGGTTTGAGGAGTGGATCACCAGTACAACTGACAAAAACATAAACAGCCAGCGTAAGAAAAAACAGTCTTGTGAAAAGGATTTTCATGGTATTAAAACTTGTGATAAAATTGAATTCTTTACTGTTTTATAAAGTAAGTATATATAGTACTTTGTGCAATAATAACGCGAAAGCAATCTAATTCTTTAATATTCACTTAATTAGCTAGTTATGGCCACTTTACAGACCCAATCCGCGAAAAAAATTGTAGTTACAAATAGCGCTCCAGCAGCGATAGGACCCTACAGCCAGGCAGTTATTCATAATGATGTTATCTATTGCTCAGGACAAATTTCCTTAGATCCAGACACTATGGAAATAGTGGGTGAGGATGCCAAAACTCAGGCCCAACAGGTTATGAAAAACCTAGGTGAAGTGCTTAGTGCTGCAGGCTCAGATTTTTCTAAGGTAATTAAGTGCTCCGTTTTCTTAAATAGCATGGACGATTTTGGTGTAGTGAATGAAATCTATGGCATATTTTTCACTGAAAATCCACCAGCTAGGGAAACCGTAGCTGTGCAGACGCTCCCTAAACATGTACTCGTTGAAATTAGCTGTATAGCCTCAGTCTAAGATACTTAGGGGTTAAATAGATGTATATTAAGGTCCAAATAGGTAGAAAATAGTTTATAAATTTAAGGGGTAAACTAGATTGTTTTTTTAGTTAGCTACTAAGCTACATACCTTATGAATGTGGTTCTGATGAATAATTTTATGTAAGTAAAAAATTAATTTTACCACGTTATTGCGCCAGATGGGTGATTTTTTTGAAGAACTAGATAAGAAATACTGGGAATATGTTGCTAGAATCTAAGTTGATGGAGGAACTAGCGGATGATGTTTGTGGTCTGTCTTTCTACGCGATTACCAGCCCCGTCCTGAAGCTGATAGAATATTTCAAGTGTATCTCCTTTCGCGGCTGTCCAACCTGGCCGGTAATAAAGAATGGTGTCATCTTCGTAATCAAATTCAATAATTCCTGGCTGTTTATTTACAGTAATAGTAGATGCTTGTGTTATGATTCCAGAGTGTTCCTCATCATAGCGAAGTTGTACACCTGTAGTACCAAAGACAGTCGGTTCAACCTGAATACTATATGCAATTGGGGCTACTGTATCGGCCCATAATGTAAAAAGTCCGCTCCCGGAAATGCGTGCTCGGAGGATCCCACCATGAATATGTGATGAGATTCTATCGTAGCTCTGTTTGTCTGGATCATAACGGTATAGGCCAAGTTGCTCAGGTATTTGCCCATCTTGATCTCTATACCCTTCTAGGTAATCGCCAATAAACCATTCTATGGTGATGGGTTTTTGTTGAGGCAGGGGTAGGGGCAATATCCCAAGAATAGGGATATTATATCCTGTACCATCTGCTGGGAGTATTTCATCATGATATACACCTAGGCTTAAAGTGTCTGAAAAACTATGTGGATGGGCATACCAGTGGATTCTCTGATCTTGGGTTTTGACTCGGTGTGGCTGTTCAGGATAAACTCTTCTAATGGTATGTATGGTTTCGTTTAGAAACCAGTATCCATTTTGGTTTTTATTGAATGGAGCAATTGGCCAGTCAGGCTTATCTGCGTTCAACGACCAGCTAAGTGAATCGTTTATGGCGATCCAGTCTGGGTTCCACTGCCAATTACTAGGGTGGATATTCGAGGCATACTCATTGATGTCCGAATGATTATTTATTACCTGTTTATCCACTTCGAGTAGGTAGTTTGCTCGAGACTCATTACCAAAATAATCTTGGACTATAAGCTCGAAACGTCTAGCGCCTGAGATAGATGTACTTAAGGCTTGCCCTACACCTGGCCTTGATTTCATCGTTTTATAGAATGGTATATTAGGACCATCTTGTGGGAAAAAAGCTTGGAAACTCCGTCTTTTGGAAGAGTGAGGGGCCAATCGGTCAAAAAACATCGCTCCGCCATCGTCAAAATTCACGGCATCGAGTCTCTGATACACCACTGTATCTGTAAGGCTTGTGCTATGTTCTAGGCCATGATCAACCAACCATGCTTGGTAAAACGCATACTTATTATTAACCTCGTCGGCGCCATCAAAAATATCAAAGGCTACACCCACCGGTCCTTGAATAAGAATTCGTCCAAAATGAGTTTGGTTTGAAAATTCGGGATCAGCTGTGACGGAGCCGAATACCTTGCGTCGGGTAAGGCCTTCTACTCGGCTATTGGCAGCCAGTGGAACGACCATTAGCGAACGTATGGTAGGAGGTATCCGATCCTTAATGGATAACCCATATTCTAGAGCATTTAAGGCATGTTCCTGTGGGTCTCGAAGTTCAAAGTGAAGGTGAGGTGGACCAATTCCAGTAGATCCAGTGTAGGCGATGCGTTGTCCTCTTGAAACAGGAAATAAAGGTTTAGTGTTATTTCGATTCTGTGAGTTGGATGCGTAACCTAGGTCAATGTCGATTTCAAAGAGATAGCCTTGTACTATACGAACCGAGTCAATATACGCCTGAAGCTCGGGTGAGAATCGTTGAAGGTGACCATATACACTGGTATAACCGTTAGGATGAGTTACATACAGGACTTTGCCATAACCACGGGCACTTATAGCCATCCTACTGATATAACCCTTTTCGCTTGCAAACACGGGATATCCTTCGCGACCCCAGGTTTTGATATCTAGTCCACTGTGAAAATGAGTCGAACGGGTTTCTCCAAAAGTACCTGATAGATGTCGTGAGCCGTCAATGGGCCAGCGGTAATTTGGCACAAAAGAAGTATCAGCGCTGAATGCCCAGCCCATTGCAGCTGCGGGAATACCGAAAATGAATAGAAAAATGATAATGGTGAGAAACTTGAACATGACTATGTTATTTGACTACTGTTATCTTAACGTTTAAATGAGACTCTAACTCGCCAGTATTACTCGTTAAGACAGCACGGCATTGGTCGCCTGCTTGGACTTGAGATACCCCTGCAGGAGTTCCAGTGAACAGTATGTCACCTGGGCGGAGGGTAAAAAGAGTAGATAGGTAATGAACTAACTCTGGTAATGTGAACAACATGCTGGATAGTTTATCCTGTTGTCGAGTTTGGCCATTTACAGTAAGTTCAAGTTCATAGTCTTCCAAGTGCATGGGAAAGAATGAAGTAGGTTTTGGTGCGAAACGACTTACTGGACCAAAGCCGTCAAAGCCTTTGGATACCGCCCAGGGTTTCCCCGCTTTCTTGGCAGCGGATTGTAAGTCACGAGCAGTCAAATCAATGCCTACGCCCCAACCGGCAACATAATCCCAGGCCTCATTTTTGGGAATGTTTTTACCGCCTTTATCCAAGGCAACCACCCATTCAACCTCATGATGCACATCATTGGATTGAGCGGGTAATTGAACGATTGCTTCCTCGCCCACCAATAAGGATCCTATGGGCTTAGTGAAAATAAGAGGTTCCTTCGGTATAGGGGAGTTCATTTCACAGGCATGTTCACTAAAATTGCGTCCAACACAATAGACAGTCCCTGCGATTAACTCATTGCCGTTTCTGGTTTGTAAGCCACTGAGTTGTGGCCAAGTGGGGTGAAATGTATTTCTTGTCATATGTTAAAAATACAAATCGCTAGTGAATCTTGAACATTTAAAGACTTAATCTCTGAGATATGTAAAGCTTTAAAAAATAGATTTATAATACAGACGGGCTTACAAAACTGTGCTAGCACTTGAAAAGAGAACTAGAATGTCTTAACTTTAAATTGATCCTACATGTACGAAACGCCGTCCGCCTTTAGATTTGGAATAACTCACGGTACCTTCCGAAGTAGCAAACAATGTGTCATCACCGCCTCTCATTACGTTAGTACCTGGATGAAACTTGGTACCACGCTGTCGTACAATAATTCCCCCTGAGCGTACAAATTCACCACCAAATTTTTTAATTCCTAGTCGCTTTGAGTTCGAGTCGCGTCCATTTCTGGTTGAGCCTTGACCTTTTTTATGTGCCATTGTCGTGTTCTTTTGAATCGATTACTCTTAACTTAAAAATTCGATTAACTCAGCTTTTTTCATGCTTGAGTATCCTTCAAGACCTCGCTTTTTAGCTAAAGCTTTAAGCTCAGCTACTTTCATTGTACCAAGATTTGCGGTTTCGTTGCTTACTGCTGGGGCAACTTCTACTTTGGATACTTCTTTCTGAGTTGTTGTTTTTTTGTTGGTTCCACCTAAGATAATGCTATCGATTTGAATTTGTGACAATACTTGACGGTGACCATTTAACTTCTGATATCCTTTGCGTCTTTTCTTTTTGAAGACCAATACTTTATCGGCTTTTACTGTATCGAGTAGTGTGGCAGTAACCTCCGCTCCTTTCACCACAGGAGTGCCTATGTTCACGCCACTGTCATCTTTGACTAAAAGTATCTGATCAAAGCTTAATTTGTTTCCTTTTATGTTTTGTTTGTCAACAAATAATTTATCGTTTTCGGATACTTTGTATTGGTGGCCACCAATTTCAACAATCGCGTACATGGTGTAGAGTTTTAGCTTGAGCGAATATTATAAAGAAAATATAAGAGATTCCTTCTATAAAAAAAAGCTTTTGCTATTAAATTGTTCCCTTTTACCTGCTAAGCTACTTTGGCAGGGGCTCGTTGAAATCCTTGGCGATTTACATGGCCAATATACTTTCCGATAATGCGAACCTCCTCAAATATATCAGGGGAGACATATATATCATCATATTCTTCGTTTGCAGCTTCTAATCGAAGGCCTTGATCATCCCAAAAAATACGTTTTAGAGTTGTTTCGCCATTGTACAAGACCGCGCCAATATCCCCGCTATTTAATTCGGTGTCCATGAGCAGGACAAAATCTCCGTCATAGATATTGGCATCTTTCATACTGAATCCAGAGACGCGCAGAGCAAAAAGTTTATCTAAGTTTGGAAATAGGTTATTTATGGTTAGTTGCCCTAAATCCGCTTCTACTGCCTCTTGCAAGTATCCGGCTGCGATTAACCCACGAATAGGGATCCCCGTGCCATTAGTCTCGCCAAGAAGTTCTTTTTTATCGGGTGGTAATTCGTACTCCTCCCCTTCGCCTTTGACTAAATATCCCTTCTTTAGGAGAGCTTGAATATTTTGAGTAACACTGTTGGGAGATTTGAAGCCGAAATGATCTGCTATTTCTCTGTACGTAGGCCAAATATCATATTCTTTTTTATACTCTACGATGTAGTCAAAGAATTCATGTTGCTTTCGTGTCAGATGTACTAAGTCCATGATGTAGGGCTTTTTATTTTTAATAGAAGTTTTCGTGCAAGCGGTAAATTTACTATGTCGCAAGTACATCATACATAATGTATAATATATGTGTAAAAATCAACCAGAAATACTTCCATTTTTTCTTCATATTAGTTGTAGAGGCTTAAGTGCCTGCGAGACCCAGGATTGCAATATTTATATATACTATGACATATCAAGCTTTAGGTATTAATCGCTTATCAAGGACTAATATTGGTTGGTTTGCAATCTTATCATGCTGTATTGTTGTAGGTTCTGTATGTAGTGTACATGCGCAGGGTGGGGCAGTAATTACCCCTGAATCAACCGAATTGTATGTGGATTTAGCAAAAATTAGCCCAGGCCTGACCGCGCAGATGCCTCCTTCGGATGCCACTGTTTTGTTTGATGGGACTGATTTGGCGAAGTGGCAGGCCATGCAGCTTCGAGTAGCAGGGGATATGCCTGGGATTCTGAAAAGTATAGCCGATTATGAACCTGGTAAAGTGACTCAGCCAGCGCAATGGAAGGTTGCCGATGGGATTATGACTGTGGAGCCGGGAACAGGTGCGATTGAAACCAAACGACACTTCGGTGATATGCAGTTGCATTTGGAATGGAATGCGCCGGTCGCTGAGGAGAAATCAGGGCAAGGGTATTCAAATTCTGGAGTATTTTTTATGGGTCTCTACGAGGTGCAGATTCTGAACTCTTATAAAAATACTACCTATAATAATGGTCAGGCCAGTTCGGTGTATAAACAGCACATCCCACTGGTGAATGCTTCTCGAGCCCCGGGTCAGTGGCAAAGTTATGATATTATTTTCATGGCGCCACGATTTTCGGAAAAGGGAAGCCTTATTTCACCAGTTCGCCTCACGGTATTTCATAATGGTGTATTGGTTCAGAACAATGTAGAGCTACTTGGACCCACTACCTATATTGGCGCCTCGCATTACACGCCGCATCCTGAAAAAATGCCCTTGGCTTTGCAAGATCACGGGGATCCGGTGCAGTTTCGAAATATCTGGATTCGAGAGTTATAATACCTGAATATTTAAAGAATACGAAGATTAAATTGGCTCAGTATCCATTGTTGAAAATCGTACTGAAAGTCTTGTGAGTAGGAAGTTTTTTTTGGGCCTAGTCTGTTACTTTGCTCTGCTGGTGAATTCTCTTCCGGCTTCTCTTGACTTCTATTTTCAAGTTCAAGATCTGCACCTATGCAAAGGTTAGAAGTTGGCCTAAAGTCATGGTCAAGCCCGGGGAATACTTGAACGGTTGTATTTGCCGATTCTATACCTTCTTTTTGAGAAATATAAGTGGCTAAATCTGCTTGTTCAAGCGCATTCACTGCCCATTCGACTGATACGTAATAGTCCAGCTCTGCAAAGGCAAAGTAAGAAGGTAGTTGAAGCTGTACTAGGTGAGGGGCAGGACTAAATTCACTAAGTTCGCTAAGATGGCGCCAGGTTTTAATGAGTGGGAAAGCATTTACCCAGTTTAAATCGGATATTGCTTTTTTTTCTGCCTTGTCGTGGGCAACTTTTTCTGGTTCACCGGAGCAGAGAAAGCCATTATAATACTCGTGGGTGAGCCGTCGTTTAGTGTCGTAGGTTGGGGCGGCTAAGGACGCGATAAAAGCAAGTGAATCTCCGTATAGATGCCCTAATACTTGAGCCACGGTTCCGCCTTGAGAATGCCCCACCACTCCGATACGCTTCGGATCAATATTTGGTTGCTGCTGCAGAAATTTTACCGCAGATCGGGCATCATCGGCACGTTCGTATAAGTCGGTGCGGTGCCAACGTCCTTCTGATAAGCCAACACCCCGTTTGTCAAAATACATTAAAGCCACGCCATGCAATAGGAAAATCTGTTCTAAATTTTCTCTCACAAAATTGGCATATAAACCGGTATGTGTAGAGTTTGGACCGCTGCCAACCAAAAATACAATAGCTGGGCGGGGTTGGATATTCGAATTGTGGGAAGCCTCATCTCTGGATTTTTCTGACTGCTGAGGCATGACTAATTCGCCATGCAGTTGATAGATCGTATCTTCATATTTTCGCTCAGCTTGACGGGGGGTCAGCGAAGTATCCTCTAGCGCTACCTTCTGGCTGAGGACATTACTTGACTGAAACCATACTTCTTGACGTTGTTGAGCATAAACGTTCTTGGCCGTAAAGTGTAGAGTTTCAAATAAAAAAAAATAAAAAATTGCTACATATAAGCTAAGAAGATGGTACAAATTGACATTTTTTAGAGGTTTCAAATTGATATTTCCAAACATACTACCAATTAATTTCCTTTCGGAGTGAATGCCTGAATACCAGTGATTTCGCGGCCCAGAATTAAACCATGTATATCATAGGTCCCCTCATAAGTATTTACTGATTCTAGGTTGATCATGTGGTGAATGACTCGATAGTCTCCTGTTATACCATTACCGCCATGCATATCTCTAGCAATTCTAGCAATTTCTAATGCTTTACCACAATTATGTCGTTTAGCTAATGAAGTCATTGATGGATGGTGACGTTCAGTGTCTTTTAATTGACCAAGCCGAAGAGCCAACAACTGCATTGATGTAATGTCCGTAAGCATATTAGCTAACTTGGTTTGTATCAATTGATTTGCAGCCAGTGACTTACCAAACTGTTTTCGATTCATTACATATTTACGCGTATTCTGATAACAAAATTCTGCAGCACCAACCGTTCCCCATGCTATTCCATATCTAGCTGAATTTAAGCACATGAAAGGCCCTTTGAGACCACTAATATTTGGAAATACATTTTCGTCAGGTACAAAAACATCATCAAAGACTAATTCACCTGTTTCACTTGCACGCAGGCTAAATTTATGTTTAGTAGATGGAGCACTAAATCCTTTCATAGCTTTCTCTAAGATAAATCCACGAATAGTACCGCTATCACTAGTATCTTCTTTAGCCACCGCCCAAACAATAGCTATATCGGCAATTGGAGAATTTGTTATCCACATTTTAGCCCCATTCATTATCCATCCACCTTTAGTTTTAATAGCACTAGTTGTCATTGAACTAGGGTCAGAACCATGATCAGGTTCAGTAAGTCCAAAACAACCGATTAATTCTCCGCTAGCCAACCGCGGGATGTATTTATTTTTTTGATTTTCAGTACCAAATATCGAGATTGGATACATAACTAATGAGGACTGCACACTCATAAAAGATCGGTAACCCGAATCCACTCTTTCTACTTCTCGTGCTACTAATCCATAAGCAGTATTTGATGCTCCTGCTCCTCCATACTCTTGAGGAATATTTACACCGAGTAAACCTATTTCACCCATCTCTTTTGCGATAGAAATGTCAAAAAGCTCTTCCGTATTTCCTCTTAATGCACGGGGTTCAAGAAATGTTTGTGCATAATCTCGGGCTGTTTCCATTACAAGATTATCCTCTTCATTAAGTTCTGATTCAAATAAAAAACTATCGTTTATACTAAATAAATTTTTTGACATAGAAAGTAGTTGATTTGACTAAGATATTAGCTAGCACTAATCATAATATTTAAAATTTTAGTCTGTAATATAGAATATTTTTGTTTCACAAGACTGAAATTTAGTGCCAGTATTTTTTTAATCTTCTCTCTAAAGTAATTAAAACTCATTGGAAGTGGTATAATCATTGATCGTAGTTACAAATCTTTTATAGATTCTATACCAATCATTTATAGAGCTTATATATGATTATACATATAGAAAGTATTCCTTCGATATTTATAATAATCTATATATTATTTAGACTTAATTTTTTTTATTTCATCAATTAGAATTGGGATTACCTTATTGAGATCACCTACTATACCATAATCAGCAATATCAAATATGGGTGCATTTTTGTCTTTATTTATAGCAATAATCATCTTAGAATTTAATATGCCTGAAATATGTTGCACAGATCCTGAAATACCTACAGCTAAGTAAAGTTGCGGTGAGACTACTTTTCCGCTTTGTCCTACCAAAACACTTGAATCATATATGCCACTTTGCGTAAGCGCTCTTGATGCTGCAATACCCGCATTAAGTACTTCTGCAAGATTTGCTATCAGAGTCTTGCCATTTTGGTCCTTAATTCCACGACCAGCCGCAACAATTATTCGAGCTTCATTGAGGTCAATAAAATCTTCAGTGGCATTAATAACTTGCTTTATCTGATTTTTAAGACTTATTTTATTGTTTGGACTGTGGAGTCTATCATTCATATATTCGATTTCCACTTTTTTTGGAACAGTCTCTAAATCATTAACATCTGGTAGATTGTACGAACCTGGGCGCAAAGAGATAATTATCTGTTTATCAATTACTTTGACATCAGCTAAAGCTTTTGATGTCATTACAGGACGAGTTGCCCTAATGTACAGTGATTTATCTTTCCTAGGAGTAAAATTATTGTCAGAGAATCCGAATTTTATGACGTCAGAAATGACGCTTGCATTTATATGTATTGCTAATCCGCCTAATATATCCTTAACTAACTCATTAGATTCCATCACTAATAGACTTGGAATGTTATATTTTTTTGTAGCTTCCTTTTGAGCGCTTGCAATGTATTTTATTAAGGCTTTATTTTGATCACAAATATTGCCTTTTTTTGTGATCCAAATCTTATCGACACCATAAATCCCTAGTTCATTAGATAATTTTGACGAGTTCCACAGTGATACATTAGAGTTACAGATTATAGCATGTAGTTCAGTATTTATACTATTTTTTAATAGATGATTTTTTAATTCTCTACATCTTGCTAAAATTTCAGCTGAAGCTCGATTAATACCATCTTTATGAATAGTAAGAAGATGCGATAAAATCATTGAAAAATATTTTTTTGATATAGAAATTCAGCTAACATTTTACTAGTTTTTTCTGCATCATCTTCTAATTTTTCACCTGCCTTACGCGATGGCAATGTCTTATACTCTATCAATTTAGTCTGTGGTTTATAGTCTCTTTCATTTATATGTAAATCTCTCAGATTTATTTTTTGCAATCTTTTTTTCTTAGAAGCTATTATACCTTTTAAGCTTGGAATTCGGGGTTCATTCATATTATTAGAACAGGTTATAAGGCAACTACTTGATGTTTTAATTATCTCTTGATTATTATCTGTTTGCCGCGTTATTACAAATTTATCATCTTCTTCACGCGTGATATTAATTGCATTTGATACGTAAGGAATATCCAAAATTTCTGCTACCATACTCCCTGTTAATCCAGCATCTGTATCTTGAGACTGTTTACCAAAAAAAAGAGCATCATAATATTGATCCTTATAGTAAACTGCTAAGATCCGTGCATAACTATATGAGTCAAACAAAAGTTCTTCTTCCATATTTTCAGTCGTTATATGGACAGCTGAATCAGCTCCCATTGCCATGGCTTTTCTCAAGGTTTCAGCAGCCTTAGCAGGCCCCACACTTACAACGACTACCTCACCAGCATATGCTTCTTTTAGCACTAGCGCTTCTTCTACTGCTGAGGCATCATATGCATTTAGTACCGTTCGATCTGCGTCCATGATCAGCTCACCATTTTTTACCAGCATAGGCGCCGATACATCTGGTACCATCTTTACACTCACGAAAATTTTCATAGCATAGTCTGTTATATTTTTGTCAAGAAAACCGCTTTTTAGTATTACTTCGACTGCTTTTTGGTTGGTTAGTTATACTTATTCGAATATACAAAAAGGAACGGATAATGCCTTTGGATTCTGGAAAAAACACCTAATTATGTCAATGAAATTTTCAAATTAGTCCCCATGTTAGTTAAAACAAGTTTTAACTAACCAAACATAATTGGGCATTACAGAATACTGCTAAAAAAGTGTTATTTTTGTTATTTATTAAAACAAATTGTGGTATATGTCTTACTATTTTACGTCCGAATCGGTAAGTGAAGGACACCCCGATAAAGTTTCTGATCAAATTAGTGACGCCCTACTAGATAACTTTTTAGCTTTTGATCCTAGCTCTAAAGTAGCTTGTGAAACATTAGTTACTACAGGACAAATTGTGTTAGCTGGTGAAGTTAAGAGTGATACCTATGTAGATTTACAACAGGTCGCTAGAAACGTAGTTAATGACATTGGGTACACTAAATCTGAATATCAATTCAATGGAGACTCTTGCGGGGTCATTTCCCTAATACACGAACAGTCGCAGGACATTAATCAAGGTGTTGATCGTTTAAAACTGGAAGAACAAGGGGCGGGCGATCAAGGCATGATGTTTGGTTACGCAACAAATGAAACAGATAATTATATGCCGCTTGCGCTTGATATTTCTCATAAAATTTTGCAAGAATTAGCGGAAG
This sequence comes from Balneola sp., assembly GCA_002720745.1. Taxonomy (GTDB): domain Bacteria; phylum Bacteroidota; class Rhodothermia; order Balneolales; family Balneolaceae; genus UBA1275. The sequence continues at coordinate 43,396 of PBJO01000002.1, forward strand.
AGCGCAGAAAAGAAGGAGGCATTCCTTATTTACGTCCCGACGCCAAATCACAAGTTACTATTGAATACAGTGAGGATCATATACCAATCAAAATTGATACAATTGTATTATCAACTCAGCATGATGCATTTGATGCGGATGATCATAAAATGCTCACCCAAATTAAATCGGATATAATTGTAAATATTATTCCACGAGTAAAAGCACACTATCCAGATTATGTTCAGAAACTATTTGAAGGAGATATCACCTATCACGTAAACCCAACGGGTAAGTTTGTGATTGGTGGCCCTCATGGAGATACGGGCTTAACAGGGCGGAAAATAATCGTTGATACCTATGGAGGTAAAGGAGCTCACGGCGGTGGAGCCTTCTCTGGTAAAGACCCATCAAAAGTTGACCGTTCAGCAGCCTATGCCACCAGGCATATTGCAAAAAATCTTGTGGCGGCAGGGGTTTGTGACCAAGCGTTGGTTCAGATTTCTTATGCCATAGGGATAGTAGAACCCACATCTTTATTTGTAGATACCTACGGGTCGTCTAAAATCAATCTAAGTGATAGCGAAATTGCACGAACGATTAAAGATAATCTGTCATTAACTCCATACCAAATAGAGCAAAGATTAAAGTTGCGTAATCCTATTTATTTGGAAACCGCGGCTTACGGACATATGGGGAGGAAACCTCAAAGAGTCACAAAATTTTTTGAATCTCCTTATAATGGCAAGGTTCAAAAAGAAGTCGAATTATTTACATGGGAGAAGTTAGATCTAGTAGAAACCTTTAAAACACTATTTAATATTACATCAAGTGCATAATCTCCAAAACAGCTTTTTACCCTGTAAAGTTAAAGATATCTCTTTATAGAACTATGAAATATTACTGTAAATTTTCGTAATCGCTCAGATGAGCTTGGTCAGTCTCGCTTAGAATAGTATAAGCTGCCAAACGAATTTGGCTCTCTGCGTCTTTGAGCATCGCGGCAATTTCACGAGATTTTGAATCGAAAAACAGATCAAATAAAAAATTACTGGTCGATCGTCGTTTGGTCGTATGAATGAGCTCCAAAGCCTCCAAAGCGGCCTCCCTAGCCTGGTTTGGGTTCTGGGTAAAACCGTCCAAAGCCTCGCGATGATAGATATAGTATGCCTGACGCAAATCATCATAGCTGGAATTCATTAGATCGGCCACCAAAGTAAACCGGTTCCGCCTGTTGTTCGAGGAACGCGCCCACCCAATGGCATTTGAACTCTGCGCTAAATCGACTACATCTTGTGCCTTCGCAAAATAATCGCTGCCACCTAGCTTGGCAAAACTATCAAAATCATAGCCCAGCATGAGATAGGCATAATAATCGATGAACCCAGTCACTGCCTCAAAGGTCAATTCATCATGCACCAGACTTCGCCCTTCTGGATAGGAAAATTGCCAAGCCTGATCATTTAAAATAATTGAAGTGGTCTCTTGCATAGTTCCATATATTGGTCTTCTTGCAGAAATCACCGCCTCCGCTGAATAGGTGTAATCCGTATTAGCTGATGTTAAAACGACGCTTATTTGACAATTGATACGCTCATGCTCGAGCACCTCTGTTTCCGTCCACCGAAAGTCATTGATATAAGCGGTGAGCTCAGTAGCTAGGCTTTGTTTTATGTAATCGTAGGATGTCCCTTCTAGCTGCTCATCATTAATATTAACAGTGCAGTTGAACTCCTGAGCCACTCCCTTTACACTGATAAATAGGCTAAAATAGCACACAAAAGCCACAATTAACTGTAAATCAAAGCGCATACTATAAAAACTAGTGTTTTTAGGATTATTATTTTTAAGCCCTATAATATAAAAGAATCCTAAAAAAAATATCTCAGACTCTGGGCATGGGTCGGACATAGCTCAGCGCTTTGGAATTCATCATAACATGCTGAAATCACAAATGATTATGCATTGGAAGTAAAGGCTGTTATTTGACTTTTTTTACCATAAAGATTTTGCCAAATTCTACTATCTTTAGAATCATAGCATAAGATCATCGTAATACAGAAAAGCTTACGGTTGGTACAAAAAGTTTTTGAGGGTATATTTATGTAAATTTTAGGCATGGATAAACAAACAAACCAAGCATCATCATTGGAACCTAAACTGCCCCAGCTACCACAGGAATATAAAATTGTGCCAGCTGATTATGGGTATCAATATGACGAGGATGAAATTGACCTCTTAGAGCTTGCAAAGACTATTTGGATTAGGCGTATATTTGTTATTAAGGTAGTTGTCATTGGTACGATAGTAGGATTCTTAGCTGCCATTTTAAGTCCTAAAGAATACAAAAGTACAGCCACTTTAATGCCTGAGTATTCAACCGAAAGTCAAGGGAGTGCGAGTAGCTTATTACGCCAATACGGAGGCTTATTGGGCATGAGTGGGGGCACCTATGTCAGTAACAGTAATGCCATTCGTGTCGATTTGTATCCCAATATTGTTCAAAGCACTAATTTTCAATTAAAGTTGATGAACCAGCCTTTTTATTTTTCAGACATCGATGCAACGGCTACTTTGTTTGAATATTACACGAAATTAAATTCACCAGGGGTAATTGGATTTCTCGCGGCATATACCATAGGCTTACCAGGAAAAATTCTAGGTGCTATTTTGCCGAAAAAAGAATTTAAGACTTCGATGCCTGAAGATACTAAAGAATCTATGGTACTAAATCTCACTAAAGAAGAGGTGGACCTTGTCAGCTTATTACGGCAAAAAATAACCGCTACACTAGATGAAGAATCGGGCATTGTTTCGGTATCAGTTACTCTTCCCGATAATATAGCTGCTGCTGCAGTCACCGAGTATACTATTACAGAATTAACCGAATATCTTACAGAATACCGTACCGAAAAAGTACTTCGAGACTTAACCTTTGTAGAAGAACAACTTACTATGGCCGAAGCACGATTCGAAGAAGCTCAATTGACTTTAGCTGAGTTTAGAGATAGCAATCAGGGCATCTTATCAGCTAAAGCTCAGACCGAAGAGCAGCGATTAACATCTGAGTATCAAATTGCTTTCAATTTGTATAATGGTTTGACCCAGCAATACGAAGAGGCTAAACTAAAAGTACAAGAAGAAACGCCAGTTTTTAAAACCCTTGAAGCGGTACAAGTACCTTTAGAAGACGAAACTTCAGGATTCATGATCCTCTTAATCTTTATCATACTTTCTGGTATAGGTTCGATAGGCTGGATTTTTATCTATCCCCTGATTGAGCAGTTTAAAGCCGCTGTTGAAAAATAACCGTATGGGCATCAAAATTAGAAGAATTATATGAAAGCATTTCAAATGTCACGCAACTTATTAGTTTTAGCATGTTTACTTTCGGTGGGACTGTTTCATCCTGTACAAAACCTACAAGCGCAAAGTATTGATGAACTCCTTCAATCACGAGGACTTAGTTTTGAGCAGGTGCAACGAATGGCCCAAAATGCGGGAATAGATCCTAATAACCCTGATGAATTAGCCACTTTTGCAAGGCAAAATGGGGTTCCTGAGAACCAAATTCAACTATATTTGGTACAATTACGACAACTAGAAAATGAGGGTTTAGAGTCTACTAGTGTTACAGATTTTACAGAAACGGTGGTCGCTTCGGAAGATATCCAAGAGCAGCCAATCCCCACTCAGGCGTCCAATCCTACATCACCCACAACCAATCCTCAAGACCAGGGTTTGACTTATTTTGGCTATAATATATTTAGTGGGGGTCCAGATAGTTTTCAGCCAAGCACACCTAGCCCAGTGGACGAAGGCTATATAGTCGGTCCTGATGACGAATTACGTTTAACGGTGTGGGGTGCCACTGAATTTCAGTACGAACTCAGAGTAGATATCGAAGGAAGAACCAATATCCCAAACATTGGTTTGATTACCGTTGCAGGAAAAACTCTAAAAGAATTACGTACTTCTCTAAAACTTCGTTTGGCTCAAAGTTACGCGGGCTTAGTTAAAACCCCTCCGACAATATTTATGGATCTTACAGTTACCCGGTACAAACCCATTGAAATTTTTGTTCTAGGTGAAGTGTCTAGTCCCGGTGCCTATACCGTTACCTCTAATGCCACCTTGTTTAATGTACTTTATGCGGTAGGTGGTCCAACCACGGCGGGATCCCTACGAGATATTCGAATCATTCGTGATGGGCGAGTTCTTCGAGCCCTCGATTTTTATGATCTACTTCTAGATGGTGTGCTGACTGAAAACATCCCCCTTCTCAATAATGATCGAATATTTATCCCCCCTAGGAATAATGAAATTCGGATCCAAGGTCCTGTAAAGCGTCCGGCTATTTACGAACTTAAAGATGGGGAAGACTTTCAGGACCTATTACGTTTTACAGCTGGGCTACAACCTGAAATCTACACCGACCGTTTTCAAATCAATAGGATCATTCCTATGGCAGAACGGAGTGATGCCAGTCGTGCACGTGAGATATTAGACTTCAATTTGAATGATGTACTTACTGGTAACATACCTATAACCTTAGTTGATGGTGATCGTATTCAGCTGTTTTCAATAACAGATATTAATGATCAAGTGGTTGAAATTAATGGAGCTGTGGATCAACCAGGTACCTTTGAATTAAATCAAGAACTTCAAACCATCCGAGATTTAATTCTAGCTGCGGACGGTCTAAGTGAAAATGCTTATTTGGGACAGGCAGAACTCATCCGAACTAATGATGATTTAACACAGAGTTATTTTAACGTTAATTTAGCAGAAGCTATTTCTGGCAATGAGGCTGAGAATATAATGCTTCAGAGGAGAGATTTGTTGACCATTTACACCTTGAATGACATCCGTCAGATTGGTTTGGTAAGTGTTGTAGGTTACATTCGAAATCCAGCTAGTTACCCATGGAGAGAAAACCTAAGGGTGTATGATTTACTTTTTAAAGCAGGTGGACTCTTTGATGCTGAGTATTTAGAGCAGGTTCATCTCGATCGAGCTGATCTTATTCGCCGAAATATCGATGGGCGAACTACGGAAGTCATCTCTTTCAATTTGGAAGAAGCCTTACAAGAAGAAGGCTTTGGTTTGGAGACTCTTCAGCCTTATGATAATATTCGAATCTATCCCAATACGGTTCAGTTGATTGCCGATAAGTTTGTGATCATTGAAGGTGCTGTCAAAAATCCAGGGCGATACACCTATGATGAAGGAATGAGCCTAGAAGATCTCTTGCTCAAGGCCCAAGGCTTTAATGAAAATGCTTTTATTGGACGGGTTGAAGTTACTCGTATAGAGGAACCTATAAACGACCAACAAAAGGCTAAGCCTATAATTCATAATCTGATTAACAACTCTGCAGAACAATTTCAGTTTTATTCTAATGATTTATTTTGGTCTTTAATGGACAAAGCGGCTCAGTTTAACTTAAAGCATATGGACCGTGTACATGTTCGCATCAATCCTAACTTTGAATTCCAGCAAACTGTTCTAGTAAATGGTGAAGTTGAGTTTCCGGGGTCCTATGCTATTTTGAGTAGTAATGAATCACTGCGGTCAGTTATAGAAAGGGCAGGAGGACTTACCGATGAGGCCTATTCTAAAGGTTCTAGTGTTATTAGAGATAGTGTTAAAGTTATCATCGATTTTGAAGATAATTTAATGAGTGGAAATAACAACTTCTTGATTCAAGCAGGAGACCAAATCAATATTCCTAAAAAACCCAGAGTTGTTCTCATAACGGGGAATACGGTAATGAACGGTTTCATTGAATACGAGCCTGGCAAAAGAATAAAGTATTATATGGATCGAGCCGGTGGTTTACAACCTAATACTTCTAAGTACCTCCAATTAACTCAGGCTAATGGAGCTGTTTTTAGGGTCAAACGGAAAGGTTTGTTTAAAAACAATCCAGTAGTAGATGAAGGAGCTATCATACGTGCTATTTTCGAGCAAGAACCAGAAAGAGAACCATTTGATTTGCGAGAGATCATTGTTGAATTAACCGGTATCACCACTTCAGCACTAACCCTTTATTTCCTAATTGACCGTATTACAACGCAATAGATTAGGGCTAAGCCCCTTTAAAATGATAGAACAGTTACTTGCGAGAATTCATAATAAATCCTACATCGTAGGTATTGTAGGTCTTGGCTATGTTGGCTTACCTCTAATGTGGACTTTTCATAAACAAGATTTACCAGTACTAGGATTTGATATAGACGAAGCCAAGGTGAAAAACCTAAAATCAGGTACCCCTTATATAAAACATCTTGGTAAGGAAATGATGCAAAGTTTGGCTGAGTCTGTTACTTGTGATGTCACCACGGATTTTTCGCGATTAAAAGAAGCGGACGCATTGCTGTTGTGTGTACCGACGCCGTTAAATCAGTATAGGGAGCCGGATATGAGCTATGTTATTAGCACTACAGAATCGGTCGCACATTACCTTAGAGAAGGACAGTTGGTAATATTAGAGTCCACCACTTATCCGGGTACTACTGAAGAAGTATTGATTCCACTCCTTGAAAAGTACTCGGGACTTACTGCAGGCAAAGACTTTTATGTGGCTTATAGCCCGGAGCGAGAAGATCCAGGTAATCCTAATTTCAATACTGCTAAGATTCCTAAAGTGATAGGTGGGCATGGAGATGACGCACTGAAGTTAGCTCAGGCATTATATGATACAGCTATTGTACAGACCGTACCGGTCAGTGATACTAAGACAGCTGAAGCGGTCAAGATTACTGAAAATGTATTTCGCTCGGTAAACATTGCTTTGGTGAACGAACTCAAAGTAGTCTATGCCAAAATGGGCATTGATGTACATGAGGTACTCGATGCCGCAGATACTAAACCATTCGGCTTCATGAAATTCACCCCAGGCCCAGGTCTTGGAGGACACTGCATTCCGATTGATCCTTTTTACCTAACTTGGAAAGCGCGCGAATTTCAAGAAAACACTCGTTTTATTGAACTCGCTGGTGAAATTAATACTCATATGCCTCAATATGTGGTGGAGCAGACCAGCAAAGCGCTTAATACGCACAGAAAAGCAGTTAACGGGTCTAGGATTCTGTTAGTAGGCTTGGCCTACAAGCCTAATGTGGACGATATGCGGGAATCACCGGCCATCGAGCTCATGCACCTCCTAGAAGAATTAGGTGCGGAAGTCGCCTATTATGATAGTTACATCCAAACCATACCACCTAACCGCGAGCATTCCGAATATACTGGTAGAAATTCGATAGAATGGAAGAAATCTACCATTAGTGAATTTGACGCGGTGCTGATTACAACTAATCACTCGGACATTAATTATCAAGAATTAGCAGACTGGTCGAGTTGTATTATTGACACCCGAAATGCGATGAAAGGTATACCACCTAAACAGGAATACCAAATCTTTAAAGCTTAAGATACTTAGCCAGTGGCTCAAAGTCTCACCCATTTGAAGCTGTGTTCTAAAAGGTTGGTTATTTTTGTATTTTGGTATAAATACTATGAGTTGTGGCTGTTGGCTCATGTAGGTTTGGATCTCCAGCTAGCTTCTTAGATGATTGTGATACGACTCTTTTTATTGGATATAACTTTATCCTTATTGGATTGTGGGTTCTTATTCAATAACCGTTTATTTTGTTTCTATGATATTCTTGTTTTGGGTAGCAATTTTATACGGTGACCAGAAAAAGTAGCTAGATGGAGTCTACTTCAGAAAAACACAAACGAATTTTGAGTAATCATAAAGTGGTCCTTCATCAAGTGGTAGGAGCGATAAATACTATATCCTTGAAACTTGATGTTGCTAAACTTCCAGATCAGCTTTATCTCTTAGCTATAGGCAAGGGGTCTCAAAAACTCTTAGAGGCCTTTATTCACTATTACAAGGGTGAAATTTTAGATGGTATTGTACTCAGCCAAGAGCTGATTTCTTTCGAAAGAGATGAAGAACGACTCAGAAAATTGAGCTTTTTTACTGGTTCACACCCGTTACCTACCCTTGCAAACAAAGCCTCTACCCTTGAAATACTTCAGTTCATACATGACCTCCCAGTGGGTGGAACCCTTGTCTGCTTAATCAGTGGTGGCACTTCCTCTCTTTTATGTTTGCCCCCAGACCCTATTTCGATACAAGACTTGCAACAGACCTACCAAATACTGTTAGCATCAGGAGCTAGCATTGATGAGATGAATACGGTGCGAAAGCACCTTAGTCTGGTGAAAGGAGGGCATCTTGCTCAAAAAGCCCAACATCTTATGATGCATAGCTATTTACTCTCGGACGTGCCCCATAATAAAGCCTCGGTGATTGGAAGTGGACCTACTGTTGCCGATTCGTCTACTTTTTCTGACTCGCTGCAGATACTAAATAACCATAATCTTAGTCAAGAACTCCCTTCTTCAGTTCTTAACTATCTTCACCAAGGGGTCCAAGGCTTACACCTAGAAACCCCTAAACCTGGGTTGAACGATCATCCGAAACAGAACATTCACCTAATATCCGGTGCCAAAAGCATGCAACCCTTTCTAAGTAGACTATTGGAACAACAAGGTTTTGGTGTTTACTGGGCCTCAGAGCCCATCCAAGCTTCGGTGAAAAAAGAAACTCAGCTTATCGCGACCGAAGTAATTTCGGTGCTTAATGGACAATCTGCGATTTCCTCAAAGATTCCGCATGCACTCGTTTATCATGGAGAATCCTACACGCAGGTCACCGGCTATGGAAAAGGTGGGCGTAATCAGGAACTTGCTTTGCTCCTGGCACTTTCACTCGAAGGCCAACATCCAGTATCTATTCTGACGTTTGCCACCGATGGGCTCGACGGACCTACCGATGCGGCGGGAGCCATCGTGAGTAGCTACACAACGTTGCATGCCCGAAAACAAAATACTCCGCCAGAACCTTATATACAGCAAAACGACAGCTATCATTTTCATGAGCGATTGCAGACCCTGGTGAAAACAGGCCCAACTGGCAACAATCTCATGGATCTTTGCGTGGTTTTAATCGGCTAAGCATTCCCTATTTCGCTTTAAATGTGTACCTTTGACTATGGTTTGGGAACATTCTATTTATTTATACACCCTTGTTATCATACCACTTTTATTGCTAGCGGTACGGTTCAGAGTCAGGAGTATGCGCCAACGATCGGCTCACCACTTTGAAGCTGACCAAAAAGAACGACTTCAACTCGGGTATGCATCTACTCGTGCTACCATTAAACATGGTGTATTTCTGTTCGGTATGACGTTTCTGATCATTGCTCTAGCGGGACCTAAAATTGGCACAGAAGTGCGCGAGATAAAACAGCGTGGGGTCGATATGCTCATTGCACTCGACGTATCGGCCAGCATGAATGCCGAAGATGTGCGACCTAGCCGCCTTGAGAAGGCTAAGTTTGAAATTAACCGTCTCATCGAACGACTCGATGGTGACAGGGTAGGGCTCATTGTCTTTACAGGGGAAGCTTTTTTGCAAAGCCCGATGACCTTGGATTATTCGGCGCTTCGGCTATTCCTTGATATCGTGAGTACCGATCAGATGCCGAGTTCGGCCACCGATTTTACTTCAGCATTGGAAGTCGCTGAGCAAGCCTTTAACGCCTTGGACTCCGAGGAGCAAGAAAATCCTAGTGCTAATACAGCCGCCCGTGTACTAATCATCATCTCCGATGGGGAAGACCATCAGCAGGAATATTCAGACGAGCTGAACACCCTAATCGATGCCCAAGTATCTATTTATACCCTGGGCATTGGCACCACATCAGGTACCACCATCCCTTTATACGAAGAAGATACCGGTGAATTAGTTGGGTATAAACGTGATCGTCAGGGAAAAGTGGTGACTACAGTACTGCAGCATGAGGCTCTTCAACAAATGGCCGCTCAAGGAGGCGGAAGTTACTACCAGATCGATAGCGGAAATTCTGGCATCGATGCCTTTCTCGCTCGGGTCAATGAGCTTGAACAAGGTGAGTTTTCCTCTCAGGAGTACGCTGACTTTAAAGATCAATATCAGTGGCTAGCTGGTTTAGGCTTCGTTTTTTTCATCCTTGGTTGGCTCATTCCTAGTTATACCAAATCAAAAAATCCACCTTGGGTTGATTAATCTCATACCCACACTAAGCTATTTATATCTTCGTCCATGACCAATCAATCAACCAGCCCTCGCGCACTACCTACTAAACCCATTCTGCTTTTTGTGACCGATTTGGATGGTTGCATGACCATGCCCTTCGAGATTCCGCACTGGCCGGATTACACGCAGATTCGTGCCTTGCAACTCCAGAGCCAGGATGATCCGAGTATCCCGCCCATGAGTATTTGTACTGGTCGCCCGATGCCTTATGCTGAGGCACAGGCCCAATTTTTGGGCATTCGGCATCCCTTTGTGTTTGAGAGTGGAGGCGGGTTGTATGATCTTACCACCAACACACTAACGTGGAATCCTACTGTTACCGATGCTTTAACATCGGATATTGAAGGCATTCGAGCATGGGCGTATGATGAAATCTTCCCCAATTTCCCTGGTTCGATTCCTGAATTTGCCAAATTTACTGATGTCGGGCTTATCCATCGCGACAAAATAGTTATTGATGAAATACATACCCTAGCTACCAAAAAAATATCCCAAGAGTACCCACATTTCGAGGTATACAAAACCGATGTTTCGGTGAACATTATTGTGAAAAAAGCCAACAAAGGAGAGGGCTTGGCGCATCTATCCAAGATGTTAGAGGTAGATTTATCTGAAATGGCGTACATTGGAGATTCCAGTGGAGATATTCCTGGTCTTGAACGAGTAGGAATGGCTTTTGCGCCCTCTAATGCTCATGAAACCGTAAAAGAAGTGGCTCATCTAGTGACTAGCAGACCTTCAACGGCTGGGGTTTTAGAAGCTTACCACTGGATCATTCAACATAACTTACGAGTGTAACTTTGGGAATCACTATGAATGATATATTCATACATAAAACTGCCATTGTCGACCAACCTGCAGACATTGGATCTGCCACCACGATATGGCACTGGGTGCATGTCATGTCCGGCGCAAAAATAGGGGAAGGTTGCGTACTTGGCCAAAATGTCTATGTTGGAGGAAAAGCTGTCCTTGGCAACAACGTCCGTGTTCAGAATAATGTATCCATTTACGACCGAGTGATCTTGGCTGATGATGTTTTTTGCGGCCCTAGCATGGTATTTACCAATGTGATTAACCCTCGAAGCTCGGTTGATCGTAAGGATGAATATATCGAGACATACGTGGGCAAAGGAGCCAGTATAGGTGCTAATGCCACTATTATTTGCGGTAATAATATCGGCGAATACGCTTTTATCGGTGCGGGGAGTGTGGTAACCAAACCTGTACCTGCGTATGCCCTTATGGTGGGTAACCCTGCCAAACAAATTGGATGGATATCCAGAGTGGGACTTCGATTAGAATTTGATGATGAAGGGGTGGCGATTTGTGGGGAGACGCGGGAGAGGTACAAAAAAACAGAAAATATAACCGTCTACTTAGGTAATAAAACATAATCGATTAAGCATGAAACTAGCCATAGCCGGCACTGGATATGTAGGACTTTCTCTCGCCGTTCTTCTTGCTCAAAAGAGTGAAGTGGTTGCCCTGGACATCATCCAGGAAAAGGTGGACCTTATAAACAGTAACAAGTCACCTATCACCGATTCAGAAATTGAGCATTTTCTAAATAACGAAATCCTCAATCTCAAAGCGACCATTGACCCAGAAGAGGCGTATGAAGATGCTGAATACGTCATCATAGCCACACCCACCAATTACGACCCAGATACCAATTACTTTGATACTTCCTCTGTGGAAGCGGTCATTAAGCAAGTTATGTCCATTAATCCAGATGCTGTTATGGTCATTAAATCGACCATACCGGTAGGTTATGTGCAGCGAACTAAAGAGGAATTTGGAATCGAGAATTTACTCTTTTCCCCTGAATTTTTACGTGAAGGTCAGGCTCTCTATGACAACCTGTATCCATCCCGAATCGTAGTGGGAGAACAAACCGAACGGGCTCATACATTTGCGGATTTGCTCATCGGAGGAGCTAAAAAGCCGAAAGAAGACATCCCGGTTTTGTTTACCGACAGCACCGAAGCAGAAGCCATTAAGCTGTTTTCCAATACTTACCTAGCCATGCGGGTGGCTTATTTCAACGAACTTGATTCTTATTGTGAGTCGCATAGACTTAGCGCCAAGCAGGTCATTGAAGGGGTTGGTCTAGATCCGCGCATTGGCAACCATTATAACAATCCTTCTTTTGGGTATGGAGGTTATTGCTTACCTAAAGATACCAAACAGCTATTGGCAAATTTCAAGGATGTGCCCAACAACATTATTGGGGCTATAGTAGATGCCAACTCAACCCGAAAAGATTTTATTGCGCGTCAGATCTGGAGTCGAAATCCTAAGGTGGTAGGGGTTTATCGTTTGGTTATGAAGGCCAGCTCAGACAATTTCCGGCAATCGGCCATCCAGGGTATTATGAGACGAATCAAAGCAAAGGGTATCGAAGTGGTGGTGTATGAGCCATACCTAAAACAGGATGAATTTTTCCGGTCTAAAGTCATTAATGATCTGGATGAATTCAAGAAAATGTCTAATATTATCATCTCCAACCGAATGGTGGATGAAATACTAGATGTCGCTGGCAAAGTATATACTCGCGATTTATTCGGAAAGGACTAAGCAAGTAGTGATCCAATAGTTTCCACAACTCGGCGCTGATTATTTTTGCTGAGTTCGGGGTAGATAGGGAGGCTGAGTGCCTGACTAGCCGCACAAACGGCATTCGGACACAGTTCCTCGAACCCAGCATATCCTAAGTCCGAAAAGCACTCTTGTTGGTGTAAACACAGAGGATAATACACCGAGTTTCCAATACCAGCATTTGTTAATCCTTTGGCAATCGTATCCCTTTCCTTGACCCGGATTGTGTATTGATGGTAAATATGAGTACCACCATTACACGCAACGGTTTCAGTTGGTAAGACCACACTCTTTCCGAGCCAATTACATACACTTTTACAGTCCCGATCCCAGCAATGAGGAGCCTCAGAAACTAAACCAGCCTTGGCAAATAGTTCATTATATACCGTGGCTTTTTCCTGACGAGCAGCAGACCAAGAATCCAAGTAGTTCAGCTTTACCCTGAGAATAGCCGCTTGCAGTGCATCGAGCCTCGAGTTAATCCCCACCATTTGGTGGTAGTATTTGGGTTTAGAACCGTGTAGTCGTAATATGCGTACCTTTTCAGCGAGTTCAGGGTTGCGAACGGTAATCAGTCCACCATCCCCGAGGGCTCCGAGATTCTTGGAAGGGAAAAAGCTAAAACAACCGAAGTCTCCTTCTGTGCCCGCGCCAACTATGCGGCCATTGGAAAAAGCTTGTTCAGCGCCAATAGCTTGGGCGGCGTCTTCTACCAGTGGTATTGAAAACTCCTGGGAAATCGCTAAGAATTCCTCTATGTCAGCCATTTGTCCATACAAATGAACAGGGATGATGGCCTTAACTTGTTCGGGGCGTATGCCAAGGGCTTGGTAGCGGGTATCGGAGCTTTCGAGAAAGTGTCGAACGCCGGCTGGGTCTAGGTTATAATCAGCGGGTCGGATATCCATAAATATTGGGATAGCCCCGAGTCGGGTAATGGCGCCACCGGTGGCAAAGTAGGTGAAGGGCGATGTGATCACCGCATCACCTGGTCCGATATCTAAGGCCATGAGGGCCAATAAAAGAGCATCCGAGCCGGAGGCGCAGCCAAGGGCATGTTCGACGCCAAGGTAGGAGGCGATATCCGATTCGAATTGAGCTACGGTCCTTCCCATAATATACTGACCGGAACGCATGAGCCCAAGGGCGGCAGCCTCTAATTCGTTGGCAATGCTATTGTATTGAGCTTGAAGGTCGAGTAGGGGGATGGGTTTGTTATCGGGCGGCGTCATAGATGCGCTCAATCATTTGCACCACTTTGAGCCCTTCAAAGGCGGTGGCGGTAATTTCGGTTTGGCCAGTAAGTACGTCGATCACATTTTGGAACACATAGTGATGGTTGGCGGCGCTACCCTTATAAGGTCCGTAATCGTTTGGGGGGTTGGTTGGGGGAAGTGTGGGAAATTCGTAGTTTTTGACTTGGCAATATTCCACCTTGTTTATGTACTGCCCACCTACCTTGACCGAGCCCTTGGTGCCCACTACGGTAATGCTGCTTTCCATATTGGTATCCCAGCAGGAAGTCGAATAATTGATGCTGCCTATGCCTCCGCGAACAAATTCAAACTGCGCAAAACCGGAATCGTCAAAATCTTTGAGATTGGGATGGGTAAAATTGCGAATAATACTTTTGGGTTGTTGAATATCGCCGAATACCCAGTACATGAGATCCACAAAATGGCTGAACTGCGTGTACAGGGCCCCGCCATCCTGATCCAAGGATCCTCGCCAGGGACTGGTCGAGTAGTAACGCTGATCGCGGTTCCAGTAGCAGTTGGTTTGCACCATAAGAATATCACCTAATCGGTCGGTTGCCACCATTTCTTTGAGCCAAACCGATGGAGGAGAGTAACGGTTTTGCTTGACCACAAATACATGTTTACCCGTTTCTTTTTCAGCAATGAGCACCTCTTCGCACTCAGCGCTTTTGATTCCCATGGGTTTTTCGATGACCACATGATATCCTGCGCGAAGTAACTTCACCGCGTACGAGGCATGAAATCCATTGGGAGTGGCAATGGTGATCACATCCGAACATTGCCCGCTTATTTGTTCGGCGGCGAGAAATGCATCCAAATCGTGATATTTGTTCACTTCGGGTAAGCCTAGTTCTTGGCAGTGGTCGAAATGCTTAGGCTCTATATCACATATCGATCGAAGCGTGCATTGCGCATGCTCGTGAATAATTTTGGCATGACGCTGACCAATACGTCCAAAACCGACAACCGAAAAAGAAATAGATGACATAAGCTAAGTTTTTGGGAAGATACGAAAATATGCGGTTATGGCTATAGCGAGGACGACACTTTTCGAACGGTAGAAGAAACTAACTATCCACCTGCTGCTGGCGAAGCATTTCAAAGTATTGTTGAATCAATTGCTGGTAATCAGGGGTAAAGGGGGTAAAGTTGGGGTCATTCAGCCGTTGGCGAATGCGTTGCTCTAATTCTTCTAGGCTCATTGGTGGGCTTGGGCGGCTTAACGGGTCTTCTGCTGCGGTACCTTCCCGCTGCTCTTCCTCATCTCGCTCTTGTAGGGCATCCTCAGCTTGGAGCATGCGAGAGAGAATATTCTGCTGTCGCTCAATGAGTATAGGATCTATCACACCACCACGTAGATCATTAATGGTGTCCTCCATATCTTCGATCAAGCGCTGGAGTTCACTCCCGAGTTCATCACCAGCTTCAAGTCCACCGTTTTGCTGCATCTCCTGCAGTTGCTTTCGAATGGCATTTTGTTGGCGGGATAGCTGTTCTAGGCGCTGGCTTTGATCTTGCGTGAGTCTTTGCCCTTGCATGTCATTGATCATGTCTTGGATTTGCTGGTTAATCTGCTCTTGCTGATCTCCCATTTGCTGCATTTGTTCCATCATTTGTTGCATGGTCATCCCACCACTGCCGCTGCCCGAGCTGGGTTGAGAGTTTTGAAGTTGATCCATGAGGTTGGCTAGTTCATAGCTAAGTTCGTTCAGCCCGCCAAAACTTTGGCGAGAGGCCAGACTGGCTCGATTTTGCTGCCGCTCGATCATTTGAGTGAGACTGGATTGGATACGCTGCTGGGTCTGTGCCTTTTGCTCATTAATGCGATTAGCAAATTGAGGGATTTCGGTGGAGAGTCTGTACAAAGAATCGGCTAGGCTATTGAATACCTGTTCGATACGCTGCTGCTGCCGTGCCATGTCCACGTAGGCCTGACTTTGGTTTTCGGTTTCCTCGGTGGCGGTCACCAGTTTCTCTTGTTCTAGTGATAAATTGAGTAGGCTCTGAAGAATGTACTGCAGCGCGGCAATATTGACATCCAATTGCTGCTGCCCCATCATCTGCATTTGTTCGCGAGTTTTTTGGGCCAGTTCTACGAAATTCTGCTCCAAATTGGGCTGGGATTCTCGTTGTAAGCGTTCTTTTATTTTTTTGAGCTTATCTTTGGAAAACTCTTGAAGTTCTTGGATGGATTCCTCGTTTTTTGGAGAGGTCTGTTCGGATAAGGCTTCATTTTGCTCCTGAAGACGGTCTAATTCTTCTTGTAGGGCTTGTTTTTGTTGTTCGGTAAGGGGAGTAGGTTTCTGGGGTTCGCTAGTGTTTTGGTTGGATTCTTGCTTCGTATTTTGTTTTTTGTTTTCATCAGAGTTTAGTTCTGATTGTTCTGACTTTTGTCGTATGCTCTCTTCAGCTTTTACTGTTTCTCTGTTCCGCTGAGCCTCCTCCTTGGCTAACTCCTCATAAGAACGAGCCAGTTTTTCCAAATCTGAAGTCAGTTTGAGCTGCTTAAAGAGTTCAATGCTGCGCTCGATCCGCTCTTTATAGCGCTCCTCGTTAAACTCAACATCCTCGAGAGCCTGCCGCATCTGCTCAGGGCTCATCTGTTGTAAATTTTCACGCAGCTGTTCTAAGGCCTCCCGAAAGGCAGAATCGTCAATTTCTTTCATGAGCTGCTCTAATTCCTCGTAAGCTTTCAATGTTTCTTCGGAAAGGAGATTTTTATCACTTAGCTCTTCTTTGATGGCTTCAAACTTTTCGTTCAATTCACTGATTTGATCTTCAATTTCTCGTTGCTCTCTTTGCAGACCTTCGAGCTGTATTTGTTGCTCGTAATTACCCTCAGGTTGGTCAATTAGGTTTTCTTTAAATTCATCGTAGCGCTCTTGAATGGCCTCGAATGATTCTGAAATATTCTTCATATTGTTGCCGACCTCGTCTTCCTGTTCACCAATGTCATCGAAAAATTCGGTAAGGGAAGGGATGCGTAGTATGCGTTCGTCCGATTTTCCCCATTTAGGGCCATTATATCCGTCATTATCCCGAACTTCTATCCAAAACTTTAGCTCATCTTTGGGTCGTAGAGCCATTTCTTCAAGTCTCCAATCATATGATGCAATGGCATTTTGTCGTATCTGGCTAAGTGGGATGTTCACAGTATGTTTAGTATTGGTAAAAGGGCGATGCAGTACATAGCGGAGCCGGGTTTGACCGAGGCCATGATCGTCACTGGCCCGATATAGAATGGGCAACGAACTAGGGGCAACTTCACTTAAGTCTTGAGCGGGTTCCAATAGCGAAACTTTTGGGGGAGTATCAATAGCTGGGTTTAGAATGAATTGTATCATCTCAGCCTTGGACCGGCTGTTTTGTAAACCACTGGTGTCTTGAAGGTTCAGTCGCAGGGTGTCGGCTTGTTTGAGCTGTAGGCTAGTAATACGAAATAAGGTATCTGCGGGCAGATAGCTTAGGGTGCTAAAAAAATTTGAGTCGATAGGCAGGCGGCGCAGATCTCTGCGAAATAGCTGTAAGTCTGCAGCTGGTTTGTTTAAGGCTCCAAGAAGTTCAAGTTTGGTACCTTGGTATCCATTTAACTGGGCAAATGGATAGTGCAAGGTGTCGGTGGGTAGATCGGTGTAATTTGGAGGAGTAAGCACGGCTAAGAGATCTAGGAAGCGAGGCCGGGTTTGTACATCCGTTCGGTAGAGGGGACTGCGGAAACCATCCATATTCAGGTAATAGCTTAGTGCATTATTGAGATCTAAGCTAGGGGCGACATAAGTAGCTGTATAGGATACAGTATGGGTTGTAGAGTTTGAGCTTATAGCGTTTGGAGAGTTCCTTAGCTCAGTCAACATTCGGCTTCGATATTCGGATTCAATATCAGTTTTAAAGTAAAGGATAAGCTTATCTGGTGCCTTACCTTCAAAGCCTATACTGACAGTAAATTCACTGCCTTGCTCCACGGTAGTGTTGCCAGGAAACACAGTGTATTTATACGGATTAGGTTTTTCGTAGCTTTTCCAAAAGCTTAGGAGACGCTGGGTACCATCCGAAAAATTAAATATCGTAAAGCTGCCAAGTATTAAGAATATACTTACCCACTGAAGGCGTTTTCGGATCATGCGGGCAGTGGGTAGGTTGCTAATGTACTCTTCCAAGGCAGTTGTGAGCTTGGACTGAGGCACATGCTCCAGGTTTTGCAAAATCGCAGCGTCAATAAAGGCTTGCTGAATGGGTGTACCAGATGTAGTGTCAGCCTCCCCCTTTGCATACTCCATCTGCATTAAATCTACCGCATACCGAAGTTCTTCGAGGCCCGATTGGCGGCTAAAGTGACGGTAAAATTCTTCGAAACTTAACTGGGGCCCCTGTTGGCGAGTCCACCAAAGGTAGCATACCGTCGTAGCCGCAATTGCTAATAAGCCTAAGCCTTTGGTCCAGGGAGATAAATAGAACTGTTGCTCCAAAAACAATAAAACTAAAAAAGAAATAAGACTAGCTAGGCCAGCATTCCATAGCCCTAAGCCAGTTCGTTGTCTTATGGACTTATCATGCGCCTTAAGTAAGCTTTTGATCAATTGGCTGTGAGTATTAGGTAGAGTGTTGGACACAGTGGTTCTAAAATACTAAATCGTTTAACGTACTAGTAGCAATAACCTTCCAACGTCCGTCGATGTTCCCAACTTGTATGCATTCATGAAAGCGATCATGTTCCATCAATAACCACCACTGCTCTGCTGTAGCCTGTTCTAAAATAGTGTGCTTTTCTTTCAAGGTTTGAGTAGGAAACATATCGTAGCCCATTATCCAAACCAAGGGCAGATGCTGGGCGGTAGGGAATAAATCGGCTACAAAAACCAGGTGCTGGTCTCCACTAGTAATTTTAGGGAGTTGCTGGCCAAGGGTATGCCCGTTCATAACTAGGGCATCGAGGCCAGGCTCATAAACGGGATGGTTTACATTATCTCTGGACACATTAAGCAGATAAAGTCGTTCGCAAGCAGAAGCTATAGGTCCAATATTGTCGGGGAGGAAGCTAGCCTGTTCACGGGGGTTTGGCTTGGTGGCGGTACGAAAGTGATCGGGGTGCACGTGATAGCATGCGTTAGGAAATACATGCGTTAAGGTACCATCCACATAGTCGGTGGTGCCGCCACAGTGGTCGAAATGCAAGTGCGTAAATATGAGGTCGGTGATTTCGGAAGGCTGCACCCCTGCGCGGGCCAATGAAGATTCGAGCTGTTTTTCGCCCTTCGCCCCATAGGAAAGGCCATAGATGCTCGTCATTTTTTCGTTGAATTTGTTGCCAGCTCCGTTGTCAACTAGGTATAATCGTCCGGTAGTAAGGGAGCGAATAAGCAGGCACCGCATAGTCATTGGGATGCGGTTTTTGTCGTCGGGGGGGAGTTGTCGAGCCCAAAGGGTTTTAGGAACGATACCGAACATTGCTCCACCGTCAAGCCAAATATCGCCGGTTTCAATCCAGTGCAACTCAAAGGAGCCGAAGCGCACCCATCTATGATCCTGAATGGCGCCTGCAGAAGGAAGACTTAGGTCAATGGGGCGTGAGGTGTCCATCTTAGAAGGATGGAACTACATCGTCGCGGTAGAGCGTATCGAGTAAGGTAATACTGACCATTAGTATAAAGAAAGCCAGTGCCCCGATGAGCAGCATGGAGTTAAATTTGGTGTCCCAATAAAGGCCCATAAAAAACGCGGCAACTAAAAAAGCTTTAGTGAGGGCAATGGTCATGGCCATTAGTATGTCGAAAGGAGAAGGAAGGCCCAATCCGGCTACAGTGACCGTTAAGACAGTCAGAATTAATAGGGCTATTCCAATGCCCCAAAGTTGCTTGGCCGATGCGACATGATGTCCGTGATGTTCACTCATCATTGTATAATTTCGGGGTTTTGTGTGTTGAATATTAAATTAGGTTTAGGGGGTATAAGCGCGCATTATTCTATTAAGTATAAGAGTGGAAATAGGAAAATCCAGATTAAATCTACTAAGTGCCAGTACAGTCCGGTTATTTCGACCGGGGTGTAATATTCGGAGTTGAAATGCCCTTTGCGAGCTCGTAAATACAACCAAACCATGAGGACAATTCCAATTATAACATGCAATCCATGCACTGCTGTCATCATGTAGTAAATCCCGAAAAAGATATTTGCTTTCGGGTGGTCTAGGACAGCTGCGATTTCAGGAGTGGGGTTCCAAAACGAACCAGGGGCAATCCCAAGGTGCAGTTTGTGCTCGTACTCGAAGTACTTAATAACCAAGAATACGCAGGCTAACAGAATGGTAATGAGCAGGTTAATTTCCAGACCACGCTTTTGGTTGTTTTGCGCAGAACGTATAGCCATGGCTACGGTCAGTGAACTACCGATCAGTACCACAGTATTAACTGCGCCCCAAAAGGTATTAAGCTCTAGGGCTGCTTGGGTAAAGAGTTCGGGATACCAGGCCCGGAATACAATATAAGCGCAGAAAAGCCCGCCAAAGAATAAGATCTCGTTCACCAAAAAGACCCACATTCCCAACTTGGCTGACTCGAATTGTTGATTGGAGTCCACAAAGTGGTGATGAACGTGCTTAGGATGGGTTGCTGAATGATTCGCCATGCGTTTATTCGTCTATTTGGTCGGTTAAGCTCATAATTAGGCTTCGGTTGTTTCGGTAGCCGAGGATGCATGCGCTTCAGCAGCTACTTTATCCTGCTCATCGCCGTACTCATGATCTACAGCCAGTCCTAGTTGGAATTCTTCCATAGGTTGGTGATAATCATAAGGACCATGAATAACCACAGGAGTATGTGAGAAATTGTGGAAATCTGGTGGCGAATTACTTTGCCACTC
The DNA here is from genome assembly GCA_002720745.1 of Balneola sp. GTDB lineage: Bacteria > Bacteroidota > Rhodothermia > Balneolales > Balneolaceae > UBA1275. The sequence goes on from PBJO01000002.1 coordinate 64,246, forward strand.
AAGTCCGCGTGAGTTCCAAGGATTTGGTCCTGCTTTTTGACCTTTAATCAAAGAATGCACTAAGTAAAATAGTATAACGAGAAAACCTACAGCGAGTATATAAGAGCCGATGGTCGAGGTTTGGTGGAATGGGGTAAATTGGTCAATGTAGTTGTAGTATCGGCGTGGCATTCCTTGCGCACCCATGATAAATTGTGGCAAAAAAGTCACGTTAAAGCCGATGAAGATGAATATGGCAGCAGTTTTAGCTAAGGGCTCATTATACATTTTACCCGTCATTTTTGGCCACCAGTAGTGCAGGCCAGCTAGTAGAGCAATCAGGGTACCTCCCATCATCACGTAGTGGAAATGCGCAACTACGTAATAGGTATCATGTAAGTGTATATCCACAGATAGTGCACCCAGCATAATTCCGGTAAACCCACCGATCGAGAATAAGAAGATAAAGATGAACACATATAACATCGGAGTTTTCATGGAGATAGAGCCTCGATACAGTGTGGCTACCCAATTGAAGATTTTGATACCTGTTGGAATACCAACCAAAAACGTGAGGAAGGAAAAAATAGTTGTGGCTACCGCACTTTGACCAGAAGTAAACATGTGGTGTCCCCATACAAGAAAGCCTATAAAGGCAATGGCTAAAGAAGATAGGGCGATGGCCCAGTATCCGAAGATTGTCTTTTTTGAGAAGGTGGTAATGACTTCCGAAATAATACCGAATCCTGGAACAATCATGATATATACCGCAGGATGAGAGTAGAACCAGAAAAAATGCTGGTATAGCACCGGGTCGCCTCCTAGGGCTGGATCGAATATTCCAATATCCAAGATATTCTCCATGGCTAGAAGCAGAATAGTAATGGCCAATACAGGAGTAGCTAATACTTGAATAATTGAAGTGGCATATAGAGCCCATACATTTAATGGTAAACGGTCCCATGAAATACCTGGAGCGCGTAGTTTGTGAATAGTGGTAATGAAGTTGGTCCCCGTGAGAATGGAGGAAAAACCCAAAATAAATACCCCAAGGGTTACCCAAATTATTCCAGCGGAGTTAGTGTCTGAACTGTAAGGTGTATAAAAGGTCCATCCGGTATCAAATCCATTATTAGCAAGTGAGAGGAATGTAAATATGGCACCAAATGCATAAATATAGAAACTAGCTAAATTCAATCTTGGGAAGGCCACATCTTTAGCCCCAAGTTGCATGGGTAAGATAAAGTTACCTAGCGCAGCAGGAATCGAAGGCACCAAGACGAAGAATACCATCATGGCTCCATGGAGAGTAAAAAGCTGATTATAGGTGTCTGCTTCGATGAAAGTTTTTGCAGGAGTCCACAGCTCGGTTCGTAACGCGATAGCTAAAAAACCAGCGAGAGCAAAGAAAAAAGCTACCGCACCGAGGTACATAAGTCCGATTTTCTTGTGATCCACGGTCGTTAACCATGCCCATATACCCTTTTCATCGGTTAAATAGGTATTGATTGGGTTTTCTAACGGTACAAATCGTTTTACTTTTAATTTTTTAGGAGTTATTTGTGCAGTATTTTCAGTCTTAGATAAACTTGCCATATCGCTAATCAATAGTTTTTAAATATTCAATGATCTTAGTGATTTCCTCATCGTTGATACGTCCTTCATATGGACTCATTACATTTTGATATCCTTCTGCAATTTTTTCACCGGGATATAAAATAGATTCTCTTATATAATTTTCATCGATGATTATAGTATTTCCATCTGCTAATTTTCGTTCACGATTCCAAATACCTTTAAAACTGGGTCCTATAATTTCAGTCCCATCTACAGAGTGGCATGCTTGACACCCTTGAAGCGTTACGAGTTGTTGACCTTGTTCAATAGGGGATCCAGTAGGTCCACCTGCATTTTCATCTAACCATGTTTGAAAGTCTTCTGGTTCATGAACAATTACTTTTGCTAACATGTTAGAATGGCTACTTCCGCAGTATTCTGTACAAAATATTTGTGATTCTCCGGTTTCTTCAGGTTGAAACCAAACATAAGTATATCGATTAGGTATTACATCATGCTTTACACGATATTCGGGCACAAAGAAAGAGTGTAACACATCGCTTGATGTCATAACTAATTTAATTGGTACACCTTTAGGTACATGAATTTCATTGATAGTTTGGGCTCCATTTTCATAATTTATATTCCAGCTCCATTTAAACCCAGTTACCTGAATCTCATAAGCATCATTGGGTACAGTTTTTAAATTCAACCAACCTGAATAACCCAAACCAAAAACAACAAAAGTTAATAGTAAAGGAATGACTGACCAGGTGATCTCCAAAGTATTATTATGCGTAATTAACGGTGTTTTGTCATCTTCTGATTTTCGTCTGTAGCGAATTGCAAAGTATGTCATCGCAAATATGACGCCAAGAAAAATAACTAGACTAGTTTCATTAATGAAATTAAACAACAAGTCGGTAGAGTCAGCGGTTAGTGGTGACTTATTTTCCGGGAGCATAAAATCAAATAGTCTTCCCATAGAAAGAGCCTAGAAATTTAATTAGTAATTGAGTGAGTTTTACGTGATTCACGAAACCAAAGATACCCTATAAAGATACCAAGAAAAATGAGCGTAGCCAAACCTCCTAAGCTCATAATTTTCTTTGCCACCGGGGCATAAGAATTAGAATTTGCGTCGTACTGATAGCAGTACATTATTAGCTTGTCTATGGTATTTCCAATTGTGCCTTCCGAAGCCTCCAAGATGGCGGTACGCAGATCGAATGATTCAAATCGCAAGCCATATAAATAACGTGTAACTATGCCATCGGGGCTTAGAAGGATAATTGCAGAGCTATGTGCAAAGTCTTTTGTTCCTGGGATTGGAGCAATACCAAAACCTACAGCGGAGGTTAGCGAGTCAATCGTTGGTTGATTTCCGGTGAGAAAAGACCATCCTTTGTTCACTTGTGCAATGGTCGCGGCATATTGTTCAGAACCTTTCGTAGCACCCCAGCTTTCATTGCCGATGTATTCTTTTTTTACGCGGGCAGCTAAACTATCTTTTTCGGTGGGGTCTATGCTCAACGAGATGATATCAAATTCTTTTCCCGGTTGCCAAGCAAGGTTTTGTACGGCATCGAAAAGTCCATCGATGATGAGCCCGCAAAGCATAGGGCATTCATAGTACAAAAGGTTTAAAATGATCGGTCGCCTTGACGAGAGTAGATCTGCTAAGCGGACGGAGTCGCCATTGGCCTTAGCAAAAGTTAGTTCGATAGGGATGCGTACTCCAAGCTGTTCGTTTATACCTATGTCTTGTATAAATGCAGATTCTTGATTGGGTCTGTCTAAGTAAGCGCCTGAATTACTCGAGTTGGTCGGATTATGACTACTTTGGCCAAATAAATTATCATGATTAGAATTTCCTAGAAGTAAGAAGATACCGACAATAAGTGATTTTGATAATGTTTGCAAATAGTGTTTCATACTACAAAGTCATAGTAACTTATTTAAAATATTGGGCCTTTACTATAGAAAAGTAGATAGCTGTGGGTCTACTCATCTTTTGTCAACTTATCGATGGCGACATCGATCGGGATATGATAGACTCCCTTTTCATTGTCTAAAACTCCAAACGATTGAATATGAGTATTTGCATCATCAGTTAGCTTTTCAATCGCATAGTAGGTGCCTGTAGCGGTGGCATTTGCCTTGGATTGCTGAAAAAGTATTTGAGATGTAAAAACCCAAATTATTACAAGACTTGCTACAATTCCGACTCCAAGGCTAGACCAGAGTATCAATTTCTTAACGTCAAAAGTATCATTATTTACACCAATAGTTATTGCTTGGACCAATTCTTGATCAGAGGTTTCGATTGAAACATTATCTTTTTTGTTTATCGATACCCTAGTTTGTGAGAATTTCTTTTGATCTAAAGACATGTAAAAATATATGTATTATTGGTGATAACTTTTTTCTAGACAAGCACCCAGTTTTGGATCTTTTTCTGGAATCATACTATTTTGTTTAAATCTCTGAAAAAACATACCAAAAAAGATACCGCCTAATCCTATCAAGGTACTAAAATCAATCCAGCTAAAGTGGATGCCATGCGCGCTTAAAGTAGGCATGGCAATCCAATAAATTTCTAAAAAGTGCATGATCAATACTAAAATACTTACATACGTAAGTATCTTTCGGTCATGTTTTTGCTCGCGATTCAAAAGAACTAGGAAAGGTAAGGTAAATCGAAGTAGTAATAATCCGTACGCTATGAATTTCCAACTTCCTTCTAATCTGTGGTAAAACCATAGTGTTTCTTCGGGAAGATTGGCGTAATAAATAAGCAAGAATTGGGCGAATGCTATGTAAGCGTAAAAAACAGTAAATGCAAATAGCCAAGCACCCATATCATATACATGTACTTTTCCTATGGTATTTTTTAAATATCCATTTCTCTGTAAAAAAAATACCATCAAAATCATTACTGCCCAAAATGACTGGAATGATATGGCAAAGAAGTATACTCCAAACATGGTGGAAAACCAGTGTGGATCTAAAGACATTAACCAGTCAAAAGAGGCAAAGGCTATACTTAACCCAAATAACGGTATAGCAGGTGCACTAATTCTTCTCATTAGGGAACTAATTCCCCAGTCACCAGTAATATCCATATCGATAGATGCTTTGTAGAGCTTGTGGCCAACAAAGCCCCATATCACGAAATAAAGTATTTGGCGAATAATAAAAAATGGAGTATTTAGATACGCAGATTTACCTTTTAATATTTTATCAGCAGCAACGGCATCTTCATGGCTCCAGTGGTAGAGATTGTGAATACCAAGTAAAATAGGTATGGCAAAAAATGCCCAAACTCCAAGGTTGGCACCAAATGTCTCGGGAATCCTGCGAATAACAACACCCCATTTTGACTTGGTTATATGATGGAACATAACCATAAAGACTGAGGCTATTGCAATGCCGGTAAAAAAAGTAAAGCTAACCAAGTATGAAAAGAAGAATTGATTTGCATCGGCAAAGTAACCATATGCGCTAATTAGTAATCCGATAATTCCAATACCAAATAGTATTTGAGGTAGTTTAGAATCGGCTGAAAGTTGAAGATTGTCGGTAATCGTAGGCTGATGACTCATAAGTATTTCTACCTTTTAATTATCACTTAAACTTTTTATATATTCTATTAAAGACTGCAAATCATTCTTCGATAATGCGCCGTAAGCATCAGCCATAAGCGGATCATATCCGTCAACAATTTTTGCATAAGGATTAACAATAGACTCGATAAGATACTCATCTTCTTTGATCACATTTATTATTTCTCCATCTTCAGTGGTTACCTCTCCTTCACTACCATATAAGTTTTTCCAAGAGGGGCCAATTATGGCAGTCCCATCAGAAGAGTGACAGGTTTGGCATGCATACATAGTTGATATTTCCATTCCCCGTTCAACTGTTGCAACGATTTCGACTTGATTTGCTTCTTTTTCAGCACGTGCTTCAGCAATAATCTTTTGTTCAGCTTCAAATTCATTTTCCAATTTGTCTACATCTACTCCGGCAGCTATCAGATCATCTCGTTTAGCATTTTGGGAGGCTTGTAAAGCTCTAATATAAGCAACAATTGCCCAACGATCCTCTACAGGTACTTGATGACGATAGGAAGGCATACTTCGAACACCATTATAAATCGCTGAATAAATTTCTCCATCAGGCGCTTCACGTAAACGATCTTGATGAAAGGTTGGGGCAGGAACGTAACCATATCTACCTGTCATAATTATGCCCTGTCCGTCTCCTGCATTTCCGTGGCATGGTGCACAATATATTTCATATCTCTCTTTACCTCTATAGATAATAGACTTAGTTAGATCAATTGGTATTTTTGCCACCCAGTCACCACTAATTTCAACACCTTCATAGTAATTTTTGTCAAGACGGCTTAATCCCCTAGCCACAGTACCAGCTACTGGCATTCGCATTGAGCGTTTATCATCAAAAAATTCATTTATCTCTTGTGCTTCCTTACGATCTTGTTGATCCATATTAAGATTAGGATGTATTGGTGTTTTTTCAGATTTCATTCCGCGACATCCTAATAATGATAGACTAATCAATAAAAATAGAATAGAATTAAATTTAATGTAAGGAATGGCCTTATTCATATACTTCCTCAATGTATGAAGCACCTGCATTTTTAAATAAATCCAGTACTATATCAGTATGAAACTTACTATCGCTCGCCTCAATACAAATAAAAAATTTATCATCAGTAGAATTTTTAAATCGTTCTATATTAAATAAAGGGTGATTGAATCGTGGTAATCCATTTAAAAAAAACATTCCAAATACTGTACCAAATGCTGAGAGTAGAATAGTTAATTCAAAGGTCACAGGAACCCATGCTGGCACGTTAAAAAAAGGTTTGCCACCAATGTTTAGAGGGTAGTCTATGACTGACATGAAATACATCATTGCTAAGGCACCACAAAAACCTAAAATACCGTGACCTAAAACAATCCAACCCAATTTAGATTTCTTCAATTTCATAGCTTTATCAATGCCATGAATAGGAAAAGGACTATATGTGTCAAACTTATCATATCCTAATTCAACCACTTCTTTAGAAATATCAATTAGCTCTTTTGGGTTGTCAAATTCAGCTAAAATTCCATATAAGTTTCTTTGTTCCATTATAATAGTTTGTACTAATTAGGCATTTTTTGGTTTAACAAAAAAAGCTGGTTCTAAAGTCTTACTTTTTGGTTCATCTTGTATTGTAATCTTTTCGTTATCTTGTTCTATGCTTATATTATCTGTTGAATTTATAATTTTAACATAACTTTGTATTTTTTCTTTTGGTGGTATATACTTACCGTTATTGTCATAATTATGAGGGTCAGCCTGGGGCATTACAGCCTTTATTTCTGCGATAGCTATCATAGGTAGAAATCGCAGAAATAAAAGGAACATCGTTCCAAAAAGACCAAATGTTCCCACATAGGTGATTACATCCCAGATAGTTGGTGAATAGTAGTCCCAGGATGAGGGTAAATAATCTGTTGCAAGTGAGGATACGGTTATAACAAACCTTTCGAACCACATTCCAATATTTACTACTATTGATATAAAAAAAGTGAACTTTACATTTGTACGAAGTTTTTTACTCCAGAAAAATTGTGGAGAAATAACATTACAACCCATCATAATCCAATAAGCCCATGCATATGGGCCTGTGGCGCGCAAAATAAAAATAGCTTTTTCGTATTCTACGCCACTATACCAAGCAATAAAAAATTCCATTAGATAAGCAAAACCAACCATTGAACCAGTTACCATAATGATGATGTTCATTTTCTCCATATGATCATCAGTCATAATATCTTTCATACCATAAACTTCTCTAGTAATTATCATAAGAGTGAGAACCATAGCGAATCCTGAAAAGATCGCTCCTGCCACAAAATATGGGGGAAATATAGTAGTATGCCAACCTGGTATTACAGATACAGCAAAATCAAAGGATACAATAGTGTGCACAGATAACACTAATGGTGTAGCTAAACCTGCTAAGATCATATATGCTTTTTCATAATTCCACCAGTGACGGCTGGAACCATTCCAACCCAGTGAAAATAAACCATAACCTATTTGGCGTATTTTATCAGTAGCTTTATCTCTAAGGGTAGCTAAATCAGGAACCAAACCGACATACCAGAATAAAAGTGAAACAGTAAAGTACGTTGAGACGGCAAAAACATCCCAAAGAAGAGGAGAATTGAAATTTGGCCACATTACCATCTGATTTGGTATGGGAAATACCCAATAGATCACCCAAATACGACCAACATGAATTGCTGGAAATATCAGCGCACACATCACTGCAAATATGGTCATAGCCTCTGCAAATCTATTTATTGCAGTTCGCCAATCTTGCCTAAAAAGAAATAAAATTGCTGAAATTAGGGTGCCTGCATGACCTATACCAACCCACCATACAAAATTTATAATGGCCCATCCCCAACCGACGGGATTTGTCAAACCCCAGATACCTGTGCCCTCCCAAAAAAGATATCCAATACTTCCCAAAAGTAATAATAATAATCCATTTGCAGGCAACATTAATAAGTACCACATTGTTGGTGTTCGCCTCAGATTGACATCTGTTACTAAATGTGTTATGCTTGCAAAATCGTGATTACCTTTTACTAATTTTGCTTCAGGTATGTATTCATATTTACTCATTGAGTTAGTTAAAGCGTGTTATGTTTACTGATTTTGTTACTTTTAATTTTACTAGATAGAGTAGGGTTTGGATTGGTTAATTTAGCTAAATATGATGTGCGAGGCCTAACATTTAACTCCTCCAGCATTTGATAGTTTCGCTCATTGCGTTTTATTTTTGTGACGGTTGCATTCTCATCGGTAATATCACCAAAATAAATAGCATCTGCGGGACATGCTTGTTGACATGCCGTTAACACCGATCCATCTGCAGGTTTCACAGATCCAGTATTAATTTTTGAGTCAATTTTAGCTCTATTAACTCTTTGTACACAATAACTGCATTTTTCCATGACACCACGAAACCGCACTGTTACTTCAGGGTTCATTGCCATTTGTATAATATCTGGATCCTCGCCTGTTGTTAAATATTCTTTGGGATAATTAAAGAAATTAAAACGTCTCACTTTAAAAGGACAATTATTTGCACAATATCTTGTTCCTATACACCGATTATAAGTCATCTGATTCATTCCATCATTACTATGCACAGTTGCAGCAACAGGACATACATTTTCGCATGGTGCTAGCTCACAGTGCATACAGGCTACAGGCTGGTGCACCGCTTGTGGATTATTTTCGTCGCCTACATAATATCTATCACCTCTCAACCAGTGCATCTCACGGCCACGTCCTACCTCCTTTTTACCAATAACTGGTATATTATTTTCGCTTTGACAAGCAATAATGCATACTCCACAACCAAAGCAAGAATTTAAATCAAAAGTCATTCCCCATTGAGGTTCATAGTCAGGATATGTTTGCTCATCAAAGAGTGAAATTGGTTCATCTTCACCTAGTTCCCCTGCCTCTTCCATGCCTGGGACACCATATTTATGTACATATGCAAATGAAGCATAATTACGGTTATCTTTATACTCTTCTATTGTAGCTTGTCGATACATATCACGTCCTTCAAGGCTATGATGATCTTGTACACAAGAAATTGGATATTTATTTCCAGTTGATTTGATATCTGATACTTTTATCGTAGTATTTAATCTGTAACGTAAGGGGAAGACATTTTTTCCACCGGCCATTTGTTCCTCATCAAAATCAGCTACACGGCCAATATTTTCTCTACCATATCCGGTATTTAAAGTAATTGAATCATCTGCTTGCCCAGGTTGTATCCAAGTTGCAATAGTAATTTCAGCTCCATTATCAGCAGTGATTTTAATTTCGTCTTCATTTTTTAATTTGAGCTTTCTTGCAGTATTAAGGCTCATTAGAGCAACATTATCCCAAGTAATTTTAGTCATACAGTCAGGTAGTTCTTGCAACCATCCATTATTTGCATAACGACCATCATATATTGATGAATCCGGTTTAAAAACAAGCTCAATACCATCCGGTGCATTAGTTGAATTGGGGCCAACATTGTTTTTAAAATCAATATCAATTGTTGCAAAATTCTTAATGACTTTTGTCATATCGGACATATTGTATAGTCCACTATTTGGGAATCCATTCTGTTTTACAGTGTTGGTTCTAGTGATTGTATCATCTTGATCAACACCATCATGGAGGAGCGTAATCCATTTTTTTTCGAAATCAGTTTTATAGATATTTTTAAATGTATTTTGTACCAAATCATATCCATCGGTGTAGCTTTGGTTGGCTATGAGATTAAGTAATTCAATTTCACTCATGCTGTCATGAAGTGGTTGAATTTGCGGCTGAATAACCGAACGAGCACCTCCGAAGGAATACCCATCCCCCCATGCTTCTAAGAAATGAGCACGCGAAAGATGCCAATTGGCTTTTTTACTCGTTTCGTCGTTGTAGGTGGATAGGTGAATCACCTCTTCAACCGATGATAGTGCATTTTCTACATCCCAGTCTGAGGGTGCAGTGAGTACTGGATTACAGCCAATTATAACTGTTGCATCCACTTCGCCAGCCCTCATGCTTCTAAATGTGTCGGCCAAGGCTGAGTGCTGATCGAAATCACCTAAATGGGGTATTTTGATATATTGCACTGTTTCTCCAACATTCTGAAGTGCAAAGTTAATCGCCGCAACTGTAGCATGGGCTTCAGGAGAATGGTCCCAGCCGATTGATACGGCAGAACGTCCAGCTGTTTCAGCTAGATCATTTGAAACTGCCGTTAGGAATGCAGTATCTGTAAATTTGTTGGCGACTTCTGCATAATCAGCAAGGCCGCTCATACGCGTTGATAGTGATGCAGCTAAAGCATCGGCAAAAGCATGCACTTCACAAGCTTTGATTCGTAAACGATGGTCAGCAAATGATCCAGTAACAGAGAATCCATTTTCAACACTGTAAATTCGATTCATTGATTCATTTGGACTAAGAACCTTTCTACGACTTACTATTTGCTTTGCATATTCTACATTATTTGGATGCGTTGCTGAGAGTATGTCATCGTCTAAGGATAGTATAGTATCAGCTTTAGAATAATCATAGTGTGTCCTTAGACGTTGATCAAAAACAAGCTTATTACCTTCAAGTACATTTTCTTCGCTAAAGGTTTCATAAGTCAACCATGTCGAGTTTGGAAATTCAGTTAGAAACTTTTCTTTTAAGTTATTGTAAGAGATTCCAGAATTAGCTTCACTTATTATGACAATATTTTTTTCTTTGTCAGAAAAAAAATTACTTGCAAATTTATAAAATTGTTGACTAGATGATCTATTTCCGTTGCGAACTGGGCGGCGTGAACGGTCCGGATCATATAATTCTAAAATAGTTGCTTGATGGTAAGCATTTGTATTTCCATAACTTCCTGGATGTAGTTCATTACCTTCAATTTTAGTTGGACGCCCTTCGTGATTCTCAACCACTAAACCTATTAAATTTCCATGAAATGGCATTGAGGTTGCATAAAATAGTGGTATGCCAGGCACAATATCTTCTGGTTGCTGTGCGTAGGGGAGAATTTTTTGAACAGGGCGTCTGCATGCAGCAAATCCAGCAAGAGCAATAGAAGCTCCCATAATGCGAAGGAATCCTTTCCTTGAAACGCCATCATTTAGTTCTGTGGCATTTTCCGGAAATTCTCGTTCAACAAAATTTTTATACTCTTTGTTTTGAGCTAATTCATTAAGACTTTTCCAATAAGTCTTTTGTTTAACTTCTTTAGGTGATTCGCTCATAACAGAAAACTATTTATCTCTAAATTTTGATGGTTTTCTATCCAAAAATGATGATTTATACTTATTCTAAACATTTAAATTTTTAATAATGACAACCCTGGCAGTATTGTGGAGGACTAACATTGTTTTTCTTAACCAATTCTGCCCCTAAAAGGAGTTGATTTTCTGCTTTATAACCCATTGTGGTTACTTCTTCTATTGGGCGTAGATACTGTTCTGGGTTTCGATGACAATCCATACACCAGCTCATACTTAATGGCTCTGCTTGGTAGACTACTTCCATCTGATCTATTCGTCCATGACAACTCTCGCAACCTACTCCAACGTTTACATGTGCTGCATGATTAAAATAGGCATAATCGGCAAGGTTGTGTACCCGTACCCATTCTACAGCTTCACCTGTCTCCCAACTTTCTCGAATGGGCGCTAATTTTTCACTATCTGTTTTGATCTGGCTATGACAATTCATACATGTTTGTGTTGGTGGCACGTTAGCCTGTTTGGAGACCCAAACAGATGTGTGGCAGTATTGGCAGTCTAGGCCTAGTTTTTGTACATGAATTTGATGAGAGTATGGTACTGGTTGCTTAGGAGCGTATCCCACGTCTGTAAACTCAGGAGAGAAATAGTACCAAATTCCGAAAATGATGACATTGACGGTAAGGATAAGGCCGATAAGTAATTTTCGGGGAACGTGATTTGTCCACTTTGGGAAAATCTGCGCCATAAATTAAGAGTACTTTTTGGTTAGTTAAAACTTGATAGGAAATCGCCGATTAAATTGGATTTTTAGAACAATTAAAATCTAGCATTATTTTGGGATTGATAGTATTCAATTCGTCTTGATGCTTAGTATTTATATTGATTCTAAATAATCTTTGTACACTTCTTTTTTGCTGGTTCTTGATTAAGATATATTTGGTTATTTAATCGAAGGGTTAGATTATATTCTATCATCTGAATTTCAGTTAGTAAACCGCCTAACTATTTATCTAAAGCAGTTATTAAATTTACTTTAAGAATATAAGAACATTCCCCAAAAAAATTTGGTTAAAGCGTATAAAAGAATACAAATTTCTAAAAAATTTATTTACTTGAATAACCGCTTAATGATTGTAAATCCCATTATTATGAAGACCTCACTTGACAATCACTCTTTATTTACAAATTCCTTACCAACTTCTGTGCGAGCACTAGAAGGAGTTGATCCACGTAACGCACTTAGTGTCATACTCGGAGTTAGTGTTGTAGCTATTCTATTTTTGGTTTGGCTTATTTACTTTAAAGCGCCTGCGGCCAGTGAAGTGACTTGGGTTTCTAATCTCTCGGCAGTGAATGCGGCGTTGAACATGCTCAGCACTGTATTTTTGTTGTTGGGCTTCCGTGAAATTAAAGCGCGAAACTTTGCTAAGCACATGCGCTTTATGATTTCTGCCTTTATAACCTCAGCGCTCTTTTTGGTAAGTTATATTGTGTACCATCATTTTGTAGGAGATACTCCATTCACAGGGCAGGGCTTTGTACGACCGGTCTATTTCTTCATTCTAATAACGCACATCGTGCTGTCTATATTCGTAGTACCCTTAGTGTTGAGTTCCTTTTTATTTGCCTTCTCAGGGAAATTCAGTACCCACCGTAAAGTATCCAAGTGGACTTTTCCTATTTGGCTTTATGTTTCGGTGACAGGAGTGCTGGTATTTTTTATGCTTAAGATTTTTGGGTAGATGATCATGGGGATAGGATGTTGTGTACGACCCTTTAAAAAGTGGTCCTTATATGTAAGGTATTTTTTTTGGGCTGTCACCTTGCTAGGGATGACTAACATAGTTTTTGCCCAAGGTGATGGGCAGCTGTATTATGAGCGAGCAGAAGCTTCACAGGTCTCCTATTCTCGCGCCGACAGTCTTCGTGGTGGTGTCACCGCTGAGCGTGCTTGGTGGGATTTGACACACTACCATTTGCAGGTGATGGTGGATATTGAAAATCGCTCGTTTTCTGGGGCAAACATGATCACGTACCGCGTTCACGAGAGCTTGGATGAACAAACGGTGCGATTGATGCAGCGAAGCGGAGTGGATGAGGTTGATGTGGTTATGGCTTTAAACAATGGCCGTCTTCAAATTGATCTCCAAGCACCCATGCTACTGGTTTCAGCTCGTCAAGCAGGCCAAAAATTGAAGGTTGAGCAAGAAGGCTCAGCCTGGTATATTTCAGGAGCATCAAATGAGATAGGCGTTCATTCTATCGATATAGAGTTTGTAGGCCAGCCCGTTGTGGCGGCTAATCCACCCTGGGACGGAGGAATCACTTGGCAAACTGATTCGAATGGTCGGCCATTTGTGGCTTCGGCCAATCAAGGTATTGGTGCCAGTGTGTGGTGGCCTAATAAAGATCACCCCTGGGATGAGCCTGATTCCATGCTCATTTCTGTGCGCCTGCCAGATAGTTTGATGAATGTTTCCAACGGTCGTCTGCGAGGAGTAGAGCATCATCAAGATAGTACCCACACCACCATTTGGGCTGTTGTGAATCCGATCAATAATTACGGGGTGAACATCAATATCGCCGCTTATGAACATTTTTCCGATGTCTTTAACGGTTTAGAGGGACCCTTGACATTGGATTATTACGTACTTCCTGAAAACTTGAAGGCTGCCCGTCATCAGTTCGCCGAAGTGCCTCGCACCTTAGAGGCCTTTGAATATTGGTTTGGTCCTTACCCTTTTTATGAGGATGGTTTTAAGCTAGTAGAAGTTCCTTACCTAGGGATGGAACATCAAAGCTCGGTTACTTACGGAAACGGTTATGCTAATGGGTATCGTGGTAGAGACTTGAGTGGAAGTGGTTGGGGAATGGAATTTGACTTTATCATTGTGCACGAAGTGGCGCACGAGTGGTTTGCTAATTCTTTGACCAATGAAGACGTAGCTGATATGTGGATTCATGAAAGCTTCGCCAATTATGCAGAATCGCTCTTTTTGGAATATCACTTTGGATGGCAAGCAGCACAGGAGTATGTGCATGGTTTGCGTTTCGCAGTGACCCATGACCGTCCTGTTATTCCTGACTATGGGGTCAGTGAGCGCGGATCTGGAGATATGTACTACAGAGGCAGTAATTTTCTACATACTCTTCGGACGATGATAGGAAACGACTCCCTTTGGAGAAATATGCTTCTTGGGTTGAACCGCGAGTTTTATCACCATACCGTAGGTACGGAAGCCTTGGTAGAGTATATGTCGGAGGTGTTTGGGGTGGATATGATGCCTTTAGTCAAGCAGTACCTTATGGATACTAGGTTACCCATTCTGGAATATGGGTTTCGTGAGGATACACTTATTTACCGTTACGCTCAAGTTGGTTATGACTTTGTGATGCCTTTAGATGTTAGAGTAGGGATTTCAAACTATGAGGAATTAGGTTTGAATAAAGAATCAGAGCATCGTTTAATGCCAACTTCTCATTGGCAGAGTCTGGATTTATCGGTAATTATTAAAGATAGGATGGAAGGCTTACCTTATGTAGCTGTTGATGTTGAAAGCAATTTTTTAAAATCGATTCAATGGGACTTGGTAGTCGATCCAGGTTTTTATGTAGGGACTTTGAAGATTAATCCTTGAGAGCATTTAATATAGAATCGATTTAAATCCTAAATATTTCCTTTTTAGCTAACTCATTTTGTTAAAAATTATGTATTTGTATTTTTGTATAAAAGGTCCTGGTAAGACAAACATTTTTTTATCGTGTATTAGTAAATAGATGCAAAGAAGTTTTGGTAAAAGTCTAATTATTACTACCCCTACTCTATTATTGCTTTTCTTACTTTAAAGTGTATCCTATTTTTTTGAATTTTGAATATAAGCCTAAGTTACTTACTAGTGTAACACAAAAGGAGACACAGTAGTCGAAGTTCTTAGTTTTTTTAAGGCTTTAAATTTCCTATTTTATGCACATATTATCAGGTAAAAATCTTATCTGTTTATAGTATTTAAAAAAGTGAGGTATCGGTAGATATTATTATAGCGAATGAATCAATCTCAGATAAAGAAATCCCATTCTCAGAACCGATATGGTATTTTGAATTTATATAAAGCTTTGAAACGGCAATTTATAGCTGTTGAAACTCGCCAGCTGAACAAAGCTTTAGTGTTTAAAATTCTACAATTATTTCAAGCTTCTTTACAAGTACGAATTAAAGGGATAGTGACTTTTTAGAGTCAAATTCATTATTGATGAGAAGAGTAATTTGACAACCTATTTCAAAAAATATAAATACAAGTTTATGCAATGGATGAATATGATTGGTTGATCGTTGGTGCTGGCTATTCTGGAAGCGTACTTGCGGAAAGAATTGCGTCTCAGTTAGATCAAAAAGTTTTACTTGTTGACAAGAGAGACCATATTGCTGGGAATGCATATGATTATAGAGATGATGCTGGTGTCCTGATCCATAAATATGGACCGCATATATTTCATACAAATTCAAAAAAAGTTTGGGAATATTTATCAGAATTCACTGATTGGAGATATTACTTTCATGAAGTATTAGCAATTATTGAAGGGAAAAAGGTACCTATCCCTTTTAATTTTAATTCAATTCAAGAAGTGTTTCCTGAGGCTCTTGCAAACAAATTTGAAAATTTATTGCTAGACAAATTTGAATTTGGTAAAAAAATTCCAATTCTGAAACTACTGAATGAAGAAGATAAGGACCTGAAATTACTTGCTGATTACATATATAAATTTGTCTTTAAAGGATATACTTCAAAACAATGGGGACTAAACCCTGATGAATTGGATAAGTCAGTGACGGGAAGGATCCCAGTTTATTTAAGTAGAGACAACAGGTACTTTCAAGATGCTTATCAAGCCATACCTCTTAATGGTTATACAGCTATGTTTGAGCAAATACTAGACCACCCTAATATTACTTTAGTATTGAACGAAGACGGCATAGAATACTCCAAAAAAATCAGTTATCATAAAATGATCTATACGGGTCCAATTGATGAGTTTTTTGACAATAAATTCGGCCCCTTACCTTACAGAAGTCTTGAATTTAAGTACCGTACTTTTGAGAAATTTCCATTCCAAGAACGAGCCCAAATAAACTACCCTAATAACTTTGATTTTACTAGGATTACCGAGTTTGCCTATTTGACTGGTGAATTTCACGGTAAGTCTACCATTGCTATAGAATACCCAAAAGTATATATACCAGGGGTCAATGACCCATATTACCCAATACCAAATAAAGAGAATGAAGAGAAGTTCAAATTATATTTAAATGAAGCTAAGAAGGTTAAAGACAAAGTCATTTTTTTGGGAAGGTTGGCAGATTATAAATATTACAATATGGACCAAGTTGTCGCACGGGCATTGATGACCTTTGAAACGGAGATTTTAACGGAGAAATGAGTAATTCTATCAGAAATAGAGTGCTAAATAATATATTAATAATTGGAGATAGCAAGCCTCAGAGTGATTCTGACCAGAGTTTTAATATTTTTACTCAGTATGGATATGATTTCTGTTTTTTAAATTTAGGTAAGACATCAAGTCAACTGAAATCAAAAAGATTGAATCCATATAGGTTTATTAGGCAAATTCAGAACCTTATTATCAAAAAAAATATTACGGTTATATACCTAAGGGCAGACTGGTTCGATGCTGTTTTCCTTTACTATGCTAAAGCAATTTGTTCTTTCAATTTCGGAATCCCTCTCATAGTTGGATATCATTGTCATACGGCAAAAAAGAATAATCTTGAAAAATTCGTTCTCGAAAATGCGGATGCTCATATATTTATCAATAATGAGTCTCAGGAATATTTTCATGATATATATGATTTGTGTCAGCCCTTTTTTATTGTTCCGAGTTTATTTCTACCAAATCTGGAATGGTATGATATCCGACTAAAGGAAAAGCTTTCAGATAAAGATGGGGAAATACATTGTGTCATTCCTACCTCTGCAATTCGTATTGCTACCCCACCAATGAAACAACATGATAAAATTCATATTGAAAACTATTTGTACGATCGCTACGATTATTATCAGATAATTAAAAAACTAATAAGGGAGAAAATCCATGTTCACATCTATGGGAATTTCAAAGCTCCTTTGAAGGGTTATTCAAAAATTACAGAAGAGATTTATAGGATTTTGAAAAATGATGAGTTTGGTGAATTTTTTCATATTGAAGGTTTTTATAAAAAAAATGACTTCAATTCAGAACTTAGTAAATATGACTTTGCCATATTTACTGGGTTTATACCGGATCAGGAAGTGCCTCCATTTGAGCACATGAACTATCAAGTTAGATTTAATCCTACTTTAGCGGCTGAATTACCTGTATTTATGGCGGCTAATACTGGAGGTGCTATGGAAGGAGAGCTGAATAAGCATGGTCAAGGTTATATATTTCATTCTATAACTGATATTACTAAGGTAGCTTGTGATTCTGAGAAGATGTCAGCTATGAAAATTAAATGTAAAAAAGCTCAAAAATTTCATTCCAATGACTACTGGATGCCTAAAATGCTTACTTTTTTTAAAAAAATTGCAGAAGAATATAGCTCATCAAGTGTAAATATTTACTCTGCTAAAACATTACAAAATGAAGCATTAATCAGTTATATAAGGGGAAAAACTAAGGCTCTGATTGATCGATATTTAAAATGACTACTAGACTAACTTTTAGAGATTTATGGGAATCACCAACAATCACAACATGGGTAAGTCTTGCCATTAGTAGTCTAAAAAGTCTGGTATTTTTACCATTGGTAGTTACAGTATATTCAACTGCTGAAGTTGCGACATGGTTTTTATTTCTCTCCGCTATTGCAATTTCCAACTTATTTGACCTAGGTTTTTACTCAGCCGGAAGCCGCCTTGTATCCTATATAATGGCTGGCCAAAATAGAGTAGATGGAACTTTTGAAGAGCTATATGGTACTACTGAAAAAAAAATAAACTTGATACTATATTCTAGATTATATGGAACATATGGGATCATATTTGTTGTACTTTGTTTAGTCTTTTTTTTTGCTTTAATCACTTTAGGTACCTATACAATCAGTAATACTATTAATGAAACTCAAGACCCTTCAATTTTATGGAACTCATGGATAGTTGTCATTATTAGTATGATTTGCAATGTTTATGGGAAAAAGTATAAAACATTTCTGCATGGAATGAATAAAATATCACTCATGAACCGATGGAATACTTTATTCGGGATATTAACATTGATCGGAGGTTTTATAGTATTGAAAATAGAGTTAAACATTTTTTGGTTTGTATTTATGACTCAAATATTTGTAATACTATCGGCTTTAAGAGATAAGTTTCTTTTGATTAATTCAATGCCTGTAAAATCTAAAATACCTAGATTTTATTGGGATAAAGAACTTTTTATGGATGTGTGGAAACCCACCTGGCGCACAGGATTAGGAATACTTGGTTCATCTGGAATAACAGAAGCTTCTGGATTTATTTATGCTCAATATACAAATCCTGGTCAGTTGGCAAGTTATCTATTAGCTTTAAGAATTATGAATTTTGTTTCTACAATTAGCAAGGCCCCATTTTATTCCAAACTTCCAATATATAATAAACTCAGAGCGGAAAATAAACTTGCTGAACTTTCAGAAATTACCAAAAAAGGTATAATTTTATCACTATTAGTCTTTTCAATTACTACAAGCTTATTAGCTATATTTACTGAAATAATATTAATTCGGATTGGTTCAAATGTAGAATTTGTATCACTAGTATTTTGGTTTGTTATGTCATTAGTCTGGTTCATTGATAGAAACGATTCCATGCATGCTCAAATTTATAGCACCACAAATAAAATACCTTTTTATATCACTATTTCTATTACTGGCATTATTAATATTTTGTTGTTATTTCTTTTAATCGAAGAGTATGGTATATGGTCTTTTGTTATTTCTACGGCAATAGCCAATCTTGTTATTAATAATTGGTGGAATGTGAAAATTTCACTTGAATCATTAAATCAGAATATTAGATATCTATACAAGACTTTAGTTTTACCAATTTTTTTATTTCTAATGTTATTTTCTATTGCTTTTCTTATAAAAGGATAATCAATTTTCAAAATATATGTTAAAATCTATAATTTTTTGATTTGTGTTTCATAAAGTATTATTAACATATACAATTTTAATTTTACTTTTACATAAAGCTTTAATAGTATATAATTTTAGTTTTATAATCTTGATTGGATTATTTGGAATTATTGTATTTTCAATACTTCAAAGTACACTACAAGGAAAAAGTGTAATATCTTATAATAAAAATGATATATACTTAGGTCTTTATCTATTGATAATATCTATTTCTCTCTTTAGATCATATATGAATGGCTTATTTGAGATATCACCTATTTTTACAATAATGGGTGTTTATTTCATTACTTATTTTTACTTTTTATATGTTAGAACGAACAAAGAATTAAATTATAAAGAACTTATTTTTTCTGGATTAAATTTATACTTACTTATAAATTTAATTTTATACTCAATTGGTTATGAATCCCCTCACAGAATAATATTAAGTGATACTTTTGGAGAAAATGCAACTTTAAAAATCTTTGGCATATCCCATGAAAGAATCCTTTTTCCGTTAGCGCCCAATATTCAATCATATGGATTAATTTGTGGATCTCTTTTATTATATAATTTAATTATTTATAGAAAAAATAAAAACATATACAACATATTCTTTGTGCTTATTGCTACTATCTCTTTAATATTAACAGATTCAAGAGGGCAAATATTATTTTTAATTATCATATTATTTATATATATATTTTTTAATAATTTTTTTCTAAAAAGACAGTTTTTTTTTATTATAACATATATTTTTTCAGTATTTTATATAGTAGTGATTATTTATTCAATCTACAGTTTTTTTGATATAGAGCTATTAGTTCGTGAAAATAGTGTTACTATTTTTTCTGGGCGTGAGTTAATATGGATTGAATTTTTGACTCATTATAGGCCAACAGTGTTCGATGCGTTATTTGGATATGGAAATGATGGTCATGTCATATCTGGAATTTCTAAAAACTACTCGTATTTGTTCACGAATTGGCTTAATCCCGAATCAGCAAGCGTCCATAATAACTCATTTCAGTTGATTTTAGATATAGGCTTTATCGGATTAGGTTTATTATATTTTATTATTTATCGAACTATACAAACTTATAGAGAGCATTATTTTTTTAATAAAAATCCCTTAAACTTGGCAGCTATATATATACTTAATTATCTTTTAATTTCTGGTACGACAGAAGGTGTATTAAATCCAGAAAATAGCTTTACGATTCTAATACTTATAATTTTAATAGTATTTACGTCATCAAAATAATTTTATGATTAAACGTGTATTGAAAAGTTTATTACCACTTGCTTATTTAGAAGAGCCATTTAAATATAAAATGGCAGATAAAGCTCAGATTCGTAAATACCGCAACAAATTTAAAGGAAAACGTTGTTTTGTAGTTGGTAATGGACCTTCGTTAAATAAATTGGATCTCTCTCTTTTAGAGAATGAGTACAGTTTTGGTGTAAATGGTATATTTTACAAAACTGAAGAGATGGGATACAAACCTACTTTTTATGTTGTTGAAGATATACACGTAGTTAACGATAATATTGATGCTATAAATAAGTATGAGGCCGAACATAAATTCTTTCCAAGTATCTATTGGCCAAAGATAAAAAATAATAGTAGGACCATATTTTTTAATATGAACAGAAGTTTTTATGAATCTACTAGCTCCTACTATACCATACCAAGGTTTTCGGCAGATTGTTCAGAAAGAATATATTGTGGACAATCTGTAACAATCATTAATCTTCAATTAGCCTACTATATGGGATTTGAAGAGGTCTACCTTGTTGGAATGGATTTTTCCTATCAAATCCCGGATTCAGCAGACATCGAGGGTAATCACATTACATCTAGAGAGGATGACCTTAATCACTTTCATCCCGATTACTTTGGGAAAGGAAAAAAGTGGCATGATCCTAAATTAGACCGTGTTCTTAAAAGCTATAAAATGGCAAAACTTATGTTTGAGCTAGATGGAAGAAAGGTTATAAATGCAACTTATGGCGGTAATTTACATATTTTTGATAGGGTGGATTTTCCTAAATTATTTCAATGAAACTAAGTTTGGTTAATGCCACATATAAAAACTTTCAGTACCTACCACACTTGATTTCAAACTTAAATGAGCAAAATCTCTTAGATTTTGAATTAATAGTTTGTGATCAGAATGAAACAAATGAATTGGAAAAAATCTTAAATTCAGTCGATGTTTCATTCGGTATACAATATAAAAAGGTAAAACAAATAGGTCTTTCTATTGCAAGGAACATAGGATTGGATTTAGCAATGGGAGATATTATCGGTTTTGTGGATGATGATTGTCATTATCCGAAAGATTTCACAGAAAAAATAATTGATATATTTACTCAAACTACTGAAATAGATATGATTTCAGTTTCTGTACGCGACAGAGAAACAAAGGCACTGCTTGACTTCACTCCTATGAAGAAGCAATGTAAGATTACTAAAGCAAACATATTTAAGGCTATTACTTCAGTAGGATTATTTCATAGACGTATTAAAGGCGTACGTTTTGATGAACAATTCGGTTTGGGTGCTTCTTTTGGAAGTTGCGAAGAAATGGATTATGCATATCAATTATTAGAAAAGCAATTTGATGGCTTATATCTACCTGAATTGCACGTTTTTCATCCTCCCAATGTACCAATAGGTAATCAAAGTTTATCTAATATCCTTAGCAGGTCAAAGGGTCACGGAGCATATTTTAGGAAAAATAGAACACCATTTACATACACTGTTCAGATTCTTTTAATCCGGCCTTTAGGTGGTCTATTACTATGTCTATTAAAGCTAAAGGTAAAAGGCAGTATACGATACTTGTACATGTTAATTGGCAGAATTGCAGGATTTATATTATATCGTGATTAAATTAGTAAGATGAAGTTTTCAGTGTTAATTTCTGTATATAAAAATGATAATCCTGAACACTTTAAGGAAGCTGTCGAAAGTATAACTCTTTATCAGACATTAAAACCAGATCAGGTTGTAATAGTAAGAGATGGACCAGTAACAACTGAATTGGATGTTATCTTAGAACATTTTAAATCAGTACCTAATATTGATATTTTACCATTGGAGACAAATGTAGGGCTTTCAAAAGCTCTGAATTCTGGTATTGCAATATGTAAATATGATTATATTGCTAGAATGGATAGCGATGATATTTCAGTTCCTGATCGTTTTGAAAAACAAATTGATTTCATGAATACAAATTCGGGAATTTCTATGCTGGGAGGGTGGTATGAGCAGTATGATTTCCATCTAAATTCTGTGATGAATGATAGAAGAGTTCCAGAAAATCATGAGGATATAGTTCGATTTGCACAATACAGAACACCATTTAATCATGTGACAGCATTTTTTAATAAGCAGCATATTATGAATATTAAAGGATATCCAGAAAGTATATCTGGAAGAACTGAAGACTGGTGGTTGTCATTAAGGTTAATTAAAGCCGGATACAAATTACACAACTTACCTGAGTATCTTGTAAAAGTTAGAGGAGGTGAAGAATTCTTAAAAAGAAGAGGTGGGTTAGAATACATAAGCTGGGAAATAAGAAATTTATATGAAATGTGGAATCAAGACCTAATTACCACAGGTAGTCTTCTCAAGAATCTTTTTATTCGTACTTTAGTGAGACTCGTTAACCCTAGGACGAGGCAATTTTTGTATATGTATATTAGAAAATTCAGAACAAATTAATCAATAAATGACATCATTTAAAGTACATGCATTATTACCAATGAAAGGCCACTCAGAACGAGTTCCCAATAAAAATTTGAAACTTTTTAATGGCAAACCACTTTACCATCAAATTATGGAAACCCTGTTAGCTTGTGATTCCATTGAAAATATATGGATTGATACTGACAGCGAAGAGATAAAAAAGGATGCATCGGCAAATTTTGAGAGGGTCAATATTATAGATAGACCAATAGAAATTCAGGGTGATTTTGTTTCAATGAATACTGTGATTGCATATGATTTATCTGTGATTGATGGAGAATATTTTATCCAAACTCATAGTACAAATCCTCTAATTAAATCTTCAACTATTGAATCTGCAATACAACTCTTTCAAGAGAAGCTGCCTGAAATAGATTCCGTTTTTTCAGTCACAAAGTTATGTGCGCGGTTATATTATCAAGATCTCAGGCCTGTAAACCATGATCCCGAAAGCCTCATCAGAACACAAGATTTACCACCGTTGTTCGAAGAGAATTCAAACTTTTATATTTTTACTAAAGAATCGTTTAATAATGCAAAGAATAAACGTATTGGTGATAAACCATCTATGTATGAAGTTGATTATTTGGAGGCGGTAGATATTGATAATCCACAAGATTTTAAACTTGCTGAAACTTTACATCACCAATTAAATTCTATATGAATCAGTTAAAAAAGAAATTAAAAAACAAAGAACTTTCTATAGGAACATGGGTTAATATTGGGCATCAATCCGTAATTGAAGTTTTAGGAATGGCCGGTTTTGATTGGGTTACCCTGGATATTGAACATAGCCCGATGAGTCTGGAGACTATTCAGAACTTGCTCGGGCATATACGAGCGACAGGGATGGAAGGCTTGGTTAGAGTTTCTAAGAATGAGGAAGTTATAATCAAACGAGTCATGGATGCCGGCGCAGATGGAATTATTGTACCCATGGTTAATAGTGAAGAAGACGCTAAAAAAGCGGTCAATTTTGTCAGGTACCCACCGCATGGAAAAAGGGGGGTTGGCCTGTCTAGGGCTCAAAAATATGGATATGGATTTTCTGAGTATAAAGAATGGACAAATAATAATTCATGCGTAATAGCACAGATTGAACATATTCAAGGTGTGAATAACCTCGAAGCAATTCTTACTGTGAACGGAATTGATGGCATAATTATAGGACCTTATGATTTGTCAGCTTCTATGGGATACCCAGGTGAATATGAAAGAGATGAGGTAAAAGAAGCTCTTAGAAGTGTGGTGGAAATGGTCAAAAAGTCTGATAAATCTCTTGGATTTCATGTTATTGAGTCAAAGTTTTCCAAGTTGAAGGAAAAAATAGATCAAGGATATACTTTTCTTGCCTTTAGCCTTGATTTTTTCTTTCTAGGAGATCGTGCACGGGAAGAAATGGAAAAATTGAATCAAGAATTAGAAAAATGAAAAAAGTTGTAGTATTTGGAGGGGCTGGGTTCTTAGGAAGCTACTTGGTTGAAGAACTTGCAGCTAGAGGTTATGAGACAATAGTCTGTGATATTCTGGAAGAAAATCCTTTTGAGCATGATTTGATCACCTATCAAAGATGTGATATCATGAATACAATTGAAGTGGATAGTATTATTAATGAAAATATTGAAATAGTATATAATTTGGCTGGCTTTGCAAACTTGGAAAAAGCTATCCATAATCCATTTGAAACCATGGAACTTAATGTACTTGGTAACATTAACATTCTAAACGCAATTAGAAAGCAAAATGTTTCAAGATTTGTATATGCAAGCAGTGCATATGCTATGAATAAAAAAGGTTCATTTTATGGAATCAGCAAGTTAACATCAGAAAAAATGGTTGAGGAATTCAATAAGCGTTATGGATTATCTTACACTATTCTCAGATATGGATCAGTATATTCAGAGTTAGATTTCGACAATAATTACATTTATCACCTTGTTGCCAAAGCTATTAAAACCGGAAAAATTGAACATGAAGGTGATGGAAAAGAAGTTAGAGAATATATCCATGCCCATGATGCTGCAATTTTATCTGTAGATGTTATTCAATCTGAGTCATTTGTTAACAAACAGATCGTACTCACAGGTGCAGAAAGAATGAAAAGAATAGAACTGTTTAAAATGATAAGAGAAATATTAGGAAAGGACTTAGATATTTGTCTTAATGGAGGGGGTTATGAACACCATTACAAATATACTCCATACTCATTTGAGCCAAGTTTAAGTAAGAAGCTAATAGCAAATCCTCATATAGATATGGGGCAAGGTTTATTACGATGTATTAAAGCAGTTTATAATAATGACAAATAAAAAAGTGGTATTTATTGACTCATTTGATGAGTTTAATTTATCGGTAGCGAAAAAAATTGTTGATACGATTCAATATTCTATAGAGAAAAGAGGTAAGGCTAGTATAGCGATATCAGGAGGTACTACACCAATTGAAATATTTAAGGTAATTAAAGAGAAGTATCTTGTGAAATTGGATACAGAGAAACTAAATATTTACTGGGTAGACGAAAGGTATGTAAGCCACAACCATCCTGATAGTAATTTTGGGATTGCAAACGACATACTTCTAAGACACATGAAAAAAGTAAAAATATTTCCAGTAGATACAGAAATAAGTATTACGGATGCTGCTTATCAGTATGAACAATTACTCATGATGAATTTCAATTCAAAAAAAGTGGTTCCCAAATTTGACTTAGTATTTCTTGGTATGGGATCGGACGGACATACCGCCTCTCTTTTTCCTAACACTGATCAGCTATCAATTAGTGATAAGGCAGTGATAACAGTAAAATTAAAACAACTAAATTATCATAGAATTTCTCTCACATTTCCTGTACTTAATAGCGCAAAGAACCGGATTATCGCTTTTTATGGACAGAAAAAACTAAAAATTTATTCTGAAATCCAGCGAAATTATCACAAGAAATATCCCATACAACATTTAAATCCTTCATCTATATCTGAATCTGATTCTTGGTTTATTGGTAAGTTTTAATTTTGTGTCTATGATTAAAAATATTTTCTTTGATTTTGATGGTGTAATTGCTGAGTCAGTAAGTGTCAAAACTGAGGCATTTCACAAGATGTATTTACCCTTTGGACAAGATATCGCTGATAAAGTTGTGGATCACCACCGAAATAATGGCGGGGGTTCAAGATTTGAAAAATTTAAACATTATCATAAAAAATTTCTGGGTCAACAGATTACTGAAAATAAAGTAGAAGAGTTATCCGCTAAATTCTCAGATCTTGTAGTTGAAGGTGTGGTAAGTGCTCCTGATGTTCCAGGAAGCACTGAATTTATCAAAAGAAATAGTTTGAATTTTAAATTTTGGATCATTACAGGCACTCCAACTAATGAGATGGTAGAAATACTTAAAAAGAGAGGGATTTTAAATTATTTTATTGAGATATGTGGCTCACCAACAAATAAAAGCTTTTGGACGGATTATCTAATTGATAAATACCAACTGAATAGACAAGAAATAATTTTTCTAGGAGATGCCAAGTCTGATTATAATGCTGCAATGCAATCAAATATTCAGTTTGCCTTAAGAGAATATTCTCAAAATGAGTCACTTTTTAATGATTATGATGGATTGAAATTTTCTGATTTTAACGATCTTGAAAAAAAATTAACCTATATATGAGAATACTACTTACAACGACTTCATTTCAAGATACTAGAGGATCACATCATGCTTTATTGAATGAACAAGGATATGATATTGATAGGTTAAGTGGACCCGCCACTGAAGAATTGCTGTTGCCTATAATTTCAAAATATGATGCGGTTATTTGTGGAGATGATGATTACACAGAAAAAGTAATAAAAACAGGAGCTAATGGTAATCTTAAGCTAATTTCAAAATATGGGGTAGGACTAGACAGAATTGATCTGAATGCAGCAAAAAAATATGGGGTATTTGTAACAAATTGTCCGGGGGTAAACACCCGCTCAGTTGCAGAACATGTACTGGCACTTGTATTATGTTTTTATAGAAAAATTCACTTAGAATTTAATATCACAATTTCAGGGGGGTGGGAAAGAATTACAGGTCATGAAATTTATAAAAAAACAATCGCTATTCTTGGTTTAGGCGGTGTTGGGAGAGATGTTGCTAAAATTTTCAAAGCCCTTGGATTAAATGTAAAAGTTTATGATGCGTATTTAGATGAGGATTTTGTTCTATTGAATAAACTTAAACCTTGTAGCTCAATAGAGGAACTAATTAAGGATGCTGATATTCTTACTTTGCACATACCTTTGAAAAAACAGACTGAGGGTATAATAAATATAGATCTTCTTAGAAATCAAAATGTCAAGGATTTACTCATTGTCAATACTGCTAGGGCTGGGCTGATTAAATTTGAAACAATTGAAACAGCATTGAACGAGGGAATCATGGCTGGGTATTGTACCGATGTAATGTATGAAGAACCTATGCCACCTCAACACCCATTAAAAGATCTGCCAAATGTTTTAATTACACCTCATATTGGGTCTAGAACATTTCAAAGTGTAGAGAGGCAAGGAAAAATGGCTGTTGAAAATGTTATCAATTTCTTTAAAGCAAAATAAATTAGTTTGTTTACAATTATTGTTTGTATTTTTGATTGAATAAAAGGTATGGTGACAGTAATTACTTATGATACAAGAATTAGATCATGATATAAGGATTGAGGTTGTAAAAATGCTTGAAACCTCACATCCAAACTATAGTAAAAATCGACTTGGCAGATTCACTTCTAGATTGATTGATTTTTTTATATCTATTCTTAGCTTAATCATATTATCTCCAATTATACTAGTAATTTCAGCATTATTGGGGAGTTTGAATGGTTTTCCAGTACTGTTTAAACAAAAACGTTTAGGAAAGAATGGTAAAATATTCACGATTCTTAAGTTTAGAACTATGCGTAAGGATGCAGAAATAATTTTGGAAGAAAATATTGAGCTGTATGACAACTATATAAAAAATGACTATAAGTTACATCCTAGTGAAGACCCAAGACTCATAAGATTTGGAGCATTATTGAGAAAAACATCTCTTGATGAATTACCTCAATTTTTTTGTGTACTTAAAGGAGACATGTCGCTTGTTGGTCCGCGCCCTATTGTTCCTCAGGAAATTGAAAGATATGAGGGGCATGAAAGAGATTTTTTATCGGTAAAACCGGGAATAACTGGGTTATGGCAGGTTTCTGGCAGGAGTGAGATAGAATACCCACAGAGAAAGTATCTTGATCTACTGTATGTTAAGAACAAATCATTATTTTTGGATTTTAAAATATTATTAAAGACGATAGTTACAGTTGTAAGAAAGAGTGGTGCTCACTAGCTAAGTTTAATTTTTAATTTAAATTGGACATCCTAAGACTTTTTCACATCTATATTAGTAGTACCTACAAGGTTATATAAAACATCATCAACCGCCTTCAAGACAGAAAATATTCAGTCGAATTTATTTATTATAGATATGTAGGTCTAATGCTTTTTACTTCATTTATATGATTGACCTCCGTTCGGTGGTTTAATAAAAATGGGTAAAATATTTTTTACTTAGTTAAGAAGGTTTTAAAGTAAACATCTATATGGAAAGCAAACAAGTGAATTAGGTATATTGTAAGAGCTAAATCCACAGCCTCTACTATTTGGTTTTCTTATATCCCTGAAATAGAAATGATTCTCTTTTTAAATTTAAAAAACTATTATTTGAGACTCACACATTCCTTACCTTTAACAACCTGAAAGTTAACAAATAAACTCTTTATGAAAATTGCGGTAATTGGTACAGGTTATGTCGGCTTAGTAAGCGGCACATGTTTTGCTGAGAAAGGTAATTATGTCAAATGTGTGGATATTGATGAAAAAAAAGTAGAACAAATGAGAGCTGGACTGGTCCCGATTTATGAACCAGGGCTGAAACCATTGTTTGACCGTTCTATTAGTGAAGGTCGTCTGACTTTTACAACTGACTTGGAATCTTCTGTACGAGATGCTAAAGTTATTTTTCTCAGTCTTCCAACACCACCTGGTGCAGACGGGCAGGCAGATTTAACAGCGGTCAATAAAGTTGCTGAACAATTAGGTAAAATAATTTCAAATTATAAGGTAATAGTAAATAAAAGTACTGTTCCGGTTGGTACTGTAGATAGAGTAAGAGAGGAAATTTCTAAAAATGCTGCAGTAGAATTTGACGTAGTTTCTAATCCTGAATTTTTACGTGAAGGAGCTGCGGTGGATGATTTTATGAAACCAGAAAGAGTAGTTATAGGAACTAGAAGTGAAAGAGCAGCTGAAATTATGAAAGATTTATATAGACCTTTTGTAAGAAGTGGAAATTCAATTATCTTCATGGACGAACGCAGTTCTGAGCTGACAAAATATGCTGCTAACGCATTGTTAGCGACAAAAATAACATTTATGAATGAGATTGCAAATATATGTGAAATCGTTGGCGCAGATGTGGATGATATCCGAAAAGGCATAGGAACTGATTCTCGCATTGGTAAACAGTTTCTTTTTGCCGGTATAGGATATGGAGGTAGCTGTTTCCCGAAAGATGTGCAGGCCATTCACTTTACGGCAAATGAATTAGGATATAAATTCCAGATTCTTGAATCAGTTATGAAGGTTAATAATCTCCAAAAAGTTTCTCTCCTACCAAAAATAACGGAATTGTTTGGGGAAGATCTAAGCGCCAAGACTTTAGGGGTGTGGGGCTTGGCTTTTAAACCGGATACAAATGATGTCAGAGAAGCACCTGCACTTTATCTTTTGCATGAACTTGCTAAGAGGGGAGCTAAAATGAAGGCTTATGATCCTGAAGCACGGGAAACGTTTAAAAGAGCAGCATCAGACTTAGTGAATAAAAACACAGAGTATGTTGATTCTCCTAATAATGCCTTAGATGATGTTGATGCTTTAGTAATATGCACAGAGTGGAGTGAATTTAGAGTCACGAATTTGGAGTATTTTAAAAACTATATGGATAAGCCAATTATTTTTGATGGTCGGAACCTTTACGATCTTGAAAAAGTAAATAACGCAGGCTGGACTTACTTTAGCGTGGGAAGACCTAGAATCAATTAAAGAAAATGAAAAGAATACTTGTTACAGGTGCTACTGGTTTTATTGGAAGTCATACACTAGTGGAACTGATAGACAGAGGTTATTCAGTGATTGGAATTGACAACCTCGCCAATAGTAGTTTAGATGTATTGAATCGAATTAAAGATATAACGGGAATCAGACCTGAGTTCAGAGAGGGCGATATTCGAGATAAAGAATTTCTGAATCATATATTTCAAATGTTTGAAGTTGATTCAGTGATTCATTTTGCAGGCTACAAAGCTGTTGATGAATCTGTTAGAGAACCAATGCTTTATTATTCTAATAATTTAATAGCAACCCAATTATTATTAGAAGCAATGCAAAAAAATGGTATTAAAAAATTGATATTTAGTTCTTCATGTACTGTTTATGGCGATTCTAAATATGTGCCAATTACTGAAGAGTCAGAAACATGTCCCGTAAACCCTTATGGGAGAACAAAATATTATATTGAAAATATGTTAAGGGATTTATCTTGCTCTGACTCTCATTGGAAAATCTTAAATCTAAGATATTTTAACCCTGTAGGTGCCCATCCAACCGGTCTTATAGGTGAAGATCCTTTAGGTATTCCGAATAATCTTTTTCCCTTTTTAACTCAGACTGCAATAGGTAAGCGTGATGCAATGTTAGTATTTGGAAGTGATTATGACACACCTGATGGAACTTGTATTAGAGATTATATACATGTTGTTGATTTAGCTAAAGGACATCTTGCTGCGTTGGAAGCATTAGATAATATTCAAGGAATTAATTTTATAAACCTTGGCACAGGTAATGGTAGTAGTGTGCTAGAAATAGTGAATACATTTAAAAAAGTAAACGATGTTGAATTTATAGTTGAAATGGCACCAAGACGAAAAGGAGATGCTGCTAAAGTCTGGGCAGATACTACTAAAGCTAAAAAGGTTTTGAAATGGAAATCAGAACTCACACTAGAAGATATGCTCAGGGATGCATGGAATTGGCAGCAAAAAAATCCAAATGGTTATATTTAAATAAATTGCAAGATGAAAAAAGTGTTAATTACTGGCGGTTCGGGCTTCTTAGGATCACATTTATGTGATCGATTCATTAAAGAGGGGTGGAATGTTCTTGTAATGGATAATCTTATTACAGGTAATCTTGATAACATTAGTCATTTGTTAGGCAACAAAAATTTTCAGTTTATTCATCATGATATAACTGAATTTATAGATGTGGAAGGGGCACTGGATTTGATTCTGCATTTTGCTTCGCCTGCATCACCTATGGATTACTTGGAAATGCCCATCCAAACTCTTAAAGTCGGTTCTTTAGGGACTCATAAAGCACTAGGTTTAGCAAAAGCAAAGGGAGCTAAATTCTTACTTGCATCAACTAGTGAAGTATATGGTGATCCATTAATACATCCACAAAAAGAAGATTATTGGGGAAATGTAAACCCAATAGGGTTTCGTGGAGTATATGATGAAGCCAAACGTTTCGCGGAAGCGATGACTATGGCTTATAATAGATATCATGATTTAGAGACTCGGATTGTCCGAATCTTTAATACTTATGGTAGTAGGATGCGTATTTATGATGGTAGGGCTCTGCCTGCATTTATGTCTCAGGCACTTAATGAAGAAGATTTAACTGTTTTTGGTGATGGTTCACAGACCCGTTCATTCACTTATGTAGATGATTTAATAGAAGGGATTTACCGATTGGCGATGTCTGATTATGTTGAGCCTGTGAATATTGGTAATCCGCAGGAAATATCCATTTTGGATTTTGCTAAAGAAATAATTGAACTGACAGGAAGTAAAAGTAAGATAGTTTTTACAAACCTTCCTAAAGATGATCCTAAAATCAGAAAACCAGACATTACTAAAGCAAGAAAAATATTGGATTGGGAACCTAAGTACCCTCGGAAAGATGGGCTAAAAATAACACTGGAATTTTTCAAAAAATCATGCTTTTGAAAAAATACCAACAGAAATTTTGCATATATATTATGGTGAATGGCTAAAATAGGCCTCTAAGTCTTTTTTGCAATCACCATGCGAGATGAGATATTTAGGCTTTGGAAGCCATGCTTTCTGAGTAAATATAGCACCCTTTAGGACTATAAAAAAGTGTATGTGTAGGGCCATTGATGTAGTACCATTTTGGGAAATTAATGCTACTGATTAGGAGTTCGGTTTTGATAACCCAGAAGACCACCTATATTGAGTAGTTGGTGGAAACGCTCGACTTCCAGTTGAGGGTTATGAAAAATTTCGGCCACTTCATAGCATACAATAAAGTTATAAGTTGTGGTAAGAGCCTCGAAATTTGGAATGTAAATGGGATCATAGGTGGTCATGTTGATTATCGCGTTTGATGTGGGTGCGCTAAAGCTGAGTCAGGGTCGACTAAAGGGGGCAGTTCATAGGTGGAGTATAGAAAATGAGTGCAAGAATTGATAGGGATAGAGTGGGTTTTGGTTCGTTCATTACTGGCGGGTAATAATCGATATAGATTAGTTGATAAGATGGAGATATTTAGATGTAATTTGGTGAGTTTGGTTCCTGTTTGGTCGGAAATTCGTTACTTACAATTCTCTGAGATACTGTATCTTCACTAATGTCAAATGAACTAACCCTTCGGGCTACTCCTGAAATTGCCGCTACATCCAAACTTTTGCGTAAAGAGGTGAAAAAGGTGTTGAGGGTGCAGGATTTGTTTCTACCAGAGGAAATAATAGGTATTCATGTGCGCAAGTAATCTATTGATGCTAGAGGCAGGGAGCCTGTGATGCAGTTGCAAGTGCAGGTGTTTAGTGTGGGTGAGGAGACTGATTGGAATGTGGTGCGGCGGAGCTTGACCAAGCCTGGGGCAGTGTATTTGCCTAAGTATCTGGATGTGCGAGAGGCGGAAGAGGTGCACATTGTGGGAGCTGGACCGGCAGGGTTGTTTGCGGCACAGCGGCTCTTGGAGCGGGTTTAAAGCCGGTAGTTTGGGAACGCGGGAAAGATATGCGTCAGATTTTCGAGGTTTTTGGGGCGGTGCCGGAGATTTTAGTGGAGGCGCATCCGCATATTGGTAATGCTGCAATTTGCGATGTACGCAAAATCCCTGCTAAATATGTGATTTTGGCTACTGGACATTCGGCTCGCGATATTTTTAAGCTATTAGTTCGGCGAGAAATTGCAGTGGAGACCAAACCGCTGGCTATATGGGTGTGGATAGAGCATCCACAAGCTGTCATCGATTTCATCCAATTTTCGTGTGGGTCGCGTGGAAAGTATTTGCCGGAGGCATCCTATTCGGTTGTGCATCAGGTCGAGGGGTCTATTCTTTTTGCATGTGACAGGGAGGGGTGGTAGCCCCTTGTGCGACTAAGCCAGGACAATGGATAGTCTTCACCTAGGCGGGCTCGATCTACAGCAAATTCAGGCATCGTAGTGGAATAAAATTAACCGTTTACATGGCCTATGAGGTAGAGTATGGACCACTGGCAGCGATGGCGTTTCAGGCCGATATTGAGCGGAAGGCGTGGGAAGCGGGTGGGCGGATGCAAACTGCTCCGGCGCAACGATTGGTTGATTTTATGGATGGGGGTGTATCCAAAGACTTCCTATGCACCAGGACTTCGATCAGTGAATTTATCAGAGGTAATTCCGGATTTCATTATGAAGCGTCTGCGTGAGGGTTTTGTGGCTTTTAACCGTAAAATGAAGGGTTACTTGACCAATGAGGTGGTTGTAAATGCCTCAGAAACATAAACCTCTTCTCCTGTAAGGATTCAGCGGGAGCCGGTACACTTAGTTCATCCCAAAGTTGAAGGATTGTATCCCTATGGCGAGGGTGCAGATTATGCTGGTGGGATTATATCCGCAGCTATGGATGGCGAACGCGTTGCAGAAGCAGTGGTGCGGTCGGTGCGAGTGGAGTAGTGTGACCGAAAGGTTTAAGCTTTCGATTTGATGTTCAGGTTGGAGGCGTGTTCAATGAGCTTTGGCAGATACTTCTTCCAGCTTTTTTGGGCGGCGATGTAGCGATCCAAGCCCCCTTCCACATAGTTATAGCCCTTCTGGGTGATGCTCAGGTGGGTGGTACCGTCATAATTATCAAGCAGTATATAACAGACCACGATATAGTTTTCAAGGTCATCCTCTATTCCCATTTGTGTAGGAAAGGAAGTGTATTCGAGAAGATTTTGTGCTGAAACGCGGATCACTTCACCTTTTTCAACCACTAGATCGTGTTCGTCTTGCTGCCTCGTAAATTGTATTTTGGTACCTACGGTCCATTCACAATGGCACTGTAATTCTTCAAAAATCTGATTGAGATGCTCGGGGTTGGTGATAGCTTGCCAAACCGACTCAGGTTCTGCTGGGATATTCGTGTTAATATGTATACTATTTTCCATCTGCACACAACAAGTTATATGGAATGACGGGTTAACTAATTTTTGATTTTTACCGTGCAAACTTACTTTTATAGTAGGAAAAATAAAAGTATTCTGTAAGTAATATTTTAATTGGGTAGCCGGCTATTTTACAGAGGCTTGCGCCCGGTGGCGAATCAAAACACTAAATTTTTTTTGTGTTAAATATGAAATGGAGACGTTACTTTGGACCTAGCACTATGGTCACGGCCGCCTTTATTGGCCCGGGTACCGTAACCATGTGCACTACTGTGGGGGTGCGCACAGGATCGACCTTATTGTGGGCATTAGTGTTTTCGGTTCTGGCTACTATTATATTGCAGGAGATGTCTGCTCGATTGGGAGTGGTGACTCGCATGGGTATGGGTGAAGCCCTTCGGGAGCGTCTGCCCTCAGGAGTGGTTCGCTTAGCGGTTTTGGTTTTGGTCTTTTCGGCCATTGTAGTGGGTAATGCCGCGTATGAAGGGGGGAATTTATCGGGAGCTGTGTTGGGATTGCAGGCTTGGTTGGGTGAAGGTTTGGCTAGTAGTGGTGGATCCAGGGTTGCCCTTCCTTTGACCTCGTTATTATCCCTTTTGATGGGTGGGATTGCCTTTGGAGTCCTGTACAGCGGCCGAGTAAAAGTGATTGAACAAGTACTGGTAGGTCTTGTGGGACTGATGAGCGTTGTGTTTGTATCGACCATGTTGTTAAGTAGTCCAAACTGGTCAGAAGTAATACGAGGGTTGTTTGTGCCGAATATTCCGAGCGGAGAAATGCTACTGGTCGTAGGGCTCATTGGCACAACTGTAGTGCCTTATAATTTATTTCTGCATGCCTCGGTTGTGCAAGAGCGCTATGCGGGGTCAGAGGACTTGGCCAACATGCGAAGAGAAAATGCGACGGCTATTATCCTGGGAGGGTTAATATCCATGAGTATCATTATCACCAGTGCGACCAATATACAGGGGAGTGATATTCAATCCGCGACTGATATGGCACAGGCCTTGGAACCCTTGCTTGGTGCTTGGGCTAAATATATACTGGGACTAGGATTGTTCGCGGCTGGAATTTCCTCGGCCATTACAGCACCCTTAGCTACAGCCTATGCTTTAAACGGTATTCTCGGATGGGGTGTTGGACTGCAAGATCACCGTTTTCGAGCCATTTGGATGGCTATTCTAGGGGTTGGAGTGATGTCTGCAAGTGTAGGTTTTAGCCCTATTCGTGTAATTCAATTTGCGCAAGTGGCTAATGGTTTGTTACTTCCAACCATGGCGGGCGTTCTTTGGTGGCTCACCAGTTCCACTGAGGTAATGGGTGAATATGTGAATGATATGAAAGTTCGTGTGTTAGGTATATTGGTGATTTTGGTTACCTTGATGCTGGCAAGCCGAAGTCTATGGAGTGTTTTTGGAGGGT
Organism: Balneola sp.; assembly: GCA_002720745.1. GTDB lineage: Bacteria > Bacteroidota > Rhodothermia > Balneolales > Balneolaceae > UBA1275. The sequence continues at coordinate 100,476 of PBJO01000002.1, forward strand.
AACAGTATGGTTTTTGTGATTTTTTGAATATTGAAGGAAAATGAATCAGTCAAGCTCTTTACGTATCGATTTGAATTGTGATTTAGGAGAATGGGATGCTGAAAACCAGAATCCGGATCAACAGTTGCGTGATCGCTCAATTATGCCTTTGGTTTCTTCAGTGAATATAGCTTGTGGTGGGCATCGGGGTGATGCCGATTCGCTTCGATTTACCATGGAACAGGCGGCTATTTTAGGCGTAGCTATTGGGCTACATCCTTCCTTTCCTGATCGAGATGGCTTTGGCCGTGTTGAGTATCCTTGGTCAGAAGATTTGGTGGATGAATTGCGGCGTCAACTCGATTTGGGCCGGCAAGTAGCCCAGGAGTTGGGGTTAACTATACATCATATCAAACCGCATGGGGCCTTGTATAATATGGCTGCCCGGGATCTAGAGTGGGCCGAGCGTTTGTGGGTACTTTGGCACAGTTGGGACAACCAAGTTTTAGTGTATGGGTTGTCGGGTTCGGAAGTTTCTAAGGGTTTAGGAATAGATTTGAGGTATGTTCATCGAGGTGATGGTTCTTTAGAATTTGGTGGTAGTGTAGATTTTCGGTTCAATATGAGGCCTAGTTATCGCGCTGAAGCATTTGCCGATCGGACCTATGAACCAGATCTTAGTTTATGTTCGCGAAGTTTGGATGGAGCGGTAATTTCGGATATGGATGCCCTTCAGGCTCAAGTCAAGGATCTAGTTCTAAATAGAAAGGTTTTGTGCACCGATGGGGTGTATAGGGAATTAGATGTGGATACTATTTGCTTGCATTCCGATACACCAGATTCAGTGAAATTGGCTCACCTGATGGCGGCAAAGCTGTATGAATGGGATGTGGAGGTGTGTCCTTGTTGATGGTTGAAGCGTCGGTTTGTGCGTCGGGAGGTTCTCTGTGTTAGAAGGTGAACTTGGTCGTTTGCAGGTGGGGCCTTTGTTGTGGCGAGGTTGGGCGCTGACTGAAGAGTGCTTATTGGTTGAGTTTGTGACAGATGGTTTGGATAAGGATTTAGGTTCGGATGTAAGTGATGCCGAGTTTGTGGATGATTATAATCGTAATCAAGAGTGTTTGAAGCAGTTCCTAGAGATAAAAAAGCTTCGGGATGATGTTGAATGGGTGCCCTCATATAGGTCGATAGGGGGATGGTTTGATAGGGAAAAATTGAATCATCAAGAGCTTTGGAACTGGGTTAAGGGGTGTTTAAAGGGTGCTGCTGGATCTGAAGTTGCGTTGATGGCTAAATCTTTGGCTGGATCTGGTGTCGATGAAAGTACTCGGGACATTGAGCTTCCAATATGTTATGAATTAGGATTGGATTGGGAACGGATTGAGAATGTTTCGGTGTATTCACGAGCCGAGTGGATTACGCAGCATAGTGCGGGGCGTTACCGGGTAGCAGCTATTGGATTTTTACCCGGTTTTGTTTTTTTGGACGGTTTGGATGATTCCCTTCAGATACCGCGTTTGGAATTACCTAGAACGAAGGTACCGGAGGGTACCGTGGGTATAGGAGGGCGTCAAACCGGTTGGTATGCTATTGAGAGCCCAGGCGGGTGGAATAGTATTGGACGTATGCCGTTGCCATTGTTGGATCTTGGCCAGGCGGATGGTTCTCCAACCCCTGTTCAAGTAGGTGATTGGGTGCGTTTTCGATCAATTTCAGTTGAAGAGTTTGAAGAGTTGGCTTCTGTTGCGATGGAATCTGAGCCTATTTCAAATGAGGGAGCAAAATGTAATTCATCTCGGACTTTAAGCCGTATCCGAATCCAGGTGTTAGACGCAGGTTTATGGACTAGCATTCAAGACGGAGGACGGACATCGGGTCAGGCTTATGGAATTCCAAAGGGTGGAGTTGCAGACGTGGTAGCGTGGAAGCAGCTAAAATCACTTTTGAATATAGAGTCAATCGCTGTTTTTGGGCCTGTTTTGGAATGTACCTTGAAGGGTCCTAGATTGAAATTTCTGGATAATGCCATGATTGCTCTCACTGGAGCTATAATGGAGGCTCGAGTCGATGGAAAGCTGGTTAAGCGAGGGTCCAGGATACGAGTTAGGGCTGGGGAGGTACTCGAATTGGGTACGGTGAAACAAGGGTGCCGAGCCTATATGGGTATTGCTTCCACTGCTTTTGTTGGAAAGTTGAAATACGGTTCATATTCACAGCTTCCAGGAGCGGGGCGATTACAGAGGGGTGAGATTTTGGAATGGATGGGGTTTTCGGTAGAACCTAGTGTGGGTGAAAACGGGCCTTGGCTGGTTTCGAGCTATGGCGAGGGAAGGTTACTTCCTGAATTTTCGGGGATACCTCGACTTCGGATTCAAGCTGGGCCAGAGTGGGCTTTGGTACCAAAAGAATTTAAGCGATTATTCTTGGAGTCTGATTTTGTGGTAGGCTCACAGAGTAATCGCATGGGTATCCGGCTAAAAGAAGTGCGTAAGGAGGGAAGTCAAGAAGTGGGTAATGGTTTGTTAGATCTTTGGGAGGAATTTAGAGAGTATTGGGTTAAGCAAGGATCTATGTGGTCTTCGGTAGTAGCTCCTGGAGTCATTCAGTTACCTCCAAATGCCGAACCAATTATGCTGGGGCCAGATGGGCAAACGCTTGGTGGTTACCCGCGAATCGCCTACCTTCCAAAGGATCAGCAGTGGCGAGCGGCCCAGTTTATAACTGGAGATAGGCTACGCTTTCGGATGACTTAATGGTTTTGGAACCGCTTCAAACTGCTTTTAAATCATTGGGAAAAAAGAATTACTAACTACAGTTCATTAAGGATCGGGATGAAAACTTCTAATACTTTACTTTTTGCCTCCGTTGTTGCTGCACTGGCAGGTTTCTTATTTGGCTTTGATACGGCTGTAATTTCAGGGGCAGATAAGCCTATTCAACTGCTTTGGAATACCAGCCCATTGTTTCATGGAACTTTTATAATATCGATGGCCCTTTGGGGGACGGTAATAGGTGCTTTGGCCGGTGGAATTCCCTGTGATCGCTACGGCCGGAAAAACACCCTTATTGCTATTGGAGTACTGTATTTGGTCTCTGCCCTTGGTTCGGCACTGGCCATAGATCCTTATATGTTCTCTTTTTTCCGTTTCATTGGTGGATTGGGTGTAGGGGCCTCTTCAGTGGCGGCTCCTACCTATATTTCTGAGATAGCACCAGCTGCGCGTCGCGGCCGATTGGTGATTTTGTATCAGTTCATGATTGTGTTGGGGATTCTGGTGGCTTTTATATCGAATTGGGCAGTGGGAGACAGTTTTGGCGATGTCTCCTGGCGATGGATGTTGGGGCTTGAAAGCGCTCCAGCCTTGGTATATTTGATCATGGTCTTGGGAATTCCAAACAGTCCGCGCTGGTTAGCAGTCTACAAAAGAGATTATCAGGCCACGGAAGACTGTTTGGATATACTTGATCCATTGGGTGAGGGTATTTATTTACTTGCTGGCATTGAGGAATACGAAGCAGGTTCAGGTTCATTAGATTCTGTAAGTTCTGGTGATTCATTTTTTTCAGGTCGATACAAATTTTCAATTCTTTTAGCCTTTTTAGTCGCTTTTTTTAACCAGGTATCAGGGATTAACTTCGTCATCTATTATGCCCCACGCATTTTTGAGTCTGCTGGTCTGGCTTCCAGTACCGCTCTTTTGTCTTCGGTAGGTATTGGTTTGGTAAATTTAGTCTTCACCATGCTCGGGATTTATTTGATTGATCGAGCAGGTCGAAAACAACTAATGCTATATGGTTCGATTGGTTACATTGTGACTTTATCTGTTGTTTCTTGGGCTTTTTATACGGGAGCAAGTGGTACAATTGTCTTACTATTTTTATTTGGTTTTATTGCTTCGCATGCAATTGGTCAAGGAGCCGTAATATGGGTATTTATTTCTGAGATTTTCCCTAACCATATTCGAGCTAGTGGTCAGTCCTTCGGCACAGGGGTGCATTGGGTATTTGCAGCCTTTATTACACTATTCATCTTATTTTTCATGGAGTTACTAGGAGATAATCCTGCTCCGTTGTTCGCCTTTTTTGCGGGCATGATGGTCTTACAACTAGTGTTTGTTCTGCGAATAATGCCAGAAACGAAGGGTAAAACGCTTGAGGAGTTGGAATTAGAATTGATCAGATTATAGGCCCAAGGATTAACTGACTCTGAGAAATCAATTGATAGTTGTAAGTGATTACTCACTTTTATATATTTGGTGTATATGGGAGATAGACGGGCAAAAATTGCGGATGTAGCTTTATTGCTTTTTATAGAGCGAGGATATCATGCGACATCTACTAGGTTAATTGCGCAGGAAGCATGCGTATCAGAAGGGCTGATCTTTCGACATTATACCAATAAGGAAGGATTATTGAAGGATTTATTGGCGGAAGGTGGGCAGCAAATGATCTTTGAAATTGCGGGTTTTATCTCAGAGCATGATCCCAAGGTTTTTATATCTTCAATAATTGATTTCTTTTTTGATGTTTCGGAGGAATTATTAGGTTACTGGCGCTTAAAAGCACAATTGGAATGGATAAAAACGGTTTGGGAGCCTGAGGAGTGGGAGCGAATTCTTAGAGATGCGGTTGAACGAGTGTTTAGAGGGATGGGTTATTCGAAGTATGAATTAGAAGCGGGACTACTGCTCGAGTCTTTAACAGGAATCCGATATGGAATATTACGGGGAAGTGTTGAAGATGTTCGAGAATTAAAGGCTTTGGTTAAAGGTAAATATAAAGTTATATAGAGAATTAGAATCGTTTATTTGTTTTACTTGAGAATATATTGGTTAAGATAGTAGATATAAAGTGATTAATCACTTTTTTTATTTCTGAATTACAAAGCAATCATTTCCTAAACAACAGTACCAGACTTAAAAATTACCGAATGAACCAAAAGATTGGGAAAAATCAGACAAAGCCTAAAAAAACCTAAACTATGTCTAGTCAAAGTCTGAACAAAACTTATAGAAAATATTTTATCCCTTAGTAATCTTGATGATATCTCCATTTTTAGAGGTCGAATACTCGGGAAGCGGACTGTTGGCTGGGCCACTAACAACTTGGCCAGATGAATTGAATATTGAATTGTGACACGTACATATAAACGTCTCATTTGAATACTGCCAGGCATTTCGGCAACTAGCGTGTGTACATACGTCACTGAAAGCGCGCACGCGAGTACCATCAATGTTGATTGCTAAGAAACCATATTCGCTAGCAATAAGCCATCCACCCGCTGAGGCCAATGCTTCTCCACCACTTACTGAAGTATCTATAGTAATAACGTTTCCATCTACACTAAAAGCGGAGGTATTGCTATTACCATCATTGTTTGAATCGTCATTCCCAGTATCATCACTTTCGTCATTTGTATTAAGGTCTGAGCTGTCACCAGAATCTGTAACACCGCAAGAACTCAATGGAATACCTAATGCGACAATTAGAGCCATTGGTGTTGCTGCTCGAAGAAATTCTACTCGCGAGCTAGTTCTACCACTCATAAGACCCTTGGAGGTAGTTACAATGAAATGATCTTGTGTATCTATGTGATTGGATACTTTTATTAAATGGGAAAAATCATTGGTTTTTGTTGTTTTGTGCTCGTCTCTCATATATTTGATGCTAGTTTTGTTTTTATTCTCTTGTAGCCTTGAGCAATACCTTATCGGATTTTTAGATAATTTGATACCTGCTTTCGTTGGTCTTTCTTAGTGAATAGTCGTAAAACATAACTCGAAGAAAACGCCTTTTCGTTCCTTTAATTGGGTATTTTAAATTGATTTTATTTCATCCATTATTACTTGAATCCTGGAAATGGGTCAAGACATTGAGCCAGCTACAAATACAGTAATTATGATGATAAAGTGGATATTGAGGTAGATCGAACATTTAATAAAGTAACGCGCAAATAATGGCGGATGCATATCTGTCACGCAGCTAGTATATTGGATGAAATGTTTACTAATGCTTCTAAAAATTCGGTGACTGATGGGTCGAGTGTTATCCTTTTGTATGTGTATAGTCATAGTTTTGATAGCTTCTTATGTGGCGAAGGCCCAGCAGGATTCACGTGTTTTATCGCTTTATGACCGTCAAAGTTACGAATACATAAAGCAGTTGCAGGATCGGGGACACTTATTGGAGCTTCATCCAACCGACATGCCGCATAGCTATGATGAGTTGCGCGCGGCTTTATCAGGCATTGCGCAGTATGATTTTACTGGAGTTGTTGCGCGATGGATTCGTTATTTGCAAGATCGAATAGGTTTCGACGCCACTGAGAGGCCAGTTTTAGACCTGCGTGGTGCTAGCTATTTACAAATGAATAATTCGGAGCGGGATCATATGTACCGTCCTAGTGACGATATTGCGTATTTTTGGCCTATGATTGAGTTGGCGCCGGGCATTCGCTACAAAGGATGGGCAGTGCAGGCGCATGCTCGTTTTGAGTATTACGAGGATCGAAACATCGATGGACTGGATGCGGTAAATCGATTTTGGGTCCGAAATGAAGAAACATATCTAGGGTATGCAAATGAATTTTTAGAGGTCTACGGAGGCCGGGTACTTAATCATTGGGGAGTTTACGGGCAGTCGTCTGGGCTTTTATCCGACCAGTCTGTAACCTATGATCAGTTCAAAATTAATCTAGGAACTAAGCATCTGCAACTCTCCTCGGTGATGGGTTATCTGGATAATTTGAAGAGCGATGATGTGTTTAATGGGGACACGAGGGAAGACCCTTTGTCGGTCAAGCGCTATTTATTTGCCAAGCGGTTGGACTGGCGCCCGCGTGAGCATCTGATGTTTTCATATCGAGAAAGTATCATTTTTTCGGGTTGGGATGCAGTGCCTCAGCCTAAATATATGCTTCCGGGTTATATCGGATTTTTTCAGGCGGATAATGCACCGCAGAATGATTTTATTAATTACTTAACAGGGATTGCCTTTTGGGGACAGTTTGGAGGTAGTTCTAGTGCGAGTTCTAGTATTGGCGTAGGTGCAGGTGCGAATTTCGATGCAATATCCCAAATAAGATCGCAAAATATACTTACGGTGCATACTGAAGTGATCATTGATGATATTATTTTCTTCCGTGACCGTCGCGGCATTGATGAACTGAGCAACTTCAATGTTTTTATTAACGTCGCCTATGCCCTAAGTCACCACTGCCTTACCCTACAAATAAACGCAGAAATGGTTAGCGCTCAATCTTACAACACCGACCAAGCACAAGGTCGCTATTTATATCTTGGCCGGGGAATAGCTACGCAATTTAACGATTATGTATTTGGAGAGTTTCGGGCCGATGTATTTCCCGGTGGTACACTTCAAGGGCTACGAATAACGCCATATTTGGGCGGCTTGTTACAAGGCGAGCAGGTTATAGACAAGGAATTTATTGGCTCACCGTTATCCCAAAAAGACAAGAATCCAAATGAATTAGAGTCTGTGCCTGATTTTGTGCTAAGTGGTGTCGTTCAAGAGAGTCTTAGAGCTGGACTAGAATGGGTATATTACTCAGAAGCCGAACAGGGAAGGAAAAACGGTTGGTGGATTCGGGGAGATTTTGGCCTGAATGTGATGCGTAACCTCCGAAATATGGAGGGGAATGACCAGATTAGGTTTGTGGGAGTAATAGAACTAGGGGTTCAGTTCAATTTTTCATTAATTGACTAAAACATAAAATTACTATAAATATTTCTTGAAAGAATTAAATATTATATCTCAACTACTAAATAAAAGATTTTTTAAATCGATATTTCAACTACTTATAGTAGGTTATTTAATCTATCAAATCGGTCAAATTGGGTTGAAAAACTTTCTGGTATCAATACCTTTAAATCCATTATTTTATATTATATATATAATAATTTATATATCTCTACCTACAATTGAATATATTATTTATGAAAAAAAATGGAATTTTATTGGTAAGAAATTAATTAGGGCTCTTTTTAAAAAAAAAGTACTAAATACTGATGTTTTAGGATATTCTGGAGAAGTATTTTTGTTCATTTGGGCAAAAGAAAATATCAACCAAAATAAATCAAGTATAATTTCCTTCATAAAAGATAATAATATAATATCATCACTATCATCTGGGATAATATCGTTTGCATTACTGTTATATTTTATTATAAATGGATATATAAATACTGATTACATTTATTTTCTAAAAGATAGAAAAATAGTATTATATTTTTTCACTATTATTATTTTTTTGATAGTTATATTAATTTATTTTAAAAAAAATATTTTTTATGTAAAGCTTTTAGAAGGCATTCAGATATTCTTATTACATTCAGTCAGAATATTAATTATAAATGTTTTGCAAATTTTTCAATGGAGTTTAGTGATGCCTGAGATAGCATTATCCGTATGGTTCACATATTCTGCAGTTCAAATAATAATTTCTAGAATACCTTTTTTACCTAGTCTAGATGCATTGTTTGTAAATATTATTCTGGAATTATCTGATTTACTATTTGTCAGTCAGGATCTAATAATTGGAATGCTAACTATGAACATTGTTTTTAATCGTTTATTAAACTTAGGTATATATGCTTCTAATATCTATCAAGAAAATCTTAAACATGAAAATACTCAAAAATAATTTTCGACTGTTTTTTGTTTTATTCTTTTCCTTGAATCCTTCATTACTCAAATCACAGCAAATTATTTCTAAAATACATTTTAACAGTGGTATAAGAGTTACAAGCAACTTTAAGAGTATACATGATAATTTACCTTTTTGGCTTCATATAAATAAGAATGGAAGTGTTGATAAAAACTCAGCTAATATAAATAAATATATATCGTTAGACGTAAATTTATATAGTAATGACTTTTTACATATTAATGTTCAGTCTAAATTTATTAATAGAATTGCTAATACTAATTCTACTCATATTGAAATCGGTTCAATTGAATTTAATTCTCATAATTTTGCTATAATTGCTGGACGTTTTTATGATCCTTTAACTATTAAAGAAAGTCATCTTTCAATAGGATCTTTTATGTATAGTAATAATGCTCTACCTATACCTAAAATTGCCATAAAAACAAACGATTATGTAAGTATACCAAGGACAAATGATGTTGTAAGATTTAATGGATTATTTGCTCATGGATGGTTTAATAACAATCGGTGGATACAAAATGTTTATTTACATCAAAAATTTTTCTTTCTAAATATAAAGTATAAATTTATTGATGCTAAGGCTGGTATAATACATAATGTTCAATGGGGTGGTTATAAAGATTCTTATATACTGCCTAATGATATTAGAACCTATTTTGAAGTTATTACGGCAAAAAGTTCTAGTAGTAAAAATGCGCCGCCTGGCGAAGATACCAACGTCGTTGGAAATTCAGTAGGTGCCTATGATTTCAATCTGGGCTTATCATTTAATACTCTTGACCTGAATATATACAGAATATTCTATTTAGAAGATAAAGTTTCCACTAGGTTTAGGAGTCCTTGGGATGGATCGTGGGGGGTGATTATAAAGCCTAATAATATTTCATCAATTAATAATATAATTTGGGAACATATTAATACTAAAAAAATGGATTCCTTTGATTGGGAACCTAGAGGTACAGCCAATTACTACAATCATGGAGTATATCAGACTGGGTGGACTTACAAAAGTCGGGTGATTGGAAATCCACTTATATTAACAAATAGCTCTATATCACTACCTATTTATAATAACATTATCATTGGCCATCATATGGGACTTGACGGTGAGTTAAGAGATGACATATACTATAAATTTTTATACACATATTCTCGTAATTATGGAATAATTAGTGATCAAATTATTGGACCGCGACCTCGTTCTGAATGCCCGCCAATTGAAAACACGATATGTGCTGAACTTAGGCCATTAAGTCAGTTAAAAAAGATAAATCACTCAATTTTTTCATCACTCAAAATTCAATCAAAATATGATAGATTTAACTATGGTTTTAGTCTGTCTACTGATATTGGTAATTTATATAATAGAGTTATAGGAATTTCAATTTTTCTAAACTATAAAATTAGCTATACAAAAGTATCAAAGCAATCTTGAATTTTTTGATTCATTTATAAACATTTTAAATGAATTTTCTTCTTCAAAATTTAATTTAAAGTTAGGGTGTTGAAATGGATTTTTTTTAATTTGAAAATACCATATATAAGTGAGCCATTTCATTATTGAATTCTTCAATCTTCTTTGGAAATGTTCTATATCCCATGTATTGTCGCCGTGGTATGATCTTATAAATAAATAGTTAAATGATGTGTCAAATATATATAACCTTTTTTTCGACCATTCTTTTAGATAATATGAATCTTCTTCACGACTTAAATTTGAATATCTAATATTATCACATTTCTTATGCATAATGCTGCCTGGAATACCGCCACGTAATTGTCCAATAAATGGATGATTCATATATTCTTTGGAGCTTATATGCACAATAGTTGCCGATAAGCAACAAGCATCATAACCATTATTTAGAATTTCTGCTTGTATTTCTAATCTTTTTGGGTGGTACCAATCATCATCATCCCATTGTACTATGTAATCACCTGTTGCACTTTCAAGACTACAATTTCTTAAATAACCTAATGTGTTATTTTGTTGTTTTTCTATTTTGATGTATTTAATATCAAGTTTTGAATAATTATTTAATATGCTATTGTAGTTTTCTTCGCCATCGTCAACTATTATTAATTCCTTGTTGGGGTATAACTGATCAGCAAAGCATTTAATTGCTCTGTTTGCAATGTGTAGTCTATTTGCTGTAACCATTAAACAGCTAACTTTTGGATAAGTTGTTTTTTTTTGCTTAAAAGTCATCCTTATCTACAATTAGAAAATTTATCATTTTAGCTGTTTGTACAGTACTTAAATTAAGATGATATTATTTCATTATAAACTTAATATTTATACTTGTAAGACACGAATACTATAATTGAATTATTTTTATGTTGAAAAAAGTAGTCATCAATATTACACCACAATTAGTTGGAATTTTTGTAACAATTGATTTCACTGGATACTTAACTTTGCAGGTGCTCAAGACCAAAGCTTATAAAAATTTAACAGTAATAACTTGGGGATCCAACGGGATTTTTAATGGATTCGCATTCAAAAATTTAAATTGAGTAGATATATATCATGACCATACAATTCGAACAAAAAAACAAGGCCGTACATCTTATAGCGATGAATGATGATGGGCACGAAGCTCATTTGGATGGATCCGAATCCATTGGAGGAGAAGGCAAAGGGTTTAGGCCAATGCAAATGCTTCTTGTTGGATTGGGCGCATGTACCTCAATGGATGTAATTAGTGTGCTTAATAAGCAAAAACAAGAAATGAATTCATATAATTTGGATGTGCAGGGATTTAGAACATCTGAAGAAATCCCAGCGGTGTTTCAGCATATCCATGTGCTTTTTAAAGTTAATGGTCCGGTATTGGAGGAAAAATTAGTTCGAGCTATTTATCTTTCGATAACCAAGTACTGCTCCGTTACCCGAATGCTTGAAGGCACTACTAAAATTTCGAGTGCATATATTCTAAACGGGGGTAAAGAAATCACAGTGGCAACCGTAGGTCCCAAATACTTAGCGCCTAAATCCGAAGACTAGTTTACCGTCACAGGATCAGTATGCGAAGAGTTTTTTACCAAATATAAATCCTATTCTCACTGTAGTTACGGCTTTGATGACTTTATCAAGCTGATTAAAGATGTTGGTAGCGAATTTGCATGCAACCATTGACTTTTATCAGCTTATACATTTGTATTATTTCAATAAGAGAAGTGAACTAGATGCTTAGATAAAAATACAAAACCGCGAATATTTATATATTTATGCTGCAGTTAAGATAGATTCCTCCGAATAGCTGAAATTAGGATCTCCAAATTGCTTAAGTGTACGATAGTGAGAGGCCACCGCTTCTTTGAAAGTTTCATGGCAGTTGTAAGGTATGCCAAATTCGTTAGCAGTCTGTTCTACAATCGGACTAATAGCTGGATAGTGGATGCTGCATACCTTTGGAAAAAGATGATGTTCTATCTGAAAATTTAATCCACCAATATACCAACAAAGTATCTTATTGGACCGAGCAAAGTTATTCGTTGTAAGCATTTCATGGATAACCCAGTGGTTTTCAATCATATTATCTTTGTTTGGAATTGGATGTGTGGTTGATTCAACCACATGGGCTAGCTGAAAAATAATACCTAATATGAGTCCTGCTATTAAGTGTAGGGTGGTGAAGCCAATAAGCACTTGCCACCAGGTAATGTCTAGAGCCACTAACGGAAGAATGATAGCATAAGTATAATAGAATACTTTGGTCACAAATAGCTTCACCCATTCAGAGATAGGATGTTTTTTATCCTCATAGGGTCCTAAGGGGTTTTTAATGAAATACCAATAATCTTTAACAAATACCCAGAAAAAAGTAGCAAAGCTGTATGCAGGAAATGCTAAAAAGTGCTGAAACCGGTGAATCGGTTTATGCTCAGTATGAGGGGAAAGCCGAATAAATTCAGCTACTTCCAAATCCTCATCATGGCCATGGATATTGGTATACGTGTGGTGGATGATGTTATGAGTGATTTTCCAGATATACCCATTTGCCCCAACAAGATCAAAAAATAACCCCACAAAATTATTTATACTTTGATTGGACGAATAGGCGCCATGTAGGGCGTCATGTGTAATGGAAAAACCAATACCTGCCATCCCGATGCCCATTACAACGGTCAAGCCCCAAATCCAATTCAAGCTTAATCCTCCAAGCATAATAAGCGCATAAGTACCCCAATACACCCCAAGGATGATCACAGTTTTAAGGACCATAGTTGCATTGGCGTGTTTAGAGATATTTTGCTCTTTAAAATAAGCATTGACTCGTTTTTTGACTTCACGGTTAAATTCCCGATTAATTTTGTTATTGAAGGTAACCATCGATGGCATAGGCGGAGTATTTTAAATATATATGAGTGAAAGTTTTATGCTTATAAGTGTACTTAGCATTCTCAAGAATGCATAAACCAGCAAACGCATTATAATGTTGTAGTTAGTTTAATGTTTTACAGAACATTAAATTAATTGAAAAAAAATACAAAAAAATTCCCTTTCAAATAGTTATTTCGTACCCCTGGCTGGTTAATTGCTGCTCTAGAGCCTCCCCAAAAGCAGTATAAGGAGTATGAAAACCGGGCTGTGCCAACGACTTAGCTTCTATTTCTTTTAAAAGTAAAATCGAAGATTGAACCAGAAAAAAAACAGTGGCCTTGTTACTTGGATCACCTGAAAAAAAACATTGAAGCTCTTCTTTCTGTCCAGAACTACTTTTTGCAAACACATGTAGTCGCATGAAACCTTGCTTAATAGACTTTTCCGATGGGCCTTGACCTGGTGCGGGTACTAGATATGAAAGAATACGTCTAAACCATGCAAAAGGGCCAAGACTAGCCAAACATAATAGTAGAATACTCGTGGTAATAAATGACATCGGCGCATACCATCGTCCTAAGCTACTTTGCTCAGAGTAGCCGAAATATTTAAACGAATAGTTGCCTGCCTGTTGGATGTCATTAACGGAACGGTATACCACACGGGCATTAACCCCACTCATTATAAACGGAGTGCTCCAACGCTGAATGCGTCTAACAAAACCAAAAAATCGAGCACCTTTCGGTTGAATCAAGGTGGGAGGTTTTAGGGTATTGTATTTGTCTTCTACCTTTTCAGCGTTCTCGACGTACTTGTTCGCTTCGATCAACACATCTGGGCCTACACTTTGGTTAGCCCCACCCGTGGCTAATTTATTGAGCATGGTAGCGATGGTTCCTCCGTTTAGTCCTCCCTTGGTGGTGTAGTAGGATTGAATGGTGAGCTCTTCTTCAGGGCCAAAGCGTTGGGCAAGTTTGTGAACGGCTACCTCAGCAGGAACACTATCAAAGCCGCAAAATGAAACCAGTCGCGCTCCAGAAGCTCTCGCCTTTTCTGCGTAGCGTCTGCTCATGCGAGCAATAAAATCAACCTCTCCAGTTATGTCGGTATAATGTGTACCACACTGTGCACATGCAGCAATCACGGATTCCCCATATAGCGCATAGGGTCCCACAGTGCTTATGATTAAGCGGGTACGCCCGACTACTTTTCTAACGACCTCGATATTGGTGGTATCTACGGTGAAACAATCTTTGGTACATAAACCTAGTCTAGTTGCTAGAGCCTCTAAGCGTCTTTTATTTCGGGCAGCCAGCCCAATTCGATAGGTAGCGGAGTATTTGTTAATTAATTCACGTGCCGTACGTCGCCCCGTGAAGCCAGTCGCTCCAACAACAATCATGTCATAGTCGCGGTGCCCTGCTACCACGTCTGCTTTTATGTCTACTGCCTTTTTCATGGGGTATAACTCCCGAAACCATTGTTTTTTGGATACAATAGTCGATCAATAATAGCCATCGTTTCCATTGAATCTTGAAGGGTAATTGGTAAAGGATGCTTCTTTTCAATAGCTTGTTGCATAGCTTGAGCCATTAGCACATAGGCATTGATTTGGTCAAAGGTTTTTTTCAAAACTCCCTCCTTGGTGACGATTCGAATGCTACGAGGCTCCTCATCCGAAGCTGAATTAAAAGGGATATTCACTTCGATGCGGCCTTTGGTTCCATGAATGTATACTTGTTGAAAGGAAAAGGTCTGGGTAGAGCATACTAGTGTAGCAATACCCTCTTTAAATTCCAGCAAAGCGGTGGTTAGTCGGTCGGTAGAAAAGATGGGGTCATACTCAACATAAGATTGAATACTTTTAGGACTTCCATTAAAAATCATTTTGGCGACATCCACGCAGTAACATCCTATGTCTAAAAGAGCACCTCCGCCTAAATTATCTTGGTTACGAACATCTGCTGGATCGTCATTGAAATAAGTAAAAATAGCATGTATGTGGGTTATTTTCCCAATCTTTTTATCTTGAATGAGCTCATGAATATAGCGCCATTGTGGATGAAAACGGTACATAAAACCCTCCATAACGCGTGTCAGTGGATATTGCTGCTGAGCTTGAACCAGTTGGTCTAATTCGCGGGCGGTCACCGAAATAGGTTTTTCGCAGAGTACATGCTTACCGTATTCGAGTGCTTTAATGCTTAAAGATACGTGTAGATAATTCGGGGTTGGGTTGTATAAGATATCGATATCGGGATGTTCCATGAGTTCCTGATAACTTCCGTAAGCCTCTGCTATTCCACATTCACTGGCAAATGCTTCTGCTTTTTGGAGATTGCGCGAGGCCACTGCGACTACTTCTACATCAGGTATGGATTGAAGGGCGGGGATAAAGCGTGTTCGACCTATATTTGCCGTACTGAGTATTCCCCAGCGCCATTTTTTTTTGCTCATTAATTCCCATATATATCGTTAATGACTCCAGCCATTCTAAACCCTGCTTGCAATAAACGAAGTTGAACAGTGTCATAATTCTTAAACATATATTCATAGCTTAAAGGCCCATTTTCTGGGAGGTCATAAGCCTGGTTTAGAAGTGACTGCGACTCCATTGCCCAGTCATGCCAATGCGTAGATTGCCACACTTCAATCACTGAATCATCTAATTCATCATCAATAAAATCAGCAAGTTCACTAAAACTAAGCTGCTTAGAGTCAATCATTTCACTGTCCCAAATTCGATGTAAATTTGATCGGTCTCCAAACCATTCTAAACGCACATCATTTCCCCCCACGATCCGTACCATTGCCCACATGTAAAGGTTGGTGTAAATCCCCATTTAAGTGCACCAACACCTTCAGGTTGATTGCTTCCTGATCAGAGCTTGGTTTGCCTTCTTTTAGCTCACTAACCATTTTATCCAGCGCCCAAAGTGCATCGCCTCCCTCGGCTTTTACGGCTGTTTTGTATGTTTTACCTGGCGGCATGGTTATATAATGCCGTGGACTCATGTAATCAAAGCTAGGATCTGCGCAAACTTCATCAATCCAGGTACTCACCTCGGCCAAGGAATTTCCATCTAACATGCGCTCGTCTGCTTGCCGGGCTTCCGAATTTAATAGATCTAGTGCAATCCATCCGGTGGCGCGATGACCAATTTGTCCCCACCAGAAATATGCCGCAGGATGCACTGCTTTTATATGGATCATTTCTGTAGTTGTCCACCTATCTGAAAGTGCAAATCCAGAATTTGCACGAATGTTTGATGAAGTAAAAAGTGCGATGCCTAGTACAAATAAAATAGTGAGTGAGAATGTATTTCGAGTGAATGTAGTTGGTTGTTTGTTATTCATGTTTCTTGGTTTAGGTGGGTCACAAAGTTAAAAAATATCAGTGCCTATGGCTGGTATAATTACCTGAATTCCTTCGTCTTCTTCCACAAAATATTTGAATTCAACCGGATCTGAAGCAATCGCTTCCCATGTTCCATAATGGATAGGAATAGCCAAAGTCGGATCAATAAGTTTAATCGCGTAAGCTGCTTCTTCGGGACCCATCGTAAAGAGATCACCGATAGGAGCTAGCACGATATCAGGCTCATACAATTCGCCATAGAGTTGTAGATCCCCAAAAATATTGGTATCGCCCATATGATAAACGCAGATGTCATCTTCAAAGGAAAATATAAGTCCCGCTGCTTCTCCAGCATAGGCACCTTTGTAGGAAGTTGAATGATTGGCATGGACCATGGTGACTGAGAAATCATTGAAGTGCACACTGCCCCCTTTGTTAAAATTGATACTTTGCGAATCTGGTAGCCCTTCGAATTCCAGTAAACCCATTAATTCTACCATGCCACCTACTCTACAACCCGTTTTCGTAGCTATGTCGAGGGTATCCCCAACGTGATCTTGATGGCCATGAGTCAAGAAAATAAAATCAGCTTCGTCTACTTTTTTCCACTGTTGAGGTGTACTGGGGTTCTGAGTTAAAAAAGGGTCAATGTAGATGATATGGCCGTCTGGGCTTACGATGCGAAAAGCAGAATGTCCAAGCCATTGCATTTGAGTATTGGTTGTCATAAATGAGCGTAGGTGGATAGGGTTAATGTTTCTATTCAGAGTTACATACAAAGTAAGTGATGAGGGTTGGTAAACCATTGCATAGAATCTGTTGTTATGGTTCTGAGTCCATCTAACATTGCACTACTCAATGTATTTCAAACAATTGTGAAGTGCCAAAGCACTTCGAACACTTAAGTAACAAAGCTCGTATATTAAAAACAACGAAAGCAACTAAACTTATAGTTAATTTTGACATGGGATTTTTAAACAAACTAATAGGTAAAGGCACAGAAGAAACCGATTGGTTGCAACTGGAATCCGAGGATGCTGTAGAAGAAGTATTTGCTGCGTCTGGTGCCCGAGTTCAACTTATTTTAAAGCATTCAGAGAGTTGTGCAGTGAGTTTCTTCGCCAAGCAAAACTTAGACAGTGTTCCACTTGTAGAGTGGTCGGAAATGGATCGTAGTATGGTCGAAGTAGTTCGATTTCGTCCAATATCCCAGTATATAGCCAAAAAAACCTCCGTTCGACATGAATCTCCCCAGGTGCTAGTCATTGCTAATGGTGAGGTCCTTTTCTATACCTCCCACAGTGAAGTGAATAAGGTGAATATTCAACAAGCTTACGAGAAAGCTATAGCTCTCCTCTGAGGCTGTTTAGCTAATAGCCAGCCGCATATCCATCACCCCTAGGATCTACGCCTCCCGTGAGGCGTCCTTTCGAATCGACCACAATAGAATGAACTCTAGCTAAAGTGGTTTGAGCAAGGGAATGACCTTTAGTTCGTAATAAAGCTTGGGTGTCAGCGCTTAGGCTCATGGGATCAAAAAATAGCTGGTCGGGATACCACTGGTGATGAATGCGCGGAGCGGCGTTGGCTTGTTGGGCGTTCATTCCAAAGAGTAGTACATTGAGTACGTTTTGTAGGGTAGCATTGATAATTCGTGGCCCTCCAGCAGCACCAGCAATCATTTTTGTCTGCCCATTTTTACTTACAATAATTGGTGTCATACTGCTCAGCATACGTTTACCGGGTACAATTGCATTGGCTTCGCCCCCTAGTAACCCAAACATGTTGGGTGTTCCAGGCTGGGCAGAAAAGTCATCCATCTCGTTATTGAGCAAAAATCCTGCTCCATCTACAGCTATTTTACTGCCGAAAGAGCCATTTAAGGTGGTTGTGATTCCTACAGCATTTCCTTGGGCATCCATTATCGAGAAATGGGTGGTTTCATAACTTTCTTGGAGGATGGTGACCTCTCCATGACGTATTTCGTTAGAAGGGGTCGCGCGGTTTGGATCAAAGCTTTCCATTCGTTCGGCCGCATAGTCGGTCTGGCTTAAAGACCGGCTGGGTACTGGATAATAATCAGGATCCCCCAAATAGTACGCTCGGTCAGCAAATGCTCTCCGCATCGCTTCAGCCAAAAGGTGGTAATAGGCAGCGGAATGATGTTTTATAGTGTCCAACTCTTGTGTTTCCATCATTCGTAAAATTTGCCCCACCGCAATACTTCCAGAGCTTGGTGGTGGCATAATATGCAACTGATACCCTCGAAATTCTATCTCATAGGGTTCTCTCCACACACTTTCATAAGCTATTAAATCTTTATAGCTTATCAGTCCATCATACTTCGTCATGGTCTCCACAAAACGTTTGGCTACCCACCCCTCGTAAAAACCATCTCGTCCATTCTCTGCAATAGCCTCTAACGTCCGTGTTAGGTCGGTTTGCAGGAAATATTCCCCTTCTTCAAATGTTCGGCAGGCTTCGTTTGTTGGGTCACTGCTTAATGTGTTTGTGGCTTTGTCTAGGCCTGTTGCTTCAGCGCTGTTCGTGGCCTTTACAATATTTGACGAAATGCTGGGTTTTTCACAAGGGGCCCAAAAGTATTTTTTAGATGCCTCATAAGGGGCAAACGCCGATCTGGCATAATTCAATGAAGATGCTTGGGAGTAGGAGAGGGCGTAGCCTTTGCTTGCAAGTGAGATAGCTGGTGCTATCAAATCCGCCCAGGCTAAACTTCCGAAGCGCGTATGTGCTTTTACCATACCATCTACCGTTCCAGGTACGCCTACCGCAAGGGCTCCTGTTTTGCTAAGATCAGATAGGTAATTCCCATCGGAGTCTAGGTACATGTCGCGGTGGGCGAGCCCTGGTGCGCGCTCACGGAAGTCCAGCGAAGCGACCGTGCCATCGGCCATATGCACCATCATGAAGCCCCCGCCACCAAGGTTGCCGGCTCTTGGAAGCGTGACGGCAAGTGCGAATTGTACAGCGATGGCTGCGTCGACAGCATTTCCGCCTTGTTGGAGGATGTGCTGGCCGACCTTTGAGGCTGCGCTCTCGGCAGTAACCACTAAACCGTTCTCATAGGCTTTACTCCAACCGATCTGAGCCCTTACGGAGAAGCTCATACTCAAAAAAAGACCGATAAAGAATAGAATAAGAGATACAATTCTCTTTGAAGCAGCCGTATTATTCATCAACCCAAAAAGTGAATAAGAGTATGCGGCTCGATTAGTGGAAACAGTTATTTTAGGCATTGCGGTTTGGTTTTTGAATGATATGTAATTGAAAGTAGTCAAACTCGACATCATTTTCACTACCTAGCCGCGCGGATGATACTGGATATGGATATCTCGGAGTAGGCTACGGTCGACATGTGTGTAGATTTCTGTTGTCACAATGGAGCTGTGGCCAAGCATTTCTTGTACCGCGCGTAGATCCGCACCGCCTTCGAGTAGGTGGGTGGCAAAGGAATGGCGAAAAATATGAGGATAGACGCTTTTGGTGATATTGGCATCCTGAGCTGCTTTTTGGACAATATTCCATACGCTCATCCGACTCAAAGCTCCTCCTCGTTGGTTCAAAAAGACCTTATTTTTAGCTTTATCGGCTTTTTTTGGGTTAAAAAACAACGGTCGTACATGCTCGATATAGTGTTCCAAGGCATCTTGGGCCATTTCACCTACAGGAACCAGACGTTCCTTGCGTCCTTTTCCAATAACACGAATAAAGCCGATTTCAAAGAATAAGCGGTCTGTCTCTAGATCGGTTAGTTCGCTGACTCTCATCCCTGTGCCATAGAGCGTTTCAAGGATGGCTCGATCGCGTATACCTGCAGGGGTTTTTGTGTTGGTACTTTCCAATAGAGCAGATACTTCATAAGGATCTAAAATTTCAGGGAGATTTTTAGCTTTTTTGGGAAGTTCGATGAGTTCGGCTGGGTTAGCTTGGCAGAAGTTTTCGATTACTGCAAATTCGTGAAAGCCTCGAATACTCGATATGTTGCGGGCTAAACTGTTGCTTGAAAGTAAACTTTCATCGATTAGATAATGTAAAAAGGACTCTATGTGAGACATAGTAACCCCAGCTAGATCATGAATTTTAGTATGATGAACCAAAAACTGGATGTAGCGTTTTAGGTCATTTTCATAGGATTGTACCGAATGAGTACTTAGGCCTTTTTCTAGGCGTATAAACTGCAGGTAATGGTTAAGCTGGGCATTATAGGTAGCGGGAATGCTTGAGTGATCATGGTCCTTAGCCTTTTTCGCCATTTTTAGCTCGTTGGTTCGGTGTTAGCTGGATTTTCTGCATAAGGGGCTTCTCCCTGGTTTACTGGCTTGGAATCAGCCTCTGGCTTGCTATTTTCTTGCTTATCCTGTTCAAACTCTTCTTCAGGATATTCTACCCTATGGTGATATATACCCATGAGCACATTCAAAAAAGCTTCTTTGATAAGTTGTAAATCTCTGAAGGTAAGCGGACATTGTCCAAGTTGTTCCTCTTTAACACGTTCATCCACCATCCTATTGACTAGATTCTCTAAGCGAGGATAAGTAGGGTTTTTCATGGCCCGGGAGGCGGCCTCAATACCGTCAGCCAGTAGGAGTATTCCGGTTTCCTTGGTAGCTGGTAGGGGCCCATCATAGCGGAATTTTTCTTCGGCTGTCACTTCTTTCATACTATCATTATCCTTGGCTTTCTCGAAGAAATATCGAATGACCGAAGTGCCGTGATGGGTGCTAATGAAATCGATTAATTTATTAGGCAGGCCTGCTTCTTGGGCAATTTTTACGCCTTCACTCACGTGTGCCTTGATGACCATGGCGCTCATTTGGGGTTTTAAGTTATCATGTTCGTTTACCCCAGATGATTGGTTTTCTACGTAGTATTCGGGTTTGAGTATTTTCCCAATGTCATGATAGAGCGCTCCAACTCGGCTTAATAGCGCTTTTGCACCAATGGCTGATGCAGCAGATTCCGCAAGATTTGCCACATGCATGCTGTGGTGAAAGGTTCCAGGTGCTTTATTCATTAGTTCTTTGAGCAAGGGCTGGTTGGTGTCTCCAAGCTCAAGTAGGGTGAAATCAGTGACCACATCGAATAACTTCTCGATCAATAGGATGAGCGGATAGGTAAACAGAATAAGTATGGAGCTTATAGTAATGTAGAAAAGGTAATTGGTCATTACATCTAAGCTGTCCATTTTAGCCAGGCTGAACGCTCCTAAGGTCAGTAGGAAAGTTCCCCAGACAATGCTCGGGGTTCCAAAAAAGAATTGGGAGCGATCTCGGATATCTCGCACTGAAAAAACGCCCATGGAGCATGCTGCAATCGAAGATATAGTGTATTCAAAGTCATACCCGTGCACCAGACCTATGAGTGAGGCTAGAGTAAGGGAAGCGATGATACCTACACGAGAGTCAAAAATGATGGTTAGAATAATGGGAACAATGGCGATGGGAATAAAGAGTGGATGCACTAAATCAAAATAGAGCAGGGCACCAGCTGGCGCAGTTATTAGACTCATAACCAAGAATACGAGTAGAAACTGGGCATTGTCATCAAATATTTTTCGGCGGTAGAGATGCAGATAAATGTAGAACACAAAGTTAATCACAACCACTAGGATGATCCCGCCAAGTAGGCGCAGATATCTTTCGAAGGTAGAGGCATTAAGTGTTCGGGCGGCGTCCAGACTTTCCAGGGTATTAGCAATTTCTTCGGTAACTATATCTCCGCGTCGAACAATAACCTGCCCCTGTGCTACAGCTCCTTTAGTGGGAGATATATTAGCAATTGCTTCGTTTATGCGCTGCTGATGACGGGTCGGGCTGTTAAGATAGTTCGCCTTCATCACCTTATTATAGATTTCAACGGCTAATCGGGTTTCTTCGGTATTTAAACGAGCATTTAGTTGTACTAAACTGTATTCATTGGCTTCTCGTAAGTCTCGAACACGGTCAATATTCATGGGTTGTTCAGTGCTTGCGGAAATATTTAGTAGAGTGAAAACATCATAGTCGACCATCGATTTATTCACATCCACAATACCTTGGTTTATTAAGCTATTGAGTAGGACAATGAGGGTACTTTTTACTTTGTTACCGACAAAATCAGAGTTGGCAAAGACTTGGTTAACGGTGATATTAACTGCATCGCCAGCCGCCTGATGATAGCTTTCCATAAGCAATTCTAGAGTTGGGTCGGTGAGTCCAAGAAAGGCGTTTTGCAGCTCACTAGAAAAACGAACACTGTCTTCTAAGGCCGTTGGATAGTTTTTGGTTTGCGAAAGCTGCCATTGGTGGTAGGCTTGAAGTAGAGATTGAGTATCGACGTAAATAGAATCAATTTCGGACTGAATATTCATCTGAGCAGTATTGTCCACAACAAAAATAGGGGGTATCTGCTTCTGTATGTCCGTGCGTTCCTGCTCAATCTCTGATTGTGTTTTATTAATAGCAAAGGTGAAGGGTGCGGTTAAGTCATCGGCGCGCCAGGGCTGACCGGTTGTATAGTTAGTGGTGGTTCGGACCTCGCTACGAGGTAGTGACAAAATTGAAATGAGTATAAATACCCCAAAAATTGTCCATCGAATGTAAGGGTTTTTCTTGAGGCTGTATGCCTCCTCTTCTTTTTTTAATTTTTCCCCTTTGAAAGGTAGAGTTTGTTGTTTTTTTAGGCCTAAGCCAAATTTACTGAATATGTTCATAATGCGGTGTTAGATCATTTCCTATATAATATAGGATGTATTTGTGAGCTTGTCGTTGGATAATTGAGTTCATCCTTCCAGTCAACTAAGCCTCCCACTGCTATTGTATCGTATTCTAATAAGTCATTTCCTCTAGACTCAAATGTCTTTCATAATAAGCTTTTCCAACCACAACAGCATCTATAACAGAATGGTCTAAGGCTTCCAGATCACTAAATCTGCTAACTCCATCAGAAGCAATACAACGAAGTTTATGAAAGATCCTCTTTAATTTTACATATAAATCTAGGTTTGTGCCATTTTAGGTCCAATCTTTGGATATATCAGTGCAAAGTACCTTTCATAAGCCCTGTTAATCCATGCGTTTTACCATAGATTCTGGAGCCTCAGAGGCTGTTTCTAACAAACCACCGAAAGCCATTTGGCTGTTTCTCAAATCCAAGCATAGTATGGAATGTTGCGGATATTCACGCACTAATTTCATCCAATCGACCTTTTTTTTGAATAGCAATACGTAATGAGTTCATATGGTCAAGTGTTCGGATCATGAGAGAAAGAAATTGGGTAGAAATCAGTAATAGGGCGTCAGTGAGTTATAACAGGGGATTTACGCACATAATCATTCGAATGGAAATTCATCAGGTGATTAGCAGGGATGAAAGTGCACAAATCCCTTACATGAACATGATGAACATATAAAGCGGTGTGCAAAGGAGTTGTATACAGTGGTGTGGCATTTATTTAAAGCGCTAAAATATAGACATTAAATTCCAAATGGGGAATTTTATATCCATGAAAAGCAGTTAATGCTACAGAATATTTGCAGCTTTAATGCTATATTATACATGTTAACCTGCTCTATATTATGCATACGATTGCTCAATTAACATATATTCCTTTGGCTACGCACAACCCAACCGAATTGGTTCAAGACTTGTTGGAGCATTTAGCTCAGTATGAGGTGAAAATTGAGGTAGGTTATCTTTCTTCTACGGTCATTGGGGAGCCTGACGAAGTATTTAAGTTGATCAAAGAAACTTATGAAATGATGTCTGTCGAGCAAGAACGGTTTAGGTTCCACATAGAGTTGCTTAGTCCAGAGATGTGATGTTTTATGATTAAGAATGTCCCAATAGCTGAGGATTTGGGTTAATGTATATCCTATAATATATGTCTAATATCAGGAACTTTTGTATAATTGCCCACATTGACCACGGTAAAAGTACACTAGCAGATCGGTTACTCCAGATCACCGGTACTATCACCGAACGGCAAATGCAGGAGCAAATGCTCGATGATATGGATTTGGAACGTGAGCGTGGTATTACTATTAAAAGTCATGCAATAAAGCTCAACTATGAACGTCCAAATGGTGAAAAATATTTCTTTAATCTAATCGACACCCCTGGTCACGTTGACTTTGCCTATGAGGTTTCTAGAGCTCTTAAAGCGTGCGAGGGCGCTATTTTAGTGGTAGATGCTACCCAGGGCATTGAGGCCCAAACTATATCGAACTTGTATCAAGCCATTGAGCAAGGACTTGAGATTATTCCCGTTCTCAATAAAATTGATTTACCATCATCCGATCCAGAAGGTGTAGGCCAGCAGGTCGTAGATTTAATTGGATGTAAAATGGAGGAAATACTCCATGTTTCTGGGAAGACGGGTGAAGGAGTTCTAAAACTCTTGGAAACAATTATAGAGCGAGTACCTGCACCTAAAGAAGAAGTAGATAAACCCTTAAGAGCACTAATTTTTGATTCAATTTTTAATACATATAGGGGATCGGTTGCTTACGTTCGTGTAGTGGAAGGAGTGTTGAAAAAAGGCGAACGGTTTCGCTTTATGTCTAATGGCATGAATTATAATGCCGAAGATGTGGGTTATTTGCGTATGAGTTATGAGCCTACACAAGAGCTACGAGCTGGAGATGTAGGTTATGTGATTGGAAGTGTTAAATCACTTCAAGATGTGCGTGTTGGGGATACCATCACCCACGTAAAAAACGGAGCAATTGAACCTATTCCGGGTTATCAAGAAGCTAAACCCGTGGTATTCAGTGGTATGTTTCCTACTCGATCAGAAGATTTTGAAGATTTGAGGTCGGCCTTAGAAAAGCTTCAACTTAATGATGCATCTCTAACCTATGAACCTGAAACTTCCAAAGCTTTGGGATTTGGTTTCAGGGCTGGTTTTCTTGGCTTGTTGCATATGGAGATTGTCCAAGAGCGTTTAGATAGAGAATTCAACATTGATATAATCACTACGGTGCCAAATGTCCAATACGAGGTTGAGCTAGAAGATAAGTCAAAAATTCGGGTGGATAACCCTAGTCAGATGCCCGAAGTAGGGGAAATTATTACTATTCTTGAGCCATATATAAAAGCCAGTATAATTACACCAGCGGAATACATAGGATCGATAATGAAACTTTGTCAGGAAAGAAGAGGTGTTTATGTGAACCAAATGTTCATGCAAAATAACCGGGTGGAAATCTCATACGAATTACCAATGGCTGAGGTAGTATTTGATTTTTATGACCGCTTAAAATCAGGTACTCGTGGTTACGCTTCTTTAGATTATGAGCTCATTGAGTACAGGCCAGGTCAGTTAGTCCGTTTGGATATCTTGTTGAATGGAGATCAGGTAGATGCATTATCGTCCATTTCACACAAGGATAAAGCGTATTATCAAGGGCGAAAAGTGTGTACTAAGCTAAAAGAACTAATACCTAGACAACAATACGAGGTGGCAATACAGGCAGCCATTGGCTCTCGTATTATTGCCCGTGATTCAGTTCGTGCACTTCGTAAAGATGTTACGGCGAAGTGCTATGGAGGGGATATTACTCGTAAAAGAAAGTTACTTGAGAAACAAAAGGAGGGTAAGAAGCGTATGAAACAAGTGGGTGCAGTGGAGATTCCACAGGAAGCCTTTTTGGCAGTTCTATCAATGGATGACGACGATCGCTAATATTAAATATAAAATACAGCTAAGAAATCTATTATGACTATAATTTTGCATGCAGAAGAATTATCACATGAAGAAGCTTCGTTTATACAAACCTGTAGAATAGCTATAGCGATTTTTTTTCTCATAATGCTGGAAAGTTCCTCTAATATTCATGCACAATTTGAGGAGCCGAATATAAAAAAAGTATCTACGGAGGATGCCGCAGTATTTGAAGCAGAATTTAAAGATATAAAATGGACGGGGCAGGGATTTAACTATAATGAGTTAGATCGTGTGCCAGCTATAGAACTACGAGCTCGATTGGAATCTGTATTTGGAGAACCCACAAAAACCATAGAGGATATAGTTGAGCTTGGAAAGCTAAGAGCGGGTAAAGCGATACAGTTTGAGTATTGGTTTATCGTAGATGGTGAAATACCTATGATGATACTAGATTTGGATGGTCCATTTGCAGATGGGTTGGTATATGTTGGAGCAAGTCGCTATATCGATTTAATGCCGGCAGTTAAACGGACTTTAACAAGACAGTTATTGGACACCGAACCTAAAGCCTATCTTGATTATTTTTATTCTCCAGAACGGGAAAAGTGGTTTGAAGTTAGTTATCAGCATGGCAAGTATATTAAAAAAGAAGTGGACAAACCCTCTCAAATACGATTGTATTAAAGCGATGAACCAAGTATAATATGAGTTCAAATAACATAGTCACTTTTATACATTATCTAATACCTATAATACATATTTAGAAATTATTGGAAACTTCTAATTCTTCCCAAGATCCTGCTATATTACCTGCTAAAAAAGTGGGTAAAACTAGCCAAGAACCCCCCACAAAATCAGTGCTTCGAGAGTGGCTAGATGCCTTTATATTTGCTTTCATAGTGGCAGCTATTCTTCGTGCTTTTTTATTTGGTTCTTACAAGATTCCGACGGGTTCTATGGAGAAAGATCTTTTGATCGGAGATTTTTTGATTGTCTCCAATGCAGCTTATGGCGCACGAACACCTATGTCTATTTGCGTGCCTTTCACGCAGTGGTGTTTACCAGGTGTAGGTTTACCTTACTCGAGATTACCAGGTTACCGTCCGATTGCAAGGAATGATATATTTGTATTTAATGTGCCTTGGGAAGTAAAACCTATATCTCAAAAAACAAATTACATAAAGCGTGCAGTTGGTGTACCCGGTGACACCTTGGAATTTAAAAATAAAGTTCTGTTCGTAAATAGAGAGGCTGAACCTACTCATGAAGGTGTGCAAAAGTTACATACCTTGATTTTGAAAGAAGGTGTTAGGTTGACTAATGCAAAAATGGAAGATGTTGATGCTGGAACCATAGGAGCAACTAGTCGCTATTTCCAGCAGGTATCAAACTATGAGTATCGAGTTAATCTAACCGAAGGAGTAGCCAAAAAAATTGCTTCTTGGGCTGAAACTGATACACTTTATCCAACTATTATCCCTGCCAAAAATGTGATATCTGCCTACACCCAAAGTGCTGGTTATTTTTCAAGAGCGTTTAACAATCCGGACCATTTCGGTCCAATAGTTGTACCTTTCGAAGGTCAAGAAGTTTCATTGAATGCGTCAAATTGGCCAATTTATAAAGACCTGGTCGAACGTTATGAGGGCAATCAAGTGGAAACGCAAGGTGGTGTGTTCGTCATAAATGGTGAACAAACTACTCGCTATGTAGTTCAGCAAGATTATTTCTTTGCTATGGGTGATAACCGGGATTCAAGTGAAGATTCTAGGTTTTGGGGATTTGTACCAAAAGATCATATAATAGGGAGAGCAGGTATTGTCTGGATGTCGTTGAATAATGGGCTGCCAAGAATGAACCGGTTTTTTCACATTATCGATTAGATTAGCTGATCAAGTGCTTATGTAAGGTTCAGGGATAATATCACTGAGTTTCTTTAGGTTATGCAATACTTTTCCCTCTACGAGCTCCTTTCCGTATGGCTAACTGCCCACAACCTGCATCAATATCATCGCCTCGAGAACGGCGTACTGTTACTCGAGTTTTATGCATGGATAATCGTTTCATGAAACGATTTAGTCTGTCTTCTCGAGCTCGATGAAGGGCCACTCCTGCCACATTATTGTACATTATAATGTTTATCTTGCTCGGAGCCCAACCAACTATTGAGGCAAGTGCATCGGCGTCTTCTATTGAGTCATTGAATTCATCGAAAAGAAGATACTCGTACGTTATAGCTTGCTCGGTGGCTTTGTAGTAGTATTGTACAGCTTGTTTTAGTTCTACTAAATTCATTGAGCTGTTGATAGGCATGATTTTATCGCGCTTGTCATCAGTAGCGGCGTGCAAGGAAATTGCTAGATTGAAGGGCTGCTGCTGGTCGGCTAATTTTTTTATTTGTTTGGTGAGTCCGACCGTGGACACAGTGATCCGTTTTGGAGATAAATCAATACTGTATGGATCGGATATGATCGCTGCCGACTGGGTGACGGCTTTATAGTTATGAAGAGGCTCGCCCATTCCCATATATACAATGTTGGTGATTTTTTTTCCGTATTGCTCTAAGGCAACTTGGTTGATGTATTGTACCTGATCGACTATTTCGCCGTGACTTAGATTGCGGAAAAAGCCCATTTTACCAGTCGCACAAAATTGGCAGCCAAACACGCAACCAACTTGGGAGCTTACACAAACGGTTAGGCGTTTAACAGCTCCATTGGGATAAAAGTCGGGTATGAGTACGGCTTCTATTTTATCGTTGTCCTTATGATCGTTTAGTTGAAATAAAAATTTGATGGTCCCATCCTTTGATTGCTGTTCTTGGGAGGGGAGAATACGATTGATATAAGCATGTTCTTGTAGATACTCCCGCATTTTTTTGGAAAGGTTGGTCATCACTTCGAAGCGATTTACACCTTTTTGGTATAGCCATTGAAAAAGTTGATCTGCATGAAAACGAGGCCATCCATGTTCAATGCAAAAAGCCGAGAGTTCATCTTTGGTTAATAACTTAATATTTAATCTTTTAGTGTGATTATTTGACATTGCCATTGAACGGATTCTATGATCTACTGACTTTGGAGAGTTCAAATCACTTGGTAAATTGAGAATTAAAGAATGAATTTTAAATAAATCTCAGTTGACGTCAGAAACGTGTATTTACTACGCTATCGTAAATAGATCCAAA
Source organism: Balneola sp. (assembly GCA_002720745.1). Taxonomy (GTDB): domain Bacteria; phylum Bacteroidota; class Rhodothermia; order Balneolales; family Balneolaceae; genus UBA1275. Next base: position 129,683 of record PBJO01000002.1, read on the forward strand.
GCTAATTTCAAAACCTAATCTTGTGCGGTAAGAGTAAGAAGTTGCCTGTTGACGGATATTGGCAATTGCTTCTTCATCCGTAACGCCTTGTGCTGATAATGACAATTGATTATTAATAATTGAGTATTCAGTATTAACAAATATTGAAAAACCACGTATTATTCTCTTACTGAACTCAAATTCAACATTAAGTCTATATTTGTTTAAGTCGTGAAAATACGTAGTTCCTTCCATAGTAGCCTTGACACTTCCCCATGGCTTAGTATAGTCCATATTAAAATTTAATTGATGCTCAAGAAGTATTTCACTGTTTTTACCATAGATTGTTTTTTCTTCATAGAATCTTTTTGATGGACTTATTCCGTATCTAAGAGTGACTTCTCTGCGTGCAAATTCTCTGTAAGGATAGAATGAGTACTCAATAGTAGGGGAAATGCCGTATGATAATTCAATATTATCTCTAGTTGAAGAACTACCTCCAAAATATGTTCCTATCGACCAATGATCACTTAATGAGTAGACAAGTTGTCCCCATGCATACTGTCTTTTAGTACTAAATTCGAGTAAAGTGTCTGGTGTTGTGATTGTTCTAAGTCGATAATTATTGTTGACCCAAAGTCTAAATTTCCATGTATCAGTTGTCCGTCTGACATTTAATCTGTTTTCAATAACAAAACTTTTATCATTTTCTTCGCCATAAATCGATCCATTACTGCCTATTTCAAAAATCCAGTTATTCCATTTGTCTTCATTGTTTGATGGAATGTCTCTCAAGTCTCCAGTGTACTCTAAATTAAAATCACTGAGAACCTCTTTTTTACTTAGATATGGTACTAATCCTAATTTTACATATTTGACTAAACCACTACGTTCTTCATCATAGGTATCGGAATCAAACGTTGTATAGGTTAAGTTTTGACTCAAATCTGAGTAATTCTCATACCCTAGAAAAGCTAACTGATACTGTGAACCTCCAGACGCGGTCCCTCGTTGAGTAATAATCAAGTGTACCTCGGCATCAGCCATATCTCGAACAAAATTTACAAATGTTATTTCGCTTTTAATGAAGCTCTCACGACAGTCTCTACAATCTAAAAATACACTTATCAAAGCTTCATTTTTTGAGACATTATCAATACTATCAATTTTTATAGTGGGTTGACTAATTTCTGGACTGAGAATTTGAGCATACAAACTTTTACTTAATACCGCTAAAAAAAGAAATAGCCCTAACCAACTTTTAAGATAGTATAATTTTATTGATTTGAGCTGTAAATAGTTGAACATGTTTGAAAGAAAATATATTTAATGCTGATAGTACTTTTGTTATATCATTTTTTTGAAGTCTAATATTCTGGCAGATCACATTATTTTAGGCTTAATTCGTTCATTCTTGAATAGGGGACACAGATTTGTATGACTGTTTAATTTTTATTCTAATTTAATAAGCAACTGCAATCTAAGTGAATTTTCTTCTAGATTCGTTCCTTATGTTACATTATTTTACTAAATAACAGAATTGTAAGATTAGTATTTTTGAATAAAATTTAGAATTCTATTTCAATAATTCTCGCTAAAGATTTATAACAGAATAAAATTAACAGATGCTCATAGATTTACTCGATAATTGCGATAGTTTTTATACCAAATGTACTTAGTTATAAATGTACTCTTGCCATGTTAGATCGACGATTTGCAAAACCACGCCAACAACTGGTGGAACAATTGGTAGAAAAGGGCATCCAAGATTCCTCGGTCCTTAATGCCATTGGATTCTTACCTAGACATATACTAATTGACACGGCTCTTCATCATCGGGCATATGAAGATTCAGCCCTACCCATAGGTCTTGGTCAAACCATATCTCAGCCTTTCACGGTAGCGAAGCAAACCGAACTCTTGGGGGTGAATCCGGGAGATAAAATTCTAGAAATTGGTACGGGATCAGGTTATCAATGTATGATATTATGCGAGCTTAAGGCTCAGGTTTATAGCGTAGAACGTCACAATGAGCTATATCATAGGGCTAAGGAGGTATTACGTGACTTAGGGTACCGGCCTCAATTAAAATGTGGAGATGGTACTTTGGGTTGGTCAACATACGCCCCTTATCACGGTATTATTGTTACCGCTGGAGCTCCAGTGGTACCTGATGATCTTATCCGGCAGTTACACATTGGTGGTCGGTTAATCATCCCTGTTGGAAGTAGTAAAGAACAGATGATGCTAAAAATTACCCGACACTCTGAGGAAGAATATGTTCAAGAGGAATTTGAGGGATTTACTTTTGTCCCATTAATTGGACAAAAAGGCTGGAAAGGATAAGGGTAGGTAATTAAATGGCTGAAAAAGCTAAAAAATCTCTAACTCCAGATTCTTCAGGAAAAGATCAAAGTTCGCTGAAAGAATTTCCAATGCTCTGGTTGAAAGGGTTTTTAATGGGCTCGGCCGATGTAGTCCCTGGAGTTAGTGGTGGGACTATGGCTCTGATCTTAGGGATTTATGAACGGCTTTTATCCGCCATTAACAGTGTAAGTGTAACCGTTATTAAGGATGTACTTTCGCTTCGACTGCTGCAGGCGGCCGCTCAGGTGCATGTTTTGTTCTTGATGATGTTGTTTTCTGGAATTGCCACAGCTTTGGTTTTTTTTACGAGGGTAGTGCCCCTACAAGTGTATATGTTTACCCATCCTGAAATAGTGTTTGGACTCTTTTTTGGACTTATACTCGGGTCTATATATGTGCTCGTAAAAGCCATTGAACAGCGACAGGGAAGTATGGTTATTTTTATTGTCGTCGGAACGGCTTTAGGCTTATGGGTAGTCCAGCTGGTACCAACCCAAACCCCTGAACATCCATTGTTTGTCTTTTTTAGTGGTGTAATAGCCATAACAGCAATGATATTACCCGGTATATCGGGTTCTTATCTTTTGTTGATTATGCGAAAGTATGACTTTGTGTTGACTAACATTGGTAAATTAGGTGGAGCCGAAACGTGGGCAGGATTTTGGGCGCTTTTACCTTTTTTTATGGGAGCAGTAGTAGGCCTAGCCTTATTTTCTAGAGTACTTTCTTGGCTTCTTTCGCGGTATCAAAGGGCTACTTTGTCGGTATTAATTGGATTTTTATTAGGCTCATTACTCGTGATATGGCCTTTCCAAGACAGAGAATATATTGATCAGGTTCGAAAGGTGGAGCTTATGCAGGCGGATGATCCGTTAGCTCAGGAGATAGCAGGTGCCAGCAATCATGTTCCAGCTTTACCAGAATATAGGAGGGTGGTATCTGAACCCATGGAATCCATCTTAAAAGAGGGAGAGCGGTTAGCTCAGGAGCCTGAAAAGGACACCATTCTGGTAGAAACCGTTAAACGGAAACTTATTTCTTCTAAGCCTTTTTGGCCTTATCCTGCCAGGGAACCCAACCGTTGGAGGGGTTTTACGAGCATTTTGGCGGGCTTAGTCATGGTGGCAGGTCTGGAACGACTTAGATAACCTGGTCTTTTTGAAGCAGATAGTGCGATATAGCAAAAAATTAGCGCTAACTTTCCGCAGCCTTAGTTAAGATATACGTACATTTAGGCATGAGCACGGATCAATTTAGAACTAAAAAACGCCTAGGTCAGCACTTTCTTACTGATAAGAATGTGCTTAGTAACATAATTTCAGCCTTTCCGGCTACTTCGAATGACTGGGTACTTGAGATTGGTCCCGGGACAGGAGCTCTGACTCAATATCTTTGGCCACGATATCCTCGATTAGAATTGGTTGAGGTGGATGCTGAGGCGGTTGAAGTGCTTAAAGGGCAATTTAAAGGGGTGACAATTCATCAGGAAGATATCTTGAAAGTAAAATTACTAGAGCTTATTCCTGAGCAGCTTGATGCGAAACGAGTTTATACAAATCAGAAAGTGGTAAATCCTAAAAACTTTGTCATTGGAAATTTGCCTTATTACATTACTAGCCCAATTTTATTTGTATTGTTAGAGCATAGAATTAGATTGGCAGGTGCATTGTTGATGATGCAAAAGGAAGTTGCTCAGCGTCTGATAGCCATTCCACGGACTAAAGACTATGGGATTTTAAGTGTGCAAACCCAGCTAATGAGCACTCCAAAATATCTTTTTGATGTAAAACCAGGTTCATTCAGTCCCCCTCCAAATGTAACCAGTGCTTTGGTATACGTACATTTTGACAAGCCGTCATTAGGTTATTCAGACAAAATGCTTAAAGATGTTGTGCGGACGGCCTTTAACCAGCGAAGAAAAAAGCTTAGCAATGCGTTAAAAGCCATGATTAAGGGGATTGATTGTACATCATTTGACTTAAATGTAAGAGCAGAGGAATGGACACCTGACATTTATGCAGAGTTTACGGCCTTTCTTGAAAGGCAAAATCCTGAATAGTGCTTTGGTACGAGTTTTGCTCTAATAAAAATTAAAGTAATGAGAATACAGTTTGACTACAAATAAACTAGGTTGTAACTCATATTCTCGCACGTAAAATTAAAACTAATAACAAAACTAATATCAAGGAGTCATACCCTATGGCTAGCATTAAACCTTTAGGAGATCGAGTGTTGATCAAGGCCGATGTTGCTGAAGAAGTAACCAGCTCAGGTCTATACATTCCAGATACGGCTAAAGAAAAACCTCAACAAGGAACTGTGGTAGCCGTTGGCCCAGGTAAAGTGGAAAACGGAACCAGAGTAGATATGTCTGTAAGCGAAGGAGACAAAGTTCTTTATGGAAAATATGCCGGTACCGAAGTCACTATCGATGGTGAAGAGTACCTTATAATGCGTGAGTCGGATATCGTTGGTATCCTAGCATAATCCTGTTGAAACAAAATTTTAATCATCTAATTATAGAAAGAAATGTCAAAGTTAGTTCATTATGATATCGAAGCCCGCGATGCATTAAAGCGTGGTGTTGACAAACTTGCCGATGCGGTTAAAGTAACTCTCGGCCCTAGAGGACGCAATGTAGTAATCGAAAAATCTTTTGGTGCACCAACGGTGACCAAAGACGGTGTAACTGTTGCTAAAGAAATTGAGTTGAGCGATAAAGTCGAAAATATGGGCGCTCAAATGGTAAAAGAAGTTGCTTCACGCACCAGTGACAATGCTGGTGATGGAACGACTACCGCTACCGTACTCGCACAAGCGATAGTGACAGCTGGTTTAAAAAACGTAACCGCTGGTGCAAACCCAATGGATCTTAAACGAGGAATTGACAAAGCAGTTGAAGCTATTGTAGCAGATTTAAAAAAACTTTCTCGTGATATCGACGATCGGAATGAGATTGCTCAAGTAGGAACTATTTCTGCTAATAACGATGAGTTCATTGGTAATTTAATTGCCGATGCTATGGAGAAAGTGGGAAAAGACGGTGTAATTACCGTTGAAGAAGCAAAAGGAACCGAAACTTACCTAGAAACTGTAGAGGGTATGCAGTTTGACCGTGGTTATTTATCTCCATACTTTGTTACTGATTCAGATAAAATGACTACAGAATTAGAAGATCCGTACATCTTGATCTTTGATAAAAAGATTTCAAATATGAAAGATCTACTGCCTATTTTGGAAAAAGTTGTGCAGTCTGGAAAGCCATTGTTGATAATTGCAGAGGATATTGAGGGCGAAGCTCTTGCTACATTGGTGGTAAATAAATTACGAGGTAGTTTGAAGATTGCTGCGGTAAAAGCTCCAGGTTTTGGTGATAGAAGAAAAGCTATGCTAGAAGATATTGCTATCTTAACTGGTGGTACTGTTATTTCTGAGGAGCGTGGGTATAAATTAGAAAATGCTACTCTAGACTACTTAGGACAAGCTACTCGAGTCAGTATTGATAAAGATAATACGACGTTAGTGGATGGCGCAGGTAAAGAAGGTGATATTCAAGCTCGTGTAAATCAAATCCGATCTCAGATCGAAACCACTTCCTCTGACTATGATCGCGAAAAGTTACAGGAGCGATTGGCTAAGTTAAGTGGTGGTGTAGCAGTACTTTACATTGGTGCTGCTTCTGAAGTGGAAATGAAAGAGAAAAAAGCTCGTGTTGAGGATGCTCTCCATGCGACTCGAGCAGCTGTGGAAGAAGGTATTGTTCCGGGCGGTGGTGTTGCTTTTCTGCGAACATCTGGGGCTTTGGAAGCGTTAACTGCAGTGAATGATGATCAAGCGGTTGGATTTCAAATCGTACGTCGTGCTATTGAAGCACCGCTCCGTACGATTTCTAACAACGCGGGTGTCGAAGGTGCAATTGTTGTACAAAAAGTACTCAATGGTAAAGGTGCATACGGATATAATGCACGCACCGCTGTATACGAAGACCTAATAAAAGCTGGAGTAATTGACCCAACCAAAGTGACTCGTACAGCGCTTCAAAATGCAGCATCTGTAGCAGGTTTGCTCTTAACCACAGAAGCGGTTGTAAGCGAAAAGCCAAAAGATGAGTCTGCATCTGCTCCTGCTATGCCAGATATGAGTGGCATGGGTGGCATGGGTGGCATGGGTGGTATGATGTAAAATTGTTGGCAGGGAACATGCGTAAACGAAAGATACCTCTTTGGGAATCGATTTAATGTGTTCCCACTATGCATTCTAAATCAATAAATCTTAAAGCCTCTCCATTCGGAGAGGCTTTTTTATGTAATATATCCTTAGCTGTTGTAATCAATGTTACCTTTTAGGTTCACTGTATCACAATATCTCATGATCAAGGGAATTTTTATTGAAAGCTAACGAGTCTATAAAAACTCGTATATTTCTTATATATCAATCACTCAATTTGATGATTTATGACCTTATTGTTTTTTATTTTTGGTTTAATTGGTCTTATAGTAGGCGCTGATTTTTTTTTAAAAGCGGTTGATCGATTTGGCTTAAAATGGGGTATTTCACCAATGGTAATGGGACTCACAGTAGTAGCGTTTGCGACGGGGGCACCTGAACTAGCCATTAGTTTGAAAGCAGCAATGAATGATTCTGCCGATTTAGTCTTAGGTAATATAATAGGGTCTAACATTGCAAATATCTTGCTCATTTTAGGGATTACCGGGTTCATTACACCCTTGAAAATAAAACTGCGTATTGTTCGAATAGATGTGCCTATTGTAATTACAATGAGTATAGTGCTATATTCATTGGCTTTAGATGGGGTACTTAGTCTTACCGATGGAATTGTCTTATTATTGGGTTTGCTCGCTTACTCGGTATTTACCTTTCTCCAAATACGTAAAAATAAGGTGGATATTAGTCAACTTTATGAGCATAAAGAACGGGTTGAATTAGCCACTGATACCTGGTTTTACTTGAAAAACTTTGGATTATTACTAACTGGTTTGGCTTTAATTGCACTAGGAGCTAATTGGATGGTAAGTAGTGCTGTAACTATTGCTCAACTATTAGGAATGTCGGAATTAGTGGTAGGCTTGACCATTGTATCTATTGGCACATCACTTCCAGAAGTTGCTACATCCATAACTGCTGCACGTAAGGGAAATGCAGATATCGCAGTCGCAAACGTATTAGGGAGCAATATATATAATGTCATGCTAACACTGGGACTCACAATCGTAGTCACCCCAGGAGTATTGGAAGTATCTAGGAATGCCTTGATGTTAGATATGCCATTCATGATTGCTGTTGCCGTAGGATGTATACCAATTTTTCTCACAGGATTTGATCTAGACCGCAAAGATGCCTCACTATTTCTTTTTTATTACGCAGCCTATTTGATTTATTTGGTCTTGGAGGCAACCGGTTCGGAGTACTTGGGCTGGACTGAAAAAGGCTTTTACTTTGTAGTACTACCCTTTACCATTTATTATATTTTTTCGAGGTTTATTCGTGAGGGTTTAACTGGCCTTTATAGTGAGGGGCGTAGTTAACTCCTCTATGGTCGAGTCGTTTAAAATGATGTTGTAGGCGAGCCCAAAAGCTGTACCAATCTTTTTGTATGGGATCCGACCAGAGAACTTCAGATAAAGCCGTTGCTCTCGGGTAGGCCATATATTCGACTTTTTGAGGGGTACGGATATATTCCGTCCATACATTGCCTTGCGCTCCGAGTACATATTTAGCCTCTTCTTCGCTCAGGGCTGCTGGTACAGGTTCGTAGCCGTAGACATCTTCAACCGAAGTAAAACAACAAATCGCCAATGGCTCATGCATCATATTTCCTTGGTAGTGATCAAAATAATTCGTGTTTCCCGGTGTCATGATAACATCATGACCCATTTTTGCTGCTTCAATGCCACCTCGTTCACCTCGCCAAGACATAACAGTAGCTCGTGGAGCTAAGCCGCCCTCCAAAATTTCGTCCCAACCGATTATTTGCCGGCCTTTACTGTTTAGGTATTGTTCTATGCGGGTAATAAAGTAGCTCTGGAGTTCGTGCTCATCTTTTAATTTTTCGCGCTGAATAACTTTTTGGGCTAATTCACTTTCTTCCCATTGTTTTTTTGGAGCCTCATCCCCCCCAATATGTATATATTCTCCAGGGAAAAGTGCCATAACTTCATCTAACACATCCTCCAAAAATCCGAAGGTTTTTTCTGACGGACAAAAGATATCATCAAACACTCCCCAAGTTGTTTGGACCTTGTATTTTTTATTCTGGCAACCGTATTCAGGGTAAGCGGCTAATACTGCAGAGGTATGCCCAGGCATTTCGATTTCAGGTACGATGGTAATATATTTTTCGGCGGCGTAAGCTACCACTTTTTTGATTTCTTCTTGAGTGTAGTAACCTCCATATGGGCGATTATCATAGATCTCAGAACCATATCTACGAATTAATGTTTCTTCACGGAATGCCGCAATTTCAGTCAGCTTTGGGTAAGCCTTAATTTCAATGCGCCAGCCTTGATCTTCAGTCAAGTGCCAATGAAATCGATTCATTTTATGCATAGCCATCAAGTCAATATAGTGTTTTATGAATGATACAGGCATAAAATGACGCCCTACATCTAAATGTAGACCCCGATATTGAAATCGAGGATGATCGGCGATATACATACCGGGAACCGTCCAAATCATGTTGTTGGATATACGTGATGGATCTTCTTTTTCGACTTCGGTTGGTAATAATTGCCGTAAGGTCATAATGGCATTAAACAATCCATGCTCTGTCGTAGCTTCTAGTTTTAGCTGCTTTGGAGTAACGAGAATGCGATACCCCTCCTTATGACGAAGATGTACATGATCGTAATCATTTTGCAGACTTTCGAGGTTATGTAGCACCACCACAATCGCAGAATCTGTAACGAAAGTAGGGTTTGTACCTTCGTAGAAAATAAAATCACCATCTAGCCAAGTGGTAGTGTACATGAGTTCATTAAGGGTGCTATGGATGGGGGTTCCCTCTAGTTCATTTGGAAGTATTATTGGAGTTCCTTCTACTATCATAAATGGATTTCCAGTAGGTTCCATTATTTTGGGGACAGGAATGAGAGCCGGTAAGACGGGGTCAGAATCTTGAGCAATCATGCTAGAGGAGGTGCAAAGCAGCAAGCATGTCAAATAAATAAGTTTTTGTAGCATGGCGGTATTGTGGTTAGATATTGGTTTAGTCATCGACATGTTCTGTAGTGACTAGGATTTTTTTTGACGCTGTTCCTTTTCTTTCATGACGTAATCCAAATATAAAAATTCTAATGCGGCCGATTCGTAGCTTTTCCAAGCTTGGATGAGTTCCTGAAATCTATCTTCAGTGGTTGCATCTGGGTCTTCACCATATCTCCAAATAATCCATCTTCGTAGGCCTTTTTCCTGATTCTTTTTCTTATTACTGGGAAACACTGCATCTGTACGCCCTCGCATCATAATAAGATCTTGAGCAGCCGTTGGACCTATTCCCTTAATCTTGACTAAGGTGTTATACGCAGTGATTGGGTCACAGGTAGTTAACCAATGTATATCGGTGATTCCCGCAACGATATCTTGCGCTAAACCAGTAAGGTATTGTCCTTTGCGCAGGGTCGGGCCTAAAGTGCGAATATTATGGGGATCTGCCTTCATAAGCTCGTGAGGTCGAGGCCATGCAGCTAGGGTACCTCCATCATAATCGAGGAGACTACCATATTGCTCTCGAATCCTATACATCATCTTTTTTGCAGTAGGTTTATGATTCATCTGCATTTCAACTATTCGATTTTGAATATCCTCGAATAAGGTGGCCCTAGTCATCCTTTTGAGCCCGTAGTATTCACTTAATTTTGGACCTAAAACAGTGTCATTAGCAGCGCGATCGTATAATTTGCGCAAATCCATTTTTAAGCCTAAAATTTTAGTTAAATGCTGGTTAGCGCATTCTATTTCCTTTTGTGAAAGAGCTTTTTTACAACTAATAAAGAATTCTGGTGATTCGGGATCTCCGTTGAATCGAATAGTAACTACGGCATCTTGCTCACCGATTGGGATTGGCCGAGTAAAACCTGTCTCAAACATATGTTCAGGTTCATGTTCAAAATCGAAATAGGAACTGACATCCAAGCATAAATACCAATCGTGCGGGGGGATAGAATTAAGACTCCATTCACTCATATTGCAAGATCATAAAATTGAGCTTATGAACAAAATATTAGTACAGGAAAAAATAGAGCAAAAAACTAATTTAGATTAAAATATTTATATTCATCAATATTTCAAATATAATTAAATTTACAAGTTCAAAATGGTTCACTCTGGTTTAAGAAATGAATGACTACTTTTTTGGGGATTACGTTTTTTGGATTGATGTTCCTCGAACAGCATTTCTACATGTTCTAAGCTGTCTACATCGCTGGGTGATAAATCCCATCGTATTGCTTTAAATCGAGGAAATCTGAGAGTGTATTTTGCTTTTGTTCTTGGATTAGGCTGAATGGCCTCAAACTCGAGTTCGACCACAATTTCAGGGTGTAGTTGAGCTGTTGGACCAAATCGGTTAATAATACAACCCTTAATAGCTTTGTTTAATTGCTTCCATTCTTGGTCTGTGTATCCACCATACGCTTTTCCAATGGGGATGAATTCTTCTTCGTAACGCGCATCGTTTTTGACTGATACACCCAAAGTAAAATCAGAATAGCTACCACCTCGTTTTCCACTACCTGCTTGAGCATATAGAATAACAGTGTCAATACTACCGGAAGGTTGTTTGACTTTTAACCAATGATTTTTGCGTTCTCCGAAGGAATAGGGGGCGTTTTTTTGCTTTAACATTAGGCCCTCGTTACCATGAGCTAGGGCTTGTTCAAAAAGTTGTTCTACTTGCTTTTTTGAGCTAACAGCATGTTGGCTACTGATAGGAAATTTATAGGTTTTTGAAAGTTTTTCAATGCTAATCCGTCGTTGGGTTAAGGGTTGCTTTACCGTTGATTCTCGCTCTAAGAACAACACATCATAACCGATAAAGACTACTGGATATTTACTAAGTAAAGCCTGAGTAGGCTTTTTTACTCCCATTCGTTTTTGAAGATCTTGAAAGGGTTGAATGATACTTTCGCGGAATACACAAATTTCCCCATCTAGAACTACGGGTGGAAGATCTTTAATAGCGAAGGAATCGACAAGTTCAGGGAATTGGTTTGAAACTACATTTAAATCACGCGAAAATAACTCCACTTTAGAACCATAGGCATGGAGCTGACAGCGCATACCATCAAACTTTTCTTCGGCTATGAAAGTATCCCAATCCTTAACTGAACGGGATTGAATTGGAGCCGCAAGCATAAATGCGATGGGGTTAAATAATTTAAATTGAGCCTGGTCCAGACTGTGAGTAGACACTAATTCGGCTGTTTTGGCGATGCTTCCTGTAAGCATGTGGGCATAGCGTAACTGCTCGTAATCTACCTCGTAAATCTTCGCTAAGGCCTGTAGAATACTTCTACTTTCGAAGCCAATTCGTAAAGAACCTTGAGAAAGTAGTCGGACAAAATATTTGGAAGCCAAAGGTGATAAACCGCTCCAAATGCGAGTCAGTATGCGTTGTTTATCTTTGCGGGCTCGAGTCTGTGCCAATTTTTCTGCGAGTTCAGAAATATGCGCTAGATCCCAATGTCGCAGGATATTTTTTTGCCGAGTTTCGGTAAGGTTTTCAAAGAGGCGTTGAATGGTTTCGGTACTGCTTCCTGTGGCTGTACGGCATGCTTTGAATACAATATCATAGTCGATTTTACAGTAATCGGCAGCGGCCATCCCTATGGTTCGCGAACCTATGGAGGCACGTTTCCCAGAAATATTAGAGAAGGCCCCTTCTCCCATGTATTGGCAGGCTAATGCCAGCTGTGAAGGGGATAATTGTGCTAAATAGTTAGCACATAGTTCAATTTTTGCATTGCTTCCACGAGTTTCGGCTATGGATTGAACCAGCTGAGCCCACCTTTCAAAGTTATCAACTGCCTTTTGTTTGCTCATAATTTACCCAAGCTCCTCATGGTCAATATCTAGGTAAACTGCCTCAAGACCTCTTTGCTGTAGTTCATGCAAAACTACCTTTGGGTCTGGTGTATGGGTTATGTAGATACGCTTGGGTTGAAGATACTCGCATACCTTAATGAGCTCGAAGTAATCTAAATGGTCACTCAGTGGAATTAAGGCATGAGCCTGGGTTTGGGTTCTTCTGGCTTCATGCGATGCCCAGCCACTACAGTATGCTATCCTTTTCTTCTTTATGTGACTCGCAAAACCCGATTCTAAGCCAGAATAAGGCGTAAATAATAGACAGCCTTCTGAACTGGCTCGGTTATAGCGCTTATACGTACCAAGGTTAATACCGTACTCTTCATATACTGCGCAAAGTGGGTATCCTGCTCCATGGATTTGCTTAGTTTTGGGGAGCTCTCTGAGCATATGCATCATTTCTTGAGCCTTACCTAAGTTGTAGCCTAGAAAAATGGGCGTGTAACCTGCATCTAGAGATTCCTCTGCGAAGTTAAGTAGATCAGATTGTAGCTGTTCTGTGGATTTCCAACGGTAAATGGGTAAGCCAAAAGTAGCTTCTATGATTAGTTGATCGACTGGCCGGTTTTTGGGTAGTTCGAAGCCTTCGGTTGCTGGGGAAGCGGGTGTTTTGCAATCGCCCGTATATAAAATATTTCCCACTCCAGACTCAATAAATGCCATCGCAGAGCCTAGTATATGGCCAGCAGGATATAGGGTTATATTAAATTGATCAGTGGTTAATGTTTCGTAGAAGGGTAATTCAATAATATCTTCTTTAAACCCTCTTAGCCTCATAAGGGCAGCTGTTGGTGGGGTAGTGTAAATGACTAAATTGGTATGTTCTCGTAAGGATTGTCTATTTCTTGGAATGTGATCGGCATGAGCATGAGAAACAAAGATATATTGCACGTCTGCATCGCTGTAATCCAACCCAATCGATAGCTCTGGAAGTTTGATTCCATGAAATTGTGCTTTTTTGACCTTTAACATGTATTAGGAGTTTTGTTCACCGAGATAAATTTATTTGTATTTACATACTAATGAGTCAATAACTCTTTTTGATTCGATTTAATGACTAGGAGTGTTATTTTAGAATGAAATTAAAACTAATTCTAATTCATATATACATAAGTTATTAAAAAATATCGGTGGCGGAATGCTGATGTTAGTCTACAGCTACGATGTAGGACAGTTGTGTTAGAGTCATTGTCGGTGTGTCAATACTTTGACATACTATTAATTTATGGAGCTCGGCGTTTACGTGCTAGTTGGATTCGATGCGTTCTTCGAGCACTTCTTCGAGGTTAAATGTTGGGCGTATATCATTATATCGCTTAATTTCTCCATCAGGATTCAGCAAGATATAAAAAGGAATACCACCTCCCCTGTATTTTTTAAATGTGACTTGTTCGAAGCCATCACCGCCGTACACCTGGATCCAAGGGTTTTGGAATCGTTCGATATCTTGGATCCATATAGTACTATCCACTTCGGTTGAAATGGCCAATATTTCGAAGTCTTCACGGTCAAATCGGGCATAAATACGGCGCATTTCCTCAAATTCATCTAAGCATGGCTGACACCATCCCGCCCAGAAGTCTAAGAGCACATATTTTCCTTGAAAGTCACTTAGTTCATAGGCTATTCCATCGCGGTCGAATAATCGGAAAGGGATGGCTGGGTTTCCAGGAGAGACGGCTTTGATTGCTTTGTAAAAACTTTTTATGAAGTCGGTGTAGGCAGGATAAGGTTCGATATATGTATTCAGATACCTCTGGTAACTAGATTCAGCGATATCCAAAGCTATTTCGCCAAGCCGCTCGGCTACCAAAAACAATTGGGCATAAGCGCGAGCTTGGTCATCCTGTATGTATTCGAGAACTTCTAGCCTGCGACGATTCAAATCCGGATAAGCTAGACGCTTTATATCGTATTCCATAAGTTCACCGTACTGTTTAATAACCGAATCGTAGAGGGCAAACGTGCGAGAATAAAAATGAGTATAGTCCCTGACGCCTGCACGTTGTGCCACTAAGTGGTCAAGCTCAAAGAGGCCATCTTTTTGGGCTTTAGTTAATAATGAATCGCGGCGCTCGTCAGCATTAGTGAGCTCTTTGAAGCGTTGCAGAAATTCAATCGCCCGTATTTCGCGGATCAAATGTTCCCCCTGAACCCGATATATCCATTGTTGGTATATTCCATTGGCTAATAGTTCTTCAGAGAGCTCAACTTTTTGCCGGCTTAGCTCGAGCATACGTTCTACTTCCCCTTGGGTAAAAAATCGTTCTTCCTGGGAGATACCTTGGTCTATAGGAGCTACTTGTTCTTGGTAGCGTATGAAGTTTTGATAGGCCGGCAATGGCTGATCATCCTCATCGGTAATGCTTAAGCCTTTCGGAAATTCGGCTCGCTGTATTTTTATGTTAGTGGGCTTGCCATGACTGGTGTCCTCCGTATGCATGGCAAGGGGGAAAAACTGATCCTGAATCCGTATATGATACCATTGGACGGAAGTGTTGTCTGATCCCGCCCTCGTTTCATCACTGTTTATTGAGTTTGGCAACATAAAAGTGAAGCTATTGCCGCTCTGAATTCTATCTAGAACAGACTTTTTAGAGTATTTATAGTGCAGAGGGATTTCTTCGAGTTGAAGGGTTGCATCACCTAGATAATCTACTGTTAGAGTGAGTTTTGTGCTTGATGAACTTGAACATGACGATAGCAGTAATGCTACAAAAATCAGACGTAAGGATAATATTGGTTTTAATCTGAAATATTGATTTGTCATATGATCCATCATGGACTGTTGCATATTTACTTGTGTTGTTAAAAATACATATTTTGATTTAATGGTTTTTTTTTTTACACAAAAATCTAACAAGAAATTCAAAAGTTTGGCAACAAATTGATGAGTTTGGTGCTCTCCGGTGCATTTTCCAGTTTGAATGGTCAAAGTTTTAGTACGCAAGAACGGGATGCAGAAAAGCTAGGGGCATTGGGTTTTTGAATAAGCGGTACTTCAAACACTTAAAACAGTAATTGAATTTGTAAAACGGGCAGAGCGTTCGCTATCGGATTGGACCAACCAGTGGCTATTGAGTAGAAATGTTCTATCCATGGATAATGTAATTGTGGAAGTTGAAGTGACCAATTCCAACTCAGGTATTCTCCTTGTAGCGAGGATAATTGCTTGCTAAGCTTAGCATGGCTTGCATACAGCAGAAGGTCAAAAGCCATAAGGAAGCTTCCTTGTAAAATAATAGCTTGGCCATACCCTTTCCAACGCTCTTTGCCCAATTTGTAGCCGCGATAAACCATCCATGCTCCCCCACTTATGTATAACACATCAAGCCCTGCGTTCACCAGTAAAATAGTGTCAAAACGCGTCATATCATAGAGTACTTCAGAAGTTGTGACATTAGTTTTGGATAGTGTCCCTTTATAACCAAAATAGGCTATACCTGCATTGACTGTGTTCCAGGCGGCATTCATTTGATGAAAATAGGAAGTGGATCCTTGCGTTCTGGCATATCCAAGACCCCCAGTAATCATATTTAACCCAGCCCATGATCCTAATATCAGCATTCCATTCTGCTGTAATTTGAATGACTGTTGCTGCCACCAAAGTGGATCTTGGTGTCCATTTTGCGCCATAATCCATGTTGAAATTACCATAAAAAATAATGGCAGAAGTAGGGTGAATAATCGGTTTAGGCGTAACTGGTTACTTGGGAGCATGATAGATTGTGATTAAGTGGATTTGCGAAGTGGTATAAGCTCATTCTCAGCAATTGCAATGATATGAGCGTTTTTACTAGTAATTAAGTGTAGGCCAGTGAATGTTCCAAAAGCAGGTATCACTAGTTGGTTTTCTTGCTGAACAAAACAAGGTAGAACAATCCGTTGTCTACCTTTTCCTTGGATTTTTATTCCAGGATGTAGGTGCCCACTAATCCAGCCTTTAATCGGGACTGTATTCGGTTGAGCGGTATCTTTGGCCGTTTTTTCCTGTTCAGAGATCATAGAACCATTGGATGATTGACTCCCCGTGAGCCCAGCAAAGGTGTCATCTTTATCGTGAAGGAAACGAATGTGCTTACTATCAAGGAAGGGGAACACTTGAAGGCCTAGATCTTCGTATTTTTGTTCTGTATAGAGTTCGTGATTACCAAAAATTAAAGTCATTCTGAGGGTAGAATACTGTCGGCGCCATCGCTTAAAATCGTCCCATTCGCTGTTGGTTTCGCTATGAAATAAGTCGCCCAGAAAAAGAACTCTTTCAGGGTCAAATTGGAGAATTACCTGGCTTAATCGTGATAAATTATCCTGGTTAACTTCGGTTGGTATGGGGATTCCATAGCGCCTGAAGTGTCCAGCTTTACCGAGGTGAACATCGCTGATTACGAGTATTTTTTCTGCCGGATAGTACAATACCCGCTGAGCTGAAAGTAATAGCTCTTCCTCTTGGAAATGGATGGGCATAATTTTTTTGTCGATTTCAGACATGTTTGATGAGTTGAGCCTGCATTTTTTTTATTCGATCCATCAGTTTTTCACTGCTCATTTTCTCTCGCAACCGATCAACTGTAATAGGAAAGGCGTAAGGAGTAAATCGCTTGGTCTCTCTGTATTCGATATGTCCGGCTTGGATTCGGTTGAGTACTTGTCTGAGTCTGATTTCATCAAACTGAAAAAAGAGTACTTCATCGATGGCCTGTCTGAGAAGCAAATGATCGGGCTCATAGGATTGAAATACCTCAAAAAAGAGACTTGAGGACATTTGAAGATGACGAGTGGTGCGGCCTTGTCCTGGGTAGCCTTGGAATACTAAGCCGGCTATCTGAGCTATTTCCCGAAAACGTCTTTTTACTAACTCTGAATTATTGAGACTACTCCTTATGTCCCTGAGTAGGTTTTTAGAGCTAAATAAACCTTCTTTTAAGGCTTGCTGAATGGGTATATCCTGGTCGGATAGTAGTTCGAAGCCATAATCGTTCATGGCAATGGTGAAGGTGATGGGGACTAGTTTAGCTATTCGATGGGCTACTAAAGTGGAGAGTCCCTCGTGTACATTTCGGCCCTCAAATGGGTAGATGAAAATATGGCATCCTTCGCGAGAAAAACTTTTTTCGATGAGTAATTGGTTGGGGCCTGGTAATATGGACCAAGACTGTTGCACCCTTAGAATGGGTTTTAAATAATCGATTTCTACCGAGCTTTGGTGCTTTACCTGCGTAGTGTCTTGGCTGTAGTGCTCTATAGCTCGTAGCATACTTTCTTTGAGCATTTCACTCATATTAGACGATAATGACATCCGTCCTCCTAGCCAGCTTGGTACTTTTGCGTTACCCGAAGAAGAACGCCGTACGTAGGCAGTCATCTGCTCTACTCGTATGAGTTCGAGTCGTCGTCCGGAGAACCAGAACCGGTCGCCCTCTTTTAACTGACCAATGAACCATTCTTCAATGGTTCCAATGCGTCCACCACTCAGATATTTAATTTGCATGTTAGCATCAGAACTAATCGTCCCAATATTCATGCGATGTCTTCGCGCCACGGTACGATTCCCAACGAAATATCGGCCATCTTCATCTAATTCGAGTTTTGCAAATTCGGGATATGCTTGTAAAGCAGATCCGCCACTGCATAAAAATTGAATAATTTTTTGCAAATCCTGTTCACTAAGATGACGATAAGCAAAGCTGCTATGAAGTTCATTTAAAATAGCCTCTGCCATAAAACCACTGCCCACTGCTCGGGTCATAAGATATTGAACCAAAACATCTGTTGGGGATAGAATAGGTGGTCGTGGTTCAATCTTATCTTGTCGTACAGCCTGGCGAAGTGCATCTGCTTCTAAGAGTTCTAGCGCATGGGTTGGTAAAAAGTGTATGGCGCTCGTTGCCCCTGGTTGGTGTCCACTTCGACCAGCGCGTTGAATAAAGCGTGCAACGCCTTTGGGGCTACCTACCTGAACTACGGTCTCTACAGGGCTAAAATCTACCCCTAAATCTAGGCTAGAAGTACATACAACCACTTTTAACCGATCTTCGTGAAGACTTTCTTCCACCCAATTTCGAACTTTTCTGTCCAATGAGCCGTGATGAAGGGCAATTTCGCCGGCCCATTCGGGGACTCGTTCAAGCAATTCTTGAAACCAGCGCTCTGCTTGTCCGCGCGTATTGGTGAATACTAAGGTCGATCGACTTTTTTGTAAAATGGGAATGAGTTCGTCGATTAAATGTAAGCCTAAATGCCCATGCCAAGGAAACAATTCAACTGATTTGGGAAGTATAGATTCTACCTGTATACTTTTTTTGAAACGGGCTTTAATGGTGACTGAACGCTGATATCGTTCTTCTGTTCCCATTAGCACCTCTGCAGCCTTTTCCATGTTACCCAAGGTAGCAGAAATGCCCCATGTTTTTACTTCTGGTCGTAGTGCCCTGGCCCGGGCCAAAAAAAGTTCGGTTTGGGTGCCTCGTTTACTACCCATAAGCTCATGCCATTCGTCGACGACCACGCTATGGAGATGTTTAAAATAACGCTCGTGTTTTTTTTGAGCCATGAGCACATGTAAACTCTCGGGTGTAGTTATGAGTACTTGAGGCATGGCTTGCTCTTGCTTTTTTCGTACCGAAGCCGATACATCCCCCGTTCGTCTACCAACTTGGACTTCTAAGCCGAATTCGGTTAAGCTCTGTTTGAACTGTCGCTCGGTATCTTTAGCAAGTGCTCGCAAGGGAGTAACCCAGATGAGTTGTGGGCCTTTCTGATTTTGCTTTTTAGCTTCTAACCAGCGGATAATGTGAGGCATCCATAGGGCAAAGGTTTTACCGGAACCTGTAGGAGCGTGTAAGATTCCTTCATTGCCGTTTAGTATGGATTGCCAGCACTCTCTCTGAAATATAAAAATTTCCCAATGATTCTTGGTGAACCAGTCATGTACTTGATCCAAACCACTCTTTGATAATTTTGTAGGCTGTTTAGCGGGGGACATGTAAGAAAAAAGAAGGTTCTATTATTACGTTTTTGCCTATTATTTGGTTGATCAAAACTTTTTGAAAAAATACATAAAAACGCTTGCAGAGCTTCTCATTTTTTTAGAGTATAAGATGCTAGCGAATAATGTTAGTTCATTGTTCTAGACTAAGAAAATATACTGTTGATTAAACGAATCCACTGGTCTAGTATAATTATCAAATACATCAAACTATCCAAATAGCGTTCCATTATGTGGTTGAACATTAAATCCTTTGACAATTATCAAGAAACCTTTAACCAAAGCGAGCAAGATAGGCTCAGTTTTTGGGATCACGAGGCGGGTACTTTTTACTGGCAAAAACATTGGGATCAGGTGCAAACGGGGAGTTTTAAAGAAGGCAATATTAAGTGGTTTGTCGGTGGTAAATTGAATATTACAGAGAATGCTCTGGATAGGCATTTGAATACCATTGGCAATAAAACGGCATTCATTTTTGAGCCAAATCATACCGATTCATTTCGTAGAACCATCACTTATCGACAACTGTATGAGGATGTATGTAGGTTTTCAAATGTATTAGAGAGTAAGGGAATATCGAAGGGCGATCGTGTGTGCATTTATATGGCCATGACTCCGGAACTTATTATCGCAGCGCTGGCTTGTGCGCGGATTGGTGCTGTACATTCTATTGTATTTGCAGGCTTTTCTGCTCAATCATTAAGTGAACGTATAAACGACTGTCAGGCTAAGCTGCTCATTACCAATGATGGGCTTCGAAGAGGGGATAAGCACGTGCCTTTGAAAGATATCTCAGACGAAGCGCTGCAAACCTCTCCCTCAGTCGAAAATGTTATTGTATGTCAGCGAACCAACAGAGATATCCACTGGGAAAAAGGACGTGATTTTTGGTGGCATAATATGATTAGGAATGCATCTCGCCATCATGAAGCGGTAGAAATGGATGCTGAGGATCCGCTGTTTATACTGTATACCTCTGGATCAACCGGTAAGCCCAAAGGGGTAGTGCATACCTGTGGGGGATATATGGTTTACACCTCTTATTCCTTCCGTAATGTGTTTCAAATTGGCGCAGATGATGTGTATTGGTGTACTGCAGATGCTGGATGGATTACGGGTCACAGTTATATAATCTATGGGCCACTATTCACTGGGACCACTGGAATTATTTTTGAGGGAACACCTACTTATCCGGATGCTGGACGTTTTTGGGAAGTAGTTGAGAAATATAAAGTGACTCATTTCTATACGGCGCCAACAGCTATTCGAGCACTGATGTCATTTGATTTAGATTTTGTAAATAAATATGATTTAAGTTCACTCAAAGTTCTGGGCAGTGTTGGTGAACCCATTAATGAGGAGGCTTGGAATTGGTATTACAAGCATATCGGAAATGAACGATGCCCAATCGTAGATACATGGTGGCAAACCGAAACGGGTGGTATTTTAATATCCCCTCTAGCTGGAATAACTCCCACAAAACCGGGTTTTGCAACATTGCCCCTACCAGGTATTTTCCCTGTGCTAATGGACGAATATGGCAAGGAAATTGAAGGAAATGGGGTTGAAGGTAACCTATGTATTAAATACCCTTGGCCTTCTATTGCACGTACGGTCTATGGCGATCATGAGCGGTATAAGCAGACCTATCTATCCACCTATAAAGGCTATTATTTTACTGGTGACGGGTGCCGGAGAGATGAAGATGGCTATTACCGAATAACGGGACGGGTAGATGATGTACTTAATGTGTCAGGTCATCGTTTGGGTACCGCTGAAATCGAAAATGCGCTGGATGAACATCCTAGAGTAGTGGAAACGGCTATTGTTGGCTATCCTCATGATATAAAAGGACAGGGAGTATATGCGTTTATGATTTGTGATGGGGAAATAGAAGACCGGGCTGCATTCAAGAAAGAGTTACTGGATTTGGTGACAAAAATAATAGGTCCAATTGCTAAGCCAGATAAAATTCAAATTGTTCCTGGGCTACCTAAAACCCGTTCTGGGAAGATTATGCGACGAATATTGCGTAAGGTTGCATCAAATGAAGTGGATCAGTTAGGAGATACGTCTACCTTATTGGATCCGAGTGTCGTCGATGCTATTGTCTCTGAAGGAGCGATTTAATTGGTATTAAAGCCTGAATTTGAAGAGCAGATAATGATGATTAGGCTACTTCTATTAAGAGAGAGTCATTATTGATCCACAGGTATCTTTCCGGGGAAACCTACACACCCAATGCAAAGCCAAAGAGAAGAAACAATAAGCTGACCAATAAAAAAATTAAGCGAAATCTTGTTTTTACTAAGGCTGGATGAAAAAAAAGACCAAATGTATAGGGTTTGGTTGCAAGCCATTCATAATAACGGTATCGATGTATTGAACCCAATGCCATCGTAACATGACCATGGATAATGGTTAATAAAAAAGGCATTGCGAACATAAAAGCTCCAATGAATCGAAAGCTCAAATCAAGGCCTAATTCCTTGGCCGTATAATAATAGGGCCAAGCAAAAAGTATGAGCAATGGTAATGTTAGCGCCCAATTTATGACACTGATCCGGACAAAGTTGGAGTTAGAGAATTCAGATTTCATACAATAAAAAACCTAAAGCTGATTTGGATGGTTTTGAAGGGTTTTTAGAACAGGTTTTATACAGTAGGTCTGGCGCCATATTATTCGCTAAAACTTATTTAATTCTACTTGGGTTCATTTGCTTGGTTTAGAAAATAGTGGGTCATCTTTAATGAGAGAGAGTAATGCTGCTTCGTCTAAAATAGGAATACCTAGGCTTTTAGCTTTTGTTCGTTTGGATCCAGCTGCATCACCAGCGATTAAATAGGTAGTTTTATTACTGACAGATGATGAGGTTTCCCCCCCATGTAATTCGATGAGTTCACTAGCCTCTTTTCTGGATAGAGTAGGCAGAGTGCCGGTGAGCACAAAAGTTTTACCTTCTAGGAGATTAGAACTAATGGTTTTTTTTTCATTTTCAAATTGAAGCCCATGTAGTTCTAGCATTGAGAGGATATCGAGACATCTAGGTTCTGAAAAAAACTCTTTTACAGATTGGGCAATTCGAGGACCTATAGAGTCAACAGCCAATAAATCTTCTTTGCTTGCATTTTGTAAAGCCTTCATACTTTTGAATGCTCTTGCAAGATCTTTAGCCACTGTCTTCCCAACAAATCGTATACCTAATCCGAAGAGTACCCGTTCAAAAGGTTGTGACTTACTTCGCTCGATACTTTTTATCAGATTGTTGGCACTTTTTTCTGCCATGCGTTCAAGGGGAAGAATATCATCTTCTGTGAGTGTGTATAAATCGGCAAAATTGGTTGTGAGTCCTTCTTTTACCAGTAAATTAACCAAAGATTCACCAAGTCCATCTATGGCCAAAGCATCTCGAGAAGCAAAATGTTCGATTTTAATTCGAACTTGAGGTGGACATTGAATGTTTACACATCTCCAGGCGACTTCCCCTTCATACTGTATAAGTGTTGAAAAACAAGCAGGACAGCTTTTGGGAAATTGATAAGGGGCAGCTCGCTTTGACTTCGTAGGGACGATTTCAATTACTTGAGGAATTATTTCGCCGGCTTTCTCCACTTTTACTTGATCTCCAATACGAATATCTTTGCGTTGGATTTCTTCTTGGTTGTGTAGAGAGGCTCTTTTTACCGTGGTTCCAGCCAGCAATACGGGTTCTAATTCTGCCACAGGAGTAATAGTTCCAAGTCGACCTACTTGCAGCTTAATGTCGTTAATTCGACTGATAGCTTGTTCTGCCTGGAATTTATAGGCAATAGCCCATCGAGGGAATTTAGAGGTACTACCAAGCTGATCATGTAGAGATTCTTCATTTACTTTTATGACTACTCCGTCTGTTTCATAGGGTAATTCCTGACGGACTTGACCCAGTAACTTGATGGTTTTGTGAACCTGATCTATGGACTTGCAACGAACAGGGAACTTATTAGCAGGCAGACCATATTCTTTTATGAGGGTTAATTTTTCATCCTGGTTACGATTGATCCCATCTTCAAAAAGTAAATCGAAAGCAAAAAATTTTATAGGCCGGCGAGCTACTTCTTTTGGATCTTGCATTTTTAACGAGCCGGCAGTTGAGTTCCGAGGGTTAGCAAACACACTCAAGCCTGCTTCTTCTCGGTAAGTATTTAGTCTCGCAAAGGCCTCTTTTTCCATGAAAGCCTCGCCTCGTACCTCAACTACCTCTGGTGGATAACCCTTAAGAAAAAGAGGGATATCCTGTATAGTGCGGATATTTTTTGTGATATCATCTCCTTGTTGTCCATCACCCCTTGTTGCACCAAGTACCAAGGCTCCTTTTTCATAGCGCAAACGTATAGATGCGCCATCAAACTTAAGTTCAACCATATAGCTAAATGAATCATGGCTTAAAACTTTGCGTATTCGGGTGTCAAACTCATTAAGTTCGTCTTCATTGTAAGTATTGTCTAAACTTAATAAAGGAGTAGGATGTTTTACAGTTTCAAAAATGGACGATATGGCACCGCCCACACGAGCAGTCGGAGATTGGGGATCTTCTAGACTGTACTGTTTCTCAAGATTAGTCAGTTCGCTGAGCAATTCATCATAGTGTAGATCACTCATAAAGGGAATAGCGTGATCGTAATAAGCTTTATTTGCTTCTAGAAGTAGTTTTCTTAGTTCGAGTACTCTTTTATCCGTCATGAATTCGTCTTTTTCTTGAAGAACTCACTACTTAAGTAATCGCAACAACAAGATTCATAGAGTTCATCTATAGGTTAAAAATTTATTGCGTAAATCATAGAGTCAGGCTCAGATACACCATCGGGTAAGACTAACTCTTGTTTTTCTTCAAATTCCGCAGCCGCTAAGCGTATACGAGTGAATTGAAGTGAATTTTCTTGAACTCCGGCAAATCGTTCTAATGGTGCTTCAATTACATTATTATTAAACAAAATGAGCATTCTACGTAGCTGCCCTCTAATTGTAATTTCCTGATTAAAATCGAAATAGTACGCCTGACCTTTTTCTATCCATATTGGATAAATGGATTCTCTCAAATCACTCCCTATCCTTACCGGTTCTAACTTATCATAGGCAGCATAGACCACAATTTGCAATGTATCTGGAAATTGGGCTAGATTTCGCAACGTAATCGAATCCAAAAGGGCTACTTCTTCAGTGGTTAACGTGATTGCGCTCGTATTTTGATTCTCATCCATAGCAGAAGTTTCAGAGATATCGGGATTTTGATTTGGATTCGTAGGGTTATCAATTAAGTTGCTGCCTAACAATGAGTCGGCGGTAATATTATTGTCTGAGTTAAAATTGGTGATTCCTTCTGCGATTATTGAATTAGAGTCAAAAAAGTCAGTGAACCAACTGGAGATAGTACTTCTGTATAAAAAACTGAATAAAAGCAAGCACATAGTAATTATCGCTAAAACGGTTATAAACACAACATTACTTTTGGAATCCTGTTGTGCACTGAACTGTTTACCCATTTGAGCCCAATTCACATTATCTGACGTTTTAGTGGATGAAGCAGATCGTTTAACAGATGGTTGCTTTTTAGGCTTCGGAGCTTTTTTTAGTTCATCAGAAAGATCTTCTGAATAATCCGAGGGATCAACTTCATTATCCACTTTATCGGTAGGACGGGGGTTTTCTTTATCAGACAGACTAGCAGATACTTTAGTTTTTTTTGTGCTTAATTTACTATCTGCTGGATTAACTGAAGGATTTACTTTCTTAGAATCTGTTGAGATTAATGGCTCTGTCACTTCATTAGAGGCAGTCGGAAAATCTGTTATTTCTTTAACTTCAGAATTCATTAAGATTTTTTTTGTAGCTTCAATCTTTGTTTTAGTATCGTAATTCAATTCTGTTCGAATGAGTGCCTTTTTGGGCGTTGAATCTTTTTCTAAATTAGATTTTCCTTCTTCTTCGTTAAAATTATCTGTTGGATTATTAACTCCTGTTTCTTTAATTATCTTAAAGTCATAAGTGCCTTCATCCATAGCATCTAAAGCTTGTACTATGGTAGATTCTTTGATTTTTAATGCTCGAGCGTAGCTCCGTACAAAGTTTCTTTTGTATGCTTCGTTGTAGATTTCTGAGTTGAAAATAGAGTCCGATTCAATTTTCGTGATAATTTCAAGGGATAACTTGGTTAGGCCTTGAATATCGTTAATATCAATACCTTGTTCTTCTCTAATTTCCGCTAGGTCTTTTCCTAAAGCCATAATACAGCATGTAATGATTTATTATCGTTAGAGGCAATTACTGTAATTTAGTAGAATTAGCGACAAAACATAATTTGTGAATCTATTTTTGTGCTTCTAAGATATAATCATTTTCACTGCCGAAAAACAATTATTCTAACTCAATGTAAAAATGTAAAAAAAACTCTGAGCTTTTACAGTATCCTGCCAGAATTGAGAAGTTCGACTTTTGAGACCTGCTTAATAGATAAAATATTCTAAGTGAGTTGCCTAGGTTTTACACAGAGCCAAAAAAAGATATCTCTTGAGGGAATCGAATGACAGATTGTGTATTGAAGATACGATGAAAATAATTTGATTCAGCACTTAATATATCGTTTAAAGACAAAGTAGCCGATGGTATTGGGTGAGTTGAGTAGATCAATAGTGGTGCTATTTCCTATATTTCGCGAATGGGTAATGTCAGGGAAAACTTCTAAGACTAATCATGTCTATAGAAATAAATCTGAACATAGAATAGATAATGAAAAGTTTTACAGTCTGGTTTACTTAAATATATATAGTAGGATAAATAGACCACTTCTTATCATGGACTATGTTTATAACCCAGGTTCTTCTCTTTTACTCTGTTGCGTTTTTTCAAAACTCTTGGGTTCAATAAAGTTTACTTAATCACCTTAGTTATTGCATGGATTTGGCGAAGAATCGCTTATATTCTGATGAGCTCTTCCAAAATGGGAAAGTATAATTCTTAATAAAGTCACAACGACTAAGTACGATAATAGCTATTTTTGACTCATGTCACGTAAAAGAAAGAAAAGTGGATGGGAATTGGTGGAGCTAACAGGTGGTTTTCAAACTAGTTTTGGACATTGGTATATGATAACTACTGATGGCATCGAAAGCTATGTTCCTGGATTATTGAAGCTATATTCAGTGCAACATTTGGTACGGATAGCTGATGACTGGCTCAGAAGCAGAGAGCAATTACCAGTCTTGGTTTTCATGCTACTTGTATATAGTCCCTTATCAGTTTCATTAAGTTTGGTGCTAGGTTTGACCTTTTATATTTTATGGAGAACTCAGCTAACTGCTTTTATTTATCCATGGGGTTATCCAGGCATTCGGTGGATTAGTGAGGACACTCTGTTATATTTAGCATTTATTGGTGGACTTACCTATGATTCAGTTGCTCCAGATGGATGGGTGCTATTGGGGTTATCCTCCTTAGAAATTACTACATTAGTTGGGTGTTTTTTATTCATTAAAACAGGTTTAGTTTCTATGGTTCTGCAGTTTCTTAATGCACGTTTTAGCAGCAAATACACTACTGCCATAACAGACCGAGTACTTAATATGGTTTTAATTCGCTATGGGTATAAGGAGGGATTGTTGACTGGTAATTTAAAGACAATGCAGGATGAGTTCATTCGAGTTGCTAACTACCATGAAATTCGAAAAAAGGACAAATCTTAGTATTTTAATATTTTTTTGCAATCAGCACCTTACATAAGCATTCTGTATCTAATTCGATATGTTAAGACCGTTTATAATGCAAGCCAAAGATTCCAATATAAGGTTTCGATGCAGGGCTGAAGATAGCATGCTTAGCCCATTAACTGATATTAGTTCAGGGACACAAAGACCATCGATCGGTTGTATTGTATTAGTATAAAGCGTACAGCTAAAACAGCTATACCTTTAGCTAGTGCAAAGAATCTTTAAATAATTAATGGTACTTATTTGTATGAAATTGACTTTGGGGCATTAGAAGGCGCTTATGTTGCGGATCGTCTGCCTTATCTGCGCACATTACAGGATTTGTGGAGATACGGACAAACCATTATACCAGTATGTTATAGAGAAGACCCTGAACAGGTTTTTGCGCGCGTCAATGGATTTGTGAAAGAGGTAGTTTTGGAATAGATGAAACCGATAGAAGGAACCCTAAGAAGATTGTATTAGTATTGCATGGGCGATTAATTCGAATTTCGTTGTCGGTTTGGTTGGATCATGAACTAGAGAAAATGGATAAAATCGAACATAATAATAGAGCTATACATCAAATTGGATGGGATGGATAAGAATTTATTCCATTACAATTGCATATAACACAGCATTTACTCCAACTCACTTTTCAGGCTTGATGCTAAGTTTTTGCGTATATTATTATTCTATTTATTAACATATTTGCCTATTAGGGACCTTAGAAAAAGCTTATGAGTGAAAAAGTACGATCCATGTTTGCTGATATTGCCTCCGATTATGATCGGGTGAATACGGTACTTTCATTTGGTATTCACCATGTATGGAGGGATCGGACCATTGCTGCGTCTGGCGTCACCAGAGGAGAAAGCGTATTGGACTGTGCTACCGGAACCGGTGATTTAGCTATTGCCTTCAAGAAAGCAGTTGGCCCGGAAGGATATGTGTTGGGAACTGATTTCTGCGCCCCAATGATTCAGCCAGCACCTGCTAAAGCTAAAAAGGAAGGTCTAGAGATTGATTTTGAAGTGGCTGATGCTATGGACTTACCATATCAAGATAATCGATTTGATCTGGCAAGTATATCTTTTGGGATACGAAACGTAGATGATCCTGTAAAGGCTCTTAGAGAAATGGCACGTGTTGTTAAACCTCGTGGGAAAGTAGTTGTGTTAGAGTTTGGACAACCTAAAGGATTAATGAAATTCCCATACGAACTCTATTCCCAGCATATTATGCCAACAGTAGGTGGATTGCTAAGTGGCAATAGAGATGCTTATGCCTATTTACCAAAAACGAGTGCGGCCTTTCCTGCAGGTGATAAATTCTTGAAGCTTATGGATGAGTCTGAAATGTTCGTATCCCACAAAGCAATTTCACTCACAGGCGGAATATCGTACATTTATCTTGGTATTGTTGCTTAATTACTATTACTAAAACTGAGGAGCATAATGACTATTGAAGACATAAAAAAAATTATCCCGCATCGCTATCCTTTCTTATTAGTAGATCGAGTAGTTGAAAAAACCGAAGATTCTATAAAAGCGTATAAAAATGTGACAGTTAATGAAGAATTTTTTAATGGACACTTTCCTGGGCAATCCATAATGCCTGGAGTTCTACAAGTAGAGGCTCTAGCCCAGACGGGAGCAGTTTTATTGATGACCGAAAAAGTAGACGATCCGTCCAACAGTTTAATGTTGTTTACCGGCATCAATAATTGCAAGTTTCGTCGTCAAGTAGTTCCTGGAGATCAGTTGTTTCTTGAGGTAGAGTTGGGCAGTATACGACGTAATTTTGTCACGATGAAAGGTAAAGCTACGGTTGATGGCCAAATTTGTTGTGAACTAGAGGCTTCAGCTGCCTTGGTTGAGAAAACAGGCAAGTAACATATCCAAATCGATATGGGTACCCAAACAAGTAAAAATAGCGGATCTATGCCTGGACATTCCATCCCAAATCAGGTTAAAGTAACCACCCAAACCGTGGTTGAAATGAAGCAGAGGGGAGAAAAAATTTCAATGCTTACTGCTTATGACTTCACAATGGCTAGAATCATTGATGCCGCTGGAATTGATGTATTACTTGTTGGTGACTCTGCTTCGAATGTAATGGCTGGAAATGATACCACCGTTCCAATCACCTTAGAGCATATGATTTATCACACCCAATGTGTAGAGCGAGGTGTAGAAAGGGCTTTGGTCATCGCTGACATGCCATTTATGAGCTATCAAGTTACCCCAAAAGAGGCTCTAATCAATGCAGGCCGCTTAATGAAGGAAGCGGGGGCACATGCCGTAAAACTTGAAGGCGGTAGAACCATCATAGATACCGTAAAAAAGATTGTTGATGCAGGAATCCCTGTGATGGGTCATCTAGGTTTGACGCCTCAATCTATTTATCAGTTTGGAACATATAAAGTCCGAGCCAAAGAACAGACTGAGGCAGATCAGTTAATTGAGGATGCACTAAAATTACAAGAAGTCGGTATATTTGCACTGGTATTAGAAAAAATTCCATCGGCGCTTGCAGCTGAGGTAACCAAGCAATTACACATACCAACCATTGGTATAGGTGCCGGTCAGGGGTGTGACGGCCAGGTATTAGTCGTGCATGATATGTTGGGTATGAATAAACACTTTTCTCCTCGCTTTTTACGCCTTTATGCAGATTTCGAACTGATGATGACTCAGGCTGTTCAACAGTACGTCGAAGACGTAAAAACCAAAGATTTTCCTAATGAAAATGAACAATATGCCTAAAAATATACCTTATATATTAGTCTCTAATGACGATGGTTTTTTTTCAAATGGAATTCAAGCACTGGCACGATTAGCTGCAGAGTTTGGTCGGGTCATCGTCGTAGCCCCAGATAAAGAGCAAAGTGCGGTTGGGCATGCAGTAACCATTTATGAGCCTTTAAGAGTAAATCGCATAAAAGTGGTTGATGATATTGAGGGCTTTTCGGTTACAGGCACGCCCGCGGATTGTGTTAAATTGGCAGATGATCAACTTTTGGAGGAAAAGCCTGATTTGGTTTTGAGTGGAATTAATCATGGAAGTAATGCTGGAATAAATTTATTGTACTCTGGGACTGTTAGTGCAGCAACAGAGGGTAGCCTTTTAGGCTATCCATCTATTGCAGTTTCATGCACTGATTACAACAGTGATGCAGACTTGAGTGCTTGCATGGTAGCAGCGCGCTTAATGAT
Source organism: Balneola sp. (assembly GCA_002720745.1). Classification (GTDB taxonomy): domain Bacteria; phylum Bacteroidota; class Rhodothermia; order Balneolales; family Balneolaceae; genus UBA1275. The sequence continues at coordinate 160,055 of PBJO01000002.1, forward strand.
TGATCAAGTGCTTAAAAAAGGTTTACCAAAAGGGGTGACTTTGAATATAAATGCGCCCTCAGGGCCGTTTAAAGGACTTAAATGGTCAAAAATGGCAGATTCTCGATATATAGAAGAGTATGAGGGTCGCAAAGATCCATTGAAAAGACCGTATTACTGGTTAACAGGTAAATTTGAGTTATTGGATACCTCACCGGATGCAGATATACAATTGCTTGATCAAGGCTATGCTTCAGTCACACCTATCAAGTACGATTTAACTGACTATGACTTGCTCAACGAAATGAAACAGAGCTTAAAGTCCTGAATTCTAGTGTAGTTATGAGCCATTAATACCGATACATTTGGACTTTGCTTTATTATACACTCCTTAAAAAATTGCTCTAAAACTCTCGGCTTTTGAGATGCTGGATAATTCCAGTCCAAAACTCTAGATACCTTTTTTTAGCTTCTCTGCTTCCAACTTGTACATTGATCAGATTTAAATGTGATAAACGAATTGTACCTAAATGTTCACCCCACTGTGCGCTTTCAACCGATACAAAAGAATCGTTAGAACCTTCTTTTTCATGGATTAGATTGTTTTGAAAAAGAAAAATGGGGTTCAAAGAGTCATTGGTACCTTTTCCAACCGCCGCAGAATAAGAAAAAATTGGAATATCCGCAGGGTCAGGAGTGTTTGGATTGAAGTGTTCCTGTACATACCTCCGAGTCAATTGGTCTACTGAACCAAATGCATCGTTACATTCTTTGATGTACACATTGTCGGCAAACCAGTCTACAATATCTCCAATGCGTTCGGATAATATTTCTGGTGTAAATCGAACAAAATCTGCCAGATAAGTACCTTTATGTGGGGTTGCAATGGTGGTTAATGAGGCGATTTTTTCTTCTATGCCTAAATGTGCAAGGGCATACCTCATGTCCAGTCCGCCCATACTGTGGGCTATTACATTGAACTTTGATATGGAATGCCGATGGCTTAGATAATTAATTATTCGTACCCAACTTCGAGCGCGGACTTCAATAGGAGCATAGGGAACGATGTTGGGAGCGAAGGCTAACAATCCATGTATTCGCATACACATACAAGGGTCATGCAATGGCGAGGGTTTAACCAAAGAGCCTATGGCGCCAAAGCCGTGACACAGGAGCACTGGGTAGCGTAGGGACCATACCGTTGGTTGCGGATATTCTTTTATTTCTAACCTTTTAAGTAGCCCACTTCGATCTTTCATAATTTGGATGAATCAGGTAGACTGTTACGAGTAGAATCTGAGGATGAGGTTATATCAGGACTGGTCCGGACTCTTAGAGTGCGGTAAATGGTGCCATTTGAGGTGACGTAAAGGTGAATGTCTTGTTCAGGGAATAGTACTTTTCCAGGTAGTTGAATACCATATTCTGTCAATAACTTGTGCAATTCATAGTGCAGCGTAGTCTTTGAAAAACCTGCAGGGGTATCTATTTGATATACTTTACGAATAAAAAGGGAATCTTTAACAGCTGTGTAGACTCGGTAATGATCATTGGCAATACCTTGTTTTTGTAGTCCTTTTTGAATTACTTCGTCCAAATGCTTTTGTGAAGTAATACGCATCGAAGTGGATATAGGTATGGATATAAGTAAATAAGTACTAGTAGCACATGCAAAAGTCAGGAGAATAACGAGTATTATTTTTTTATTCATAAAAGTGATTTATCTCAAAAATATACTACGTAGTAGACTCATGGCCAAGTCGTCTTTGGACCCTTCAAAGGATTCCTCTACACCATCTCCTACTAGAATTACTTTATTATAGTGACTTGCAAAGCCCTGTTGTCCAGACCCAATATAATTGGCTATAATCCAATCAGCATTTTTCTTAGTTCGTTTGGCTTTAGCCTGTTCTAGTAAATTGGTGGTTTCCATTGCAAAACCAATACTTATGGTATCTGAATCTTTATGATCCCCAATCCATTTAAGAATATCAGGAGTAGAAGTTAAGGAAATTTGAGGTTTACCTTGGCTTTTTTTGATTTTATATTTTTGAGTAGTTGTGGGCTTAAAATCAGAAACAGCAGCAGCTTTAATGAAAATATCTGCAGGGTGAAGTGCTTTTACTTGTTCAAACATATCTTGAGCGGAGAGTACAGCATAGCTTTGAATACCCTCAGGAATAGTCAATGAAATTGGCCCGTGGACCAGATGGACCTGACCTCCTAAGCGTTGTGCTGCTTTTACCATAGCTAACCCCATTTTACCCGAACTTGGATTGGATATAAAACGGACTGGGTCAATGTGTTCACGAGTAGGTCCTGCGGTGACAACTACTTTTTTTCCGTAGAGAGGCCCTGTTTCTACGGCCAATAATTCTTCTACATGCGCAACAATATGATCGGGCTCAGGTAATCGCCCTTTACCTGTGAGCCCGCTGGCCAGGTATCCTTCCTCTGGTTCTATGAGATGGAAACCGCGACTTTTTAATAGCTCAAGATTATGTGTAGTAGCGGGAGCATTCATCATCTCGCCATCCATGGTAGGACAGATCAATATTGGAGCTCTAGAAGCCAACACGGCTGCAGTGAGCAGGTTGTCGGAATTACCGTAAGTAATTTTGGCTATCGTATTTGCCGTGCACGGAGCAATTACAAATAAGTCGGCCCACTCGCCCCACTGGATGTGGCGTGTCCATGGGTTATGAACTTTTTCAGAAGCATTAAATTGAGCAAGTTCTGTAATTGCTGATGAATTATGTTGTCTGTCGTCTTGTACAAAGGAGTGCACGCCAACTTCATGACCTGTTAACGCAGAGAAAGTTTCTTCACCAATAAACCTGGTTGCAGCCGGGGTCATAATTACCCGAACCAAAGCTCCTCTTTTTTGAAAAGCACGCACTAAGTACGCTGCTTTATACGCCGCTATACCTCCGGTGACCCCAAGAAGGATGTGTCTCCGGGAGAGCATATGTTAATCAACTTCAGGTCTGCGGTAGTAAATCGCGTCGTCTTCCATTTCGCTAATCGCACGACGAGTGGCATGAGGTAACTTTTCGAATGCCTTAGAAATTTGCTCTTGTTCTTCGTTAAAAGAAAATTCATCGTCATCCTCGAATCCTTCGAAGTATTGTAGTTTTTCGTCTAATTCGAGTTTTTCTTGAGCAGCAATCTGGCGGGCTCGTTTACCCAAAATAACCATGAGTTCGTACTTGTTTCCAGTTACTTCTTTTAGGTGTTCGATATCGAGTGTTTTAATCGGCATAATTTTAATATAAATTTAAGAAGGTCTGTACAACGTTTTTTAGTTCGCTGTAGGCTTTTTCTAAATTATCATTCGTGATAATAGCATCGAAGTGACCTGTGTACTTAAGTTCTTCATCCGCTCGTTCTCTTCTTAGCTTCAAGGAAGATTCACTTTCGGTATTGCGATTTCTAAGTCGCTTTTCCAAAATCTCAAGTGATGGTGGTTGTAAGAACAAAGCCAAACAACGTTCATTGAATAAGGTTTTTATTCGTACGGCACCTTTCACATCAACATCTAGCAAAGTAAAATATCCTTTTTCTGTATTTTTTACAAGCTCTGAACGTAATGTTCCGTAACGAGTACCGCCATAAAATTCCTCCCATTCTATGAAGTCTCCATTATCTATTTTTTGTTGGAATTCATCCATACTTAAATAGTAGTAGTCTGCCCCATGCGATTCGCCTTTTCGGGGTGCTCTGGTCGTTGCAGAAATACTGAATTTTAAATTTGGAAAGTCTTCGAATAAGCGTTTTGCTATGGTGGACTTACCCGTACCACTAGGCGCTGCGAGTAATATAATAAGAGGCTGCATTACTCAATATTTTGAACTTGTTCTCTAATTTGTTCAAGCATCTCCTTGGCTTTTACTACTTCATGGGCAATGCTGGAGTCATTTGCCTTGGATCCAATGGTATTGAGTTCTCGGTTAATCTCTTGAGTTAAGAAATTTAATCGACGCCCTGCATGCTCGTCAGACTTGATAGCTTCGGTGAAAAACTTTAAATGAGCAACTAAACGAACCGTTTCTTCGGTAATATCCATTTTATCAGCCATTAAGGCTACTTCCATTTCCAACCTGTCTGCATCAATTTTTTCATCATCCAAAAGAACGAATAAACGTTCTTGTAGTTTCTTTTTTAGTTCTTCTCCACGTCCATCTGTTGTCCTTCTAATCTGACTAAGAGCCTCTTGGATACCCAATATTCGGCTATTAATGTCATCCTTTAATTGGGCACCTTCTTGGCGCTTCATTTCCATTAATTTTTCTATAGCCACCTCATTAGCTTGCTGAATCAGCGACCAACAAAGTTTGTCATGCTCGGGGTCATGTACCGGTTCGGGTTGGGTAATTAAATCATTGAACTGTAGCAATTGATTTAATTCAATTTTTGCGTCAGTTCCGATGGTTGTTTGGATTTTCTGAAGAATCTGCATGTAGTTAGCCAGCTTTTGAGCGTCTAAAATAGGTGCTTGACGCGGAGACTCAGTATTATCTAAGTGAATACTAACGTTTAATTTCCCTCGTGATATATGCTGAGTCAAAATTTCTTTTAACTGCAATTCTTTGTCTTGAAATTGTTGTGGCAATCGCGCACTAATATCAAGATAGCGAGAATTTAAGGTTTTAAGTTCTACTATGGCTGTCACCCCATTTTCGCTGGCTTCACCGCGCCCGAAGCCGGTCATCGAAATAATCATAGTCTATGAAATAAAAAGTTACATAAAAGTACAAAATGCATATGCCGATTAAAAACGTTATGCTTTAAAACAAACTTGAGTACTATGTTTTATTGAGGTTGAAATCCTATCTTATCTGTATGAATATTTTAGGTATATCTGCCTTTTATCACGATTCGGCTGCCGCATTTTTGGAGGATGGGACCATTATAGCCGCTGCCCAAGAAGAGCGTTTCACCCGAAAGAAACAAGATGCAGGCTTTCCTAGCAATGCCATACAATATGTACTTGATGAATCGGGTTACTCGTTGCAGCAGGTTGATGTAATTATCTTTTATGATAAACCCTTTCTAAAACTAGAACGACTTTTGGAAAGTTATCTCTCTTACGCACCTCGTGGTATTCGCTCGTTTATAACAGCAATGCCGGTATGGTTAAAAGAAAAGATGTTCCTTAAGCGAATGATTCGACAGTCATTGACAGAAATGGGTTTTGAAGGGGTCAAAAAAATACCCTTACTTTTCCCTGAGCATCATCTTTCGCATGCGGCGAGTGCGTTTTATCCATCGCCCTTCGAAGAGGCAGCCATATTAACGATTGATGGAGTAGGAGAATGGGCTACAACAACGATTAGTAAAGGATCCGGGACCCAGATTACGCTTATTAAGGAGTTAAACTTTCCACATTCACTGGGGCTATTGTATTCTGCTTTCACTTATTTTTTAGGCTTTAAAGTTAATTCAGGCGAATATAAATTAATGGGTTTGGCCCCCTATGGGGTTCCTGGTAGTTCCCGCGTGAAGAAGTTTAAAGAAATCATCTATACACAATTGGTTAAGGTGTACGAAGATGGATCATTGTGGCTGAATGAATCATATTTTAGTTATACCACAGGTCTTCGAATGGTTCCTGATAAAAAATGGAAAACTTTGTTTGGATTTCCGCGGCGTCAAGATGAAGGAAATATAAGTCCTGAGCAAGCAGATTTGGCTCTCGCTATCCAAGAAATTACACAAGAAGTAGTAATTAAAATGGCTCAACATGCCCAAAAAGTTACGGGGTCAGACTATTTGTGTATGGCTGGTGGAGTTGCTCTTAATTGTGTAGCTAACGGTCAACTCCAATATGAAAATATTTTTAGGGATATATACATTCAACCCGCTGCAGGTGATGCCGGTGGGGCTCTTGGAGCTGCATTAGCCGCTTACTATTTGAATTTTGAGGGTAAACGTAGATCTAAGAAGGAATCTGTGATATCACGAGCACCTGGGAGTATGAGTGAGTCCGAGCTAGTAGCTTTTCCGAGTTTAGCTATGGATGAAATGAAGGGATCATACCTTGGTCCATCCTACAGTAAAGAAGCCATCAGAAAAGCCTTAAAACCTTATGCTGGAGTCTACACCAAATACACTCGTCCAGATCTTTTCGAAGCTGTGGCTGAGCACATAAAAGAAGGCGCAGTAGTAGGCTGGTTCCAGGGTCGCATGGAGTTTGGACCCCGAGCTTTGGGCGCTCGTAGTATTATTGCCGATCCGAGGCGGAGTGACATGCAAATAAAATTAAATTTGAAGATAAAATATCGGGAATCCTTTCGTCCTTTTGCACCCTCTGTACTTTGGGAGGATGCGCAAGAATATTTTGCCTTAAAACACCCTTCACCATACATGTTACAGGTTTACCCAGTCTCCAAAGAGCACAGAAATGAGCTCCCATCAGGCTTCGATTCATTTGGTTTACGTGATAAATTGGGGGTAATACGTTCGGATGTTCCAGCGATTACTCACATTGATTTTTCTGCTAGAGTACAGACTGTTCATCCAGAGTTTAATGCCGATTATGCATCCCTTTTACGGGCATTTAAAAACAAAACTGGCCTTGGGATGTTGATAAATACCTCTTTCAATGTTAGGGGTGAACCCATTGTTTGCAGCCCGGCCGATGCTTATGAATGTTTTATGAATACGGAAATGGATGTTTTAGTGCTGGATGAGTATGTTCTACTTAAATCAATGCAGCCTAAGTGGGTTAAAAAACGAATATTTGAAAAAGATTAAGCTAATTTAAATACACATTATATGGAATTATTAAAAGATTTATGGGGATTTATGAAAGAGCGCAAGAAGATTTGGTTGGCTCCTGTAATTGTTGTTTTAGTGCTTCTAGGGGCCTTAATTGTTATTGGTGGAGGATCGTCTATTGCACCATTTATCTATACATTATTCTAAGGTCATGTACTAGTGATTCAAAAAAGTCTCAAAGAGCTACAAAATGATCCCATGACCCCTAAAACCCAGCTAGTGATGGTGATTGGTTTCTGGGTAATAGACTGGTTTTTAGAACTCCAGTGGTTAGAATACGGGGCTATTGGGTTGGGTGCTTTGTTCATTGTGCTTCCTAGTGTGGGGATCAGGATTGTATGGCTATGGTACCGGCTTGCATTCGTACTTAGCTTAATAGTGAATCCAGTAATATTAGGTGCGGTCTATTGGTTATTTATTAGCCCAATTGCGCTATTATTTAGACTGTTTGGCAACGATCCTCTTCAAAAAAAGCCACCTTCAGAGACTAATTTCAAGATTCGAAATAAAACCTATGAAGCTAAGGATCTAAAATTTCCTTGGTAGTGCGGCAGTGGATAAGGAAAAGTTTAGCCTGCAAGCTTTATTCAATGACTGTAGGCAAATAAAGCTCGGCAGAAAAACTGGCCTTATAATTATACCTTCTCCAAACTCAACGCATTCACACAATAACGAAGGCCAGTAGGTGCGGGGCCATCTGGGAAAACATGCCCTAGGTGGGCATCACAACAGTTACAGACGATTTCGATGCGGGTCATCCCGTGGGAAGAATCAGCAAGGTAGCCAACCACGCTGTCTTCGACTGGTTGTGTAAAGGAGGGCCAACCGGAATAGCTTTCGAATTTTTCGCTGGCATCGAAAAGTCGGGTTTGGCAGCAGGCGCATGCATAAAGACCAGGTTCAAATTTGCTGCACAGTTCACTTGACCAAGGTCGCTCGGTGCCTTTTAATCGAGTAATAGTAAAAACGTCATTAGCTAGGGTAGATTTCCACTGTTTTTGGGATTTTTCTATACGTTTTGGGGGAGTAGGGTTACCTTTTTTAGCACGATGCATTACTTTTTTCCAGGTAATTAATTCGGGAGTGGACATAATATTTTGATTTCTTATACTTCGGTCGGTCTCGCAATCATTATGCCGGTATGCTTAGATGCTGGGCGTAAAAAATAGGACAATGGTTCTTTGGAAACCTCGACTTTTTGGTTGGATTGTGAGGCGTGCATGAGATGGAATTTCCCTTCTACAACAACAACAATACCAACATGGGAGACATCGAGTCCTGAAATATCAGTGGTGAAACCTACTATATCTCCCTCCTTAAGCTGTGCTTCCATGTTATTATATAATTTCTTAGGTACGTATGAATAACTTTTATTGGATAGCTCTTGCTCGATTTGCTGTATTTGTCTAACATAGTCTGGTTTATTGGCTAGATGCTTATATGCATTTGGGTTTTGGGACATATATCCAAGTTGGTTTGGATAAGGCGTGCCGAATTGATCAGTAGGAGTTTGAACCATGCCATTTTCAGCATTATCATATATCCACTCACTAAAGTAATGAAGCCTACTTGTATATGCACCCCGCTTGCCATCTCTATATCGAATGGCCTCTAACTCTTTTGCGTAATCTTCAAAGCTTTGATTTTCAGACTTTAATGTCCTTGACAAAGCCAGTAAGTGTTCAGCATATGTTGTGCAATCGAGATCCCGGAGATTAATGATAAGCTTTTCTTGATCGGTAACCTCCAATGCGTGTGCTACATAGCGTTGTCCTTCGAAAAAACGACCAATCTTAGTGATGAGTTTGGCTATAGTTTCATCTTTACTTGGACTAAATTGCATCATTAGCTCATCAAAAATAGCCACATCCTGCTCAGTGTATACCCAATCTTCTTGTTGCACAGTCTTACTGAATGATGTATCCGGGGTAGCCTTGTACGAAGCTGAGTTTGAAGTGGACAGTTGGTTACTTTTTTCCGAAGAATATACACTCGAGCCTGCCTCATTGTCTTTTAGAGTGCATGATAGGCCAACGAATGCCCATAAAACCAACAAAATAAAACCTAAGTTAGATGCGATTTGATCTTTAATTCGTTTGGCAAAGGCATTTGCTGCTTCTAAACTAGGCCCTTCGGCATAAATCCGGACTATTGGTTCGGTATTAGAAGGGCGTAGATGTACCCAACCTTCTTCAAAATTGACTTTGACCCCATCTGTTGTATCGGGTGAAAGACTTGCGTAATGATCTTCTATCATATCCAACACCTGGGTTGCTTGGGCGCCTAGATCATTTAATTGAATTTTATTTTTACTCATGTGAAAGGTTGGCCAGCTGTTCCGATATTCGGATGAGCTAAGATCTCGTTCGGCGAGTAATTGAAGTGTAATCGCAATACCAACCAGTGCGTCTCGGCCATAATGTAAGTCCGGTAGGATAACGCCACCATTACCTTCCCCGCCTATTACGGCCCCAACTTCTTGCATTTTTTTAATAACATTTATTTCGCCAACGGCCGATCGGTGGCATTTTTGTCCGTACTTGGCGGCAACCTTGTCACAAATCCGTGAAGAAGAAAGGTTAGTGGCGCATGGCCCAGGGTTTTTTGATAGGATAAAATCGAAGGCAGTTGCTTGGGTATATTCTTCGCCAAATAAACGCCCTCTATCGTCAACCAATGCAAGGCGATCGGCATCGGGGTCTGTTACCACACCTAAGTCAGCTTGTTCGGTTTTGACTAATTCACAAATTTCACTTAAATATTCTCCAAGTGGTTCAGGGTTGTGAGGAAAATGGCCGTTTGGCGTGCAATGGATAGCAGAAACGGTTACTCCAAGCCGCTCCAAGAGCTTGGGTACGGCATAGGATCCTGCTCCATTTACAGCGTCTACTGCTACTTTAAAGCGTTTACTGGAAATTTGATCTGCATGGATGAATGGGAGGGCTAAGATAGTTTCTATATGATAATCGAGTAGGGTATTATCGTCTATGTCTTCGCCTAAATGGAAGGCATCTACATATGAAAATTCACCCTTATCAGCCAGTTCCATAACTACTCTTCCTTGTTCGGCATCTAAGAATTCACTTTTGCTGTTTAGTAGTTTAAGGGCATTCCATTCTTCAGGGTTATGACTTGCCGAAATGATAATCCCGCCTTGGGCTTTATGTTTGAGTACACCCATTGCAACCGTGGGGGTTGGGACGATACCTACACGAATTACGGCGCATCCCAAGCTTCGAAGAGTGGCGACTAAAATATCTTCACATAACTTACCAGATATTCGAGAATCTCTACCTACGACTACCGTTCCACCCTCTAGCCAGCTACCATAAGCAGCAGCAAATCGACTTAGATTTTCTGGGTTTAAATCAGATCCAAAAATGCCTCGAATACCTGAGACGGAAACCATTAATGCCATACCATATATTATTTAGTTCAAGGCCTGTTGTAGTTGTGTCTTCCATTGTTTTATCCCTGGAAAATTAGGGTTTATTGCGATCACTTCCTCAGCAATCTCTATAGCTAGTTGGTAATTTTTATTTAATCCGTAAGCTCCTGACAAATTGTAGAGCATTTGAGGATCTCTCGGGGAGAGAGCTCGAGACTCTAAAAGTATATTAATTCCACGATTTAACGAGCCTTTTTGGACCATAATAGCTCCTAACATTTTGGTGATATAGGCATCCTTAGGTTGAATGGAATATGCCTGTTCTAATAGAGGTTCTGCGGCGTCAAAATTGTTTTGGTTTAATCGAACTCGCGCAGCAAACACATAGGGAGAGTCGTTCCAGGGTTGATTTCTAATTAGCCCCATATACTCCAGGAATGCCTTCTCAGGTCGGTTAGAGCGTTCATACATCCCTCCCAATTCTACCTTGGCTTCATCCCAGCTTTTGGAGGCATGAACTGCCAAAAATGCTAACGAGTCAGCCGGGCCAGTAGGCTTATAACCTTGTTGATAGGGGCGTGTGTTGCTTAAGAGAACAAATGGAAAGCCCTGCTTCAGAGTACGCACGCGATGATAGGCCACCCGGTAGTCAAAATCACTGAGGTACATGCGCTCTTCATAGTTTAAGTACTCGGTTTTGATGCGTATTTTATCTCTATGCATTTTATCTAATAGGTCAGTAGCGTTATTTGGAATCGACTGCAATGTTTCGTCTATGGCATGAGGTGTGAGGCTGCTTATCGTTTCGCTTTCCAGCATGGCCTGGGCAAAGCTTGCCCCCATTAAGAAGTATCCCTTAGCGTTGGGGTGCAGATGTTCAAGCATAAGCTCTTCGCCAATGATTCCATTCGGACTGTACTCCATAAAAGTTTCATATACTGGGACATAATGAACCTGTTCATATAATGCGGCTTTTTCATGGATGATTTTATTAATCAACTCCGGAGCTCTGAATTTTAATCCATCCAAATCTTTAGCATAAGCGAACTTATCTTTAGCTGTATTTGCATCCCCATTAGCCAGTAGGTTTTTGCCTTCTTGGAAAATACTTGAGGCTAGCGGTAGGGCTTGATTTTGGGCGTCTAAGGCATCCGTTACGTCGACAAAGGGGGTTTGATCTTTGTAATTACTGGCCAAACTACCTAGCCATACAGGTACATCCTGCTGGGTAAATTGATCTAAAATAGCACTCAGGTTACTATCAAATTGTCGCATGGCCAGTTGATACTTTGGTCCGCTTAGTGGTATTGACCGGGAGTTTATAATACGCTCCATTAATGTAGCATTCGAGTCTATTTCTTGGGCTCCAAACAGGGATGCTGTCCATTTTCCTGTACTCACTATAGCGTTTCGAATCAATAAGAAAGTTTTGTATTGTTGGAGTTTAAGATAGCCTCGTACAAACCACGGAAAGCCACCTAGGTTTTCATTTGAGCCAACACCTAGTGCTCCGTAAAACTCATTATGTCCAGCATAAATTAGAATTGCATCGGGTTTCTGCTGGAGAATTTCGGCTACTTGATCGTACAGGGTATACGAGCTTACGGCGCTGATTCCAACATTCACAACTTCTACTTGTTTATCGGGCATACGATCTTGTAGAATGTCTTTTACCACGCGAGAATAAGTGCCATTAAATCCATAGGGATAACCTGCCGTTGTAGAACCACCCATAGCAAAAACACGGTATATATCAGGGTGTTTAATCTGTTTGAACACGTCTATTGAAGGATTGGGGACGGTTTTAGTATAGAAGAAATAACGAGCTGCAAAATTAGGATTAGGCAGATAATATTCATTTTTTCCGATCCCTGGATCGGTAAATAATGCTAAGTCACCCATATAATTACCCCACTGAAGTCCAGTTTCGAGTAATAGAAAAAAAGCTAAGGGGATGGATGCCGTAATACCGTAAAAAAGAACGGTTCGCTTTTTAGAAAGGATATTACGTATTTCTGAAGCCTTTGGATTTTTTTCTATTATAGATGAAGGAAGCTTCTTTTTTTGACCTATTTTTTTGGAATCCATGGATTTTCTAGACATCCGCTTTGATGGTTCTCATAGCGCGCAAGTACAAATAAAAAGTCGCTTAGTCGGTTTAAGTACTTAAGCACTATGTCGTTAATTTTTTCCTGATTACTGCATACTACGGCTAAGCGTTCTGCACGACGACAAACCGTGCGGGCATGATGCAGGGTAGCGCCTGCCATACTACCCGAAGGCAAAATGAAGTTTTTCAGGGGTGAAAGACTTGCTTCCATATAGTCAATCTTTTGCTCTAGATAATACACTTCTTGCTCGGAGATTCGATCTATACGAGCGTCTAAATGAAAGGGAGTAGCTAAATCAGTCCCTAAAATGAATAATTGATGTTGCACATCGTTAATAACTTCAGCTGTGAATGCTTGGTGATCATTTGCTAAGGCAACACCTAAAATAGAGTTAAGCTCATCAACAGTCCCATAGGTTTCTATACGGATGCTGTGTTTGGATACACGATCTCCACCGAAGAGTGCTGTTTGTCCTTTATCGCCTTGTTTGGTGTAAATTTTCATAAAATAATGCTCAATGATTAGACCTAATAGTACTAAAAAAAAATCGGTGTTAACAATCTTGGATATACAGTATGTTTGAATCGTACAACCTGTATCATTCAAACCAAAAAGATTTTTTGTTGCTATGATTATCTATCTAATTGTTTTGTCTTTCTTATCGTCATCTTTCATATCATCAATTTCTGAACCGGAAACCCCTAAGACACGTTCCTCCCAAAAACCAGATAACCCATTAGAACTTATTCAGCAGATGGTGGAACGGTACGGGCAAGAATGGTACACTCACTTAACATTTGATCAAAAGACTACTTTTTATACAGCCGATGGTCAGGTAGAAAGGATACAGTGGTGGTATAAGGCCTTGGAAGCCCCAGGGGCTCTCGCTATACATTTTGACAAAAAAAATTCTGGTAATGGTATCTTATTCAAAGATGGGGTACAATACGGTTATGCTAATGGTCAAGCAATCCAAGAAATATATAAGGTGCATGATTTATTGGTGCTAGGCTTTGACATCTACAAACAAGCTTCGCTTAAGAGTGTAGAGCAGCTTCGCTCTGTTGGCTATGATATGTCTAAAATGTATAGCGATAGGTGGCAAGATAAAGCAGTGTGGGTTATTGGAGTAGATTCTCCCTCGGATAGTATAGCTCAATTTTGGATTGAGCAAGAGCGGCTTTTATTTGTTCGTAGTTTAAAGCCAGGCAGAGCTGGAATCATGCAAGAGGTGCAATTTAATAAGTATGAGCCAATAAAAGGGGGATGGGTAGCTCCCGAGGTTATTTTTAATATGAATGGACAGCGTATGCTGCATGAGGAATATTTTAACATTCAGGTGCCTGCGACACTTGACTCTGCCATAATCAATCCCGACACATTTTTAGAGGCTACTTGGTAGGGCGGCAAAACGAATTTTCCAGTTTTGAAAATATATTAGATTGCTGGAGCTATTGCTTCAAAACTGGAATCAGCTAGTCTCTTGTAGTCTCTTGCTATAAAAGACAAGACTATTTCCTTGAAGAATAGTCAAAGCATAGATAGTTTAAGTAATGAATATATCTATAGCAGGACTCACAAATATGGAATAAGAAGCTATAAGACTTCAGATAAATCCCTTGTATTAACTAAATCAAAAATTGCTAATTTGACTTTATTATTATTATATTGTATTAACACAGTGTAACAAAGATATTTTAAAAATGAATTTATATAAAGCTTTAGAGAAATTAAAAACCCAACAACAAGCAAGAGCTTTTTTGGCTGATTTGTGTACTCCAAAAGAAATTGAGAGTTTGGCTGAAAGGTGGGAAGTTGCAAAATTGCTATCGACTGGAAAATATACCTACAGAGAAATTGCAACAAAATTAGGTGCATCAACCACAACTGTTACAAGAGTCGCAAGATTTCTCTTTAGCGAAAATAATAATGGATATAAAAGTATTTTAAATAATAATGAAGAGTAGAGTGAAAATTGCAATTCAAAAAAATGGTAGGCTATCGACTGAATCGTTATCAATTTTAAAAAAATGTGGCATTGAATTTAGTGATCCCAGTAATAAGCTCTTTATTAGATCAACTAACATGCTTATAGATCTTCTTATGGTTAGAGATGATGATATTCCAAGGCTTGTAAGTCAAAATATTGCTGACCTAGGCATAGTTGGTGAAAATGTAGTATTTGAAAAACAATTATCTGATATATCTTTAAGAATAGAAACTATTCTTAAGCTTGGTTTCTCAAGATGTAGGCTCTCCTTTGCAAAACCAAAAGAATTAAATCTTAACAATATTAATAACAAAAAAATTGCTACTTCCTATCCTAGTATAGTAAAAGATTATTTAGAAAAAAAAGATATCAATGCTGAAATAATCGAAATACATGGATCAGTAGAACTAACTCCATTTGTTGAGATATCAGATATTATTGCTGATCTAGTATCAACTGGATCAACTTTGGAATCAAATAATCTTACCGAGTTAGACTCTATAATGGATTCGCAAGCAATATTAGTACAATCAAGTTCAATTTCATCAACAAAATTATCCTTAATTGAAAAAATAGTGTCGAGAATAAATTCTGTTATCAAAGCTAAAAATAGTAAATATATTATGTTCAACGCTAATACAGATAATACTGATGAACTCATCAAATTACTACCTACAGCAGAGTCACCTACTGTAATTCCACTTGCTGATCGGTCAAAGGTTGCAATACACACTGTATGTAAAGAAGATATTTTTTGGGAAACTATAGAAACACTTAAATTAAGAGGTGCTAGCTCAATATTAGTCCTACCTATTGAAAAGCTATTACTAAAATGAAAATCATTAATGCAAATCAAAATATTGAGTGGAGAAAACTACTTTCAGAAAAAAATGAATTAAAAACTATTATTAAATTTGATAATCTCTTAAAAATGCAATCTTTTAAAGGTTTGCAAAAAATCAATAAGATACTTAATCAAAAAAATATAGAAAAATTAAAAGTTACTAAAAAAGAAATAACCAATGCTGGAAAGCTAGTTACTGATGATGAGAAATTTGCTCTATATGAATCTATTAAAAATATATCATTTGTTTCAAAATCTCAACTAAAAGATATTAGTAATAAAATCGAACCTATAAATGGATTAACTATTTGGGATAAATTTGTTCCAATTAGTAGCGTTGGTTTATATATTCCAGGTGGTACAGCACCACTTGTTTCATCTTTCTTGATGCAAGTAATACCTGCTATAACAGCT
This sequence comes from Balneola sp., assembly GCA_002720745.1. Lineage (GTDB taxonomy): Bacteria > Bacteroidota > Rhodothermia > Balneolales > Balneolaceae > UBA1275. The sequence continues at coordinate 175,561 of PBJO01000002.1, forward strand.
GGATGCAAAGATATTGTTATTTGCACTCCTCCCGATAAGAATGGAAAAGTTTATCCAGTAATATTATGGCTAGCCGACCAGTTAAAAGTTTCAAATATTTATAAAATTGGTGGAGCTCAAGCTATATTGTCAATGGCTAATGGTTATCTTGGAATACCAAAAGTAAACAAGATATTTGGCCCTGGTAACTCTTATGTAGCAGAGGCAAAAAAATATGTAAGTAATAAAGTTGCAATAGATTTATATGCTGGTCCAAGTGAAGTAATGGTAGTGACTAATAATAGAGAAAATATATCA
>PBJO01000003.1 GCA_002720745.1 Balneola sp.
AGCTGCTTTAATTGGAGGTACTATATACAAGGATTTCAAACATGATATGCATTTACTGCTATTCTCATATCCGTTTAATAAAGGTCCTTATCTACTGGGAAAATTTATAGCAGGATATATTGTTACTCTATCTGTACTACTTTCAGCAACATTAGGAATGATATTGGGCACATTTCTTCCGAGCGTCAATCCCGACCTAATTGCTCCTTTTTCGATTAGTCCTTACCTACAATCTTTTTGGATCTATTTAATTCCAAATACTTTCTTTTTTGGAGCTATTTCATTTGCTTTAGTTACATTCAGCCGAAGTATTGTTGTTGGTTTTTTAGTCGGCTTTGGCCTCATTATAATTCAAGGAATTGCTGATGTTCTAGTATCAAATTTAGACAAGAAAATCTTGTCTGCGATGATAGACCCTTTTGGATTTAATGCTAACCTATTCTATACCGAATATTGGACAGTTTATGAACAAAATGAAAATAAGTTGCCTTGGGAAAAATGGGTGATTTTAAATAGAGTCGTCTGGTCAGCAGTAAGTGCAATAACATTTTATAGTATTTATGCCAAATTTGATTTCCATCAACAACCTATCCATATAAAATGGCCCTGGAAAAAAGAAAAAATAACACAAAAGGAAAGTAATGATCGAGTAATTAAGAAATTAACTTTACCAAAAGTTAATTTAAATTTTGGACCTTTAAATCAATTAAAACAACTCTGGCTAATCACCATAAGTGATTTAAAATATATAATAAAAGGATGGCCTTTTATTATAATAACACTGTTAGCAATAACCTTGGCAGTATCCACAATACTTGTAAGTAATACTATTCTTGAAACACCCACTCTTCCAGTAACTTGGCAAATTTTACTTTTTGGTGCCGGTTCAATCGGGTTATTTATCAATTTGCTAACGTTTTTATATACAGGTATGATTTTACAAAGAGATCATACTACAGGGATGGCATCATTGATTCATAGTACCCCCACAAAAACTTGGGTTATATTCGGTGCAAAATTATGTGCAATAAGTCTTATGCAGATAATACTGTTATCAACAATAATAATAGTGGGTATTATTATTCAAAGCGTTCAAGGTTATTATAGTTTTGAAATTGGATTGTACATAAAAGAACTATATGGAATTCAATTCATCGGACTATTTATTTGGTCTTTGTTAGCCCTTTCGATTCATACTGTTTTTAAAAATTATTTTATCGGTTTTTTTATTCTTCTTTTAGTTTCAATAGGGCAGAGTTTTTTAGGTTCGGTCGGCATAGAACAAATAATGTTTAAATTCAATCAAGCCTCACCCACGCCCTATTCTGATATGAATGGATATGGACACTTCCTTCCCGAATATTTCATATATAAAATTTATTGGCTTGCCCTAGGAGTAGCTTTATTTATCTCTGCATATTGGATATTTCCAAGAGGGTCTTATCCATCTTGGAAAGAACGTATTATAGTAGCTAAAAAACGAATAAGTACCTTAAACTTAAGTGTTTTCATTGGCTTACTAACCGTTTTTTTCAGCCTAGGCTCTTATATCTACTATGTGGACAATATTAAATACGAGAGATTATCATCAAATGAACGAGAAGCTTCTGCTGCGGAATGGGAAAAAAAATATGGTAAGTTTCGATCCACTCCTCAACCCCGAATAACTGCTGTTTATGTCGAAATGGATCTTTATCCAGAAAGTCGTGATTTGGTAGTAAAAGGTAAATATACACTAAAGAATAAAACTGATTTTGTTATTGATTCCATACACATTGATCATGGTAGTCTAGAAACTGAATTTAGTTTTAATGTCAGTAATGAGCTTCTGGTTGAAGACAGCACATTCAATTATGATATTTTTAGGATTTACCCACCATTACAACCTGGTGATTCAATACAATTTGAATTTAATCTATCAAATAATCCAAATGAATTATTGCGTAATAATTCACCAGTTTTAGCTAATGGCACTTTCTTGAATAATGGAATTTTACCTAGAATTGGATATAACTCAGCAGGCGAACTCATAGGTCCGGAATCCCGTAAAAAGTTCGATTTACCAACAAGAGACCGAATGCCTGATCCTTCTGATTCCTTAGCAAGGATGAACAATTACATATCATATGATGCAGATTGGATTGACTTCGAAACGATTATTAGCACGAAACGTGATCAAATTGCTATTGCTCCTGGGTATTTAGAAAAAGAGTGGACTGAAAACGACCGTAGATATTTCCACTATAAAATGGATGCTCCCATTTTGAATTTTTACTCCTTTATTTCTGCCAAATTTGCCATACAAGAAGACTATTGGCTTCGAGAAAATGGTGATACTGTTGCCATCGAGGTTTATCACCATCCTGGACATGATTTTAATATCAATCGTATGATACTAGGTATTAAAAATGCACTGGATTTTAGTTCTCAAGCATTTAGCCCTTATCAGCACCGACAAGTACGAATCATTGAATTTCCCCAAACAGGTGGAGGTTTTGCTCAATCTTTTGCAAATACTATCCCTTACTCAGAGGCTGTTGGCTTTATTGCAGACGTAAATGATGAAGATCAATATGGTGTAGATTATCCATTTAGTATTAGTGCTCACGAAGTTGCTCATCAATGGTGGGCGCATCAGGTTATTGGAGCTAACGTAAAAGGGGCTACACTCATGTCTGAAAGTATGTCTGAATATGTNTCCTTAAAGGTTTTAGAGAAAGAATACGGAAATGATAAAATGAGGACATTTTTAAAAAATGCCCTCGATAGCTATTTAAGTGGNAGNNCGCTNGAGAGATTAAATGAAAAACCTTTAATGTTTAATGAAAACCAGCAATACATACATTATAATAAAGGCTCCTTNGTACTTTATGCCTTAAGTGATTANTTAGGCGAAGAAACATTAAATAAAGCCATACAAAAATACCTCAACAAAGTNGCTTACCAAGAGGCTCCCTATACAATTGCCGAAGAATTTGTAAACGAAATTGCACTAGCTACACCTGATAGTCTAAGCTANCTTATAGATGATTTATTCNGAACNATNACCCTCTATGATAATCGTNTAGATAAAGCNGAATGGTGGATTAACCAAGATAGCACCTATGAAGTTGAATTCACNCTTNTAGCGGCTAAATATCAGAGTGANGAAAAAGGAAAGNGGATCTATAAAGATACNGCTGGAGACAGTTTANTATTNGANAAAGAAGAACTTCGAAGACCTATCCAATCCCTGCCTCTNCGCGATTATATAGATGTGGGTATTTTCACAAANGATACACAAGGGCAGGACTCTGTTATTTACCTGAAAAAACATCGATTTGACCAAATCGAAACAACGCTGCGTTTTACCGTTGACGCCAAACCATCTGAAGTTGGCATAGACCCTTTTAACAAACTCATTGATACTCAGTCGATGGATAACAGAAGGGACGTATTACGCAAAGAATCAGCTGAAGGCTTAGANTGATTGGCTANTCCTTTAGCCCTAATATTTGCCGATTAAGTGNNTGATCCACCCCTTTTGATCCAGCAAAGTCATCAAAGGCCTTTTGTGTAGCCTCAATAATATGATTTTGTATNAAGGAAACACCCTCTCTAGCNCCTTGCTCGGGAGACTTAACACAACATTCCCATTCTAAAACCGCCCAGCCGTCGAAACCATATTCGGTTAGTTTAGTGAAAATACTTTTAAAGTCTACTTGACCGTCCCCTGGTGATCGGTAACGACCTGCTCTATCTCTCCAGTCGCCATACCCACCGAAGGTTCCTTTTTTTCCCGTCGGATTGAATTCAGAATCCTTTACATGAAACGCCTTTATAAACTCGTGGTAATGGTCGATATACGTTAAGTAATCGAGTTGCTGCAATACAAAATGCGAGGGATCATACAATATACTAACCGCTTTATGATCCCCAGTTGCTGCCAAAAAGCGTTCGAAGGTAACCCCATCGTGTATATCCTCCACTGGATGAACTTCATAGCAGCATGCCACTCCATTATCCTCAAATACATCCAGGATAGGTAACCATCGTTTGGCTAGTTCCGAGAAGCCGTCCTCAACCAAACCCNTAGGCTGCTGTGGCCAAGGATGAACCATAGGCCAAAGCAAAGAACCAGAAAAAGTAGCATGCGCTTTTAAACCAAGACGCCGGCTGGCTATCGCAGCCTTTTTTACCTGATCGATGGCCCATTCTCGTCGGGCAGGTTCATTACCTTTTACTTTATCAGGGGCAAATACATCGAACATAGTGTCATGAGCCGGATGTGTTGCCACTAGTTGGCCTTGTATATGGGTAGACAGTTCTGTGATTTCAAGACCATAAGAAGCTACCTTTCCTTTTAGTTCGTCACAGTAGTCTTGACTTTCGGCTGCAGTATCCAAATCGATCATAAAATCTACGTTGCTCGGTATCTGAACTCCTTTGTACCCTAAATTAGACGCCCATTGGCATAAACCATCTAATGAGTTAAAAGGGGCAGATGCGTCTATAAACTGTGCAAAAAAAATAGCTGGGCCTTTGATAGTTTTCATATGGGTTTAACTGATGTATTCGTGTTACAATAAAATATTATGGGGGTGCCTAACTCCATTCTAAACACCTAATGTTTAAGTGAAATCCATGCATTACCTTTAAGGGATGACTCCACTATGGCATCTACCAAAGCCATGCCATGAACACCGTCATCAATATCTGGAAAATCATACATAGGGTCATGTAATGACCCTGAAAAATTAGCTCGAACTGCCATAGCAAAATTTCTATAAATATTGGCAAAAGCCTCAATATATCCCTCAGGATGCCCAGAAGGAACTCGTGCATGTGCCAATGCCACTTCTGCCAAATAGGAATTATCTACTCCGGTCCGGTACACTTGATTAGGAGCTCTATGTCGCTTGACTAATAGTGTNTTTTCATCTTCCTGACACCATTCTACCCCTCCCTTAGTTCCATAGACTTTAACCCTCAACGCATTTTCTTCACCGGCGGAAACCTGTGAACAAATTAACACCCCAGGTACTCCACCTTTAAATTCTAATAGGGCCGAAGTGTCATCATCCAGTAAACGTCCTTCAACCACCTTGGACATCTTAGATAACACCTTGATTATCTGTAAACCTGACACATATTCGGCCATATTAGCGGCATGCGTTCCAATATCACCGTATGCTCCCGCTTTACCGGCTTTGGCGGGATCGGATCTCCAAACCGCTTGTTTTTGCCCCTCGTCCTCTAACTTGTCGGTAAGCCATCCCTGNGGATATTCCACTACTACCTTGCGAACCGGACCTAACTCGCCTGATGCAATCATATGCCGTGCCTGTTTAACCATAGGATAACCCGTATAGGTGTGGGTTAGCGCAAAAGGTAAACCTGATTTTTCTACCATATCTTTGATTTCTAAAGCCTCTCCGGTTGATAGNCACAACGGCTTATCACAAATAACTGGAAAACCATGCTCTAAGGCCATAATTGCTGGAGNAGCATGCAAATGATTGGGCGTGACTATAGAAACAATATCCATACGGTCTCCCTCATTGTGTTGGGCTTCCTGACTAATCATATCTTTCCAAGTATCATAAATACGGTCTTCCGCTAGATATAGCTCTTGTCCGGTNTCTTTACTCTTTTCAGGAGAGCTACTAAAAGCACCGCAAACTAATTCGATTTGACCATCTAACCGTGCTGCCATTCGATGCACAGCNCCAATGAAAGCTCCACTGCCTCCTCCAATCATTCCCATCCTGAGTTTTCTATGCTGCATTTATACTATTTCCTCCACAAGTTCATATTCATCAGTGGTTTTGTCCCAAAAAAGTGCAAAGAAAAAGGCAGCTACAATTAAAGCTACAATGCCAGGCATGACCCAAAAATTTTGGGCTCCAGCTATCCAACCCTCTATAGTGGATCCATCGAGTGAAATTCGATCTCCCCACCAGCCCAGTACATAATTACCAATCAGCATCCCCGCACCATAAGTCAACAAATTAAAGAACCCTTGGGCACTGGCACGTAAATGTTTAGGAGCTTTTTTATCGACATAAAGTTGACCTGTAACGAAAAAGAAATCATAACAAATACCATGAAGAGCAATACCCAAAACAACGAGCGCCGTTGAACTTGGAAATAAACCAAATAGTAAATATCTGGTGGTCCATGCTAGCATACCCACAAGTAGCATCCATTTCACTCCAAGGCGCGCTAAAAATAGAGGGATGGCTAACATGAACAGCACCTCGCTCATTTGTCCAATTGCCATAAACGAAGGAGACTGCTCACCGAAAGCTACCGCTGCAATAAAATCATTGGTACGAGCATAATAAAATGCTAATGGAATACTAATAGCAAAACTGCTAAAAGAAAAAATGGCGAAGTTTTTTTCACTAAGTAATTTTAATGCATCTAATCCCAATGCCTGCTTAACATCAAATTTCTCCCCGCTTGCCGACGGTGGAGTTGCAGGAAGAGTAAAGCTGTACAGTCCATANAGAACAGATATAAAGGCACTCACTTTAAGAGGAATATTAGTGGACTGAATATTACTCTCGACACCTGTTAGCCAACTAAGCAAGGGTATTTGAATAAAACCTAATACAGTACCCGCAATCATGAATCCTGCAACTATCCATCCAATGGTTCCCCAAACCCGGATTCGGGGGAATTCTGAATCTGGATCATCAATATTGGCAAATGCAATAGCATTAACTAAGGCTAAGGATGGCATATACAGCATAAAATAGGCAAGCATTACCCATATAAAGGTGCTAGGCTCGGTAATTCCAGCAGCAGTCCATAAAAGGACTGCTCCCACAAGATGAGAGATTCCATTTACCTTTTCAGCATTAAAATACCGATCGGCTAACAAGCCAACAAACACAGGAGCTAGTAAACCTGCCCAGTTGTGAGTAGCATATGCGCTACCAATTATAGTATTTAAACTCTCTTCTCCTTCAAACACCTGCAAGAGATAGGCGCCCATAGTCACAAAAAATGCTCCCCAAATAAAAAATTGAAGGAACATCATAAGACTCAAACGAAACCGTAATGACTGCATAATTTAATTGAATTGATTAAATTTTCTCACATGCAAATAAAGAAATCTACCCCATAATTGAAAGTATTATTATTAATAACGTTTAGGCCAATTGGGACAGATTTTATAAGGATGACTAAGAAGTTTAATTTCACTTAGCTATCAAAATAGCTAGACTATACAATGTCTAATCTCATGCATTGCTAATTTTATTTGTATCTTTAATTAAATAAAAAACATTTCAACCGCCGCCTTTTCCCTCTGATTAATTTAACGCAAAAATAAACATTAATAGATGATCCAAGAATATCTTAATTCAATTGACAATTTTATTATAGTGGGTGACCGTGTACTCATTAAACCCCGCGAGATGGAAACACACACTCGAAGTGGATTAGTCTTACCTGCCTCGGTAAAAGAAAAAGAGGAAATCCAAAGTGGATATATCTTAAAAACGGGACCTGGTTATCCTATTCCTAACACTGATGTGGAAGAAGTTTGGAAGGCAACAGACGATACAAAATATATTGGAATGCAAGCCACAGAGGGTGATTTGGCTATTTTTCTTAAAAGTCGTGCTCATGAAATTGAGTTTGAAAATGAAAAATATATCATAGTTCCACATTCATCAATCTTGTTGCTCATTCGTGACGAACTAGAAATATGATAAGTAATAATATAATATCAGCTAATACAATCAAGGAAAAAAACAACGAGAATGCCTCTTTTAAAAGTGTTGGACATAGTTTATTTGTGTCGTTTAGGGTTGCATTGTTTATCCAGCAAGAATTCTTAATTGGAGGGACAGCTGGAGTTGCATTTTTAGGTTCTTATGCAAATTCATGGAGTTTTGGTCAACTTTTTTTGTCATTAATATCCCTTTTTATGCCTTGGCAGTTTGGCGTTTGGGTTAGTTTTTCAGCATAAAACATCCTTTATTGTTGGTCTAGTATCCATACTTTCAGACTGGATTTTACAGTGAATCGCAATCGATTCCTCCATACCACTATTTTCTGCAGTGTTTTGTGGGTCCTTGATGGGAGCAGGCTTATTAATGCTGTTTCGTCACAAGGTGTCCTTGGGTGGTTTAAATATTATGTCACTGTACCTGAGTAATTACCACAATGTGAATGCTGGACGCTTTCAGATGATTGTAGACATAATTATAATTATAATGGCTGTTTATATTATCGATATATGGGCTACAATATACTCTGTAATTGCCGCTATGTTCATGAATGCAGTATTTGCCATCAATTTTAATAAAGGTGGATACCTTGCTTCTTTAGACTCTTGAATTTAAAGAGAGTACTTAAGCCTACCTTCATATCATATTCCTATATTATATCGACAAAAGTTCCTAATCACCAGCATAAGAGGACCTCGATACACCTGGATGGAAACTATCCTTATCCAATAACCTAAATTTTGTCTATGACAGATTGCTTACTGAATCTCGACAAGTATTTTATCGATATAGTTAATCAGTCTAAAGTATTTAGACTGGACAAATAACAAGTTAGTTTGCTTCTTATATAAATCACTGACAACAGACGTACCCAATCAGTAATCTATTCTATATTGTAGATCAATACCTTCTCTGGCTTCTCCTGACTGAGTAATAATCAGATCCCAATATGGTTTTATCGTCGTTTGTAAAAGAAAAAATGTATTTGGGGATCGTCCAGCCAATTCGTTTACAATAAAAAATTGCGACCGGTCAGAAAATATCCAGCCCGTTTTTAGTGTTGGTCCACGGCCATCAAACCCACTTTGATCTATTTCTATAATATCCATGCCTAAACCTTCTAATGCCAAATCTTCAACTTCACTTCGTAATAACTCCTCCCACAAATATGAATCCTGACTTACATAGCTAAAATAATTGGCATACCAAATAGAGCTTGTATCGATCGGAGAAAAAAATTGGGGCTCTACCATCCTACTTTGAACAGGTAAGGGACCAATATATAATCCATCGCTGGTAATTCCCTGAAAAGCGCCATAATTAACACAACCAGTACAATAGCTAGCTACCAAAAAGAGTATAAAAATTATTAAGTTACTACGTCCTTTATTCATGTTATAGGATGTGTTGTCAATATTGAATGTTTAAAAATATCAAAATAATTCCACCTTAAAATGCCTCTCCAATGGATAAATACAAAACCCACCTTGCCCATGGTTTCTTATCTCTTACTCCAGGTATAGCTCCTAAATCTTGGATACTGGGGTTTAGCTTGTAGGCTATATCTATTCGTATCGGACCAAATGGTGCTCGATATCTTATCCCTGCACCTAAAGCCCATTGTATATCTTTCATTGCAACACTTTCGGTATTCTTCCAAACTTGGCCTCCATCTAAAAATAGAACACCATAACCACCTTTCCAGTTTTTAAACTGCTCTCGCCATTCTAGGTTTAAGGTTAGTGACGCTTTACCGCCCGTTGGGACAAAACTATAACGACTAACCGTATTGTCTGATGAGCTATCTACCCGCTCAACCCATTCTTTAGGGCCTAAATTATGCCTAGCCCAACCCCGTACCAGTGTACTTCCACCATTATAAAACCGAACATCTGATGGTAGACTATCCCTATTTTGTTCGAATATCCATCCTCCACGAACTCGACCTGCAACAACGGATCCTCCCCTAACTGGAGTATATTTTCGCAGATCCAGTGAAAGACGTTGATAGCTAAAATCGCCTTCCCCAAATAGTCCAGAAAATTCTAACGTCGGCTGAATCAAAAAAGTATTATAGCCTATAATTCCTTTAGAATGATATCTGGAACTAATATTAAAAACCGAAAGATTATAGGTTAAAAGACTATCAGGTATACCTTGCCCAGCTTCAATATTTGACTCATCGTTCAGCGCAAAGCGATATGAAATGGACCCTGTTAATCGGTTATTCAAAACATAACTAAATGCTGTCTCAACTCCATTCGAGTTTATATTATAGGCTCTTTCGTCTCGGTATTGGCTAAACGGATGAATGCGAATACTGCTATTGGTATTAAAGACAAATGGAAAAAGATAGTCCGCCTCAACATACCGCTCGAAGTATGAAAGTTTTAAGTTAGTTGAAAACTGTTGTCCTCCGCCCCCTAAATTTCTATGTACCCAAGACCCTTGAGTCCGAAATAATTGATATCCCTCTAGGATATTTACAGGTCGCTCTAGTCGGTCAAAATAGCCTAATCCAACTCTCCACTGATAAGAACGCATCTCCTCTTCAATAACTCTTACCTTCAAAGTTAAAGAGGCTGTGTCTGGCTGTTCACAAATTTGTATTTCAGCTTCATCAAATAAAGGGTGAGCAAATAACTGAGTAAGGGAGTTTCTCCTTGCAGATTCACTATAATATTGACCAATCTTGAGTGTGAGTTCTCTCTGAACAATATCCTTTGATACCGTTTGTTCACCCTCCACTATTATATCTTTGATGGTCGGTCTTTGACCAAGAATAATATCAAAAAATACTATTTTATTCTTGGACAAAACATTGATATTTTGGCCTTTATTGTTCCCAGTATGGGTTTTAAAAATTATTTCTGCGTATATGTATCCATTTTCTAGTGCCACTCCGCCTAATCTGTTTTGCTCTCTGAATATGTCTAGTTCGATATAGTTGGTATTGCTTAGCTGTCTCGCCAAGCTTAATTGCTCGATGAAAGACAAATCCAGTCCTTTCCTTCGAAATTCTTGCTGAGCTTCTTGACTTAGATCTACTCCCATGACTCTAACCCAATTCTGCTGCTCAACATCATCGAGCTCTTCCTCCGAGGCTACGATACGTACTTTAACCTCGGATATAACAGTTGGGGCGCCTAAGTTGATGTGAAACCAAACATCCCAAAACACCTTGTTTTCAACAGGTACAACATGCGCATGTACTTCCGCATCCTCATACCCTTGAGTATTCAAAAAGCGCCTTAATTGCTGTATTTGTTGCTTTATAATAATTGAATCCCAAAGAGGTAAGGCACTATTACCAAAGTCTGGCAAAATATAACTCAAATTATAGAGGGTCCAAGCTTGTGCGACGGCCCATTTCTGTTTCCACAAAGCTGGGAGTTCAGCGTTTATTTGATTACGGAGTATGGGCTCTGTGAAACGCTTCTGACCCCCAAACCGAATCGCTCTCACCGGTATCTCATATGGAACATCAATTGGCCAATCTACAGTATTCTCTCTAAAAACAAACTCACTGGTAGCGTACTCTTCTTGCCCGAAAACATCTTCGAGTAGGCATAACTTTAGTATAACCATAAAAATCAGTGAATACTTCAGTAATAAACTTGTATCTATGAAATTGAATACCATTTCAATATCTACTTAATCATTTTATAATATAGTATCTTAATCAGAAGCAAAAATAGTTTTAGTCTTTATATACCATATCATTATGAATCATTTCAAAGGTTTAAATCAAATAGACGCAGCCAACCATTTTTCACAACTTCTGCCATTACTACTTTTTGCAGTACTTTTCCTATACAATTGTTCGTCTACTGAGCCTTTCAGTGGATATTCATACGATCCGCCTGATGTAACGGATACCCAAAACAAAGCAATTATTTATCAAAAAAAACGCATTATTGGCATTGGTGAGCCAAAAATATGGATTAGTAATGAATTTAATGGCGCTCGAGTCTCCAATGCCTGGTTAGCCACAGGGTCTGGTCAAGACACCGTAATTATCGAAATAGAACCTGAAAATGCACCCATCAATAATTCACCCTGGTATGCTTTTCAAATTTGGAGTGATCGGGAACAAAAAATTCTCATTCGTTTATCGTATGAAAACGGACTTCACCGGTACATACCCAAAATAGGTGAGTCTGCAGACCTCACGAGCTGGAAACTATTACCAGATAGTATATTCAGTTCAATAGGTGGAGATCTACTATTGAGCATTCAGATTGGTATCCAAAAGCAATGGATTGCTGCTCATCCTGTGCAGGCGAATAGTCTAGAATCTTTAATAAACTATCCCGAGTATAGCGGCTTTGCCTCTAAAATTACAGTAGATACCGTTGGCTATTCACATAATAATAGAGCCATTCTGCAGTGGCAAAGCCTAGGTAATTTAGGGAGCGAAAAAGAGGGCTTGTTAATCCTTTTTTCACGGCAACATCCCCCAGAAGTTTCCGGTTATCGGAGTTTTCTATATTTCTTTAGCAGGTTGATGGATACCGATGAACTTGCACAAACCTTTAGATCCAACTTCCGCATTATTGCCTATCCAATGTTGAATCCAGATGGAGTTGAACAAGGACATTGGCGACATAATTCGAGTGGAATTGATTTGAACAGAGATTGGGAATATTTTCGCCAACCTGAAACAAGATCCGTCCGAGATGCATTATCTCCCTTAGCAGATGGGCGTTATAGGGTAGTGTATGGCATAGATTTTCATTCCACAAACGAAAACGTTTTCTACCCTATCAATGAAGCAGTAATCACCGGCATAGATAACTTCACGCAACGATGGTTTCCCTTTGTTTCCGAAGCAAATCCTGAACTAAATTTTCGAAGCGAAGAATTTGAACCCAATTCACCCATTGCAAAAAATTGGATTTATAAGACCTTCAAGACCGATGCCCTGACCTTCGAAGTCGAGGATGAGCTTAATGAAAAAGAAATACAAAGCTTAGGGCGTTCGGCGGCAGAATCTCTAATGAAACTACTGCTAAATGAAGTAGAAACTACAAAGGAGTAGCGCAAGCACCTGTGTGAAGTTCACATTACAAAACAACGAACATTGGTACAAACATGAACCCAAGGAATACTATTTGCAATCACACTCACGACCACATTCTATAGATAGACCCAACAATATGAATACGCCTATAAAGACCCTAAAAATATCATCAGCCATACTATTATTTCTTGTGCTATCACTAGTTATTACTCAAAGTACCTGCGTGAATGACTACAAAGTTATTGACAATATGAATGACACTTCATTCGAGTTGGTAAATCAAGACAGTATAAGGGTTCAATTTCCAGAAGATTTTCATGGACAATATGTAGTCTTAGGATTTATATACACTAATTGCCCAGATATTTGTCCTTTAATCACCCAGAATCTGATTAAAATTCAAAAGGAGTTAGGCTATCCTGCTAATGTGCAGTTTTTAGGGGTAAGTTTTGATCCAAAAAGAGATACCCCTGATGTGCTACATCGCTATAAGGAAGTGTTTAAAGTAAATGAAAATATCAACTTTCTTACTGGTGAACCAATAATAGTTCAAAATTTTATGGATAGTGTACGAGTTCGGACCCAAGTATCTATGCGTACAAACACCGAAAGCGGAAAGGAAATCTACTTCCTTAATCATTCTGATAAAATTATGGTGATGAATCCAAAAGGTGAAATTATTATTGAATATGGAGGCAGTATGCCTTCTATTCCATCCCTTATTGTTCAAGATCTACAATCGCTAATCCAATAGACATTAGATTTATGTATAACCAAACATTTCTCTTAAGCTCTGTTTCTGTTCGTACAGAAATACACCTCCTAATTATGTTACTTATATCCATTATTTCGCCGCTAATGGTTGGATGTAACAACAAATTGGATCATTCCAAATTAGTCTTTGAGAAGCAAAATATCTTAGCCGACTCATCCATGGATAACATGGAATGGAACATTAACGTAGATAACGCATGGGCTCGACCAACCAAGGCGGATATGATGAGTGCTGCTTATTTCAAATTGGAAAATTATGGATCTGTGCCTGATAGCCTTATTCGAGTTTCGTCAAATTCTTCTAAGGATGTCCAAATACATCTGAGTTATTTGAATGATGGCATTATGGTGATGGAAGAGCAGCCATTTGTTCCTATTCAACCGACTGAGCAAATCTTTTTCGAACCGGGCGGGTATCATATCATGATTATTCAACCAATTAACGATATGAACGTAGGAGACAGCATTAGCTTTTTACTGCATTTTAATTCCGGAAAGCTCATTGAAAAAACCATTCAGGTTGGAAACCCGGATTTATAAGCTAAATTTAAGCCATAAAAAACCCCCAGACCTGTCAGGATCGGGGGTTTAAGTCGGTTTGAGTTATTCGGAGTATGAATCTACAATATGTCTTATTAACATCGTAGAACTCGAAAATGGTTCCCAAAAATTTATTTGTACGAGCTAAATACGGAAGTGCTTCCGTCCGAACTAATTAAGAGAACATCATAGGGATCTGGATTAGGACCTTCCATCCCAGGTGACCCCTCAGGCATGCCAGGAACTGAGAGTCCAATAGCATCGGGGCGTTCCTCCAATAAGCGTTTAACATCGACAGAGGGAACATGTCCTTCTACAACATATCCATCGATCATGGCTGTATGGCAAGAGGCTAATTCATTCGAAATGCCCTGTTCGGATTTAATCACTCCTAATTGTCTAGTCACCTTTTCAGTAACATAAAACCCTTCATTTTTCATTTGCTCGGCCCAACGTGTACAGCACATACAACCCTCGTTCTTATACATGGTAACTAAAATAGCACCTTCCGAAGTATGCGCTATTGAATTAGAAGATTCCATAATTGTTGAAGCTGCAGCTTGAGGCTTTTCGATATCGCTAGAGGGCCAAAATAGAACTGCCGCTAATGCCACCGTAATAAAAGACCCTATAAATAAAATTTGTTGATTGTTCATTGATGTTAGTTATGTGATATATAATTGAATTTTTCGACTGTTACATACAACACTAAATTATTGTGCTCAATTCATAATATCTTCATTATTTATGTAAACATTATGACTATTAATTGAACAACTTTTTGTTATGACTTGTCCAATATCTCGTTATAGTGCAATGTCACTTGTATTTTTAGCCGTCGCTATTGTGTTGGGAGCCATAGGCTCTCATTTTTTAGAAAGTAAATTAACAGGTGGTTTACTTGAAAAATGGGAAATAGCCGTACATTATCAATTTTGGAATGCACTAGGATTAATGGGTTTAAGTTTGCTTGAACGTAGTTATCACGTTTCACTTCAACTAGATATGAAATTTATTATAGCTGGGATTTTACTCTTCTCGGGCAGTATATATATATTATGTTTAGCACCAAATCCATGGATTGTTTATCTCACTCCGCTTGGCGGAATCTCCCAATTAATAGGGTATATGGGAGCAGCTATACGACTGGTCCGCATTTCTGATGATTGTTAAGCATTTATAACGCTTCCTTTTATCTTCACATTATCTTCACAATCTATTCTTTTATTTCTGCTGTTCTAATTAATCAGACTATTTATCAAGGGATTATACTACCTTATATATTTCATAAACGAATGCTGAAAAATGCTATATATCCGTATCGATGTATACATACACTAGTATCTGCATGTATAATACTATCATCGAGAATAAAGAACCTGTTGGAGATATCAATGATTATCCTGATCAGGCAGGTAAATATACCTTTTACGATTTAGATCAAGGGGCCACTGTTGCAGATTCAAGCTCAGATTTGTGGGATATCGCCTTTGGAGGCACCACACTTTTAGCCAATGCAGAGCATGACGGTGGTATACAAGTCATTCAATCAACTTATTCTGAGGTTAAGAATGCCCCAGAGATGGGTTTTAGTGACACCAATGCTTCGTGGTATGTTTACACAGGTGAAGCACCAAATTTGCCTAAACATGCTGTCTTACCCAAAAGCGACGCGACCATTATTATTAAAACTCCAACGGGTAACTATGCTAAAATGGAAATACTTAGTTATTACGAAGGGAACCCAGATGTGACCTCGGCTGAATTTGCTAATTTTATGACTCGCTCATCAGCTGGCTATTTTACCTTTAACTATGTCTTACAGACATCTGAAAGCACTCAACTTTATCATGTTGACTCATATACATTCTTAGATCTCGACACTGGAACTATTGTCGAGGATACGCTTTCATCACAATGGGATATTGGGTTTAATGCAACCAATATCATTGCTAATACCGGACACAATGGTGGAATACAACCACTAAACATAGCATTTAATTTGGTAGATGAAGCACCTTTGGATGGTTATGGAAGCTTAGAGGCCTCATGGTATACCTACACTATGAATAATACACCTCCACATGCTGTTTTACCTAAGGAAAATTACACCCTTACAGTGAAAACACCGGATGAATTATATGCTAAATTTAGAGTTATTAGCTATTATATTTAGAGTTATTAGCTATTATAATAAAGGAAATCCAGATGTTAACTCACAGAATTTCATCAATTTTATTCGGTCAGCTGCACGCCATTAAGCTATCGAATATGCCCTACAAAAAGATGGCTCACGCTTTTTTAAATAACATTAATTTATATTAGATAGGTTAATCTATTAAGAAGCTCTACTTAATTCATTGTATAATTTAGATACAATGACATCACGATAGTGAGAATCAATGAACTTAAAAAAAGCCCTTATTTAAAAGGGGCTTTTTTATGGAAAGTAATTAATGCGAACTACGTTTATATTAGGATATTATCGGTAGCTCAAAATAAAAACGACTACCTATTCCTACTTCACTACTTACTAGTATGTCAGTTCCATGTGCCCTTAGAATACCACGTACAATAGCAAGCCCCAATCCTGTGCCACCTTTATCCCTTGAACGGGCTTTATCCGTACGATAAAAACGGTCAAAAAGACGATCGAGATGTTCAGATGCAATACCGATACCTGTATCCTGTATCGAAATTTGGATTTGAGCCTCTACTTGTACACAAAGTACATTAATACTACCTTCGTTGGTATACTTTAAGGCATTCGTAATAAGATTATCCATCACCTGATCTAACTTATCTCGATCGGCATGTACTCTCATATTACTTCTAACTGTTAAAATTAAATCGATATTTTTTTCCTGCGCTAATGGTTTATATGTAATAATTATTTTCTCTAAAAAAGACTTTAATTCTACTACCTCTTTATCAATAAAATGTTGATCCATATCATATCTTTGCAGCATTTTTATGTCATTGAATAAACGACTCACGCGTTCCACTTGGTTCTGCATAGTCACCATATATTGTAACTTTTTTTCCTGTGACAAATTCTGTAATTGGAGCATTTCAATAGCACCAGATATCGTATGTAATGGATTTCTCACCTCATGAGCAATATCGGCAAAAAATTGATTTTGCTTTTCGTTCAGCAATTGGAGTTGCCTATTATCTTTTTTAAACCGTTCTGCCATTTTATTGAGTGAGCTCGCAAGGGTTCCAAATTCATCATTTCTATCCATTTCAAGGGTTTCATGTATCTGACCGTCAGCAATGGTTAGCGCCGCATCATTAAGCTCTTTAATAGGCGCCGCCATATATTTTGAAAAAATAAAACTCACCACCATTACTGCGGCTATTGAAAAAAGCATTCCCGCATAGATAATATGACGAATATTATCTACTGCTTCATAGTATTCTTCTTTATCCTTACTAATTCGTAAGTAATTTACGCTTGGAAATCCGTCATCTACTTTAGCAAAAGCAACCAATCTTGAATATTCTGGATCGTTCATTATGTATATATGCTCACTATTCGCTCGCACTGAATCCACTATAAGGTCACTTAAAAATTCTCGTGAATCTATAAAAATTTGCTCTGGTTGCGTGTTATATATGGGTATTCCAGTTGAATCAAAAAGGGCTAAATCATATTTAAATAAATCCGTTGTTTCTGTAATGAACGGGAAGAAATCGGTATTCTCGTCTGAAGATTCTACGGCTTGTCGAACAATACGCATATCGTTTTTAAATTCATCAAGCCCTGCTGCAAATAAAAAGAAACGAATACTCAGAATGGCATAGGCACTTATGGTGATTATACCAATGATTAGTAATAATATATAGGTTACCGAAAGCTTGGATTGAATATTCATGAATGTAGGAACTCTCTATTGAAACCATAGCCGACACCTCTATAGGTTTTTATTAATTTACCCTCATCATTCATCTTTAATCGAAGGTTTTTTATGTGCACGTCTACAGTCCGATCATAAATAAATTTTTCTTCATCCGAAATATGCTCCAAAATATCATGTCTGCTAAATACGACTTTAGGATGAGTAAAAAATAATTCAGCTACAATATACTCCGTATGTGTTAGATCTATTTGCTGGTTACCAATAAACATCTGCTTTGAGTCGGTGTCTAAATAAACATGGCCATACCGTAGCCATTGCTTTTTTTCTGGTTGCATTCTTCGGAGTTGACTTTCTACATGTGCCTTAATTAAATGTAAGCCAGCTGGCTTTTTGATGTAATCATCCGCTCCCAGCTCTAGACCTTCAATTTCATCTTTTTCCTCATCTCTAGCCGTTAAGAAAAGAACTGGAATATCACATAATACCGGATGCTTCCTAATATATGCACAGATTTCTTTGCCATCCATGGACGGAACCATGATATCTAAAATAGCTAAATCAATTTCATCTGCATGTGACTCTATAATAGCTAATGCCTGCTTTCCATCCTTTGCCCAGTGAGTTTTGAATTGATTTATCTCTAAATAATTAGCCAACATTTCACCCGATTCTAATTCATCTTCCAGTAGTAATAAAGTATGTTTTATCTCCACATTTATGAGGGTTTATTGAAGATTAATGCATGTAATAGAGGCTTGTTTTGACAACTCTATATCTTTATTTAGCACTATAGTTACTCTTTTTAATTAATTAAATTATAAACATAACTTTTGTAAATAACACCCAATACTATGACCGCGCATACCACATCTGATCTACCTGTTATTTGGATAACAGGAGCTTCCTCTGGTATAGGCAAAGCTTTTGCACAGCAATATGCAAAGGATGGTGCCCATCTTATTTTATCTTCCAGACGGGTCGATGAATTAGAAAAAATTAAATCTGAGTTAACAAGCTTTCCCAATGGTGATATACTCGTCATGCCATTAGATCTTTCTGCCGGAGATGTATCTCTGCAAAAAAAAACAGAAGAAGCCTGGGCATGGAAGAATAAGGTGGACGTGCTAGTAAATAATGGCGGCATTAGTCAGCGCTCATTATTTCTTGAAACCGATATGCAAACCATTCGCAGACTCTTAGAGGTTAATTTATTTGGTACACTAGCCCTTAGCCGTTTTATCTTACCCAGCATGGTAAATAAGGGATCTGGTCATATTATTGTGACTAGCTCAGTAGCTGGAAAGTTTGGTACCAAATACCGATCAGGTTACGCAGCGAGTAAGCATGCAATTCAAGGCGCTTTCGATTCCATACGGCAAGAAATGTATGAGCATAATATTGACATTACACTAGTATGCCCTGGACCAATAAAAACAGCCATAACACAAAATTCACTCACCGGTGATGGAAAAGCTTTTGGAAAAATGGGTGATTTACATACTCATGCAATGAATCCCAATGAAATGCTTCGCCAAATCTGGCCAAAAATTAAGGCTCGAAAAGAAGAGATTGTAGTTTCTGGACCTAAAGAGCGACTCGCATTGTTGCTCAAAAGAGCGGCTCCGGGGATTCTGAATCACATACTAAAACAATCAAAAGTAGTATGAATAAGTATAAGTAACGAACCAGTATTCGCATAACTTATACATCAATTCCTAGCTATACTATCCTAAGCGACTTCTCTTTTTCAAATAATGAATTAAAGCTTCACTGAAAGGCTGCTCGGTGGAAACGGATTCAAAATCTATTTGAAACTCATTACAAGCCTGCTTAAACCCTTGTAGGTACATAGTCACTTTTGCCCGATAATCCTGAGCTACTTGAGCGGGTGAAACTTCGAGTTGCTCACCGCTCTCAAGGTCTTCTAGTAAATAACGCTCATATTCGAGATTTAAGTTCAATTCCGTGTATTGCTCAGTTACATTGAACAATATAACTTCATGCTTGCGATGGCGTAAATGTTTAAGCGCAGAAATCAATGCATTATGTGCTTCTATGTTTTCAAATAGGTCAGTAAAGATTACCACTAAACTTCGTTGATGAATACGTTCAGCTAATTCATGCAAGGCAGCAGCTGAAGCAGTACAATCACCTTTTTTTACCGTCAAATAAGGCTCTATCTCTAAAAAGATACGCCGTAAATGTTTTCTAGTACCCTTTGCGGGTAGTATACTACGTAGCGTATCAGTAAAAGAAGCAAACCCTACCGCGTCTCTTTGACCCTGCATTAGATAACCCATTGCTGCAGCTAGATGTGCAGAGTACTCAAGTTTAGTCCACTTAGCCTTATGCTGGAAATGCATGGAGGAGCTCGTATCCAATATCAAAAAACATCTTAAATTTGTTTCTTCTTCATATTGCTTGACATACAAACGCTCCTTTTTTCCGTATACCTTCCAATCGATATGTTTAAAATCATCGCCTGTATTATAAGGTCTATGTTCCGCGAACTCAACACTAAAACCATGATAGGGGCTTTTATGCAGACCGGCAATAAAGCCCTCTATAATTTTTTGGGCTTTTAGCTCTAACCCTTTTATTTGAGATAATATTTCCGGATTAATATTCATTATCAACAGTATAATATAGACCCATAAATGCCCAGAAGAAACACTATTTAGACAAATAAAGACTCTTGAACTCGAAGGGTTTCCTGAAGTGTTCGTCTTTAAAATCTTTAGCAAAATAAATACTCTCCCCTGTTGACTTCATTTCAGGGCCTAACTCTTTTTTGACCCCAGGAAATTTGTCAAAAGGAAATACTGGTTCTTTTATAGCCCAAGAGCTTAGCTTTGACTCCAAGTTAAACTCACTAAGTTTCGCGCCCAACATTATTTTCACTCCAATCTCTGCCTCTGGTCGCTGTGTTGCTTTAGCAAGGAAGGGGATAGTACGAGTAGTTCGAGGGTTCGCTTCTAGGACATATACCTTATCGCCTTTTACTGCATATTGCACGTTTAAAAACCCTTGAATACCCATCGCTTTCGCAATACATTCTTGATATTTTCGTATTGCGGTCTGAACTTCGTCTGACAGGGAATAGGGGGGGATAACAGCTGTTGAGTCGCCGGAATGCACCCCGGCTGGTTCTATATGCTGCATCATTCCAGCAATATGTAATTGGGTACCATCATACACAGAATCCACATCCACCTCAATGGCGTTTTCCAGATATTTATCAATCAGAAAGGCATTTTCGGGATGAGTTTTTAAAATATTTGCTACATATCGCTCTAATTCCCCTTGCTTGACAGCAATCCGCATACCTTGACCACCTAATACATAACTCGGTCGAATTAAAACCGGATATCCAATTCTATCGGCAATATTTAAGGCACCTTGTACATCAGTTGCTGTGCCATACTCGGGAAAAGGTATATTTAGTCGAATAAGTAAATCAGAAAAAGCCCCTCTATCTTCGGCAAAGTCTATGCGTTGAAATTCTGTACCAAAAATATTTATGCCTGCTTTCACCAGTCGCTTGCCCAACTTTAGCGCCGTTTGGCCACCAACTTGGATTATAACCCCATCAGGTTGTTCATGCTCAATGATGTCAAGTACCCTTTCCCAATAAACAGGCTCAAAATATAGTTTATCTGCAAAATCAAAATCTGTAGAAACTGTCTCAGGGTTACAATTAATCATAATTGCTTCATAGCCCATTTCTTTTGTGGCTAATACAGCATGTACACAGGAATAATCAAATTCAATACCTTGTCCAATTCTGTTAGGCCCACTTCCTAAGATAATTACCTTCTTACGATCTGATATAACACTCTCATTTTCACCCTCATAGGCTGAGTAATAGTATGGGGTTTTTGCAGGAAACTCTGCGGCACAGGTGTCAACTACTTTAAATACAGCCTTTAGACCAAGCACAAGGCGATAGGAGCGAACCTGGTCATCCATTACTTTGGTACCAGATTTACTCACTAACCAAGCAATCTGAGCGTCCGAGAAACCAGCCTGTTTAAGTTCATAGAGCTCATCTTTGCTAAGTTCTTCTAAACCTTTTGCTTCCGTTCGGTTCTCTAGTGAAACCATATATTCAATCTGTTGTAGAAACCATGGATCTACCTTAGTGATATCTGCAATTTCTTCCACAGAACTGCCTAGTTTAAACGCATTGCGAATTTGTAAACTGCGATCCCAGTACGGTTTAACTAAACGCTCTCGGACAGTTTTTCTGTTGATTTCGTCGTATCCATCTGCTCCTAATCCGTCACGACCCACCTCCATACTTTGCCAAGCTTTATTTAGCGCCTCAGGGAAATTACGGCCTATACTCATTACCTCTCCAACGGCCTTCATCTGAGTAGAAAGTTCCTCATCTGCTCCGGGAAATTTATCAAAATTAAAACGAGGCACTTTACAAACCACATAATCAATAGAGGGTTCAAAGCAAGCTGAGGTATTTCCAGTGATTTGATTATTCAACTCATCCAAGGTGTATCCAACTGCCAGTTTTGTTGCCACTTTTGCTATAGGATAGCCAGTAGCCTTTGATGCTAAAGCAGAAGATCGACTCACTCTTGGATTTATTTCAATAGCCACAAATCGATCCGAACCTGGCTCCATTGCAAATTGGACATTGCAGCCTCCCGCAAAGGTGCCTATGGATCTCATCATTTTTATGGCAGCATTTCGCAGAATTTGTAGCTGCTTATCGGTAAGAGTCTGTGTTGGCGCCACTGTAACAGAATCACCCGTATGCACTCCCATTGGATCCATATTTTCAATAGAACAAATAATTACTACATTATCATTTGCATCCCTTAGAAGTTCTAATTCATATTCTTTCCAACCAAAAATACTTTCTTCGATAAGAACGGAATGCACTGGACTCATTTCTAGTCCATGAAGTACTTTTTTATCAAATTCTTCCTCTGTCCAGACTATACCACCGCCAGCACCACCCATAGTAAAAGAAGGACGGATAACAATTGGTAACCCGCCTAATTCTTCTTTGATCTCCTTAGCATCTAGCAGTGAGTGTGCTTGCCGGCTACGGCACTGTTCTATGCCTATCTCCTCCATGCGATCCCGAAACAACTGCCTATCTTCGGTCAATTCCACCGCATCGATGTCTACTCCGATAATCTGAATACCCTGCTCTTTCCAAAATCCTTCCTTTTCTAAATCTCTAGCCAAATTCAGCCCCGTTTGGCCACCCATAGTTGGAAGTACTGCGTCAGGTTTTTCTTTTGCAACAATTTCTCTTATAGATTCCGTCGTCATAGGAAGCATATAAATTGCATCCGCCATTATCGGATCAGTCATAATCGTAGCTGGATTGGAATTTATAAGAACGATTTCATAGCCTTCTTCCTTCAAAGAGCGACAGGATTGAGAACCCGAATAATCAAATTCACAAGCTTGCCCAATGACTATGGGACCAGAACCAATAATGAGAATTTTATTAATGTCGTTACGTCTTGGCATAGTGCTTTGTAAGAGGGTTAGAGTGGGTTATATTCATTTAATTCTATGACTATAGAGTCTTTGTTAATACTAACTCAAGACTTATGTTTATCCATAAGTCCCACAAATTGATCGAACAAATAGGCCGAATCATGAGGGCCTGGTGATGCCTCTGGATGATACTGCACTGAGAAGCCTGGAAACCGCCTAAAAGTCAGACCTTCCACTGTCTTATCATTCAAATTAATGTGGGTAATTTCAGCAATATTATCAGAAACACTATCCTCCTTTACTGAAAAACCATGATTCTGTGTTGAAATTTCAACCAGTCCAGTCTTTAGATTTTTCACAGGATGGTTGGCTCCTCGGTGGCCTACAAACATTTTTTCTACTTTAATCCCCTCACTTAATGCCATTAATTGGTGTCCCAAACATATCCCAAATAATGGCTTGCCTGACGCTTTAGCAAATTCTACCACCTCCAAAGCATAGTCACTGGTGGGGTTAGGATCTCCTGGTCCATTCGAGAAAAAGAATCCATCCGCGTTCCAGGCTTTAACCTCATCCAATGAGCATTTAGCAGGAAAAACCCTCAAAGTACAGCCTCGCACTAAAAAACTTTGTATGATATTTCGTTTAATCCCATAATCGAAAGCAGCTATTTTATAGCGAGATTCCCCCTCAGGCCGGTAGGTTTGTGCTTCCCTTCTAGTAACTCTGGTGGCTAATTCTAATCCCTCCATAGGTTCCCAATCTTTTGCTTTCTCCACCAATTTGTCCGGATCTGACTCCTCAGACGATATAACAGCATTCATAACTCCTTTTTCTCTAATGTGCCGAACTAACGCCCGTGTATCTACTCCAGTTATACCTACAACTTTATTGTCAACTAGGTACTGCTGCAGACTACTATCGGCCATTGGATTACTAAATTCGTGAGAGAATGCACGTGTGATTACCCCTGCAACCATTACTTTTCGGTGCTCATCGTCTCGATCCATTGTTCCGTAATTACCGATGTGAGGATATGTCATCATCATTAATTGTCCATAATAACTAGGGTCGGTAAAAATTTCTTGATAACCTGTCATACTGGTATTAAAACACAATTCGCCGCCGGTAATACCCTTATATCCGACAGAGAAGCCATAAACAATTGTTCCATCACTTAATGCTAAAGTTGCTTTTTCTCGAGGTTGCAAAGCCATAGTTAAATAATTCTGTTGTTTAGGGGGTCGCGATTATGTTTGATTGAAGATCCTAGAATAGCAGCCGCTGCTTTATGAGAATTAAATATGCCTCTACATCTTGAACCAATGCTCAAAAAAAATCCGACTACGGGAACCGCGCCGGATTTTAGTGATATAAATATAACATGTAACCTCATTAATGCTGTGACCCCTGAACATTAATAAATCGCATTATCAAGGCCACATAAAATAAATAAAATGACCCTATCGGACTCAACTTATATGAAATGAAAAACGCTATGATGAACAAGCTTAGATTGCAATTTCACTAAGATAATCAGATAGGCTGATTGCATCAAGACTAACTTAGTATTTTTTATTTCTACTTTGAGATAACAGTGAACTTGTTAGGGTAGCAAAGCCGCTCAACATACCTCCAATTACTGCTGTAATAACAATTAGAATCCAGTCTTGCTTCAAGCCAAATAGTTCTGCAATACGCACACTTAAAACACCAGCACTTGCAATATGTATATACAAGGCATGCACACCCCACGCCAAGAATACCGCAAAGAAACCAATTCCAAAAGCCCGAATTGGGGTTACATGCATTCTGTAACCAAAAAATAAACCCGGCAACGCTACTGACCACCAAGGGAGGACTAAATTTAAGAAAAAAGCATTTAAAGCAATTAGAAGAAACAAAATAATCATGGGCGTAAACTCCATTTAACTAATGACTTCGGTTCCTGACCCGATGATATATCGTAATCAAGTGGGGGCTCTTTATAGAAACGCAATTCATATAATTCACCCGTTCTCCAAGATTCAATCATGGAATCATAATTAGGAGAACCAGGATTTCCAGAAGCACCACCAGGATATACGCCCCAAGCTTTGATTTCCGGTCCAAGCTCAACAATCATTCGCCAAGAGGGCCCCGAACTTCCATGCGTTGCATTCACTGATTCTGTACCTCCACCACTGTATAGATTCAATGCCCCTAAACCATTGGTTTGAGTTAAGTGAGGAATGTTATTGTTAATTACCCATCCCCAGTCCCAATCGTCACTCCATGGCCCGTAAGACTCGGTTAAGTCATCAAACGCTTTTTTAAACGATATAGTAGCCTGATCTTGAATCGTCTCAACCCTTTGGGTTGTCTGGTCATCTACCACCCAAAAATTGGGGTTATCTTTTAGCTGTTGAACCAAACGATCCCTTGCTGGGGCCCTTAGTGGGAAATTGACGTCATACTCATCGCCCAGAATAATTTCATATAATACAATCCACCAACTTCGAAAGACACTAGGGGCGCGATAAGGGGCATTGTTAAAGAAATTCCATGCTTGCAAAGAATCTAGTACCTCGATTTGGATTGGGGACAAAGAATCGGTCTTAACCCACTCCAACATACTAGGTAAAATCTCCGAAGCATGATAGGAATAGTTATCCATTAACAACGCCTGCATATCATCTTTGGTTATTTCATACATCTCAGATAGGCGATCATTAATTCTTCGACCACGCTCAAATGGAGCGTATACATCATCCATATAATAGGGGTAATCTGGCGCTGTAGACTCTTGATTAGCTGAGCTGACAAATCCACGCTCTGGATTTTTAATATGGGGATTATGTTCTCTGGGGATCCAGCCTTGCCAATCGTAAAGCGGGTCTGTCCCATCACTCACCGTACGCCCTTGACCATCCCATTTATTAGGAAAACGACCATTGACCCATAACGCAATATCTCCTTCGACACTAGCAAACACAAAGTTTTGAGCAGGGGCCTGGTAATGGGTTAAGGCATCTACATAATCATCGTAATTTTTCGCTCTATTAAGCTGATAGAAAGCTCGTATTTCATTGGATGGCTCATGTGCAATCCATCGAAGGGCGTGATAAATGGACTCATTTGCACCAACTTGCTCATGCATATCACCGATTTTCACCTCGGAAACAGGACCGTGATGGGTATAAACTACCGTATCGACCATAGTTTCCCCTCCTCTTACTTCAATTTCTTCTATTCGCTTAGTTGTTGGCTTCCATTCCCCATCGTGCCAATATCGATCTTTACCCTCATTTTCAAATCGGATTTCATACCAATCTAATACATCAGAAGCTACGTTAGTTACCCCCCAAGCAACCTGCTCATTAAACCCGATAACTACACCTGGAGCCCCTAATAAACTAACGCCATAAGTATTTACACCTGGGGCACATAACTGAATCTCATACCATATGGACGGAAGAGTTAACCGTAAATGAGGGTCATTACCCAATATTGGGTATCCAGATGCTGTTTTATCGCCACTGACAGCCCAATTATTACTCCCTATACCCTCCGGCACGGGAAAAGGCTGTACCCCTCTTACCACTTTCGGTACAAAAAGAGTATCGGGACGCCTAACCCGTATCCGCTCAAAATCCCATGAGCGGCTTAT
This sequence comes from Balneola sp., assembly GCA_002720745.1. Lineage (GTDB taxonomy): Bacteria > Bacteroidota > Rhodothermia > Balneolales > Balneolaceae > UBA1275. The sequence goes on from PBJO01000003.1 coordinate 27,046, forward strand.
GGGAATAATAGGATCTAAGAGATTATGGTCTTTGTCAAAAAACTGTTCAATGAATTCTGGGCCAAAATATGCCAAGGTATTGCTATGAGAGATATCACTGTTTCCTGCCGCCAAAGTGCGTGTCATATTTTTATGTAATAAAGCTGTTTTCAACGGAGTCCAAGGTTCTGGCGCTATGTCTAGCAGTTTGTACTCAAGAGGATATTGCTCGGATTCTAATGAATTTATATAAGCATTTACCCCTGCTGAATAGGCCTTAAAAATCGTCCATGAGGGTTCATGTTTCCGAACTTCAGCTAAAGCATGTTCTGCTCCAAACACCATTCCCCATCTACGGCTTTGACGGTCTCTTTCCACTAAAGATGGCCCTATTAACTCACTCAAGCGCCCAGCTGCATCATAGGTTTGAAGTTCCATCTGAAATAAGCGATCTCTGGCTTGGAGATACCCCTGCATATAGTAAAGGTCATGGTCATTTTGAGCAAACACATGAGGCACACGGCGATCGTCAAAATAGACCTCTACAGAATCTATTACCCCAGGAAGTTGATCAGTGAAATTCGAAAAAGGTTGCCTTTCTGCTTGCGCCCAAAATCCCTCATCGGGATCCATAAATGGGCCCATTGGAGGTATATTCCCCCAGCGGGTATTTAAAACCCAAATCAATGCAAGTCCAGTAACCAAACTTAGGCTAAATGGTAGGTATTTCATACAGTCTTATTATTTTTTAGCTGTAAAAAAGTCTTAAATCTCATGGCTAATTCAAAACCTATTATCATAAGCTTATCTAAAGTAATGTATGATGGCTCCAAAACAACATTTTCATACAAAAAATACTGCCTCCACTTTTCAGAAATTCGTGGGTAGATAGCTCTACAACGGTAAATCCTCTTGATGCAAGAAGCCGAGCAGTTTTAGGGCTATAAGACGGCAGTAATACACGTTTTCCTGCAACAGCAGTGGCATTACATGCAAATGAGTAAAGGGTTTCTTGCTTATCTATTTCTAGTACCACATCAAAAAAATGATGAATTAGCTCCAAGCCCACTTCGTCAAAAGCTCCTGGGTAGATCATCACAGTTTGCTCATCGAGCATGCAAAAACAGGTATCCAGATGATATAGTCGTTCATCTTTCAGATTTAGAGTAATAATAGGTGTCCCTGTGAATAGAGCCAATGCCTCTAGTGCCGGCATACTGGTTCGAAACCCATGACCCACCCAAATTAGTGAGCGTTCAGGATGCCACTGAACATCGCCCATACCCTCAAAAAATAGAGGGGGTAAATCAATATCACCCATTTCAATTTGTGCTCCATCATTTTCTCCTGCTCGGCTTAACTTGTTTTGGCTTACTTCCTTTCCATGATTTGTTGAGAATAATATATGAGTAGTATATCCTTTATGAGCCAACACCTGATCAAGGTAAGGCACCTCAGAGCGGCGCATTGGACTGCGCATAGCCCCCATAAGGAATGAGGCTCCGGTATCTTCTGCACACATTGGAAAGCTTTGATTCGCACAAAAAACCAAATCCGGAAATCCCTTCATTCCTTGTATGGAATGAACATTTAGCCCCCACTGTTCAAACTGAGATTTTACAGCCGACCACTCTACCCAAGCTTTGTTTTTGTCCACAGAGCCAATCATCGACTCCATATGAGGATTGATCACATACTCCACGTCAAAAAACTCCGGTTCTATCATTAAACCCTGATCCGGCCAAGGCATTTTTGGCCTAGAAGCTAATGATATATGACTCTCGTGGAGAGTTCGAATTACCCCTGTATTTATTCGTTCCAATCCACCGACCTCCATGCGCAATTATGTCTATATTATTCGTTGTTGTACAATAGTAACAATTGACCACAACATCTGCTATTTTCTGGATGATATCTAGTAGAATGTTAAGATAAACTCGATCTATAAATTTCTTTTCATGACAGAGCAGACACCCCATCTAGTCGTCGCTTTTGGCGGAGTTTCACCAGAACACGAGGTTTCGGTGCTAACCGCTATGCAGGTGATGAGCACACTATCGAGCTCTAAATACACCATTCTCCCCCTCTACATTAGTAAATCAGGGCAATGGCTTACCGGAGATATACTCAAAGATTTAGAACAATACGGAGATTTAGACACCCTCACCCAACAAGCTAGCCCTTGCTATTTTAATCGAGATCAACTAGGACGAGTAGTATTTGAATATACTAAGAAAGGGCTCTTTTCCAAGCCCATACAAAAGCCTATTTATGCCGTAGTGATCTCTTTCCATGGAGGAGCCGGTGAGAACGGATCATTTCAAGGTATTTGTGAACAATATAACCTTCCTTATACAGGTAGTGGAGTTTTAGCATCCTCTCTAGGCATGGACAAAGTCAAAGCCAAACAGCTGTGTGAGGCAAACCATATACCGGTTACTTCTTCTCTTAATTTTTATGAAGAGGATTGGGACCGGCATATTGATACTATACTTAAAGAAGTTGAACAACTTGGATATCCGGTGATTGTAAAACCCTCATCATTGGGAAGTAGCATTGGAGTAAAAAAAGTGGAAAGCCAATCAGTCTTAATAAAAGCGGTAGAAACCGCGTTTCGATATGACGCGCAAATCCTCATAGAAGAAGCTATTGCCCCCTTAATTGAAATTAATTGCGCAGTATTAGGCACTCCTGAGTCTAGTATTTCTAGCGTTTGTGAACGACCTGTAGGTAGAGATGAAGCACTCTCATTTGCTGATAAATATCAGCGTGGTGGTGGTGAAAAAGGTATAGCCTCAGCAGATCGTGTTATTCCTGCTGATATATCGGAAGAATTAAGCCAGAATATACGGGCATTGTCCGAGCAAATATTTAGAATATTCCAGGCAACTGGGGTTGCAAGAATTGACTATTTAGTACAGAAAGACACCCAGAAAGTTTACTTCAATGAAATTAATACGATCCCAGGATCTTTTTCCTACTATTTATGGGAGTATTCCAAACTTAATTTTAACGATTTACTAGACCAGCTAATTGAAACGGCCATTATCGTGCATCAACAAAAAAATGGGCGGATACTACACTACAAAACCAATCTTCTGAACGATAAAGCAGCCACTGGGCTTAAAGGAATCAAATAACCATGAAATGTGCCCTAATTACCAACCCCCAAAAGTATGAAGTACAACAGGTACTGCATCAGACTTTGGTATGGGCACAAGAGAAAGAAATACACTGCTATATTAACCAACAAACCGCCGAATCATTAACGATAGTCAAGTCCTCTAATCTTCACTTTTGCCAGGGGGATGCCTCTGCAATTGAAGCTTCGGACTTATTAATAGTAATTGGTGGCGATGGAACCATGCTCTATGCGGCTCGACTCGCACGAGGACTGGAAAAACCAATATTAGGTATAAATAGTGGACACCTAGGGTTCATGAACGATGTGTCCATCGATGAAATGTACTCCGCCTTGGACGCACTCATCAAAAAGAATTACACTCTAGACTATCGGTATTTTCTACAAGCAACTGACCAAGAAGGCAATCTTTATTATGCCTTAAACGAATGCCTATTCACTCGCCGAGATTCAAGTTCTATGATTAACATAGACGCCGAATACGACGGAGCTCTCATTAATACTTACTGGTCTGATGGTCTCATCGTAGCCTCTCCAACTGGGTCAACCGCTTACAACCTTTCAGCCGGCGGACCCATCGTGATGCCCGGCTCTGGTATACTCGTTGTTACCCCTGTGAATCCGCATACTCTTACTACCCGTCCTCTGGTATTACCTTCTGATAAAGAACTTCGTATTTCCATTCCCGAAGCTAATCCTTCCGTAATTTTTTCTTGTGATGGAGTGGTTAAACCTGTTTCAGAATATCCTTTCTCCATCTATATCAAAAAATCTACCTCTCGAATTCCTCTCGTACACCTGACCGATCACAGCTATTTCGATACTCTCCGCAAAAAACTCATGTGGGGGCAAGACTCCCGGCGTACTTAATCAGATTCCATCTCTTTCTTCTCCATTTTGCATCTGATTCATACCGCTCGAAGTATCAAAGGTAATTTTTCAGTTATCGGTGAATAAAATTCTTAATTTATAATGTTCTGAAAAACATAGAATAACCAAACAGAAAACTTAAAAATACGACCCAAAGTCATGAAAGTTACCGTTATCGGAGCCGGAGGAAATGTTGGTTCTACTGTAACGCTTAGTGTTGCACAAAGAGATTTTGTAAAAGAAGTGATCGCTTTAGATCTAGAACGAAAACAAGACGATAAAACTTTTTTTCCTTCCAAAGGACGAGCATTAGACCAATGGGAAGCTTCTCCCATTCACCTATTTGATACCCGAATAAAAGGAACTGCAGACTATGCTGATACTGCGGGCTCTGATGTGTGTGTAATTACTGCAGGTGTGCCACGGCGTCCAGGCATGAGTAGAGATGATTTATTGGAGATAAATGCAAATATCGTCCGTAGCGTAACAGCTGAATTGGTGAAATACTCTCCTGACACTATTCTTATTATAGTTTCTAATCCATTAGATGTAATGGTTAAAGTGGCTAAGGATGAGTCTGGACTACCCTATGAAAAAGTCATGGGCATGGCTGGTATTCTGGATACTGCAAGATATCGCGCTTTTATAGCCGATGAATTAAATGTTTCACCAAAAGACATTCAAGCTCTACTAATGGGTGGGCATGGTGACACCATGGTTCCATTGCCAAGATTCACTACTCTTTCCGGTATACCTATCACTCAATTTATCTCTGAAGAACGACTAGATGAAATTGTAGGTCGTGCAAAAAAAGGAGGAGGAGAAATTGTTGGGCTCATGGGAACCTCTGCTTGGTATGCTCCGGGTGCCGCAGCCGCTCAAATGGTTGAGGCCATTTTACTGGACCAAAATAGAATTTTTCCTGTATGTGCTCACATAGATGGGGAATACGGAATTGACGATTTATATATCGGGGTTCCTGTCAAACTTGGTAAAAGTGGAATAAAAGAAGTAATTGAGGTTGAATTAACCAAAAAAGAAAGCGAACTTTTACACAAGTCAGCTAAAGCCGTTCGTGGCACTCTAGACGACTTTAAAACACTTATGAACAATAAATAACGAGGACAAAGGTTCTCACTACTTGTTTTAAAATCCCGCTAAGTTTCGTTGCGGGATTTTTTTATGAATTTATTTTAGCAGATTTTGTATCCATATTAAATATTTGCAGCGGGATTATGACCAACATTGCCAATACTAAAATTAAAGAGTAGACAAGCTCTTTAGGTAGGTCTATCCACATTTGAATACTCTGGGCACCCCAAACCGCACTACTTGCGACTGTCATAGTTCCAAAAGCACGTACTAGCCCAAAAGGTATTTTCATAGCCTTTTGGGCTACCCTAAAAAGAATTACAGCCATAGTTCCATAACTTAGTACGGTGGTAATAGCCGCTCCTTTCATGCCTAAGACAGGTATTAGAGCAATATTCATTATTATTGTGATGGTTGCACCTAAACCTGTGATCTGAGCCAAGCGTTTTGTTTTTTCTTGTATAAAGATACCTACTGAGAAATTTATGTACCAGCCTTGAAACCAATAGGCTAACAAAAGCCACGGTACAATACTTAGACCAGACCAATATGCCTCATCAATAAGAGTGGTATTCAAAAATGGGATGGGAATGGCAACAATAGACTCCACAAATAATCCGACGGTCAAAAATACCAGTGCAGCTGCGATATTAAAATATTTAAATGCCATCCCAAAAAGACTCGGAGCATCTGAATCATCACTATATCGCATAAAAAAAGGCTGCCACGCCATTCGGTACATTTGAACCAGTAATAACATGAAAACAGCTAATTTATAACACGCATTATATACCCCTACTATATAATCTGCACTCCAGTCTATGCTATAAATTGCATAAATTTGTTCTCCATTTAAACTCTTTAAAAAAAAGCGGTCCAAGGTTTCGTTAACCACATGTGCCAAACCAGCTGGAATAAAAGGCCATCCAAATTGTACCATTTTTCGGAGCAAATCGCTCGACCAGGCACCCCTCCAAAGAGGTCCGGTATACCCAAAAACCCCCAATAATGTCACGAGAGATGCAAGCAAATTAGCCATGAATATTGCTTCAATCCCCCAATTTAAAACTAAGATCAAATAGCCATTTAAACTGATATTTATGGTAACATGTCCTAATTTTAATAAAGCAAATGAGTACGGCCTTTTAGACAGTCTCAGCTCAGAAAAAGGGACAATAGCTAATGCATCAACCAATAGGATTCCCATCATTAGCAAATAAATGTACTCTGTATTCGACGATGCGGCAGTGAGTGAAAGTAGGCCAGATAATGGTGCTTGTAAAAGCCATAGTACAAGACTGAAAAATAAGCCCCCAGCTAAAAGTGCGCGCTGTATGGTAGAAAATATACTAGCTACTTGTTTACGGTTTTTTCCGTAACGCAGATAAGAGGACTCCATGCCAAAGGAGAAAAATACTTGAAGTAGCCCAATAGCAGCATAGACAAGGCCCACTAAACCATAAGCTTCAGGATTAAATAAGCCGGTATGAAAGGGAACCAACAAGTAATTGATAAACCGGGCAATGACGCTGCTTATGCCATAGACCAACGTATCAGATAATAAATATTTAAGTGGTTTCAACTCTAGATTATTTAGCGGAAATACCTTCTATCGCTCGTATTCCTAACAAGTAACTTTCGGCCCCGAAACCTACGATAATACCATTCATTACGGCGCCAGTAATCGAGTGCTCCCGAAATTTTTCTCGAGCATGAATATTCGAAAGATGTACTTCAACCTTAGGAATTGAAACGGGATCTAAGGCATCTCGCAAGGCCACTGAAGTGTGGGTATACCCCCCCATATTGACTACTAGCCCTTCAGTACCGTCATTGAGTGTTTCTTGAATACGGTCAATTAATTCGCCTTCCATATTCGACTGAAAAAAACTAATCTCATGATCTGTGCAAGATGTTCGAATATAATCATTTAACTGCTCCAGTGTCATTGTCCCGTAGATGTCCGAATCCCGAGTGCCAAGTAGGTTTAAATTTGGTCCATGGATAACAAGTAATTTCATTAATCTAGATGTTTGGCAATTTGTTCTGAAATAGTATACATTTCTTCTTTCTCGAGTTTTATTGAATGACCCAAGCGAAAAGGGCCAGTCACAGAGTATATCGGTATTAAATGGATATGTGCATGAGGTACTTCAAGCCCTTCCACCGTCATAGCTATACGAATCGGTTGAAGTGCCTGATCCATCGCCCTTGCCACTTTCCAACAATATCCCATAAGCCCACTATAAGTGTGCTCATTTAAGTCAAATACATAATCTACTTCCATTTTTGGTATGACCAGGGTGTGCCCTCTGGATACTGGTCGTATGTCCAAAAATGCGAAGAAATTTTCGTTTTCTGCCACTTTATAGCAAGGTATTTCCCCTGCAATGATTTTACTAAAAATACTAGCCATTAACTCGAACTAAATCCTCAAATTTCTGCCATCTACATTTTACAATAGTACGGTATTCTAAGCACTTAGAAAAAAACTCCTACTTGATACTGAACTCTAAATTTAACTTAACAACAATAAATAAGTTTAGCTGATAAACAAATACACTTTTATTTTCGTTTTTTTTGAAAAAAAGCTATAAAAGATCGTATATTTTAGATCTTTGGTTGAACCGGTAGCTCAGTTGGTAGAGCAACTGCCTTTTAAGCCGTGGGTCGTGGGTTCGAGTCCCACCCGGTTCACTTTCATTTGTTCTTGAATATGCAAAATCAGTAATTGCAAAAAAATAGTGCCAAAAGTTAATCAAGCAAAAGCACTGCTGAATTTTTCAAAACAAACTGACTCTCTCTTGACCAACCCCGTTCGCTTGAAACCGGACGGGGTTTTTTTATGTGTTAAACAATAAAATGATGTATTTTACTTGTTGAATTATCATCTTATCCTATGAATGTCGAACTTTTTAATCCACTACGATGGAATAAAAAAATCCTGCTAGGCCTTTTGGGACTGGTCATTATAATTTGGTTTTTATTTATCGATGTCTACAGTCTTAAAATACGCTGGGAATTAGCTCAGCAAAAAAAAGAACTTATTCAAAAAACTGAAAAGCTAAAAAATGAGGCTGAAATATTAGAGCAGAATATTCAAAAGCTTGAAAACAACCCTGATCTTATTGAAAAGATTGCACGAGAAGAATATGGAATGAAGAAACCAGGGGAAAGGGTGTATATAATTAAAAAGAAAGAGTAATTATTCGTACAATTTACGCACATGAAAGCTATAGCAATTGACTTAGGTGGAACTAATATTAAAGCAGCCGTTATAGATCAAGATCTCGGTATTATAGAACAAAGCTCAACTCCAACACATGCAGAGTTGGGTAAAGAACATTTACTAGATCGTATTGCTGGGGTCGTAATGGAGCTACCCAAAAAAGATGAGGTAGTCGGAATAGGAATGGGGCTCCCTGGAATGGTTAGTCTTGATCAAACCACAGTTCACTATCCTCCCAATCTACCTTATTTGGATGGAGTTAATGCCGCGCAAGAAGTCTATTCCCGAACGCATTTAGCTTGTAAAATCGAAAATGATGCAAATATTGCCGCCCTTGGCTCCTTACATTTCGGAGAGGGTAAGGGGCATGATAATTTCATCATGCTCACCCTTGGTACAGGCGTTGGCGGCGGAATCATCATTAACCGGCAATTATTCAAAGGATCTAAAGGTATGGCAGGAGAATTAGGTCATATCATCCTAGATTATCACGGACCGCTTTCAAACAGCGTTACTCGAGGAACAATTGAGAGCTACCTAGGCCAGCGCTTTTTAAGCCGGTTTGCTATGGACATGATTACCCAACACCCGAATAATTACCTTTATCAAAAATTTAACAAAGATTTTGATAAGCTCGAGCCAGTTGACTTGACCCAAGCTGCCAATGGAGGCAATGACTTGGCTATCGAAATCTTAGCAAAAGCAGGCCAGCGACTTGGATATGCCATCATCAACTACACCCACATGATGGATATTCGAACTTATGTGCTCAGCGGTGGGGTTTCTAAGGCTGGTGAATGGCTTTTCCAACCCGCAAGAGAGATTGTCAAAAAGCATATGATGCCCCCCTTTCAAGAGGGCTTTGAAATTATCTATGAAGATCTGGGTAATGATAGCTCACTACTTGGGGCTGCTGCATTAGCTTTTGATTCGTTCGGTTAGTCTAGAGCTTATATGACGGTCTTCGGTGGTTTTCTTCAGATAAATATATTTAAAACTGCCTCTGATATTAATTATTAGGAGCCACGTGCAACTGCTTCTTAAGCGACATAAAACCATTATTTATTTACTCTTAACCTTCCTGCTGTTAGGAATTCAAAATGGCTATAGCCAAATACGAAATTTGCAGCTTCAAGACCAAGGATCTGGCAGTTCATCCTCCAATACCCTCACCGGACTAAACATGAGCACATCCGAGGGATCAGTACAGGGAGGAAGCACCGAAAATGCAGTTAAATTTCAAGCGGATGATTCCCTCATTGTTCAACTAAGAAAAGGACGTAAAGCCTTTTTATACGGAATGGCAAAAATTACTCATACATCCGGGACTTTGATATCAGGGCAAATTACCATGAATTTAGACTCAACTACAGTAGAAGCTAGGGCTTCGAATTTTAAAGATAGCCTTGGAATGCCTTTGTTACGAATGGGTGAGGACGAAATAAAAAGTACCCGAATTCTATTTAATTATAATAGTAGTCGAGGAAAATTCGAGGACGCACAAATTAACGTGAGCGATGGCTTACTCATAGGTTCCAAAATTAAAAATGTAAACGAATCTGAAGTATTCATTCAAGATGGTATTTACTCTACTTGTCCGCCAGATTATTTATACTATTATTTAGAGGCCAAGCAGATGAAGATAGTGGATGAGGAAGAAATATTTTTTACCAATGCCCGACTCTATGTTTTAGACATACCTTACCCTTTTGTACTGCCATTTGGGTATGTTCCAGCTCAAATAGATAAAAACCGCTCTGGTATTTTAACACCTACTTATGTATTCGATGCCCAGACTTCTAAGGGTATTGGTTTGCATAATTTGGGTTGGTTTCAATACATCAATGATTATCTAACCACAACTCTAAGTGCGGATATTTTTACTTCGGGCACCTATTATGCCAATAACTCTACACAATACCGAGTCGGGGATCGGTTTAATGGGGCTATTACCCTTGGCTATTCTAGAGACCAAGGTTTAGAGCCAACCGATCCAGATTTTACCACCCAAATTAATAAGTCACTTGGAATCCAACATCGGCAAACTATTTCACCCTATGCGAGTATTTCGGCCAATGTTAATTTAAGGACTGCAGACTTCTTCTCGCAAAATTCCTTCAACATTGAAGACCGTGCAAAGACCAGTTCTACCTCCAGGATAGCGTATAACTATCGCGACCCTGAAGGATTATTTACTTTTAGTACAAATGCAAGTATGGTTCAGAATTTTTTCAATAATTCAACCAGTTTAGATGGCCCAGGTTTTACATTCTCGACAAAAACACTGAGTCCATTCCAATCCGCACTGAGAAACAATCCAAAATGGTATGAAAGTATTTCACTACGATACAATAACCGTTTCGATAGTAATTTCGACTATCGCCCAACCAATGCCGATAGCGCAACTATTGGCTTCTTGGATGCATTTTTATCGCCAAGCAATTATCGCGAAGCGACAGGAAATAATGAGTATATACAGTTGGGTTTAAAACAAAGCGCTAATATTACAGTGGGTAAGATTCTGAACTCACCCTATATCAATTCTTCTGTAGGTGTACAGATAAATGAATTTTGGTATCCTAGCTCCACAACAAAGAAATTTGATAAGGAAACAAATAAAGTCATTGAAGAAAAAAATCAAGGTTTTGTCGCTGGACGTGATTTTTCAGCTTCGCTGAGTTTTTCTACCACATTGTATGGTACATCCCCCCGTAAAATTGGGAACTTTGAAGGTCTTCGTCATACTTTACGCCCATCCATAAGTTTTGGGTATCGACCCGATTTTAGTAATCCAAGATGGGGATATTTTAAAGAGGTTATTTCCGATACTCTTGGTAGTACACAGGTATATAGTATTTTTGAGAATGAAATCTACAGAGGCCCTTCTGCTGGGGAGCAAAAAGCTATGAGTATTAGTATTCAAAATATTCTTGAGACTAAGCTTGTAAAAAGAGATAGCACCGGGGAAATCAGTGTGCGAAAAATAAAACTAATTGATAATCTATCTTTAAATACATCTTACAATTTTGCCGCTGATAGTTTACATCTAAGTCCCCTTAGTGCTTCGATGAGTTCTAGCAGTTTAAAAGGTGTGCGTCTGAATATTCGCGCTAATTTTTCTTTCTATCAAAGAGATTCACTCGGCAGATACTACGATCAATTGTATCTAAAAACTGGTCCTAAATTAGCGCGAATGGAAAATTTTCGATTTACTGCTAGTACTAGCTTTAGAGGGGGAGGAAACGTTATAGTGCCGATTACTCCCAAATATCAAAAACAATATGATCCATTTGCACAGGGATATTTTAACCCAATCGACGTAGCCTTTGGAGAGCAGCCTGTGATTCCATTTAATTCGCCATGGAGTTTCAACCTTAATTTTAGCTATTCATGGAGATATAGACATAAAAACGACCCCTTAGAAACAGCCACCCTCAATGCGCAAAGTATTAGCTTCAATTTAACTCCTAAATGGCGTTTTGGGACCACTCTTGGCTATGATTTTATACAAAAAGAACTTACTCCTTCACAATTTTCATTATACCGAAACTTGGAGTGTTGGGATTTATCTTTTCAAATTAGTCCTTTTGGAGATTATCAATACTATTTCTTTCGCCTAAGTGTAAATAACTCACAGATTCAGTCACTATTCCAGAAATTACCGGTTCTAAAAAACTTAGAACGAAGTTCTTCACCAACAGGACGATCTGGACGTTCGAGTGGGGGTAGATTTCCTGGCAGTACTAGTTTTTAGTTTCATTGTTAAAAAAGCCAGCAATGTAGGGTAAGACCGGCTACATCTTATGCATTTTGGCTAAATATTTCACTACATACTTACCAATTACATCAAACTCTAGATTTACATTATCCCCTTCTCTTTTGATGGATAAATTAGTGTGCTTCCATGTGTATGGGATGATAGCTACACGAAATGTATCAACCAAGTCTTCCGCTATTGTTAAACTAATCCCATCCACTGTAATACTACCTCGGCCCACAATCATATCCTGGTAGTCTTTATCGAGAGCTATATCAATTAGCCATCCAGTCTTTTCGGGTACAATGCGAATAATCTTCGCTACTATGTCTACATGTCCTTGAACCAGATGTCCTTCTATGCCTTTTTGTAAAGTCATAGAACGTTCTAAATTTACCAAAGTATCTACTTTGAACTCAGAAATTGTAGTCTTTCTCAAGGTTTCTTCTATGCTCTGAATCGTGAAACTATGATCATCAAATGCTACTACAGTATGGCACGCTCCATTTATTGAAATACTTTCATCAATATGACAATCACCAGCAAATGAACAGACTATTTTAGTTTCCTGACCTCCATTAGGGATATCATGAACAGCACTAATCCGTCCCATTTCTTCAATTATTCCAGTAAACACAGTTGTAATTTAAATTGTAATGTTAAATTTTTCTTTTTGGTAATCAGAGCGCAGATGCTTTGCTAAAATAAAATATCTTATAAATAGTTCTATCTGTACCCAGTTAACAGCATATCTTCACCTATTTGTTGCCATGTTACCTCTTTCAATACACATATATCACGCATAGCAAATATGTCAAGATTAATAATAGATCGAATACCATTACCTAACAGTTTAGGAGCCAGAAACAATTCCACCTTATCTACTAAACCTTCGCGTAAAAGTGCCGAACCAAGCTGTTGTCCTGCTTCTACCAAGATGGACTGTACTCCGATGGAATCAAGAGCAGAAATAGCTTCTCTTAAGTCTACATGTCCCTCTTTTTTGGCAACCTGAATAATATTACCTCTGAAATAATTATGCTTCATAAGTTTTATCATCGGATCTGTATAGTCTAAGGAAGCCTCTTTATTCCAAGTTATGACAGTTGTTTTCGCCTCATGTTTATCGGAAAAAAGATGCAGTTCTCTTGGTAAGCTAAAAGGGCCATCTAAGACTACTCGCATAGGTTGGCGGCCACGTACATGACGAACGGTTAGTTTTGGGTTATCGGCCATGGCTGTTTGACGGCCAATCATTATGGCATCATAATAAGAGCGCCACTCATGTACTTTCTTTCTAGCGGCTTTACCTGTAATCCATTGAGAATCTCCATTGGCAGCTGCCATAAAGCCATCCACTGTTTGAGCAATTTTTAGCGTTACAAATGGCCGCCCAAATCGTTGGGCATGATTAAAAAACTCATTTAGCTGTTCCGCCTCTTGCTCAAGTACACCTAGTCTAACATCAATACCATGGGCTCTAAGTTTTTCAATACCACTTCCATTAACCAGAGGATTAGGATCTTTCTGCGCAATAACCACTCGCTTTATAGGAAGGGAAGCAAGTAAATCCGCGCAAGGTGGTGTTTTACCATGATGTGAACAGGGTTCTAAGGTAACATATACCGTTGCATCTTTTAATGCGTCAGGTGTCTCTACTGAATGTACTGCCTCAACTTCAGCATGCGCACCACCATATTTTTTATGATATCCTGCGCCTACTCGATGCCCATGTACATCTACAATAACACAACCTACCAGAGGATTTGGTGAAACTTTACCCCTTCCCTTTAATGCTAAATCGAGTGCATGTTGCATAAAAAAAGAATCTCGTTCTCGCGAGTCTTCCTGCGACGGTATATTCCTTTTCTTTGTCATCTCAATTATTAGAAAAGGGGTGAAAATGTAGTCCTCATCCCTTTACATAAAAATAATAATAGAGTTACTGCAATAGAACAAATCGATTATCGATGATGTCAGCTTCGTCCTTTAGTTGCGTAATCCATACACTTAAATATTCATTATTTAATTCTTGCTCGAGTTGCTGACGAATATTTTCAAAGGTATCTGGGGTAGTAGCTGCCAAATTAGGATTCGTCTTGTTAGTTAAATGCAGTACATACACGGCACTTTCACCTGCAATCGGTCCAGAGCGTTCATCCACATCCATGCTAAATGCATAACCAATAACTTCTGGCTCTCTACCAGCTCCTCTTAAAACTGTATTATTCGCTGATACATTGGGTACCGACTCTAAAGTTTTACCTGTTGCTTCGCTCAATGAAATCATATCATTATGTTGAGTAAGCCATTCTTGAATCTGTGCCTTCAGAACTTCTTTTCGTTTTTCAGTGCGCACAGCCGCCTCCAGTTGCGAACGAACATCCTCAAAAGGTCGAAAACCTTCTTCAGTTACTTCAATCAATTCTAAAATAATTAATTCATTACTTAGCTCTATAGGCGAAGAGATATCTCCCGCGTCAGAACGAGACAAAAAATCTAAAACTTGTTGAGAGTTTCCTAATCCAGAAATAAAGGTATTCCCGTCCGTGGCGAATATACTCCCAATTGAAAGTTCTGCTCTATTTGCTTCTTCAATGAAATCATTTTCCTCAGCAAAATACTGAAATTCGTCGGCTTTCTCACCTGCTTCGTTCAATGTCGCAGGAAGAGCTTCATAAATTCGAGACATTACCGCGAACTGAATTTTATTTCTGTCTTCGCTAATATTTTTTATTATAGCAGCATAAGTACCTAAATCAAGTACCTCAGTAACTTCACCCACAGCAACAGATAAAACAGCTTCATATTCTTCCCGAAGCTCATCTTTGTCAACTAGAACCCCATTGAAAGGAGTACTAGACTGCTGCAAAACCAAGAATATAGAATCGCTTTCAGCGATTGCAAAGTCAGTACGTAGATTTTCTAACTCTTCGCGAATGATTGCTGAGTCCTCTGAAGTAGGTAATGTGCTGAATCGAACATAATTGGCACGATAGGATTTTTCTTGTGTAAACAGCTCTTTATTTGCGTTGTAATAAGAATACAAGTCCATGTCTGGTATTTTAATGGTGCTATCATTCACATCACTATAAGGAAAACGCAGATATTCTAATTCTGCAAAAGTATTACGCCACACAAATTCTCGTTCTATCTCGGTTTGAGTAACCTGTAGACCAGAAGTAATGTAATTACTTAGCTTTTCTTGACGCCTTTTTTGTCGCAGCTGCAATTCAATAGCAATTGCTTCTTGAGAATATTGTTCATCCGATAATACATTTTGAATCATAAAGGGATCGATGGTTCCATCTTCCCGTTGAAAATACTGACGTATTAAAGGATCAGGATTTTCTCCATATACCATATCTAACAATTCATCATCGGTAACCGTTATTCCAAGCTCGTCCATTTTTTGATCGAGCAGCTTAGCACTAACTATTTCTTCCCAAACTTGCGACTCATATGCCGCCCTTAATTCAGAATTCATACTTTGGCCTGTTTGCTGACTATATGCATTTGAATAGTATTGAACTCGACCATTATACTCCTCATAACTTATGGGCTCACCATTAACCGAACCAAGGGAGCTAGGCCCCTTCATTAAGGCATTTGGATCAAATACGTCCATAACTACCCATAAAAGTCCAAAAGATCCTATTAGAATCCACAAAATAATACCGGTGTTATCTCTAAATTTAGTCATTACACCCATGGCATGTTTCCTCTTTGTTGAACGATTAAATTGATGTTTATATCAACCGAAGTTTAATTGTAAAGCTATGTACCAGAAAAATACAATAACAAGACTAAAAATATACGCCAATACCACGGTAATTAAAAGTTAATCCAAACATATCCATCTAAGATTAAACTTAAAACACCTCGATGAATCGCAAGTGTTTTAGATATCGTTCAGGATTCTCATCAATTGCCTTAATTAACTTGTTCAAACTGTAGGAAAGCGAATCCACATTTTTATAAAATGACCGGTCATTTAAAAATAAACCCAGACTACCCTCACCCTGATCGATTTTTTTTAATACCGAATTCAGCGTGACAGATATTGTCGATAACTCTGTTGTTAAACGACTCATTTCTACACTTAAAACTTCTAAGTTTTTAATACTTTGCTCAATAGAGGTCCTAGAATTATCACTCAAATCCTCAATGGTTTCCAAACTTCGTTTAGCCGAACCAATCATATCATTTAAATCATCGCTATTGGATTTAACAGCATCGAGCAGATAATCACTTGTTTGTTTCACATTAGATACTGCAATACCTACATCTGAAGATGACTGTTTATTTAAAAAATCAAGTGCTCGTAATTTTTCATTAAGCAAGGTAATAGTTACTGCGACCGAGTCACTAATTGCCGTGCCTCGATTAGTGAATGTATTTAAAAGACCCTCTTTTTGAATACCTTTCAAAAAAGAACCCCATTTTAGAAACTCTGAGGAATTTGATCTAATTATCCGAATAGTTGAGGAACCTAAAAAATCCGGTGATGCTAACTGTGCCATAGACCCTATAGGTAACTGGATATCTTCAGTAATATTCAAAGTGATTAAGGCACTGTCTTCTTGAACTAAATATTGCATTTCCCGAACCGTTCCAATCTTAAACCCGTTTAAATAAACATTACTCCCTCTTATCAATCCCTCAACGCTATCAAATTTTGTATACAAGACCTTCACTTGAGAAAAAATGGGCTCATCTTTCATAATCCTAAAACCCATATACCCGACGATTAGGGCTAGTAGTACCACTAATCCAATTTTTAATTCATTACTAACTTTTCCCACAATAATAATGCATTTTTTTGAAATCGTTATCTTTAACAATCATTATGTAAAAGATACAAGTAAAAATATACCATCAAAGAAATAGCTTACATTAAACAAAGAATTTTAAACTGTAAACATAGAAAACTTGGTACATCGTTCAATGCTTATTCGACAAATTAAAACAACTAGATCTGATATTCACTTGCCTTAATAAAATCCAATAACGATTCATCCGTACTGCTTTTCATTTCCTCTATAGTCCCATGCCAACTTAATTTTTTCTGATCCAAAAACATGACTTTTTCTGCAATCTGTAAAACGCTATGCATATCATGAGTGATTACAATAGATGTTATCTCCAATTGTTCAGACATGTAGATAATTAGATCGTTGATCTCCTCGGAGGTTTGAGGATCTAAGCCAGATGTAGGCTCATCATACAGTACATACTCCGGCTCTAAAATAATCGCGCGCGCAAGACCAACTCTTTTTCGCATTCCACCAGATAACGCAGATGTTGGTTTATCCCCAGATCCAATTAAATTTACCATCTCCAGTGCTTTTTCGACTTTTTTTCGAATTTCCAGTTCACCTAAATTGGTAAAATAACGAAGCGGAAAGGCCACATTTTCAAAGGTATTAATTGAGTCAAAAAGGGCTCCACCTTGAAACAAAATGCCGAACTTCTGACGGATTTTTCGTAGCTCGGCGTAACTCAATTCAAATAGCTTGTAGCCGTCTATTACAACTTCTCCTTTATCAGGATACAATAGGGCATTTAAATGTTTCAATAGCACTGATTTCCCACAGCCAGATTTTCCTATAATAGCTAAGGTCTCTCCATCTGAGATGTCAAATTTTATGTTTTCCCAAACAAGATTTTCCCCAAAAGATTTTGATAAATTTTTTATTTCAATCATCTATATTTACTTATCCATTTAGTGATTCTCTATCGCAAGCGTCTATTCAATTGATATTAATATTTAAAGTAATAAAGCTGCTAACACAAAATCGGATAGCAACACATAGATACAACTTAGTACGGTAGCCTGAGTTGTAGCATTACCCACCCCTTCTGCACCCCCGCTGGCATAATATCCCTTAAAGGAGGATATAGAGGTAATTACAAAGCCAAAAACGAAGGACTTAACCACGCCAAAAACTACATCTTCAGGAAAAAAAAACTCTCTGGCTCCCTGCATAAATTCTGCTGCGGGCAAAATTCCGTCCAAAGAGCCTGCCAATAAACCACCTAAAATCCCTGTCACTGCCGCTATTACATAAAGTACTGGGAACATAAATATGCCCGACAAGACTCTAGGTATAACTAAAAAAGTAACCGAATTAAACCCCATAGACTCGAGAGCATCTATTTGTTCACTCACTCGCATAGTCCCTATTTCTGTAGAAATTCTAGCACCAACTTTACCCGCCAATACTAGGGCTCCAATTACCGCTGCTAGTTCAATGATAATCGATTGACCTACTATGGATCCAACTATTGAAGCTGGATAAAAATCAGTATCTAACTGGTAGGCAGTTTGCAAGGTCAGTACTGCTCCAGTAAATACTCCGGTTAACATAATAATGGGTATGGATTCATACCCAATTTTCACAAATTCTTGAAATAAATTCTTCCGATAGATACTAAATTCCAAAATGGATCGAAGGGCATGATATAGTAAAGTGGCATATTGCCCAAGTTGACGTATTGCTTCCATAATTCGGTTCTACGGTTAACCATTCAAATAGTTATATTACAAAAGATTTTTGCAAATTGTCATGTTCATCACCATGCTTTTGACCTTTATCAGTCGCCGATTATTATCCGTTATACTGCTTTTTTCTTTAGGATGGGCAGTACCAAATTATATTCATGCGCAAGTACTTTCAAGTGAAATTTTTCGGTTTTTACGAATTTCAACCTCTGCTCAGATGGCCGGCATGGGGGGAAATCATGTGGGGCTATGGAATGCAGACGGTTCAGCATTTTTTGCCAATCCAGCCTACTTATCGCCCAGCGATCATGGATCAGCATCCTTAAGTTTTGTGAATTATTTTGCAGATGCGCGCTACAGCAACCTGCATTATGCATATGATCTGGAGGAATTAGGTACTATAGCAGCAGGGGTACAATATGCTAGCTATGGAGATATGAGGCGATTCGATGAATTCGGAGTGGATCTTGGCAGCTTTAATGCTGGTGACTATGTGACACAAATTAGCCTAAGCAGGAGACTTTATCCAACGGTTCATAGTGGCTTTAGTATTCAATGGCTACACTCCTCCTTAGATCATTTCAACGCTTCTGCTTTTGCATTCTCAGGCGGGCTCATCTATACTCACCCCAAAAGGATATTAGCTGCAGGAATCACTTTTCAACATTTAGGTTGGGTATATAATAATTACCTGAATTCTGAAGAAAAACTACCCATAAATATTGGTTTAGGCATTTCATTTAAGCCTGAATATTTCCCCTTTCTGTTGGCTCTTACCTTTAACGATTTACACCGCTGGGAATTACCCGTTTTGGGAGACGAAAATCCTCGAGCAATCAATCATCTCTTTCGTCACCTGCAGCTAGGAGGGGAGGCTACTATTGGAAAACATACATATTTACGTTGGGGTTATAGTCCCTATCAATATGAGCAAACAGAAACAGGAAGGGCCATTGATTTAGCTGGAACTAGTATTGGTTTAGGTATTGTAATTCAAGAATATCAATTCGATATCAGCAAACAATCTTACAGTAAAATGGGCGGGATTGTTCAAGTTAGCTTCCAACGTATCCGAGCTAAAGGCAATTAAATTTTTATAGAGATGAATAATTCTGCAAGAAAAAGTAATCGTCTAAACCAGTCAGCACTCAAACGGTATAAAATTTCAAATATTGCTATTTTATATTATTAAAGAATATATGCCTACTCTATGGCAATCAAAATAAACCTAAAAAAGAGGTTCTGAGTAAATATTTAGTGTAACATGCCACTATTACTCTCAACATTCACTCCACTCATACTCAATTATGATTAGATATTTCACAGCCGGAGAATCACATGGACCAACCCTCACAGGAATAATTGAAGGAGTGCCCGCAGGCTTACAAATTAAAGAAGCTGATATCGCAGAGCATTTAGCTCGCCGTCAAAAAGGGTATGGTAGAGGTGGAAGGATGGCTTGGGAAAAGGATATAGCACGTATAGATTCGGGAGTTCGTTTTGGTAAAACCATGGGCGGACCAATTGCTATGGTCATTCAAAATAGAGCATTTAAAAAAGATAAAGCAGATTGGCCTGTAGTCATGAATAAAGAAGTAGAGGCCAAAGGTATAGAAAAAATAACCCTCCCTCGTCCCGGACATGCTGACCTAGTTGGGGCTCAAAAATTTCGATTCAATGATATTCGTCCAGTAATAGAACGTTCTAGCGCCCGTGAAACAAGTATGCGAGTGGCTTGTGGATCAGTTGCCCGACAATTTTTAAAACAATTCGGCATCGAAATCGGAGGACATGTGCTCAGAATAGGAGCGGCTGGATACAACGACTGGGATCAAATCAGAGAAAAAACTGCTAGCTTTATGGAAAGTGGTGCTGAATCTTTGTACCGAGCTGCCGATTTATCAGAAGTTCGATGCTTAGATGCCAAACTAACAAGACAGATGGTGAACGAAATTAAAACCTATCGCAAAGCAGGCTCATCACTAGGAGGTGTTTATGAAGTAATTGTTACCGGAGTGCCGGTCGGTTTAGGTAGCTATACTCATTGGGATAGAAAAATCGATGGGAAATTAGCCCAGGCTGTCCTAAGTACGCAAGCGATGAAAGGAGTTGAAATTGGATTAGGCTTCGAATCGGGAACTCGACCAGGGCACCAAGTCCATGACGAAATAATTCATACAGGAACACGTTTTTCTCGAAGCACCAACCGCTCTGGCGGTATTGAAGGCGGAATGACAACTGGTGAGCCCATTATTATTCGAGGTGTCATGAAACCAATCCCCACCATGCTCAATCCACTACAAACCGTTGATATGCATAGTCTAGAGCAAACTGAAACCCGCTATGAACGATCCGATGTATGTGCTATACCAAGAGCGATCATAGTCGCTGAAAGCGTAATTGCACCTGTCATTGCGAATGCATTTCTTAAGAAATTCGGAGGTGATTCTATCAGCGAAATCCAAGAACGTTACTCCACCTAAGTTTGTGAAAAAAGTATTTTCTACCAATATAATCCGATCCATGGCTGTATCTGCTTCATTAATTTTTACAGGGATTTGGCTCATTTTTCTTCGGGTCAATGTAGTTTTTGCGCAATCGCAGCAGGGTGGAGAGGAACAAAATATTCAACTCGAACAAAAAACAAGTTATCAGGAGTATGAGGTAGAAGGAGGAGAAACACTTTATAGTATATCCAAAAGTTTAGGTGTACAAATAGAAGAATTGAAGGATTGGAACGATCTAACTGGCAATATAATTTCTGTTGGGCAGATTCTACGCTACAAATCTCTCAATTCACCTTCATCGACCAGTAAAAGAGAAAAGCAAGCGTCAGAAACAGGAACATCGATTATTCGCTCAAATAATATTGAAACAACTGAGTTTTATATTGTAAAAAGCGGAGACAATCTCATTCGTATAGCTGAAGCACACGATATGAGTGTCAACGAACTAAAGAATTTAAATGAATTAAATTCTGATTTTATACGGGTTGGACAGCGTCTTACGGTAAAAAAAGTGGTTGACAGTGTTGCTCCGGTAGCAGCAAATTTCGAAGATGGCTCTACACCACAAGGCGCTTTTCTCATTTATACCCTACCTCTAAACTTACACATAGATAGTCTACTCATAAACTTTCAAATGAGTAGAAAGGAATTGGCCTATTTGAATCCAGATGTAGATATCAACCGTCTAAATCCAGGTCAAAAAATTACCATACTAGCCCCTCCTTCCAGAAATTATGATAATCCTTATACTAAATCAGCCTTTATCATAGATATTGGCCAAGTGGAAATAAGTGTATATAAAAGGTCCGATAGAGCAAAGACCACTACTACCGGTGAGCTTTATAATCCTGAAGAACTTACCGCTGCGCATGCAAATATACGCTTAGGACAGGTGTTATATGTTAAAAACCCCATGAATGACCGTGGCATTTATGTTCGCATTAACGACAGAACCACAGAAAATGTCCTGCAGCTTTCTAACTTAGCGCATCAGTTGCTAGGATATGGTGACCGAATCCCTAACCCAAATACCGAATCGGTTATTTCAAATGCTAAGATGGCTCGCATTTTCACATTAGAGGAGCTCTAGTGAAACAAAAAGTGTACACATCGCCCACACATCGCTATCATGAACTGACTAAGGGCCTTTTGTTCAGTTTTTTAGCTGCTCTTCCTCTGTTCATCATCTATGAGGTACTCATTCTCCTTACAGCACCTACGACTGAGATAATAGTTCGCATTAGTGTCGATTTATGGTTTAAACAGTTGTTACAACTCATTGGTTTAGATACACTTAATATTAGTCTACTTTTAGTACTGATAGTTGGAATATTTATTTTAATTCACAAACGTGTGGAGTTAAATGAACTAAGACTAGGTTACTTTGGTGTAATGTTAGTTGAATCAACCTTATGGGCTATATTAGTAGCTTTAGTAAGCTTATCATTAACTAATTGGATATTAACCGGTATAGCGGAACTATCGAGCGAATCGGCTGTACAATTATCATATATTCAAATGCTTACGCTCTCATTAGGTGCCGGTTTATACGAAGAACTTTTTTTTAGGGTTCTATTAGTGAGTCTATTTATATGGATTTTTAGTAAATGGTTTGGCACTAAATCGTGGGCTAGCTATACTTCAGCCATACTTTTATCTGCAGTACTCTTTAGTGCGACACATTATACAGGCAATATGGGCGACCCCTTTACCATAAGCTCATTTTTGTTTAGGTTTCAATTCGGAGTTATTCTTAATGGAATTTATGTTTGGCGGGGGTTTGGAGTTGCAGCTTGGACCCATGCTTTATATGATATGATAGTTATTACTTTTTAGGGCGCTTAAATTAATTGACATCTCAAAATTAATGAAATTAGTACAGTTAGATAAATTAATTTAAGTCAAGAAGAAAAATCCGTAGTTTAATTTATATATTAGAAAAAACAGATATCTAGTAATAGATAATGAGGTCGAATTGAGTAAAAGAAAACTTGACAAGCAGCAGGCATTTAACGAGGAAATTCTTCCTCACTTAGATTCTTTGTACAATTTTGCGCTTCGTTTAACAACTGATCCTAGTGATTCAGAGGATCTAGTACAAGATACGATTGTTAAAGCTTTTCGATTTTTTGATAGCTATGAGAAAGGAACCAATGCAAAGGCATGGTTATTTCGGATACTTAAAAACTCTTTCATTAATAACTATCGCCGAAATTTAAAAAAGCCACAAGAAGTCGACTATGAAGAGGTTGCGGCATTCTACGAAAATGTTCGTGCTGAGCGTACAGAAACAACTGATTTAGAGCATTTGATTTTTCGTGATAAAATGGATGATCGATTTTCTAAAGCCCTCTCAAAACTTCCTGAAGATTTCCGTACGGTAGTGCTACTGTGTGATGTAGATGGATTCACCTATGAAGAAATATCCAATATGCTAGATGTACCTATTGGAACTATTCGTTCTCGATTACATAGGGGTAGAAATTTATTAAAAACAGAATTATACGAGCACGCCAAAAAACACGGATATACTGACGATTAATCTCGTCATAGAAGAACACGAGTATAAAAGAATGAATAACTCTTTTCAGTCATATACTTTAGTATTTAAATATTTTTGTAGACGGCTAAATCAGTACATATTTAACCGAATTTGCATAGTTGTACCCACTCCAACTTCACTTTTAGCGACTATTAACTCTCCCCCATGATATTCATCAATAATTCGCTTTGCCAAATTTAGTCCTAAGCCCCAACCTCTCTTCTTTGTAGAATAACCGGGTCTAAATATATTCTTCTTAGTAGTTGCATCCATACCAATCCCAGTATCTTCGACTTCAATAAATAATCTATTATTTCCCATATAACTACGAACAGTGATTCCTAGCTTTTTAGAATTATGAGCCGTCTGTAAAGCATCCATCGCATTTTTCATAAGATTCTCTATTGCCCACTGCAATAATTCTGGATTTAATTTTATTAACCCATTTGCCCTTAGATCGGTTTCAATGTGCACTCCCTCAGAAATTTTAGGTAATCTCCTCTCCATGTATTTGATCGCCTCATCCAATACAGATGCAAATTCTAGTAACTGTAATTCAGGCTTAGATCCAATTTTTCCAAATCTTTCAGCTACCCCCTTTAGGCGGTATACATCCTTTTCAATTTCATTTAAGACTGTATGTTGTTCTAGATGCTTGGGTAAATCGTCGCGAAATAAATGTAGCCAACCGAGTAGACTAGATATAGGAGTTCCTAATTGGTGGGCGGCCTCTTTTGCCATACCCACCCACAGGTTAGATTGTTCCATTCGGGTAATACTTAACAAACTCGTATACCCAATAAAAAAGAGCAGTAGGATCACCAAAATTTGAATGGCTGGAACATAACGTAGAACTTGTACAACTGTACTCTCACCATAATATACAAATTGACGAAGAGCGTCTTCTCCTTCACCTACTATTATGGGAATGGGGGGGTTCATATTTTTTAATTTATTGATATAATTAAGGCGTTTTTCGTCAGTTTCAATATTCGCACTTCGCACATTTCTAAAGCTATATTCAAGTACTGCCCCCCCTTTTTCATCAAGTAATATATATTCAAGAGGACGATCGTTATCATCCACCAAAACCGCAGGTAACTTAAAATTACCCCTGTTGTCTAAAATAAATTCATCAGTAACAAAGTTCTGCATACTACGCATGCCCTCAACTTCTACTAACTTCCAAATTAGGCTGTCGGCTATATCTTCTTGGGATTCTAACTCAGCAATCACGTTTAGAAGTAGACGGCTAGACTCCTGATGAATAGGCAGCGCATTAAATTCAAGTGCCTTAGCCCATAATTGTACACTGGCTTTTTCCTGCTCAAGTATTCTATTTATCAGATACTGATTGTAGACCACTGAACCAAGTCCAAGAAAAACCAGCAGTAATACGAGTAACCACTTTGTGGGACCTGTTCGATCGAATAACTTCATATAACTTATTTAATGAATACAATAAACAGGCTGAAATAATCTAATAATCTTAGACAGACGGTGTTTAAGCCGAGGCTTTTTGTTTTTCATAAATTGGAGGAGCCTGTTTTTCTATGGTTTCACGAGTTATAATACACCGCTTAACTTGCTTCATTGACGGAAGAGTGAACATAATATCGAGCATAGAACTTTCCATAATTGATCGAAGTCCACGAGCTCCTGTTTTTCTATCTTTGGCTCTTTCCACGACAGCTTGTAATGCATCATCTTCAAAATCTAACTCGACATTTTCTAAACTGAATAGCTTTTTATACTGCTTTACCAAAGCATTCTTAGGAGTACTCAAAATATCCATAAGAGCTTCGTCGGATAGTTCATGAAGGCCACAAATAACAGGTAGACGTCCGATTAATTCTGGTATTAAGCCAAAATGCTGCAGATCCTCGGGCTCGACATGAGTAAAAATTTCTGGATTATCCTTATCAAATTTCACTTGCTCCTCTGACCGAAATCCCATTGCAGAAGTAGAAAGACGACGAGCAATAATTTGCTCAAGACCTGCAAAAGCTCCACCGCATATAAAAAGAATATTGGCTGTATCTAACTGAATAAAACTCTGTTCAGGATGCTTTCTGCCACCTTTTGGGGGGATATTCGCAATCGTTCCTTCTAATATTTTAAGTAAAGCCTGCTGTACTCCTTCTCCGCTTACATCTCGAGTGATAGAAGGATTATCACTTTTCCTAGCAACCTTATCCACTTCATCAATATAAACAATTCCCCGCTTTGCACGCTCGACATCATAATCAGCGGCTTGCAATAAATTACTCAAAATACTTTCAACATCCTCACCTACATAACCTGCTTCGGTTAAAACCGTTGCATCTGCAATAGTGAATGGTACATCTATGACTTTAGCAAGAGTACGAGCTAATAAGGTCTTCCCACTACCTGTAGGACCTAACAAAGCGATATTACTTTTTTCGATAGTAGTATCATCATCTTCAGAAAATTCAGCTCCAATTCGCTTATAGTGATTATAAACCGCAACGCTTAAAGTTTTTTTTGCAAATTCTTGACCAATAACATACTCGTCGAGTTTTGCCTTAATTTCAATAGGCTTCAAAACGGGATGAAATGATCTTTCACGGCGCTTAGCAAGGGAGGCTAAATCACTTTTAATTATGCTGGATGCATCTTCAACACATCGATCGCAGACATACACTCCGGGTCCCGCAACCATACTATTCACCTCTAGGCTAGAGCGCCCACAAAATGAACAATTGACGATATCGTTATTCTTCTCTTTATCGCTCATGAAAAAAAGTTATCTTTTAGGATCTAAACGGCTAATTACATTATCAACCAAGCCATAGTTTTTTGCTTCGTCAGCAGACATCCATTTGTTACGGTCAGAATCTTTGATTACTTCTTCAAGTTTCTTTCCAGAGTGTTCTGCAATGATTTGGCTTAATTCCTGCTTAATCCGGATTATCTCTTTGGCCTCAATTTCAATATCACTTGCCTGTCCCTGAACTCCACCAAGTGGTTGATGAATCATAACTCTTGCATGCGGTAAACAGCTACGCTTACTTGCTGTTCCAGCGGTTAACAACACCGCACCCATACTTGCTGCCATTCCCATACATGTGGTAGCCACATCGCATTTTATGTGTTGCATTGTATCGTAAATTGCTAAACCTGCAGATACAACCCCACCAGGGCTATTGATATACAGATTTATATCTTTTTCTGGGTCTTCTGATTCTAAAAACAAGAGCTGCGCAACAATAGAGCTGGCAACCATATCATTAATGGGGGAACCTAGAATAATAATCCGATCTTTAAGTAATCGTGAATAAATATCATAAGCCCGCTCTCCTCTTGAAGTAGTTTCAATAACCATAGGAGCTAAATTGTCTTCAATCGTAGTCATCCCACTATATATAAGTTGTTGATAAATAGGCTGTTTAATCATGGTTTACTTCTACTCCTGCTTTTTTTCTTGATACGCTTTATAGTCGTCTTTACTCATCTCCTTAATTTGCACTTCCTCTTTGAGTTTTTCAAACACTTTGTTATCTCTAATAGTGTTCCGTAAGGTCTCTAGCATATTTGGGTTTTTGGCATAATAGCCTTTTAATTGTTCTGTTGTTAACCCATACCGGGCAGCCTCCATTCCTAGTTGGGCATCAATATCATCCGCTGTAATTTCAATATCATCATATTTTTCCTGCAGCTGCATGTTAATAAAGTACCACTTAGCTTCCGTTGTCGCTTGACTGCTCATCTCTTCTTTGTATGAATCAGTATCAAAACCGCCTGGTAACTGATTACCATATTGTTGCTTTAGACGCTCCACGTAGGATTCTTTAACTTGAGCAACAAATGCCATAGGTACATCAAATTCGTGTGCATCTACCAATGCTTGAATCACTTCATTTTTGAAAATATCATCAAATGATTGGTCATAGTACTCCTGCATTTTACTCTTAATAAAACTTCGATACTCATCTTCTGTTTTAACTTTTTCGTTGGTTTGCTTAGCAATGAATTCTTCATTCATTTCAGCCTTATGCAATAAATGTACTTTTCTAACCTCAACACGGAAGCGATCGGTTTCACCGTCTTCTTCAAGAGTCATATCTACAACATCCCCCGCTTTTTTTCCCTTTAATGCTTTTAAAAAGCCTGCGGCTGAATCCTGTCGCATATCAATACTTTGATCAGTATCGGTATCACCATCAACTAGATTACCATCTTTATCTAATGAGCTCACATCTGCAGTAATTTTTGATTCCTCATTTATTACTGTATCTACATTTTCCCAATTACCTTCACGTTCGATGGTCCGTGCAATTTCTTCGTCAACTTCAATATCGGATACATCGTGAACCATAGACTTAACCTCAATTTTACTAAGGTCAGCTAATTCTACCAACGGTTTAGTTCCAATTTTAAAAGTTACCTCTAATTTGTCATTCTCCCACTGAAAATCGAGCATTTGTGTTTCTCCCACAGGATCATGCTCTTCGACTACCTTGGTTTCAAATAACTCTTGAATATATTTATTGATTTCTTCAATTTCGATTTCCTGACCATATCTCTTTTTTATGAGACCAATTGGTGCTCTCCCTGGCCGAAATCCAGGTAAATTTACTTTAGGCCGTATTCCTGCATAGGCCTTATCAAATTTAGGCTGTAAATCTTCTCTATTTGCTAATATGGTAATTTCTTTATCGACCGAAGTCAGTTCATTTACCTTTATTTCCACTTATGCTCCGCTTAATATGTTTCGCTGTTTTGGGTTGATGGTTAACCTCAATGGGTTACTTATATCAAAACCGCAACTTTTAAATTGATAAAAATTTTAAAGAAAAAAAAAATATGACTTTAAATTACGGTATTCAAAGTCGATTTATGCCTCCTAAATAATCGACAGACTAATCACTATGGCTTTAAATCGTTTATCCAAGCTACTGCTATTTGCTCGAATCTCAAAGCTTTATAGACCTAATTTGATCGAGTCAAACAATTTCGAGTTCATCTTATTACTTGTGAACATAAATAAAGTTCTAAGTTCATTCTATATGTTCATTATTCATAAACATAAGACTATCGTACTTATATACTAAAAGCTTTACGTCGATATTCTCTTAGCGCATCTGATCACTAAGGACGCTATTTCTATCCAATCACTTTAACTTTTTAAAACCAGTAATACAGGCTCCTAAACAACACTAAAGTTTACTTTTAGAAAAGAGTTAACAACTATTTTCTAATATGGTAAATAAGTTAATTTATATCCCCTAATTCTTTACTTTATAACTAACCATTTAAACCACTCTATTGGATACGCCTAGTCAACGACAAACTCTACACAGCTTCCGGTGGTCGTTCATTGAGAAAGTAGGGAAGGTACTCTTTCAATTAGCTCAAATTGTATTATTGACTCGCTTTCTTGACAAAGATGATTTTGGGTTGGTGGCTCTTGCATTAGTGAGTATTGAATTTTCCTTTTTATTTGTTGACGCCGGTTTAAATGCTGCTATTTTATATATTCGAAAAGCTACACATAAAGCACTTAGTAGTATTTATTGGCTCAGCATTACCATATCAATAGCTTTAGCTGCTTCGATTTGGTTTTTTAGTCCGGTCATTGCCAATTTCTACGAAGAGCCTGCATTGCTTCGCATACTCCCTATATTAGGGCTTAATATCATATTCTTAGCTATAGGTCGCCAACACAGAACATTTTTACAAAAACAATTTCTATTCAAGCCAATTGCACTTGTTGAAATAAGCGCATACCTGAGCTCACTTATATTGGCTATCTTTCTTGTACTTAAAGACTACGGAGTCTTCAGTCTTGTTTATTCTATCCTGTTTGCTTCTCTATTATCAAATATAAGCTATCTCTTTATTCGGCATAAACAAAATCCTATTCATTTACACTTTAAATGGTTAGAGGTAAAACCATTTTTTGAAATTGGTAAATTTCAAATGGCTGGTCGTTTATTAGATTTTGTATCGAAAGAAACCGACGTGTTAATCGTAGGCAAAATACTTGGCATGGAGGTACTAGGTTTATATAGCCTAACCAAACAACTCGTTGTACGCTTATATAATGTAATCAATCCCATCATTACCAACGTTTTAAGCCCGTGGCTTGCATCGCTACAGCAAAAACCTGAAAAACAACGAACTACCTATCTATTAATCACACGATATCTTGCATACTTAAATTTTCCAATATACTTAATCTTTGCCGTTGGATCTTATGAACTGCTCTATGTTATCTACGGACCAAGTTATGCATCGGGATCCCTTCTTTTATTTACCTTAGCCATATACTATGGGATTCTATCTATAACTAATCCAGTGGGTAGCTTACAAATAGCAACTGGTCGTACGGACATTGGCTTTTATTGGACATTATTCCGCGCATCAATCACTCCTGCCGCTTTACTTTTTGGCATCTACTTTGGCGGAATACAAGGGGTGACTTATAGTTTATTAGCCCTTGCTTTTGGGTTATTGTATCCACTTTGGCGAGTACAAATTAAAATCATGATTAACATATCATTTTCCAGATATTTCAAAGAATTTTATCGTCCATTATTTAGTTTTTTACTCTTGGGTGCTGGAATACATTACGGCGTAAAGCCATTACTTGAATCGCCTAATTTCCTAATAACAAGCTTATGCTTTGTTGTATCGGTCAGCTTACAAATTGGATTGGTTTATCTATATGATTTTAATGCTTTTTCGCGTCTCTACTCCCTTTTATTGAGACCCAGTAACCAAAAATAAATCAGAAAGTTGGCACATTCATTCTATTTACATCTTTCAGAGGCCACTGCTCGAGACAGTAGCTTAGAACATTTACATATTTCAGGATTTGTATTTGTTGAAAAAGGAAACCCTTCCAATGAATATTCGATGATTATAGAGGCCTTAGACAATTTTGGTATATATGCTCCGCTTCATCTAAGAGGTAGTTATGCAGGAATTTACTGGTCTTCCAAAAATAATCATTGGATCTTATTCAGTGATCCTTTAGGCACAAAACCATTATACTACGCGCAACTATATGATGGCTGGCATATCTCCAATGACTACGATTTGCTTGCCCAAACAATAAAGACCATCCAACCCTTAACATTATCATCCTTAGGCTTCTATCAGCTTCTGAACTTTGGATTTGTACTCGAAACCGACACCTTATTCAATCCTATCAAACGACTACCAATAGGCTATACTGGAACCATTGATACACTCGAAAATGAACAAAAACCTATACCAGGAAACACCCTGACTACCCATAAATATTATTCACTACCCGCCATTGGTACTTTCTTCTCTCTGGATGATGCTGCTGCGCATATGGATACACTATTTAGGGCAGCTATAAAAAGAGCCTTCAAACGCGACACTACCAAGGGAAAAATACCGCTAGTATCTCTCAGTGGCGGCCTTGATTCACGAATGACAAGCTGGGTTGCTCATGAAATGGGATATACTAATCAACTGAATCTCTGTTTTTCACAAAAAAACTCTTTAGATCATACCATTGCCTGCAAAATTGCTCAAGACTTAAAGCACATGTGGCATTTTATGCCCTTAGACGGTGGCCAAATGCTCCTGGATTTGGATGAAATTACACAAAACACTGGTGGAAATGTGGTGTACTATGGACAGGCACATACCCGACGTATTTTGCATGAAATCATAGACAAAAAATATGATACGCCACTGGGAATGCTCCACACTGGAATGCTAGGAGATGTTGTAATTGGGAGTTATCTACGAACTACCGATAATCCAACAAATTATTCTGCTTTGAGTGGAGCTACTTCCACCCGCTTCGCTAAAGAACTACTTAACCATGGTTTCAAACCCGATTACCAAAACCTAGAGCATCATAAAATAATGCTGCGTGGCTTATATGGAATGAATATGGGGCTGATGTCGGTATATGCTGTAACCGAAAGTTTTTCACCCTTTTATGATTTTGATTTTTTTAATTTCTGCCTTCAACTCCCACTTAAACTACGAGCTGAGCATAAACTGTACATTCACTGGATAAACCACTACTACCCAAAAGCATCAAACTATATTTGGGAACGAACTCGAACAACTATAACGGCAAAATCACTACGATTAGGCTCAAAATCAATGCCACTACGAACTTGGTTTTGGAAGCTTGCTGAAAAGATACAGTTTGGGGAGCCCACGCATAATCCCCGTCATATGACACCATTGGATTATTGGTTTGCAACTGAAACGAAGTTAAAATCTCATCTTAACAGCTATTTCAACAAGTACCTAGTCCTGATCGATAAACCAGAAATGAGAAATAATATTCACGAGCTATATACAAGTGGAAACGGAAATGAAAAAGTACAAGCCCTTACAGTCATTGCCGCCGCCAAAAGATATCTAAACTGAGGACACGTAGACCATGAATATAGAAGTTTGCTGCAATAGTTTGTACTCGATTCGAACTGCCGAACAATTAGGAGCTTCACGAGTTGAGCTGTGTCAAAATCTGTTAGAAGAGGGCATAACCCCTGACCTGGAATTACTTAAAGAAGCTTGCCAAAAATTTCAGATACCGATTCATGTTCTAATACGTCCTAAAATTGGAGATTTCTTTTATTCTTCTTCCGACCTGAAACATATAGAGGAATCTATACAAAAAGCTCTTCAATTTCCCATAGCAGGGATTGTGGTTGGACACATGAATAAGAAAAACGGAGTCGATCCAGTCCTTCTACGCCATTGGCGGGCCTTAACTCCAGGACTTGATCTTACTTTTCACCGAGCATTCGACCAGGCGGCAAAGCCTTTTAACGTATTAGAACAACTCATAGAAGCGGGTTTTAGCCGATTATTAAGCTCGGGGCAAGAAGGTAGCGCTGAGACTGGTATTCTTTTATTACAAGATCTGCAAAAAGTAGCAGGTAATTCTTTGGAAATAATGCCAGGAGGCGGAATAAACGATAATAATGTGTCTCTTTTCATAGACGGTGGCTTCAAAAGTATTCACTTATCAGCAAAATCTAACAATAGTCCTGCTCACTTAGAACCTGTTATTGACCCAACTATACTAGAGAATGTCATTGCGCTAAGCTCAAAAATGTAGCATCTTATATATTGATTTTGGAAAAATTTTAGTGATATTGAAGAGGATACAATTATACTATCTTAAATGACAAAAGTAGATTCCCTTTTTAATTTATTTTTTAATGACCAACTAAAAAAACGTCTCGAATCCTGGGTTATTATCATTGCTTCTGTTGGTTTTGTTGTTCATCTGGGTCTTATCTTACTAGTAAATACAAATGACATAGTAATACTTGCAGGCTTTGAAGATTATTTAGCAAACCCTATTTCTGCGGTTTATACTCCATTTTCGTTTATACTGATCTATGAAGTATATCTTCTTATCTATTATTTACCCAGATCTTTTGCCATTTCGATTGGGAAACAATTTGAAATTATTTCTTTAATACTCATCCGTCGCGTATTCAAAGATATTTCAAAAATCAACGTGCGTAGTGAAGTCCTCTTCCAAACTGAAAACTTAGCACTTTTATATGACATCCTAGGAATTTTAGTGCTCTTCACCCTTATCTTTGTATATCGATACTTTCTCATTAAACGTAAAGTACATAAGACATCGGTATCACTCACCAAGTTTAGAGGCTATAAGAAGTTACTTTGTTTATTGTTAGTACCGATATTTATCGGTTTAGCTAGTGTTAGCTTTGTTAAATGGTCTGTAGATATATACCATATACTTATTTCCGGACAGCAAAAGCTAATGGACTTCAATACGGTATTTTACCATGAATTCTTTGATATTTTGATCATTGTTGATGTACTCATTTTAGTAGCATCTTTAAAATTCACAGATCGTTATAGTCTTATTATTCGAAACACTGGGTTTGTAATTACCACTGTACTACTTCGTGTATCTTTTAATTATATCGGTTTAGAAAACGTAGTATTAATGATCGGTGCCGTACTATTTGGAGTATCTATTTTAGGTGTGCAACTACTGTATGACAAAATTGACCTTGGCGATAGTACAAAAGAGAGTTATGGTTATATGTAATCCTGTTTACCTATTCTATAATCACTTTATTTGCACAACTACCAGTGAAACGGCCAAGTTGAAATTACCTGTACATTTACCACTCTCAATACGTAAGAAACTATTTTTGGAATAAAAAAGAGCTGAAAAAAATAACTCATTGTTTTTCAACACTTAATATTATTATCTAGTACGAGAGGGGGGACTCGAACCCCCACATCGATTAAGATACTAGATCCTAAATCTAGCGCGTCTACCAATTCCGCCACTCTCGCAAATCATAAAAATTGTTAATGATGACTTTCAAAAATTAACAAACAATTAACTTACACTTTTATGCACATATAGTCCAATAACGTATAGATCAAAATTGGACCTATATTACTTATCTATATTAGTGNNTGTTTCTAACGTAAAAATTATAAAAATCATCTTTATTAAGAGATCTTATATTTGCCAGCTTAAAAAGTAGATACAATANTATGGAATAGAGTACGGTTTAGATTTCAGATAGGTCGATTCCAATTCATTAAAAGTTATAAGTAAGGCATTTAAAAATAAATCTATGGGAAAAATGGATCAGCCTATCAACTTCTATTTATGGTTACCCTTAATCTTTTTTTAGCACAAACTTTGTATTTGGATTGCATGGCATATCGCACAAATAATCTTATTTTCAGCTAAAATAAGCTGGGGGATAATGGTGTTCATCATAAATCACATTCAAGGATTTCACTAGCAACACGATTGAAATACCCTCACGAATACAATAACTATTCAAAACAAAATGGCACTATGTATTACAATTTGCGTATAGTATATATCACCACACCTGACAAAACGACCGCTAAAAACCTAAGTCACAAAATACTTCAAAATCGCTTAGCTGCATGTATTAATCTAGTAGACGGAATCGAATCTATGTACTGGTGGGAGGGTAAGATAACGGAAACAAAAGAGTGTATACTGCTTGTAAAAACACATTATTCAAACATGAAGCAACTCACCAAACTTGTTGAGAAACACAACACCTATGATTGTCCGTGTGTTATATCACTAACCATTACAGAGGATGAAGGTAGTGAAGGGTATATAAACTGGCTTTATAATGAGTCGAAAACAAACTTAGTTATTCGAGAGTTATCTTAAAACAATTCTATAAATTTTAACTTACTGGGCTACCTTCCTTCGTAATAACATTTCTGTTTCATACTCCTTACCTTCTCGAAACAAACGAATAGACATCAAATCCCCCTCGTCATATTCACGCATCAAGGCAAAAGCATGCATTTGACTTGCAACACGTTCTTTACCAATTCGCATTATTATATCACCTGGTAAGATACCTGACTCATAAGCAGGTCCATTCGCATTTACGCTTAAAATAAAGAGTCCCGGTACCGGTGGAAGACCATATTGTCGTACTAGACCTCGCGTCATCGGGGAAAATTCCATGCCCGTATCGAAAGCTAATTGTACTTCACCAGAATCATTTAATTGTTCTATAATTTTNTGGACACGCTCGCTGGGAATGGCAAAACCTAAACCCACAAATCCATTACTAGTACCCCCTGTAAATATGAAAGTATTCACCCCTATTACTTCTCCATTTGAATTCACCAATGGCCCGCCAGAGTTTCCACGATTAATAGCAGCATCGGTTTGAATCATATCAATATACACCCTCGGCTCTTGAGGGTCTGGCCTAAAATCCCTCTTNGTCGCGCTTATTACCCCAACAGTTACCGTAGGTTGACCATCTGCAAAAAGTCCAAAAGGATTACCCATTGCGATAGCCCATTCACCTGCCAATAAATCATCTGTAGGGGCAAATTCTACATAAGGGAATTCTGTTGTATCCGAACTTATCTTTAACAGTGCTAAATCTGCTAGTTCATCGGAACCTAAAATCTTGGCCTCATAACTAAAACCATTAGGAAGGGTAACCATGACAGTTTTAGCATTGGAATTTGCCACATGTTCATTGGTAACAATTAATCCATCTGAGCTAATGATAAATCCCGAACCCATACTTTTTACTTCTCGCTGTACTCGCTGCTCAAAGAAGAAAGAAAAAAATGGGTCTCTTGTTGGTGTAAATCCGGTTTGTAATTCAGTAACTGTTATGCTAACAATAGCTGGACTTGCCTTTTCTACCGCTACCGTTATAGCATTGGCCCTAGAGCGATTNATGGCTTCCCTTGGAATCTGTCTCCCCTCAGAATATCGTTGCTCTTCTGATAAGCCCCTCATACCTGAATCATCCTTCATTTCAATATTATTACTCATCGGATAAGTATTTTCTCCCAGTAAATCAGATAGACTTTGCCCCTTATTCTCTTGAGATCCAGTAAATCCACTGGGCTGATCGTATTTCCCAGATCCAGAACACGCTCCCNCTAAGAGGGCAGATACCATCAACAAGGTCAGAAATAGTATAGAGTTAATGGTATTTTTCGCTTTTTTAATACTATCTTCTCCCAATGCTAAAACGGCCGCCTTGGCTTGTTGCATGGGTGCTTTATACCAGCCAGCCGCTGCTTTTGCATGTCCACCTCCATTTATTTTTTTGGCCCAACTATNCACATCCAAAGAGCTTCGAGATCGCAGACTCACTTTAATCCTATCTNCATCTTCCCTGAATAACACACATCCCATGACACCTTCCAAACTTAAAGGATATATTACAAAACCNTCGGTATCGCTAGGTCCAGTTCCGGTTTCCTCAAACATAACTTGAGTGACCGTAATGCTAGCAATATGACCATCTAGGTGGGTTTCAATAGTGTCTAATGCTTTCCCTAATAACGCAATTTGCCCCCGACTTTTATTGGCATATAGCTTATCAATAATTTCATTTGAACGAAATCGACCACGAGTTAATAAATCTGAAGCGGCACTCAAAGTAGCTGGGGTAACACTCTCAAACTGAAAGGACCCGGTATCGGTAACCAGCCCTGTGTACAATGCTTTACATGCAGCTGGAATCAATTGATCTAGGTCATGGGCCTCATAAAGCCCATAAACTAATTCACAGGTGGAGGAGGCGCTCGCTACCGAAATCATCTCATCAAAAATATCACTAGGATTGGGATGATGATCTATCATATAAAGAGGTATCTGCGCTTGGGNAAGGTTTTCTGCCATATCTCCAAATCGAGAAAGTTGATTCCCATCGACAAATAAAACCGCATCGAAATCATCTAGATCACAGGATTTAGGNGATTCCACAGGAAATAAATCCCCTAACCATCGTAGATTTTCTGGAGGAGTATCCTGATTAAAAGCACGCACATGCACACCATTTAGTCGCAACCATAAGCAAANACCAACTTGAGACCCTATGCAATCTCCATCTGGACGAATATGTGAAAATACTGCTACTTTTTTATGTGAAAGAAGTTTTGCTACTAAGTTGGTATACATAAGCTGACATTAATCTGGTAAAGGCCTAGATTTAAATTAAANACTAAGTAACGCTTACATTTGATACGTTAGTATAGGCAGGTAATTACGATCTGNTGTTTTATTCCCATCNATTTTAGATTCAAATATATTACTTCTTTCNTTAANCTTAAATTTCCTTATAAAATACTAATAAAAATTATTCCTATTACTTCTAAATAATTTTTATGTTTTCTTTCTTATACTTATACCTCTCTTCTTTATTAAACAAATCTTTATCACTCAAAANCANNATCTTTTNACTAACTCACAACTCACTAAAACTTATTTTTCCATCAAAAACTACTACATATTATTAATCATAANGTTNAATTATATATTATATAANAGCTATTTATCTTTCACAACTATTCTTCTCTTTTTCTAATATACCCATATTAATTTAGCANNTTTATANATAATGATATGAAANTCACCNACTAAACANAATTTAATCGGTCTACTTTTTCAAATACTTTCTGTATCTAAATAATNGACATCTNNAAACCNTCTTATTTTTNTANTNATTATACTTTCATNNATAATGAAATCTTAAAGATATTTCTTTAANATNTTACTATTATANGTATATTATACATCTATTCTACATANGATTAANTAAATATTTTCGTATAAATTTATTATTAATACTATATAAGTCTCATATATGGTNACTTAAAANAGTTTAATTAACTTAATATTTAATCTTTTTAATCTATATTATAAATTATATCTAATCCAACTATTTAGTATATATTGAATTCAATCACTTAATCTACCTACACTACATTATATTACATTAAACCAGAAGTAATAAATATATTAAGCAACATCATAACTACTTTAAATAATAAATACTTCTTCGCATCTACTTTCTTAAATTACCTAAAATAGTTTTTTATAATTCTTATCCAATCCTTACATCTTTCTATATATCTTTCCATAATTATAATTCCTCTCCTACTTCTTCAAGCAATTCATCTAAATCAAGATCATAATCCATTATATCAATATCTATAATATCAATCATTGCATTAACCTATTAATTAATATTAAAACATAATAATCCAAATAAATCATTTATATATTTACTTTCTCCTCATTTCTATTCCGCTTAATTACTTCTCTTTTTGTCACCCTTATCAAGTGTCAATATAGTTTCTCCACTATCAACACTTATTATATCTTTACCTTTCACATAAACACACTCTTTACTCCCGCCACTTTTAAAATCTTTTTCATCACATTCATTAATTCCAGCTCTTAATCTACCTATATAATCTTTTACTTCATTTTTATTATCATTTACATAAATCATTTTGTCAACTTCTTGTACACCAAAATAATATTTTCTATTTCTTTCACCTCTAACATAAAACTCTCTTACTCTATTCATAGTTCCTGGCTCGATTATAACTTCTTTACTCCAGCATTTCCCTTTATTACTGCTATCTAAACCTTCTCTGTCTAATATTCCAAATTGTTTATCACAAAACTCAATTAATTTTTCTTTAATACTCTTTACAACCCTCTCCTTCTTTTCTCTCACTTTTATAATCTTCTCTTCTCTTACATCAAAACCTAAGCTTGCTAAAAAATCACTCATTTAAAGAACCTTTATTTAAAATTTTTACTTTAATTTAGATTACTAATTATATCATAATCAAACAAGTCATTTTTATAATTGTCTTCAATTATATATAAATTATAATCCCCTTTATCTCTATCAAATTTATCTAACCAATAAATACCACCACCACTACTCCAATATTTATTAAATAAGTTATCCACTTTACTATTACTCAATTCACATATCATTAAACCATGTACATATATCTTACCATTCTTTCCATACTCCATTACATATATTCCATCAATTAAACACTCTTTTTTTAATTTTCTCCATAATTTCTTCACTAAATTCCTACAATTGTTAAAATTTCTTACATCATATTTAAAACTTAAACCAAAACAATAATCCCAATCTCTACCATACATATTAATACTATAATTACTTACTAATTCTTCTAATCCATCTTTAAATCGGCTTATATCCATTTCTATTAACTCCTTATATCTATACTATGCAATCTTATAATTCAAATAATATAATTCAAATAAATAACCTTATCTAGTACTCATACATTTTAGTACTATTTCAATCTCTCTCTCTTACTATTAATTTAATTAGATATAGTTTTATTAAATTATTTAATCATATATACCAATCCCATTTCCATTATAATCCTACATATACCTAATAAAAACAGTTCTTTTCTTGTGCATTTCCATCACTTATTATTACTTCAAAATTACAACCCAATAAATAACACTTTGTTAGTATTCACTGCAACTTTGCACATTCTCAACTATCATTACAGTCTATGCATGCATTAATTATTGCAGGAGGAATCCCTCCAAAGAAAAATCTATTAGAAAAAGAAATGGCTTTAGCCCAACTATACATAGGGGCGGATAGCGGTGGGTATGTCTATTTAGGATATGGACACAAACCTGATATTGTAGTCGGAGATCTTGATAGTTTTGTATATACACGCCACAAGGGTATAAAAGTATTGGAATTACCCGATCAAGAAACCAATGATCTAGAAAAAAGTCTAGAGTATGCGCTCGAAAAAGGCGCTAAATCAGTGTGTATTCTTGGCGCTATAGGCAAACGTTTCGATCATAGCCTTAAAAACCTTTCTGTACTTCTTCGGTACTTAGACCGATTTGAGGACATACGATTTAAAGACAATTATGGAGAACTTTTCTTAGTACGCTCGCCATACACACCCAAGCAAGCTGTAGGTACTGGGATTTCTTTTTTCCCCGTTCTTGAACCTGTAAAAAATTTCTGTTCCAAAGGAGTAAAATATCCTTTAAATGATTCAGTACTTGCCATGGGAGTTCAGGACGGCACATCTAACGAAATCACATCCAAGAATGCTATCATTCATTTTGACGGTATCCTTGGGGTTTATATTATTAAATCTATTCAATAAAATATATCGTAGATATGCATCATAAACATCGCATCAAACTGTATTCTCTTTTTTCTCAAACTCAAGAATCAATCATCTTTTTAGAAGGTGCCAAGATTATGAACCGCTACCAAACCGATTATGAGTTTGCTTTTCGTCAGGAGTCTAATTTTTGGTATGTAAGCGGGGTTAACGAACCAGATTGTGCTGCGATTCTAGACATTGATTCTAAGGAATTTCACTTATTTGTGCCAAAAAGAGACATGCAATATGCCGTTTGGTATGGCTATGTTAAAAGTCTGGATCAATACCGATCCAAATACTCCCCAGACCATGTGCATTATATAGATGAGCTACAAGAGGTAGTGAAAAAGTTAAACCCCTCCATAATTTTTTGCTTAAACGAATCTTCGCAGGAAAGGATTCATTCGCATAAACTCGAGGTAACAACTGATTCAGAGGCCTTGATTGAGGCTTTAAACGATGCCAGAGTCATCAAAACCGAAGAGGAACTGGAGTGCTTACGCAAAGCTAGCCAAGTAAACGATGAGGCTTATAAGCGAGTCATTGAATCATGGAAACCAGGCATGTATGAGTATCAAGCAAAAGCGATCTTCACCAAAGTACAAATGTCTAATGGCCTTCAACAAGATGCATATAATGGGATTTATGCATCAGGACCCAATTCCGCCATTTTACACTATGTTTCAAATAATCGACAAACCCAAGATGGAGAGCTTTTTCTAATTGAT
This sequence comes from Balneola sp., assembly GCA_002720745.1. Lineage (GTDB taxonomy): Bacteria > Bacteroidota > Rhodothermia > Balneolales > Balneolaceae > UBA1275. The sequence goes on from PBJO01000003.1 coordinate 67,891, forward strand.
GCAGGTTTTGAATATGAGGGCTATGCGGCAGATTTTAGTCGTACATTCCCCGTGAATGGACGATTCTCGGCTAATCAAGCAGAAGTATATGAGGTGGTTTTAACTGCTCAAAAACAAGTTATTGAAGCCATCAAACCTGGAGTACGAATGGAGGATTTACACATGATGTCTGCAAGCACCATGATGGAAGGTTTGCTCGACATGGGAATCGTTAAGGGTTCGCTGAATTCTGTCATGAAAGCTAATATTTTTGCCCTCTTTTTCCCACACGGATTAGGTCATTTTTTAGGTTTAGATACTCATGATGTTGGCGGATATCCAAAAGGGGTGGAACGGATTGATCGGCCTGGTATTTTTTACTTGCGAGCTCGGCGAGAATTAGAAGCCGGTATGGTAGTTACCATTGAACCGGGCATCTATTTTGTACCCTCGGTGTTAGAACCTGCGCTAAAGGATCCTTCTAAACAGATGTTTTTAAATGCTGAAAAGCTTTACGAATTCATGGACTTTGGAGGAATCCGTATAGAGGATGATATTGTAGTCACAGAAAACGGCTATGAAAATCTGACCCACATTGTCAAAGAACGAGACGAAATTGAACGACTTATGAATAACTAGCTTTGACCTTCAAATCGTCCCGCTTTTTTGTACATTTACATTATGTCAAATATTTACCGCGCCCTCACCAGAAAATACCGCCCACAAAGCTTTAAAGATATTGTTTCTCAAGAACATGTTAGTAATACGCTTCTGAATGCTGTACAGAAAAATCGCCTCTCCCACGCCTATATGTTTTGTGGGCCTCGAGGAGTAGGAAAGACTACCATGGCCAGGGTACTGGCGCGCGTGATTAATGATATTAGTGATCAGATTGATGGAGAAGCACTAAACCAAACATTAAATATAATAGAAATCGATGCAGCATCGAATAATAAAGTAGAAGATGTTCATCATCTTCGCGAAAGCGTAAGGATTCCACCACAAAATGGCCGCTATAAGATTTTTATTGTGGACGAGGTTCATATGCTCTCAAAAGCAGCTTTTAATGCTCTTTTGAAAACACTAGAAGAACCACCGGAACATGCTATTTTTATATTTGCAACGACCGAGCCGCATAAAGTACTTCCAACTATTTTATCTCGTGTTCAACGTTTCGATTTCAAGCGAATTTCCGTTGAGGAAATCGTGCATTGCCTCGAAAAAATAACCATTAATGAAGGTATTTCCATTGATCATGAATCACTACATGTTATTGCAAAAAAGGCCGATGGCGCATTACGTGATGCCCTTGGTTTATTAGATCAAGCTATTGCTTTTTGCGGCGACAATGTCACCCATAAAACACTACTTAAAGCTTTAAATGTAGTTAGTTCGGACCGCTTGTTTGAATTTATGGAATGTGTGATCAAGCGAGATACATCCGCGGGACTTCATCTCATTAATATCCTACTTCAAGAGGGTTATGATATCCAAGAATTTTTGGCGGCACTGGTGGAGCACTTACGTAATCTATACATTGCTAAGCAAGGTGAGCAGATGGCCTTAATTGAGGCATCTATGGATACCAAAGCTAAATACTTTGATGCTGCGTCAACACTGGACCAAACTGATATAATGAGGTACTTATACTTAGTCAGTGAGCAACAAGTTAAGATCAAAGAGTTAAGTCAACCTCGAATTGCTTTTGAACTTATGTTTTTGAAAATGGTTCATTTAGAAACACTTGATGGGTTAAAAAAACTTATTAAGAAAGTGGCAAGTCTGCCCATAAATGTTGGAGAGGTTGAAACAAATCAAACTGACAAGAACGAAGGTGAAGAAGCTGTTTTAGACGTTATGAAAAAAAAAGAAACTGAACATAACTCAAAAATTCAGGGAATTCAAGAATCAGAGGTTATGGCGGAGGCTGAGATTAAACATGAGATTGAAACGGTTAAAAAATCCTTATCGAAACGCTCTAAAGTAAAACACATACTAGATGATGTGGATCTAGGTACTCCTTCACTAGGAAGTTCTTCAGATCCAAAAACTGTCAGCAGCACAATAATATCTGCCAACCATAATGAACAGGACCAACCGCATAGACGCTCGAAAGAGCTGATACAAACCGGACTTGAAGATACTACAGAATCAATACCCCCAAAAAAAATAAAAACAAAATCGAGCGGAAAAAACAAAAGCAATAAGGCCAAAAGTAAAGTAAAGGATAATCAAAATCGACTCAGTTTTGATGCAATAATGACAGAATGGCCAATATTTTTAAAAGGCTTAAAAGGCAGGATACCTAAAATATTAGAGCTTCAAATTGAACGAGTAAAACCCATCGGGCTCTTGGATGATCAGTTAGTGTTGGAATGTAATAACCAGCTATCTAAGCAAATGCTGGATCAACAAGCTAGAGAGCTAAGTTTGCTGTTAAAAGAGCATCTCGGTGTTGTTGTACGATTAAAAATAAATATTAACGCTAATAAAACTAATCAAGCAAAAGAAAAAAGTCCTTATGAATTTTTTAAAGAGTTAATTCAGAGGGATCCTATTCTCAAAGATATAGTTGATAAGCTTGGAGCTGAACTAGAATATTAACAAAGTATTTAAATATATAATTTATGAATAATTTTAATATGGCCGAGATGTTCAGTAAAATGCAGGAGATGCAAGAAAAAGTGAAAGAGAGCCAGGCTAAATTGGAGCAGATTCAAGTAGAGGCTGAGGTTGGTGGTGGTATGGTCACCGTTCGAGCCAACGGGCACCGAAAAATTATGCAACTTGAAATTGATGAGAGTTTATTGAACGAGGCAGATAAAGAAATGCTTGAAGATTTAGTCATTGCTGGGGTTAATCAAGCTCTTGTTAAAGCTGAAGAAGCGGCACAGACCGAAATACAAAACACCTACAAAGGGATGATACCTGGCGGAGGTATTCCTGGTTTTGATTTGTCAAAATTTGGCCTCTAATTTCCAACCAATTTAAGAATACCTAGAATTTCATCTTATTTTCATCATCTGTGCAACTTATATCCGAACACCTAGAAAAAGCCATAGAACAGCTTTCCAAACTTCCTGGAACAGGTAGAAAGTCTGCTCAACGAATAGCTATTCATTTACTTAAACAAAATAAACAATATGCCCAGAATCTAGCACAAGCTATTTTGGATCTAACCACAAAAGTATCCAATTGTTCAATTTGTGGGTCTATCAGTGATAGTGATCCTTGCTCTATTTGTTCTTCGCCCAGACGTGAAATTAGAACTCTATGTGTAGTAGAAGAGTTTAATGATGTATATTTAATTGAACGAACCAATGAATTTCAGGGTCGTTACCATGTACTAGGCGGTATCATTTCACCTATGGATAATGTGGGGCCTGATCAACTCCGAATTAAAGAGCTCTTGAAACGAGTGAGCGAAGAATCCATAGGAGAAGTTATTTTAGCACTTAATCCAGACGCCGAAGGTGAAGCCACCTCATATTATATAAACAAACTCCTAATGCCTTATGAGGTTCAAGTCACTAGGATTGCCTATGGTATACCAATGGGTACAGAATTAGAGTATATTGATGAAGAAACCTTGGGGCGCGCTTTTAGCTCAAGAACATCTTTATAAATCGTCAAAATGTCCTATCGATTCCTCAATATTAAATCCAGACATTCTATGAATAAGCGAATTCTAACCTCTATTTCTTTGCTATGTATAAGTTGTGCCTATCTTTTTGCTCAAGAAACCTCTACTCCTAGTGTAAAAAGCGCTTATACAGCTGGTTATTGGCAGCAAGAAATCGACTATACTATGAATATTGTAGTAGATGCTCACGCCCATCAGTTCACAGGAGAGCAGCATATTATTTATACAAATAATTCTCCAGATGTAATTGATCGAGTATTCTACCACCTTTATTTTAACGCATTCCAACCAGGTAGCATGATGGATGTTCGATCTCGTACTATTGAAGATCCAGATAGTCGCATTCGCGACAGGATTTTCAATCTTAAAGAAAATGAAATCGGGTATCATGAGGTTCAAAGTCTACGCCAAGATGGGCAAGAATTACGTTTTAATGTGGAAGGCACCATCCTCCAAGCACCTTTAGCTCGTCCACTATTACCGGGTGAGCAGACAATACTTGAAATGGATTTTGAGTCACAGGTTCCATTACAAATTCGCCGAAGTGGATGGAATAATTCAGAAGGTGTTGAATTTTCCATGAGTCAGTGGTACCCTAAATTAGCCGAATATGATTATAGAGGCTGGCATCCCAATCCCTATATTGGGCGAGAATTCCATGGTATTTTTGGACGATTCGATGTTAAAATTACAATCGATAAAGACTATGTTGTGGGTGGTACTGGGGTATTACAAAATCCAAATCAAGTAGGATATGGTTATGAAGATGAAGGAATTCAGGTGAATCATGATACCGATGAGTTAACTTGGCATTTTTTAGCTGATGAAGTATTAGATTTTTTCTGGGGTGCAGATCCTGACTTTATCCACGTCAAAGCTCAAGTTCCAAATGGCCCAATGTTGCACTTCCTATATCAAGACCCCATACTTGCTGTGAATAAAACAGCGGAAGAGAACGAGAAATATCTAGAGTACTGGAAACATCTTCCCAAATTAATTGTTCAAGCCTTTGAGTATGCAAATACTCACTTTGGCACGTATCCTTATCCACAATTCACCACTATACAAGGAGGTGATGGTGGAATGGAATATCCAATGGGGACCTTAATCACTGGTGCTAGAAATTTACAAAGCCTTGTTGGGGTAACAGTTCATGAACTCTACCATAGTTGGTATCAAAACGTATTAGCAACAAACGAAGCATTATATGCCTGGATGGATGAAGGCTTTACTAGCTTTGCAAGTTCTGAAACCATGCAATATTTATTTGGGAGTGCTGATAATCCCCATTCGGGATCAATGAGAGGATATCAACAATTAGTAGACTCCGGAAAAGAAGAGCCTATGGCCACTCATGCCGACCATTATCATACCAATTTTGCATATGGTCGTGCTGCCTATTCAAAAGGGGCCGTTTACTTGAATCAGATTCGTTACATAATAGGTGAACAAGCTTTTCGATCAGGTATGCTAAGGTATCATGAGGAATGGAAATTAAAACATCCAACCGATCTCGATTTTATTCGACTTATGGAAAAAGAATCGGGGATGATTCTAGATTGGTTCCATGAATACTTTGTTCATACTACTAAAACAATTGATTATGGAATAACATCAGTAAAGGGTGTTGAGAGCCAACCAGGAGTCACACAAATACATTTAGAGCGAACGGGTCTCATGCCAGCGCCACTTGATATTTGGGTTGAATATACAGACGAGTCGAAAGAAGAATTTTATATCCCCATGCGAATAATGAGAGGCGAGAAACCTGCAGAACATGACGGTAAACGGGTTATTATGTCGGATTGGCCTTGGGTAGAACCTACCTACTCATTTATCATTTCCGTGCCCATAGAAAACATCCGGTCTATCAGTATTGATCCAACTGAGCGACTAGCCGATATTAACACAACAAATAATGTAATTTTGTTAAACCCAAATTAATAGTCTTTTTAGCTAATTAATCACTTGGAGTTTTCGACTTACTGAATCACTTCGCCTAGTAATTCAAGTGGATCACTGATTCTATTTAAATAAATTTCCTTGGTCTTGATGTCGGCGTTGAGCCTCTTCTATTTTAGGGACCTCGGTTTTTGGTGTATGATCAATCATTTCAGGTAAAAATCGCTTTCCATACATTCTTCGAGCTATACCGTGTAAGGCTCGTTCACCTCTAGGAGTTATACGCAAATAACCACTATCGTCTTCCACTAAAAAACCAAATCCCCTAAGATCATTCACAATAAGATATGATAATTTGTCTACTACACGGGAATGACGCTCTATATATTCGCGGTGGGGTGGTTCATCTTCGCTACTGTATACCGATCCTAATACTCTGAATTCGGTTTCTGTTATAGGATACCCCTCACTTCCCTTGGTAATAAGTTCATCCCAAATTTTTTGAGAATAATATAACCCAAACCAAAATTTTCCCTCTTTAAGTATCTCATGGCTCAATGCGCAAGAAAAATAATTGCTCGGCGTTGATTTACGAGGCTCTCCTCTACTCCGGTACATACTTACCATAGTAGCCAAATCAAGCTCCCCAATATTAATTGGATATGTAAAATGAAAATTGCTTCTTTTTTGCATGGTAGCTGAAAGTGATTTTATAGTAGTAAAATACCTTTCGAATAGACACGTGTCAATGGGTGATTTATACAGATATGACAAGTAAAGGAGATTTAAGACGCTCAACCATCCGTTTCAATCTTGATACAAAGATTCCCTAATATGCTGCTATTGATTCTGTTTTATCACTTATTAATATAAATAAAATCAAAAATGAAGCACAAAACATAAGAATATATATCGTACTAGGGATGTGGTAAAATGGGAGTACAGATACCTCCGCTAATGAGAGACAGGGTATGTCTGCAACAGAAGACAACTCTACATGAACCTGCTGAGTATATCCTGATACACTATGGGATAATAAGAGCGGAGACTTTGTTGAAGAGCTTTTCTTTGAAGGTAGCATATAAGGCAACGGTACATACACATTAAAGGATACAGACAACTTTTTAACGCTCTTTAATCAATGGCGAGATGTTAGCATGCCTAATTATGGAATTATACTAATTGGAAACGAAGATTCTTTAAATCGATCTTCCAAAAGCTTTGCTTCTAGAGAGTTTAGTAACAGCACAAACAGACCGGCTTTAAAAGTCTATAAAACCTATAATAATGGAAGTAATAATATAATTACAAAAGCTTTATTTAGTCTTGCTTCAAACTATACTAATCCGTTTAACCCATCGTATAACCTTAGTTTCACGCTCTATAAATGACATTTCGTAAAGCTGACCACTTATAATCAATTAGATATACCTATTGAAGTATTACTGCAGGGACACCGGGATGCCGGCTCACTTATCATTACTTTTGACGCGACAATCATACCTGGCAGGCTTTACTTTTATCAGCTTCAAACACAAAGCAGTGCAATAACTCGCAGTATGAGTCTTATTAAATAGATTACTTTTTTGCATTAATTAATTCAATTGCTTGCTCTATAGTTATGTCTTCAGGTTGCTTTCCTTTGGGCAAGCCTATATTCTTTTTCCCATATTTAATGTAAGGCCCATACCTGCCATTCATTATTTTAATGGGGTTATCAGTGTCAGGAAAATTACCTAAATCATAAAGTTCTGAGCTACTTCTCCTAGCCGATTTTTGACTTAGTAACTCAACCGCTCTGTCTAACTCTACCGTAAGAACATTGTCGTCCTTAGTTAGTGACTTAAAACTTCCATCATGTACGATATAGGGGCCATATCGGCCAACACCTGCCTTTATCACTTTTCCATCTTCAGGGTGTTCACCCAACATACGAGGCAAAGCAAGTAACCTTAACGCTAAACTAATATCAACCTCTTCGGGACTCATTCCCTTTAAAAGAGAGACACGCTTGGGTTTTTTATTCTCCTCAGTCAGTTCACCTAATTGAACATAGGGGCCATAACGTCCTGATAATACAAATACGGGCAGACCGGTATCTTGATCGATCCCAACGGGTTTATCTTCTTCAGTTGACCGCTGGATAAGTTCTTCGAGCTTACTCGCAGTTAAATCACTCGGATCCATATCCAATGGTAATGATGTGGTGATGTCCTCACCGTCTTTTTGCATTTTCGCATAAGGCCCAAAACGTCCAATGGCTACATTAATTCCTTCTAAATCCACCAAAGGTAAATCCAATAATCTAGCTTTTTGTGGGTCAATTTCATCTTCTTGAGAGTCAACTTTTGTCTTTAGCCCATTAACGCCTTTGTAGTAGTCATCTAGATAAGCAACCGGGTCTTGCTTTCCGTTGGCCACCTCATCTAACTTATCTTCCAAATTGGAAGTAAAGTCACTATCTACCAAATCTGGAAAATGTTTCTCTAACAAAGCTGTTACAGCAAAAGCAGTAAAACTTGGCACTAATGCTTTACTTTCTTTTTTTGTATACCCACGATCTTGGATAGTTGATATAATAGCCGCATAGGTACTCGGTCTACCAACACCACTTTTTTCAAGTTCTTTTACAAGAGTGGCCTCGGTATAACGCGCTGGTGGTTTCGTTTCGTGCTCACTGAAAGCTAAATCTTGTAATTCGGTACGATCACCCTCCTTTAGACTAGGTAAAAATTGCTCCTGATTCTCAAGCGCCGCATCCGGGTCATCACTTCCTTCAACATACGCACGAAAAAACCCAGGAAATAAGATTTTCTTACCACTAGAACGGAAACTAGCCGTTGCGTCGGCAGAAGCTGCTTCAATACTGACATTAGTAAACTCTAATTTCGCCTCAGCCATCTGAGTAGCGATAGTTCTTTTCCAAATTAGGTCATATAATTTCAGCTCTCTATCATCTAAACCCGAATGCTCGGGCATAACAAAGCGAGATCCTGACGGACGAATAGCCTCATGGGCTTCCTGTGCACTTTTTCCTTTTGAAGTGTAATTGCGCACTTGCTCGAATAAATACTCTTTTCCATACTGATCAGAAATACCCTCTCTCGCCGCTTCTATTGCTTGACTAGATAATCTGGTAGAATCAGTTCGCATATAAGTAATAAATCCTTTCTCATAAAGTTTTTGTGCTATACTCATCGTATCGCGCGCCGAAAAACCAAACTTTCTATTGGCTTCTTGCTGCAATGTTGATGTTATAAATGGTGGCGCTGGATTCCTTTTTTGCACTTTCACCTCTAATTTACTCACCCTCCAATCAGCCTTCTTTAATTGGTTTACTAGTGCGTCAGCTCCTTCTTCATCCAGCAATACAACAGAACCTGGTTTTTTAATCCGACCCGTATTTTCATCAAAATCCTTACCGCTGGCAACTCTTTTACTACCAACATAAGTCAAATCTGCTTTAAACTGACTATTATCACCTTCTTTTTGAATCATTGCTTGAAGATCATAATAGGTTCCCTTTCGAAATTTCATACGTTCTCTCTCTCTCTGAACAATGAACCCTACTGCCACAGATTGTACTCGACCAGCAGAAAGTCCAGGAGCAATTTTTTTCCATAATAAGGGCGATACTGTATATCCTGCTAAGCGATCTAATATTCGTCTGGTTTCTTGTGCATATACCAAATTCATGTCAATATCACGGGTATTATCCAGCGCGCTCTGAACGGCTTCCTTAGTAATTTCTCTAAAAACCATTCTCTTTACAGGTACTTTTGGCTTCAACACTTTTAATAAATGCCAAGAAATAGCCTCGCCTTCCCGATCTTCATCCGTTGCCAATATGAGTTCATCAACTCCTTTCAATTTATCCTTTAGACGTTTAACGATTTTTTTCTTATCTGGCGGAGTGACATAAATAGCAAAGTATCGGTCATCTGGATTAATACCCAAACTAGACCAACTCTCTTTTTTGTACTTAGCTGGCACCAGTTTAGCCGAAGATGGTAGATCTCTTATATGCCCCATGGATGAATCTACTTCATAGCCCTCAGGCAAATACTTACTTATGGTCTTTGTTTTTGTTGGTGATTCTACTATTACAAGTCGTTTCATATGCCTTATTAAATGGATATAAACAGGGATGAATTGTTGGACAATAATTAGTTTGCTAATCTTAAGGAATAGATTATAAACTTTCTACCAGTTCTTTTAACTCCTCAGCATGCGCTTTAGTATTCACTTTTTCAATGACAGCCAAAATAGTACCATCTGTATCAATAACAAAGGCTGAACGAGAGGGGGCTTCATAAACTTTCCCATACATCTTTTTTTCTACCATTGAGTGGGTCGCCTTGGCAAATGCATGTTTAGGGTCAGATAACAAGCTAAATGAAATACCCTGTTTATCGGCATATTTTTTATGTGAGCCACAGGTATCTTTACTTAATGCCATCAATTGATATCCTCTTTCTGCAAACCAAGATGCATACTCAGCTAAACTTGCAGTCTGTTTGTCACAGCTACCTGTGTTATTTTTCATATATACAGAAACAATTGTAGGGCGATCTAACAGTGTAGAAAAAAGCTGCTCAGTTTCTTGACCATCTTTCATTACTTTTATTAAAAAATCAATGTCTATTTTATTTCCAATCTCTATCATTTATTATTTCCTCTTTAATCTATTTTATAGTTATTATAACATGTTGAACTGCAATATTTTGCTCGCTTAGTTGAAAAGTCCTCAAACTCACTTTGAACCTTAGCATAGTTACAATAACGGTTTATACTACTTCATTCGTTCACCTAGTAGCATCTGCTTTTTTAGACACTTTTCTGCACTTAGTCATAACCAATTTATTAACCACGTAAATGCAAGAGATATTTAGCGGTGGTTGCGGCGACAAGAGAGTGATGTATAACTCCCGATTCTACATTATCTAAAAATTGTGTTATGGGCATCAAATGGACATGTATACGCTCATTTCCATCTAGTTTTTGCTCGGCTACTTTTTCACAGTTTAATGCTAAAAAACTATGGGTATAATTATCCTGCATTGCTGGATTTGAACTTACTTTCCCTAGTGTAACCCACTCTTCAGAAACATAACCACTTTCTTCAAGTAATTCCCGCTTAGAAGTTTCTAATGGAAGTTCCCCAGGTTCACATACTCCTCCAGGCAACTCCAAGGTAGGGGCTTGTATTCCGTACCGAAACTGTTCGACAAGAATTACTTTTTGATCTTTTGTAAGCGCCATAACATTAATCCAATCTTGAGCTTTTAATACTGAAAAACTCGCGCGATGCTGCTCCGAACTCAATACCATATCCCGCTGTACTAATTCAAATATATTAGTAACCGCAAGTGTGCATTCTTGTTCGGTAGCCCAAGATTCAATAGTAAATAAGAAATTGGTATTCATAATTGTGTAATTAAAAAAAGAATTGTGAAAAATTAGTCTGGGAGAAAACTACGGTATTTTCGCATGTATCACTGCGTTATCTCCTCAGATTAAATTTGTTTATATTGCTGCATGAAAAAAATCATGTCCATAACTACTGATTCATTTACAAAAAGAGATGTTGAATTGCTTTGCAAGCGTATGGAACAATTGTTTGACGAAGGATTTTATCCCCATTTAGAAATTTACCGAGAGTATTCCAAATACAATCCAAGGCTTAACGGTGAAATGGCCCATCCAAAAGTGTTTTACTGGTACTTAATCCGTGAACTATACCGTCTTCTTAAAAAAGGTGCTTCTGTACAATTAAATAAAAAAAGAGCTCGTATTGCACTTGATGACCCTACTTTGTTGTCGCATATGGATGAAGAAGAATGGGATTTTACTAAAAAGAAATTGTTTTTATTTTCCCCTGAGCGCGTAGACCTCTCTATTAACAGGTTACTACATTACACTGGAACTCTGCCAGAACTTTTTCAGCGGTATATTCTCTTCACCAATTACAATATGCATGTAAAAGTCTTTACAGAGAAATTTCCTGATGCTGTTTTGCCAAAAAGTGAATCAGTACAAATGCCCACTTACCACTGGGTACAACCCAACAATACGGGTATAAGCTTGGTCAATATTGGTGTTGGACCCTCTAATGCCAAAACCATCACAGATCATGTCGCCGTTTTACGACCCGACGCCATGATCATGGTTGGGCATTGTGGAGGTCTACGAAATCATCAACATATTGGGGATTTTGTATTAGCTAGCGGATACTATCGTGATGACCGCGTTCTGGACGATATTTTTCCAATCGCAAATCCTGTTATTCCCAATTATCTTCTCAATAGCTATTTAAAACAGGCGTTAGACAAGCACGGGATTGAACACCGTATAGGGACAGTATTCACGACCACTAACAGAAACTGGGAATTTTCCGCAAACGAAACAGTTCAAAAAATTCATCAAAGCCGTAGCATTGCCATAGATATGGAATCTGCCACTGTTGCAACCAATGGTTTTAGATACCGTGTCCCTCATGCTACATTACTCAGCATAAGCGACAAGCCATTACACGGAAAACCCAAGCTTAGCCAGCAAGCTCAAGAGTTTTACAATCGCTCCAAAAAACTTCACCTAGAACTAGTTCTCGAAACCATTGACGCAGTTAAACTAAATTATCCAGAGGGACTCCCCAACTCGAGTATTCGATCCATAAATGAACCTCTAATGGATGGAATTTAATTAGTTTTTAAGCATGGATCTTAAAAAAGTATATAAAAAGATTTGATAGGGTTAAAAACGAAGACTTAATCCAATTTGAATACTGCGACCGGCTGCTGAAATACCTGAACCATACGGACGATAGCGCTGATCGCTAAGATTTTCTCCTTTAAATAATAGCTGTCCCCGTTCAGCAAACTCCCATTGACCAACTAGATTCCATATATGCCAAGATGGGACATAGGGTAAACCCTGGGTATCAAGCGCATAAATTTCTATTTTTCCACGTTCTGTTGCCGCCATTTGATCATATGCCATAGCACCCTGAAAACGATGTACAAGGCTCACAGACCATCTATCATATTCATAACTAAGACTATTCTCCCCAAATAATGGAGCCACATGTCTAGATGGGCTAAATGAACCATTGTTTAGCTCTTCCTCTCCTTTTTGTAGGTTTATTCGTGTGTTTAGAATCCATCGAATACTCAGTTGAGCATCCAAACTCCATTGTAAGCCATACACTTGAGCAAAGGCCGCATTTTGTATTGCCTGTATCCTACTATTGATACCATTATAAAGCATGGTAGTTTGTCCATTAAATGAATAATCTCTACGTACCATTGCATCTTCCAAATGAGTCCAATACGCATTCATTTCAAGCCTGAGCCCACTCAGCACCCTATGAACTATACCTAGATCTATATTCCAAGCATATTCAGCTTTGAGCTTCGGGTTTGGCACCGTTACCGCTCCTGGCTCTGAATCAAATACCTTTCCCATATCATCCACATTCGGGGATCGAAAGGCGGTTCCCATATTTAGCTTAAACACCCAATCATTGTTCGGCCGGCTTATGAGCCCAAGGGATCCCACCAGGGCTTGATCGCTAAGGTTCACTGCATCGATTAACTTTATATCTAGACGATCTGAGTCTCCAAATTGTGCGTTAATGTAATAGGTGTTATACCGTAAGCCGGCTTGTAATTTGGTAGTCGTATTTATTTGGATGTCTGAATGAAAGAAATACGCTGAAGATGTCCAGGTTGCATTAGGATATCTAGCCAAACCAGGTTTGGATTTTTCTACGAAAAGTTGCTGTATAACCCCATCAGAATTCACCTTGTTTTGTACCCATTCCACACCATAACTAAGTAGTATATACTCATTTAACCATTTAAGGGCATCTATATGAATGGAACTTGCATGGACTAGTTCGTCTTGCTGTTCAACAAATAGCCCTCCAAAATTTCTACTTATTCTACTTTCCCAAAAATGTTGCCTGGCCCCTTTTATAACTAATTGATCATAAATAGTCTCATTCATACCACCTCTCATTTTTAGCGCTAATAAATGCATCTTCCATCCCTGAGGACCATAATCCCATTGTGCATACCACGGTAATCCATCTCGCAAACGAAGGTGACGATCATATCGCCCATAATTCGAAGTTTCTGAAAATTGAAAAGTATACTGTACATCCATTTGATCCAATGGTTGCCAACGAATTTTTTGCAAAGTATTCCATTGATCATAACCTGAAGGAATTTGTAGTAAAGGATCGCTCTGCTCAACTATTTCGTCAGGAACTTGGCCATTAATAAGAGGTTGAAAGGTACCTTGCCAATCATCTACATAATAATTTTTTACATAATCTTCAGGACCATTCGAACCTTGCCTAAGGTGGCCATACTGCCATCGGCTTATGCTTCCCAACCATGCCCACTTATTCCATCCTAGCTGTACATTTAGATGTCCAGTGCGTTCATTATTAGCCGATGTACCTCGAATTACAGCTTTCCCGCTGGCAATGGGATTAAATATATTTCTTACGCTATCCAAAGCAAATTCCGGGGTTAATGTCTCAAAACTCATTACCCCACCAATGGCATCACTTCCATACATTACCGAACTAGGACCAAATAGTATTTCGGAACGTTGCATGGAAAAAGGATCCAGATTAATGACATTCTGTATGTTACCGCTTCTAAAAATAGCCGTATTCATACGAATTCCATCTACACTATACAGTAGACGATTAGTTGCAAAGCCACGAATCATTGGACTACCACCCCCTTGCTGGCTTTTTTGAATGAAAACCTTACCGCTTAGCCCTAGCGCATCTGCCATTGTTTGTGGCTGACGGCGGCGTAGTACTTCCGGCTCTATGACTGAAATAGCCTGCGAGACCGAAGTATAATTTTGTCTCCATCGGGTGGCTGAAACGACTATATTTTCTAGTTGAAAAATTTCTGGCTCCATATATAAGGTGTCATCCAGCGCACTTAATTCTTGGTAACTCAATATCTTTTTTCGATATCCTAAAGCCTGAATTTCAATTTTATCTTGACCTTTAAAACGATCAATTCGAACACGCCCTTTCACATTGCTAATTTCAAAAATTGCTGCTTTTTTGCTCCAAAATATAACTCCAATTATGGGAGCTTCATCTTTAGTGTCAAGCACTAACAATACGATAGGCTCATCCTCTTGAGGCATAGGGTATACAGCGTAGATTGCCGAACTAAGTATTAAACTAGAGATGAGTGTTAAAAAAAAACTCGATCGTTTAAAAACACGCCTTAAAATTCGAAATATGATGTATGGTTGTATCATTATCCCGAAATATAACAGTTATACAAACGAGGATGAGGTTTCAATTAATTTTTTACTTCCCCTAACAAATACGCTTTTCTGAGGGGCTCATTCAGTTTCTCAATAGCATATCTAAGCATTGTTCTTGGCATAATAGTATAGTAATTATTAAGAAATTCTAACAAAACTCCCTCCTCTATTTTACCTACTTCTCGTAGCATCCAGCCTACAGCCTTATGAATGAGGTCATGAGAATGATTTAATAGTCGTTGCCCCATCCAAAGTGTACTACTGAAGTCTCCCCTTTTAATAAACCGATAAGTACTTACCACTGCAATACGTACCTCCCATAAATTCTGCGAAACTACCCATTCCTTGAGAAGGCTTCGGTCTTTATCCCAGAACCAATCGCCCAAAATCTTGTACGCTGAAATATCTACTAAGTCCCAATTGTTTATGTGATACCTATAATCTATATACAACTGCACCCACTTTTCTTTTTCTTTGTCACTCTTAGCCGATTCATACCAATGTATCAAAATAAAAAGCGCAGTTAAACGCACCTCATGAACAGGGTGTTCAATGAGTAGCGGCCACTGATCAGGGGAGAAATCCCGCCTAACTTTTTTCGCAATTGCGCGTTGAGATGGCACCTGAATACCCCAAAAAATATCTCCCTCTCCATATTGCCCTTTTCCGGTTTTAAAGAAACCTTGCATACGCTTTGCATGCTCCTCGTTAGTTTCTTGTCTTAGCAGTTCTATTACGCACTCATTAGAAATCATCGTTAGAACCTGGGTTAGATGAATTTTGTTGGTCTTCTAACAGGTACCCAGCTTTAATTACGGCTTCTTGAATCTGATCGGCGCTTAGTTCATTACTTTGTACACTTAGGATTTTTTGTGGATTTTCTATATCTACTTCCCATTTTGTAACCACTTCAAGCTCATCTAAAAATGGTTGAACTTTAGACACACACCCATTGCAAGCTAAGTTTGATGTAAATGTTAAAATCTTCAAATATACTCCCTGGGTTTAAAGTGGTTTAGTTTTTAATAGAAGGCTGTTCATTACCACCGATACTGAACTAAATGCCATAGCAGCACCTGCTATCATAGGATCTAGCAAGAAACCATTGAATGGATAAAGTGCTCCGGCGGCTATAGGAATTCCAACGACATTATAAATAAATGCCCAAAAAAGGTTCTGACGAATTCCACGAACGGTCAGATGAGAAAGCTTAAATGCCTTAGCTACCAATGCCGGGTCAGAGGAAATCAAGGTCACTTTTGCCACATCCATCGCAATATCTGAACTCTTTCCCATGGCCACACTCACATCGGCAGCGGCTAGCGCTTCGGAATCATTAATCCCATCACCTACCATAGCTACGATATGTTCTTCTGCCTGTAAGGCTCGTATTTTCTGTGCTTTTTGCTCTGGTAACATCTGGGCCCAAACCTCAACAATTCCAAGCTTTTTTGCCACCGCTTCGACCGTTATAGTACTATCACCAGATAAAATGATGACCCGTAAACCCTGGCGAAATAAAGCATCAATACCACTTTTAGCCGTTGTCTTAAGTGGATCAGATAGAGCAAAAAAAGCGCGTATTTCTTCGTTCATTACAAATGCAATCACCGTTTTAGCCTGGCTTTCCCATTGCCTAAACAGATCTGCCTGAGTGGTTAGTATTTTGGTATTCCAGCTATTTTTGTATTGATCTTGCAAATAGGAAAGACTACCTAACACGTAGCTATTGCCCTCCTGATCTTCTGCCTGCACCCCCTTCCCCGTGATACTTTCGAAACGAATCACGCTAATGTTATCTTCACTAGCAGTATAATCGGACTCAAAATAAGCCAAAAAAGCTTCTGCTAAAGGATGTTCTGATTGGTGTTCAATAGCCCAAATTATTGCTGCTATACTCGATTGTTCTTTTTCTAACCCGTCTAAGAACCACCTTTCATTTGTTACGGCTGGTTGGCCTTGAGTAAGTGTTCCCGTCTTATCTATGACAACCGTGTCTACTTTGTGTGCAAGCTCCAGACTTTGAGCATCCTTTATTAAAATTTGATGCTCTGCACCCTTACCAATGCCCACCATTATGGCCGTAGGTGTAGCTAAACCCAATGCGCATGGACAGGCAATGACCAGCACCGCCACCGCAGCTAAAAAAGCCTGGGTAACCATAGCCTGTCCACCAATTACAATCCATGTGACCAAACTCAACACCGCAATTCCCAAAACAACGGGTACAAATATCCCCGCAATCCGATCTGCTAATTTTTGAACCGGAGCCTTACTTCCTTGCGCCTGCTGAACACGCGAAATTATTTGAGATAAATATGTTTGCTTGCCTACTTTTTCAGCGATAAAATAAAAACTTCCCTTCTGGTTAATCGTGCCGGCTAAGACTCGTTCTTCCTTCTTTTTTAAGACCCCTATAGGCTCACCCGTAATCATACTCTCATCAACATACGATTCCCCAAAAATGACTTTTCCGTCTACAGGTACATATTCTCCAGGTCGGACGATAATAATCTGTCCCTCTTTCACCCATTTTAATGGAACTACTTGCTCTTCACCTTGCTTAACGTCAAAATTATTGGATATTAACGAATTATCTACACCATTCTTAGCCATCCATAGGTGTACATTTTTAGGCTGAAGACCCATGAGTTTTTTTAGAGCAGTAGATGTATTAAGTTTAGCGTGTTCTTCGAGCCATTTTCCAAGTGATACAAAGGCTATAATGACAACTGCAGCCTCATAATATACATGAACCTCGTACCCTCTGGATAAGAGTACTTGAGGAAATAAGGTATTAAAGAAGCTAAACAAAAAAGCGATACCCGTACTGAGAGCCACCAAAGTATCCATGTTTGATTGGCTATGTCTAGCTTGTTTCCATGCATTCACATAAAAATGGCGCCCAAAATAAAACAATACTGGTATTGATAGCGCCAATGAAATCCATTGCCCAGATTTCCATTCATTAAAACCCATGCCAATAATAACTACTGGTATACTAATAAAAACAGAAGCAATCGTTCGAATTTTTACCTGTTGGTAATACTTGGCTTGTGCTTTTTTTTGGGACTCTGCAAGTTCATCTCCCGTGTGATCGTCGGACCAAAGAAGTCCATATCCCACTTTATTTAAAGCTTCATGAAGGTTTTTTGGTGATAAGGTCTCCTCGTATTCTACCCATACCAGCTCAGTGGCAAAATTAACCTCTGCTTGCTGAACCCCCTTTGTGCGCGATAAAATACTCTCGACACTGGAGGCACAAGCTGCGCAGTTCATACCAGTTACAGGGAATACTTCTTTGACCATACCCTGTAAGGTACAAATCTACTTAATCATTATTTATTAGCATGACTGGATTTTCAATCTCCTCTAAGATATCGGTATACTCTCCATCCCATATCTTTTGAAGCCGTATAAGATGCACATCTGTTTTTGAAGCCAGGTCTTCATAGACAGCATACTGTTGAGCCGTAGGCCGGCCATAACCAGTAGCAATTGTATTTTTGAGCGCCGCTAACTTATTGTTCAAGCGTATTGGAAAATTCAACACATCCTGCGTTGCTTCCGCTTTGGTTTGAACCAATGCCACCTCTATTTCCGTCATGGCTTTCATCATTGATTGTGCACGCTCAAGAAGAATCTTAGATGTTTCGTCTGTTCCCAAGATTCCCATTTGCTCACGGAATTCCTCACGAACCGATCGAATCTTATTGATTGCTTTATGTGTGGAGTCTAACTTGGCATTTATAGTTTGAACTAGCTCAAACTGTTCTACCAAATCTTCCTGAGAAATTTGTTCTAAACGTGGATCTTTTTTGACTTCAAATTCTTGCTCACTCACAAGCTCATCGCCCACATACATGCGCACTGTATACGTTCCGGGCAAAGCACGTGGGCCAGCAGTTGAGCCTGCCCATAGTATTTGACGTCCATCAATATTAGTTACACCAGGATAATCTAAACCCCAAGCATAAGAATGTAATCCAGCTTTGTTACCAAGTGTACCTCTAGGGATTTGCTGTTCATCCTCATGGAACAGAGTAGATTCTCTTGCAGGTCTCCCGCTCACGTCTTCTTTGCTAGAATAGCTCTGCACAACTTGTTCCCGCATATCCACAAATTCTAACTTAATTTCTTGATCTTCATCTTCCGCTAAATAGTAGTAAACCAGCGCGCCTCCTTGTGGATTTTGCCCTGCTGTAGCACTAGAACCCCAAGATCGTCCCCCAAATAAATAAGGGTCTTCGGGATCGAATAGATATTGCTGATTAGCCAAAATATCATCCTGAAGTTGATGTAATACCGGTAGGTCATCTAGAACCCAAAAAGAACGGCCTTGTGTAGCAACAATGAGGTCTTTATCACGCTTATGGACTGCTAAATCTGTAATAGGTACCGCGGGTAGGTTTAATTGTAATGGTTGCCACTGTTCTCCGGCATCAAATGACACATAAACCCCCGTCTCAGTTCCTGCATATAATAGTCCGGATCGATTGGGATCTTCTCTAATTACTCTAGTAAAATCCATCGGAGGAATGCCTATAATAATTTTCGCCCAAGATTTTCCATAATTAGTTGTCTTATATAACATGGGACTAAAATCACCAAATTTATACCTAGTAGCAGCTATATAGGCAGTCCCCACTGCATGGTGAGACGCATCAATAATGCTTATCATAGCCTCAGGCATATCTTTGGGTGTTACATTCTCCCAAGACTGACCATTATCTCTGCTCATATGTATGAGCCCGTCATCCGCTCCGGCCCAGAGTAACCCAGGCTCAATAGGGGATTCAACGAAAGAGAAAATAGTATTATAGTATTCAACTGAGGTATCGTCTTTAGTGATTGGCCCGCCTGATTCATCCTGCTTTTTTGAGTCGTTTCGGGTCAAATCAGGGCTGATTGTCTCCCAACTCATTCCCTCATCGGTAGAACGATGCACATGCTGTGAAGTAGCATACAAAACATCTGGATTATGTGGTGAAATGACAATAGGGAAGGTCCATTGAAATCGGTATTTAGCGTCTTTGGCACCACCACCCATAGGATTATCCGGCCAAACATCGATGCGATCACTAAGCCCTAATTCTGAATCATACTTATTGAGATATCCACCATAACTACCCCCGAAAGTAACATTAGGATTCTCCGGATCAGGCGCTATGTAGCCGCTTTCACCACCGGCCACCGGCCACCAATCACGCTCCCCAATACTACCACCGCTGGTCCGCGACCGTATGGCAAAGGTGCTATTATCCTGCTGAGCTCCATAAATCATATACGGAAATTGGTTATCCGTTACTACCTGATAAATTTGGGCGGTTGCCGAGGTGTAATAAGAGGACCATCCTTCTCCACCATTGTACGTTACTTGCCCTCCTCCGTCATCTGCTACTATCATCCGCTCTGGATTATTAGTTGCAATCCATAAATCATGATGATCGCCATGCGGAGTGCCAATCCGGTCAAAGTTTACGCCTCCATCTTTGGACTTCCAAAAGCCCACATTTAACACATATACCACATCTTCATTTACCGGATCGGCCACTACCTTAGAGTAATACCAGGCTCTTTGGCGTAAATTTCTATTCGCGCTAACCCTTCGCCAGTTATCTCCACCATCTTCAGACCTAAAAAGACCACCGCCAGTTGCATTTTCAACAATTGCAAAGACACGATTCGAATTTGCAGGAGACACAGAAACTCCAATTTTACCAACTATGCCTTTAGGCATACCAGGGTTTTGAGTAATTTCTGTCCAACTCTCGCCACCGTCAACACTCTTATATAGACCACTTGCTTCGCCTCCTGAACTCATCTCCCAGGGACTTCTATAGGCCTCCCACATCGCTGCAAATAATATTCTTGGGTTATTCGGATCGACGGCAATATCTACTGCACCAGTCTTAGCATCTTTAAACAGTACTTTATTCCAAGTCTTTCCGCCATCCTTTGTTTTATATATCCCACGCTCAGAAGATTCAACTGGGCCAAATAATTTACCCATAGCTGCTACCCATGCTATGTCAGGGTTTTCTGGATGAATTTCAATATCTCCAATGAAGCGTGTTTCACCTAAACCTAACCAACTCCATGTTTTACCTGCATCCGTGGATCGGTATACCCCATCCCCAGCGCTCATGTTTCCTCGAATATCGGTTTCCCCCATTCCTACATAAATAACATTGGGATCTGAATCAGCCACATCAATTGCTCCTACTGAGCCTGTTTTAAAAAAACCATCAGAAATATTATACCAAGTTGCGCCACCATTGTTTGTTTTGTATACCCCACCACCAGTAAAACCTGTGTAATAGATATAAGGCTGATCGTTATGACCTGCCACTGCCACCGAACGTCCTCCTCTAAATGGCCCTATATTTCTATAATTTAACCCCTCCAGTATTGTGGGGTAAACATTGGGATTTTCTATTTCCTGACCATGTCCAAAGATTACCTCAGACCCAGAAGAAGGTTTGGTGCGGTTTTGGGCGTTCGTATCTATAATGGAGAACGCAATCATCAACAAGATAAAAAAGGTCATTGAAATAGTTTTAGGCTTTATATTTCGGCCTAAATAAAGAGAACAGGCTACATTAGAAGAAGTCATCGTTTCGTAATTATTTCGTTAGTGGGTTAGTAATGACAAATACCGAAACCCTAGGCATATATGCAATACCTAATCTTGAATGAACCATGCACTAGATTGAAGCTGATTAGATAGAGTAGGATACCAATTAACCGTTGAGGCAATGGTGGTGATGTAGGTATTTTCTGTTACCGACTGACCTAAAATGTCAGAAATGGCCGCTTTGAGTAATGGGTCTTCTGGATCACCGAGTGGCTTGGGTGATAGAATATTTTCAGATGCGGCTATCTGCGCTTCAAGACCATCTATAAAGTCCGTTTCCTGATTTGCATTTGAATACTTCAATGTTACTGGCAAAATTGCATAGTATAAAGGAGGGCTTTGAAAGGTACCGGTGATTACAAAAGAACCATAATATTTACCAAATGTATTGGATCCTACGGTAATTACCTCCATGTACGGCTTTAATCCATTTATGAGAAGCTCACTAGCCGAGGCAGTTTCATTAGTAGTTAGCACATAAATCCGTTCTAAACCCATACTGACAGGACCCTCTTGAAAGCGAAGAAATAGATTCTCAGAATCTGTACCCTCCGATGTTCGATAAAAGTTCTCCAAAAAGGAGTTGTATTCAAACTCAACAAAGATTTCTTCATTTTGCGCAGCTTCTAATGGAACTAATGCGTTTGCAAACTGAGAAGCAGCCGTAATTCTCCCCCCTGGATTATATCGTAAGTCAATGACCAGTTCGTCAACTTCTTGAGCCTTCAATTCGGCCAATCGCTCATTGAGCCTATACATAAATACGTCAGCAATACCATCAATAAACTGCGCATAAAAAAGATATCCAATGCGTTTCCCTCCAGTTTCAATAACTTTTGTAGTGATCACTGGGTCTAATTGTAAAATTTCTTTCTGCACACTTACTATACTATCTAAGTCCGTGACATTCATCTGTTGAGTTCCTTCATCTAAAGAATAGCTACCCAATCCATAGGCCACTGTCCCATTAATTTGTAATAATTCTTGATAATTCGAAGAACTAAGGGTTTGCCCATTCACGCTTAAAATTATATTACCTCGTTTCAAACCTGCTTGCTGAGCTGGAGAATTTGGATACACATATTTCACCACCATAAATAATTGGTCTCGATCACTAAATGATAGAATAGCAGGGCTAACTCCCGATGAATATTGAGCTCCATTTAGTTCATTCAGTAGCGTCTCTGCATCGTCTGTTATATAGGAAAACTCATCTGTTTCATAAAGGATATCCTTAAAAAATTGTCCAGGTGTTAAATTTCCAGGCGCCATACGAGGAACCACAAAGTTCCAATAATAATAATTAGACATCTGATCTCGTATCCAAGAATTCACTTTTAAATATTCACTACCCGCGCCTGTTGGATCATCACTACATTGAACAAAAAAACCTAGGCTAAAATATAAACTTAAAAAAAAGAGAAGGAACCTTTTCATGTTGTCGTCGTGTGCTTTTGGGATAATGAGTGCTACTTAACTAAATACAAATCGAAAGGTAATGGTACCCCATTGTGGTTGCTGAGGAACACCACTAGGTAAACGTGAGAAGCGCCAAGATCTCAGAATGCTTTCTACCTCGGTTTCTAACTCTGCATTCATTTTTTTAATTGGGATGATTCGACCAACTGTTCCATTAGGACGCACTTGGAAACGCACTGTGATAACAGCCTGAGTATTGGCCACATTTTCAGGTAAAGGCTGAAACATGGGAGCACGATCAACATCTCCCTCCCACTTTAATTCATAAGGCGCGGTTTCATCAGAATCTGTACCGGAACCCTGATCAGAATCTGTTGCACCTCGATTCCCATCCGAATCTCCACTTTCCTCCGCTCCCTCATTTTGACCTTCATCCATTTGAGCTTGAGGGGGAATCTCAATCTCTTCCTCGGCCACTTCTGAAGCATTCTGTGATGGATCCAAGACCTGTGTTTCTGGTGTTTGAACCGCCTCTTCAATGACCTCTTCTATTTCATCAGGTAAATCTACTGGCTTGGTATTTTCAAAGGCTGGTGATTCGGGGGTACTTTCGGGTTCAGGTGCATCTTCCACCGGTTCTTCAGTCGGGGTTTTCGAAGGGTTTTGGCGGGTTGCTACTTGCTCATTTTGCTGCTCTGAAAACTCAGAAAATTGGCCTGATTGAAATTCTCCGAATTCAACTTCAATAAATGATGGTCGCATTCCCTCATCCATATCTATGCTATACCATACAGAAAATAGAAATAAAAGCAACGTGGTAATACTACTAACGGCTAATCCCCTACGCTCATCGATATTTAGGGAGTCAGATTGCATCTAATATGAACTTTGTTCAGTCGCCATAACCAATTTTAGTTCTAGGGCTTTCCCAATATTCAGTACCTTTATTGCATCATCAACTTTAGCATTTTTATCAGCTCGCAAGACGATCATACCTTCAGGCTTAGTGTTGTGAGATTCACGAATAACTAATGCTAATTCTCCTTGAGCTGTCAAATTACCATCGACATAAAATTGTCCGTCTTTCGTAATTGCGACAGATATATAGTCTTGCTGGGTGACCGATGAGGTTTCGGCTTTGGGGATGTTTACCTGTATTCCAAAGTTACTCACAAACGATGAAGTCAGTAGAAAGAATATGAGTAATAAAAGTACAATATCCGTTAAAGAAGACTGTGAAAATAGCGTAAGAGGCGCTAAGCGTTTGTCATCACGACGAAAATTTCTAGCCATAATACTTTTTAGTTATTGGTGGATGGGGTTTGTAGTAGGTCGACAAAATCGACAGAGGCATTCTCGAGTTCAAAAATAGACCTGTTTATTTTACCCAATAAAAAATTATAAAAACCGAAAGCAATTAGACCAACCATAAGACCTGCAGCAGTCGTGATCAAGGCTTCCCAAATACCCCCTGCTAAAACGCTTGGATTCACATTTCCCTGCAGGGATTGTATATCCATAAAAGCTTCAATCATGCCTGTAACAGTTCCCGTAAAGCCCAACAGGGGAGCTACCCCCGCTATGGTGGCCAGCCAATTCATTTTCTTTTCCAAAAAGAAAATTTCTTTCTTACCAGCATTATCAATCGCATCTTCTATATCGCGTATCGGACGGCCCAATCGCTTAATACCAGCTTTAATAATTCGAGCTAAAGGTTTATCAAAGTTATCACAATATTGCATAGCTTGGTCCAGTTTTCCAGATTTAAGCATTGATTCAATCGTTGCCAAAAGAGCGTCTGTATCTGTCTTTGTTCTTCCAAGGGCGCTCCAGCGTTCTGCAATTACATAAATAGCCAAAAAGAACAAGACAAAAATTGGAATCATTAGTACCCCACCTTCAACCATTAGATCGAAAAAGCTAATACTTTCTGATTCTATTATACTGCTCAATGAGTCCGCCATCGCACTATCTTGCATTTGTAAAGCGAAAGTTATAATTAATAAATTTGCAAATAAAGTCATAAGTAATGCCATTAGATTTTGGTAATAAAGTAATCCTCAATAAGTTCTTTGGAAAGTTCTTTAGCCTCTTCAAAGGCCTGTTCAACCGTCGCAAACTGCCCTATACTGACGCGCCACATTAATCCAAAACGACTCGAATTTACGGGTGAAAGTAAACTTCGGTATCCAGCAGAACGATATTGTTCATATTTTTCCATTGCACTTTGACGATTTGAAAGCGAAAAAAGCACCAAAGTGTAACCATCATTAGCCTGGGTATCAACCTCTCCCATTAGTCCATATCTTGGCTGATCTGCTGGAATTTCTATGGAATTTTGTGCCATAATTAGTATACTCACTACCGAATCGACATTCATTTCTGAAGTGCTCTTTTCTTGACTAAATAAACTTTCTTCATTTATAACCATAGAATTTGAGTCTTCTGCTTTTGTGTCACTCTTCATACCATCTACAACAATTGAGCGTTGCTGCTCTTCTTGAATGAAACTGGTATTACCAACCAATATAGCAGGTTTATCTAGTATAGGTTTTAGATAAAATTGCCATCCCGCAATCACGGCGGAAATAAAAACAACTCCCATTCCTATATATAAAGGAGTGCGGTTGGGGGAGTATGTTTTCTTGGAGCTTCGTAATGAGGCTTTTCGTTTGGTAATTCGAGCTTTGGCTTTTTCGTCGAGTTCAGGTTGTTGATCGAATCTAAGCCCATCGTTTGGCTCTAGAACTTCTTGAACAACTCCATCATCTTCATCGATTTCGGATTCTTCATTAAACTCAAGGGCTTGATCGACCTGGTACTGATGCTCTATATCAAGCTCACTATTCGACTTGGGTTTTTCCTTAGGCTCAGATTTTTGATCAAAATCCTGTTCTATTTCTTCATCAGATTTTATATCCTTGCCGGGCTGGGCTTGTTGATCAAATTCAAGTTCTTCTTCGAGTGCTGATTCTTGCTCTTTCATAAATATGTTATCGACTTCAGGCTCATCATCAATCACAATTTCTTCAGTTCCCGGCTCTTCATTAGCTAAAGTTTCAGTCTCAACAGAGTCATCGGGGTCGGATTCTTCCTCTATAGCCACGTTAAAATCGTCTGATATAACAATAGCCTGCATACCCACATACTTGAAATTAATTTCGATAGCGAAGGAAGGATCTAACTCCAAAAAAATCCCAGATATATCCTTTTTTAATACTCCGATGCCGGTCAGTTGAGCTTTATTGGTTTTGTTTAACTCATTGATTAAATGAAAAGAAAATTCACTTAATAATTTTTGAGACTCCTCCTCAGATATAGATAACTCTTGCGCAGCATATTGTATGAAATCTAATTGCTTCATCCGATTTCCCCTAATTCATCAGAACTAAATTGTATGGTATCATTAGGGGGATGAGCAACCTTTCTCCCTTTTTCATCACGCGAAAAGTGCTGCGACTCATGGATCGGAGTGAATGTTCCTATTCCTTCTAGATGAACTGATTCACCTGCCAATAATTGCTCTTTAATAAGCGCTGAAATTTTTTCTATTTG
This sequence comes from Balneola sp., assembly GCA_002720745.1. GTDB lineage: Bacteria > Bacteroidota > Rhodothermia > Balneolales > Balneolaceae > UBA1275. The sequence goes on from PBJO01000003.1 coordinate 94,332, forward strand.
TTTTTGATCCATCATGGCTAATACTAAAACTCAAAGCTTATACCACCATATAAATGCAATGGTGCTTCCTGAAAACCCTGCCACCACTCATAACGCTGTGAAAGAAGATTGTTTAACCTTAAATATGCGCCTAGGTGTTCATTAAATGAGTATCGCAGCTCAGAGTGTACTAAAATAAAGCCATCTACTTTCCGAGATCTCATTGTTGTTCTAGGTCCTATCATCATCGTACTTGCCCCAAGAAGTAACTTGGGAGTGATTGTATAACTTAGACTACCTTCAATTTTGATTTTTTCTTCATAGGGAATGTCTTCATTAGTAATTAATCGTGGATTTCTGAGGCTTATTTCTGTCACACCCTTAAGATCCCCATTTAACCATTCAACCGTGCTACCCAAATAAAACTTAGTCACTTTGGCATCGGCATAATTCAAATTATAAAATAATTTTTGCGTATTTGCAGTTGGATTATCCGGATTTATAGCTTCCAACTGTTCTAGCTGAGCATAACCAAGGCGGTTAATTTGCTCCCATTGAAGTCCGGAATATATTCTACTATTTTGCATGAAATTCCAAAATACTTCAACTGATACACCTAGGTGGTAAGAATGTTGTAACCGGGTAGATGGGGTTAAAAACCGGTTATACCCTTGCCACTCCATTAAAGAGGGATTCTTCAATTTACCTGACAACCTCGCAAACCCACCCAACTGATCATTGTAATTGTAACTGATATTCACATCAGGTTCTAAGTAGAAACTACTATTGATCGTATCATCTGCATATGCCAATGAGGTCTCCAGATCCACTGCCCAGGTGTAATCAATCAATCGGGAATATCCACCCCCAGCCCTAATAAGGTACAGCAAATTCGCGCTTCCATCTGCCTTATTCGAATGTACATCTACGCCCGATCGAAGAATCAAATATTCACGAACTTGTTGGCCCGGCCAGCTTCTGTTTAGTTCTGCCACTATAAATGAGGATGATCCTTTATCCTGAATTGCCGAAACAACTGAATTCAATTCGCTTTCAAAGAGGCCCATCTGAATAGCATAACTATTTTTATAGAAGGAATTTTTATGCTCATCTAGGCGAGCAGACCAAATTATACCTTGGTTGATTTTCTTTGGAACTCCCTCTAACAGATTTTGCATCTCATCACTGAGAACATACATTCGATTGAAGTCATTATTTAGGTTTATTTGACTTGTTAAGGCTTTGCTTTCCGATAGTTTTTTCGAATAATTTATATTGACCTCTAAGTTTCTATATCCACTAGCATCATATAAATGACCCGATGATGACTCAAGGGTAGTGCCTACTCCTATTAAACCATCCTCAGTAGGTGAATAATAGTTTACTCTAAGCTCGGGACTCACAAACCATCCCATTCCGAGTTGGCTGGTCACTTTTGGGCGCCGTGGAGTTATCCAAACTATCTTATTCGGTTCTTGAGGTCTATCCAAAGCAGTAATGGATATTCCCGAAACAGCTGCTTCGCGTGACTCCAAAAACGGCATTCGATTTGGATCAATTTGAAATACTCTAGGCCTTGGAGTAAAGCCCAAAATTGGTTGGCGCCTTAAACCAGGAAAGTTAGCTTTGAATTCACTTCTAATTTCAATGTCTTGTGGATTAATTTCCGGTAGCAATGTATTCTGTACTCCTTGTGCAAATATATCGGCGCTCATCAACCAGATAAGCAGAGCTGTTGCAAACCCATAAAAGGTGGAAGTGGTACTAGCTAATGTTAAACCAGTCATTTCTATTTGTACTGAATGTGAAACAATTGAACTGTTATTCATAGTGCTAAAGGTACACTTTTTAAACATTTGGGGCAGTAGGCTCACGCTGTAACAAAAGGAACTTATCTATCGCTAAGGCAGCGGGGGCAATAAGTATAACCATGGCCATGGTTGCAGCATGTGTAATAGTAGCAAAAGCCAAGCCTGTAGGATCTGGAACCATATACAAAATGCCCAAACTGTAACTAATAAAATAATGATAACTTCCTATACCGCCTGGGCTTGGAATGGATAATGCTACTGCTGAGGCCACTGTTAAAATAGCGGCATCTGCCCAACCTAAATCAAATCGCAAGTGTAGATCAAACATCCAAAGCGGGATATACATCATGGCAATGTATCCAATCCAGATAAGGGCGGTATAGCCCACAAACAAAAGAGGTTGTTGTAATTTTTTTATACTCAATAAGCCTTCTACAAACTGAGCTATTATTTCTTTTATATTGAATAACCATATAGATTTATGGCTTGTTTTACTCAGTCTTTTAAAGATAAAATATCCCAAAAAAATTAGCCCTATTCCAAGTATTATTAATGGCCACATATTCAAAAAAAGGGCAGAATATACTTGACTATTGGCTAAGTCTACTCCAAATAGTCGACTTAGTGTATCTACATCAGATAACAAAAAATAGGCCACTAATCCCATGATAATAAGCATGGATATAACATCAATAAAGCGCTCGAGAACAATGGTTCCTACAAGCTTTGAATTGCTTTCACCTAGCTGTTTAGCAACATACATAGGGCGAGATATTTCACCTAATCTAGGAAAAGGGATGTTGATTAAATACCCAAACATTACCCCTGCAAAAAGGGTGGTACGATGAGCATCAAGTGTAGTCCCCCCTAGTAAAAGTCTCCAGCGCTCTGCTCGAATGTAGTGAGAAAAAGTCAGTGCCATACTAAAGGGGATTAACCATGACCAACTCATGCCTCTTGTTGCTTTTCTAAGTTCTTGAAAAGACACATCTGAAAAAGATAGCCACAAGAAGAATGCTGCTAAAATAATACCAACAATATATTTTACAACTTTATTCATAACGCATATCGATTATTTCGGCACCTTCCGGGATAATTAGTTCAAATAAAATATTGCTAGAAGGGAGGTACTTAACTGCAGAAAAATCAGTTTGCATTCGATTAGCTCCCATATCTAAGGCTGATAAATCAACTGGCTTAAGATCAGAATTGATACGAATACTCATCTGCTCAAAGGTGCTGAAAGAATCTGAGCTTTGAAGATTGAATTCCTGAGTATTGTGCCGACACTTAATATCAACCAGTTGATAGGTATTTCCTAGCCCTCCAATAATTTTTGATGGAGCAAAATCATCAAGTTCCGAATCATACTCACTGATAATGACCCTATTTCTACCGCGATCAAGCACCTTGGATAGTTCTCCATTTACCACAATGATCTGTCCAACTGTCTCTATTCTGTATTGTTGCCATCCTAGCCATATACTGCCTTCATTCCTTGATATTTCCTGAGTATATGCGTCGAGAAATTCATGATTAAATTGAGCAGATAAAATCGCTCCATTCCTTAATTTATCTTGGATTAAATTAAGATAATTCTCCTGGGCAAGGAGAGGTTCTCCTAGAAAAAGCGCCACGATTAGGCTTAACCAACACCTTATCGATCGACTAAAATAACCCATTAATGATCGCTTAAAGATCATTGAGCCCATCCAATATTTCTTGGAGCTCTTCGTCGGTTTCCACTAAAACATCTCGAGCTGTACTACCTTGATAAGGTCCAACTACACCCGCGTTAAAGAGTTGATCGATTATTCGTCCAGCCCGGTTATACCCTATTTTTAGCTTGCGCTGAAGCAGCGAAACCGACCCTTGTTGGTGTAAAATGACTACTCTTGCAGCCGTTTCGAACATATCATCAATATCTTCTAATGGATCAGGAACCCCACTAGAGCTTTCATCATGCACGATTGGAAGATAAAATGGCTCTTTGTATCCAGCTTGGGAGCCTATAAAACCATTTATTCTCTCAACTTCTTCTGTTGATACGAAAACATTTTGTATGCGGGTCATACCGGCACCATTGGTAAATAACATATCGCCCATCCCTACTAGTTGATCAGCACCCCCTACATCTAATATAGTTCTGGAATCCACCTTCGATGCAACCTGATAAGCCAAACGAGCTGGAAAGTTTGCTTTAATAGTCCCTGTGATTACGTTTACCGACGGTCGTTGCGTAGCCACTACAAGATGAATTCCCACCGCACGCGCTAATTGAGCAATTCGTGCAATTGGTTCTTCAATTTGCTTCCCGGCAGTCATCATCAAATCAGCAAGTTCATCGATGATAACTACAATATATGGTAAGTGTCGATGCCCTAATTCTGCCTCGAGCCCTTCCTCTTTAAATTTCTTATTATATGCTTTTATATCCCGTACCATAGCCATTTTTAGTAAATCATAACGTTCATCCATTTCCTTGGTAACACTATTCAACGTTTCAAGCGCCTTAGAAGTATCCGTTATTATTGGCTCATCGGAGTCCGGTAACATAGCTAAAAAGTGATTCTGAATATTTCTGTAAAGAGATAATTCGATCTTCTTCGGATCAATCATGACAAACTTTAAATTATCTGGATGACATTTGTATAACAAACAAGTAATAATCGTATTGATACCCACCGACTTACCAGAACCCGTAGCGCCTGCAACCAACAAATGAGGCATCTTAGCTAAATCCATCATAAAAACCTCATTTTCAATGGTCTTACCAAAGGCAACGGGCAAGGCCATATCGGTCTCTACAAATTTACGCGTTTTAATCACCTGCTTAATGTAAACCGTCTCGCGGGTGGTATTTGGGACCTCAATTCCCACCGCAGACTTACCAGGAATAGGGGCCAAAATCCTAAGTCCTTTAGCCGCAGTTGCCATTTTTAAATCATTAGCATAACTCTCAATCTTACTAATCTTAACATCTGGAGCAGGCTGTAGTTCATACAAAGTCACCGTTGGGCCAACAATCGCATTTATGCCTAAAATATCAATTCTATGCTGACTCAATTTCTCCATAATAATACGCTTGTTCTCCTGAATTTCCTCCAAATCAACCTCGTTTCCCTCATTTGGTGGAGTGTTTAGCAGATCAACGGTTGGAAATTGATACCGGATGACCGGCGCTTGCTTAGCTTTTTCTCTATTCTGACGATCTAACTCTTTATCATCGGCTTGTTCCTCCTCTTCCCCAACAAAAACAGAAACTTCAACTTCATCCATCCCTGAGTTTGCTTGCAGACTCTCATTTTCGTCACTTTTTACCAAATCTACTCTGGGGCGCAAATCCACATTTGACTCCTCTGCACGCTGCTGTTCCAGTCGCTTTTCGTCTTCAAACTTTGATCGCTCAATAATTTCATCAATATCAACCTGCTCTTTCTCCTTACGAGTTATTGGGGTTGAGACCATTTTTCCATTCTTAATAAAAGATTTAATTTCAGACTGTTTTCTATCATTAATACGATCTAATTCCGCCTTCTTTTTGGCTATACGCCCCTTCCTTTCATCTTTTTTCTTCTGCTTTAGGGCTTCTTTCTCAATTTTTTTATCCTGCCGTCTCTCTCTAAAACCATTCCACTTATGTTTTATGTTGTCTATAGTTTTTTGTAAATCACGATCAACAAATAATAATGCATTTATACCCATAAAAACCAACAATATAAACAACGAGGCAATGCCGGTGATATTTTGTAAAATAACAGAGAGTTGGAGCCCTGCTGAACCACTCCAATAGGCCTGCTGAGGAAAATTCCAATTGGAATGGGTCCAACCCAAAAATGTTGAAATCAATATCATTGCCCATAAACTAAGGGCAATTGTTTGATATTTTTCTTGGGGTGATCGCTGCCTAAACACATGCCATCCGATATAACCTAAAACGATAGAAAATATGATACTTGAATATCCAAAGGATATATATATAAGAAGATAGGACAACTTAGCTCCCAAGGGACCCAACCAATTCTGTATCATCCGGGCAGAAGCATCCGACTTATAAATATCGGTAATTGTTACCTTCTGAAGGTACTGATCGTCCTCTGGTGTATATGAAAGAATACAAAATCCAATCAATACAGCAATAGCAATTAGTGAAATCCCAATAATTTCAACTTTTCTGGCACTAGAGCTAGAACTCCCGCTTACTGAATTATTATTGGTTTTTTTTGCCATTCGTCTGCTTAATCATGGTTTATTATGATGATCCCATCTTTCATTACGGGTAAGACTTCATGAGTATTCAATTTCGAACAAAAATTTATATCATCTTCCGTTACTAAATCTTTTAATCGATTCGCATGATCGCTATGAAAAATAGTATCTACTACCGAGTCTCCATATTGTTGAAAAAGTGCAAAAGAAATTTTGGCTCCATCTTTTAATATTTGAGGTTGCTTACCCGCCCCTAATGCATCCAAGATTGTACCTGCACATAAGGTGTCCTCTAATGACTGTTTTCCTCTCCAACCAGAGCAAATAAGCGCCACCTCATCAGGACATTCTTGAATCATGTGGACAATAGAACTCATATTTAAAAAGGTACCAATATATATTTGCTTGGCCAAAGCAGCTTTTTTTATAGCTTTAGTCCCATTAGTCGTATTAAAAATTAAGGTTTTTCCTTGTACCAGATCTGCAGTATACTCTAAGGGAGAATTTCCTAAATGGTAGGCATTTATCTTGATACCATCCTGCTCTCCACACAACAAGAAATCCCCTGCCTCCATAGTTTGTGCAATACGAGCTGCTGCTGATAAGTCTTCTACTGGAATCACTTTATTCGCTCCATTTTGAAGTGCTTGAATCATAGAAGAACTTGCTCTAAGCACGTCAATAATGACCACCGTTTTACCGCGAACATCTTCTTCTTGAAATCCGTGTACTGAAAAGTACACATCTATTTTGGCTAAATCTGACATATATTCACACCTTTATGCCCTATAAAAAAGGGAGGGAAGTTACCATAATTGGAACTTCTTTATTTCTTATTTGAATAACTATAGGTTCATTTGATGCCAAAGCATCAGTTTGTAGATAGGCCATGCCTATACCTTTTTCTAATGAAATTGACATTCCACCGCTGGTAACCTTGCCAATAATATTGAATTGAGCGTCTAACAAGTCATAATCTTTACGAGGTATGGCTTTTTCTTGATCGATAACAAACCCAACTAACTTTTTTTCAACCCCTTTTTCTTTTATTTTAGCGAGTGCCTGTGAACCAACAAATAGCCCTTTTGAAAATTTAGTAATCCACCCTAAGCGAGCCTGAAGTGGGTGGGTTTTTTCTGTAATTTCATTCCCATATAGTGCATAGCCTTTCTCTAAACGAAGGGTATCACGAGCCCCTAAACCACAGAGTTCTAAACCGTATGTTGCACCCTTTACAATAAATGCCTCAAACACCTTTTGTACGTCATAATTTGCTCGATTAAAGTAAAGCTCAAATCCCTTTTCACCCGTATATCCAGTGGCACTAATCAAACTAGGCACCTCACTCACCTTGCCATGTTCAAATGCATAAAACGGTATTTGTTCAATATCGGTATCAGTAAGCTCCGACAAAAGTTCAGCTGATTTAGGGCCTTGCAGCGCAAGTAGCACATAATCATCAGATACATTTTCCAACTCTGCACCCATGGTATTTTGAGAAAGCAACCAATCCCAATCCTTATCAATATTGGCGCCATTAACTACCATCATATATTCTTCGGAAGCCAATCGGTAGATAATCAAATCATCTACTATACCCCCATCTTCATAACACATACAACTATACTGCGCCTTGCCAATAGTTAAAATCGATACATCATTAACTGTAACCCACTGGAGTAGCTCCAACGCCTTAGGACCTCGTACCAAAAACTCGCCCATATGTGATACATCAAAAAGGCCTACATTTCCTCGTACAGCACGATGCTCTACTTTTATTCCATGATATTGAATGGGCATTTCAAATCCGGCAAAAGGAACCATTTTAGCTCCTGCTTCAAGATGTTGAGAATAAAAAGGTGTTCGTTTTAAGCGATCAGACATAAAATATGATTTAGCTGTAAATTACAGAGCCTCTTATATACTTCTTTATGGGCTAAATGAACGGGATGAATTTAGTGATTTTTTACATAAGGTATGTGTTTAGCTTAGAATGATATAGCCTCATATTAGGTTATTATCATGTAATGCCATATCGCCATATCGCGATTGTAATTGAAGTACATATCTATTCTATGAAACATTTAAATATAGACCACCTATCTCAACTACCTAGCCGAAAAAGAGCCCATCTCATAAACAGTGTCGTAGGGTATAAATCTATTCATCTCATCGGTACCTACTTCGAAGGATGGAGTAACCTATGCATCGTCTCCACTCTTACGCATCTAGGTAGCAATCCTGCGCTCGTAGGATTTATACTTCGCCCAACTACCGTGCCTCGTCACACCTATGATATAGTACAAAAAAATCCCTACTTCACTGTAAATAATGTCACTGAAGAACTGCTTGAGGGTGGACATCAATCCTCGGCTAATTATGATGAACAGATAAGTGAATTTAGTGAAGTAGGCTTGAGAGAAGAATGGAAAAATGATTTTAAAGCGCCTTTCGTACAAAATAGTCCAATTCAACTTGGCTGTATATGGATTCGTGAAATGCCTATTATCGAAAATGGATGCCGTTTTTTAATTGGGAAAATTGAAGAAATATATATTCAAGATGCGCTCATGACTGAAGATTCTGACGGGTTTTTATCACTCGAAACGGCTGGTTTAATCTGTGGTTCTGGTATGGATGGCTATTATCGCCCTAATTTTTTGCATCGCCGAAATTATGCCCAACCCAATATCCCTCCCCATATAATCTAATCCCAATTACATAGAACTTTGGATAGATCCAGTATTGGAATAATATCCAACTACCGAAAATATCATCACAAGCATTTCTGCAACCATGCTAAAAGTTCTGTATTTTTATTCCGTTTAAGAGTGATTACCTATACCCTTCAACACCATAGAAAAAAACTGTAAAATGACCATCCAAAAAGAGCAAATAAAAACCGCACTAGCTCATGTTCTTCATCCTGAAAAGAAAATGGATATCATATCCTTAGATATGATTCAAGATATAATAGTTCATGAAAAATACGTTTCATTTACACTCGAGATGCCCGCTAAAAACAATCCGCTTGCTCAAGAACTATCTCAGCGCTGCGAAGGTGCTATACACAAATTCATTGATCGTGACGCGGTGATTGATATTCAAATCGGTATTAATGTATCCCAACAAAAGCAAACCCCGTCACCTAGGCCAGAGCCCACTACGTCACCACTATCCAGAGTCAAAAATATTATTGCAGTAGCATCTGGAAAAGGGGGCGTCGGCAAATCAACAATTGCCGTCAACTTAGCTGCTTCCTTAGTCAGAAATGGCGCCAAAGTTGGCCTGATGGATGCTGACATATACGGACCTAGCATACCAACCATGTTTAATTTGTTTGAACGACCAGACGTTACCGTCCAAAAAAAATTAATCCCTTTAGAAAAATATGGCATTAAATTAGTATCTATGGGATTTCTAGTTGATGTAAACCAGGCCATGGTGTGGAGGGGGCCCATGGTTACCAGTGCTATTAAGCAATTCATGAATGACGTAGAATGGGGTGAACTAGATTTCATGATCTTGGATCTCCCTCCAGGAACTGGGGATATACAATTAACCATCGTACAATCCGTTCCGTTATCGGGCGCCGTAATTGTTTCTACCCCTCAAAATGTGGCTCTTGATGACGTAAGGAAAGGGGTGACAATGTTCCATAAAGTAAATGTTCCTGTATTAGGAGTCATTGAAAACATGGCCTACTTTTGCCCGCCTGATGCCCCTGACAAGAAATACTACATCTTTGGACAAGGTGGGGCTAGCCGGCTAGCAGATGAATTAGCCGTACCTGTATTAGGAGAAATACCCCTCGAGCAACCCATACGTGAGTCTAGTGATAATGGTAAGCCCATCGTTTTGGCAGATCATGAGTCCTCTACAGCTGCAAGTTTTTTGGCCTGTAGTGCTAATATGCTGCAGCAATTAGCTATTCGTGCAGCCCAAACGCCAAAAGATCTTTCTATTTCTTTTACGGAAAAATCCCCATCTGCTCATATATAATACCGATTTTATTAATCGCATTCACAAAGGTGGCTGTACGGAGGTCATCGAGGTTATTCTCTTCGCGAATACTAGTAATCTGATTATAAGCGGTAATCATACTTTCTTCTAAGCCAGAATCTACCAAATCATATTCATCGGCGCCGCGAGTAAGAACGTTTCGTTCGGCCTCACCAAATGATTTACCCGCCAATTGTTCAATCTCTGAAACAATTCGAATCAAGCTAGCCTCATCAAAACGTTTATTAAGTCTTCCATAGCGTACATGTTGAATATTTTTTAGCCACTCGAAGTACGAGACAATTACCCCGCCCGCATTCAGATAGGAGTCTGGAATAATTAAGCATCCCCGCTCTTTTAGATACTCATGTGCATCGGCAGTGGTAGGTCCATTAGCTGCTTCAGCAATAATCTTGGCTTTTATGCTAGGTGCGTTTTCTATGGTTATTTGACTTTCAAGCGCCGCTGGAATAATAATATCGCACTCTTGTTCAAAGATAGCCAGCTTACCTTCGATTATTGTAGAATTACCAAATCCAATAACACTACCAGTTTCCTTGCGATAGTCCATAAGTGCTTTCAAATCTATGCCTTTGGGATCATATATGGTACCTTCCATTTCAGCTACACCTACCAATTTCGCCCCAGCCTGGGTCATATACAATGAAGAGTGATAACCAACATTTCCCAAACCTTGCACCACAAATGTTTTACCCTCTACACCAGTGCTCAAATCGAGCTTATCCATATCTGCTTTTTGGTTACATGCCTCGCGAATACCAAAATAAACACCACGCCCTGTGGCTTCGGTACGCCCACGAATACCCCCTTGCTGTATAGGTTTCCCAGTCACGCATGCCTCGGCATTCAAATCATCACTCATCTGCCGATAGGTGTCCAAAATCCAGCCCATCTCACGCGCCGATGTTCCATAATCCGGTGCGGGCACATCCATGGCAGGTCCTATGAACCCTTTCTTAATTAGTTCAAAGGTATAACGTCGAGTAATTTTTTCTAACTCTCTGTCTGAATATTCGCGTGTACTAATCTTTATCCCGCCTTTAGCACCTCCAAAAGGAACATCAACGATGGCACACTTATAGGTCATCAGTGCCGCTAAAGCCATGGTTTCGTCAGCATCCACCTTATGCGAGTATCGAATCCCACCCTTGGTTGGCAATTTATGATGCGAATGCTCCACTCGCCAACCCTCAATTACCTGAATACTCCCATCATCACGTTTAATCGGAAAAACCACCTTATATACTGTATTACACACCTTAATTTGATTCAAAATACCTTTATCGAATCGAGTAAAAGGAGCAGCTTTGTCAAAATTATAATTGACTTGTTCGTAAAACTTATAGTTCTTCATGTAGACAATTGAGTTTTTTTGGGTTGACGAGTTAGGTTGATGTGTTATCAATTTACACTCAATAATACACTGTGTAGTATCTACTAAAATCAAACCATTTATCAGCCTAATAGTCGGGAGATTCTAAGACATTTACAATAAAAAAGCGCTTTTCCCTGTAATTGTGGAATAAATATAATTAAGTAGCCCAACTATCAATAAACATGAATCCCTTAAAAGAAAAAAATAATGCTGTAAGAAAAATTATTCATGTGGATATGGATGCATTTTATGCAGCTGTTGAACAGCGTGATCATCCCGAGTGGCATGGTAAACCGGTGATTGTTGGGGGCCGACCCAGTGGTCGAGGGGTCGTTTCTACCGCGAGTTATGAAGCGCGTGTATTTGGAGTCCATTCGGCCATGCCAACTTCACAGGCCTATCGGCTATGCCCACATGGAATTTTTGTATCTGCACGCTTTGACGCTTATAAAGAAGCCTCTGCCTTAATCAGAAATATATTTTATGAATATACTGACCTAGTCGAACCCTTGTCTCTGGACGAGGCTTATTTGGATGTAACCGTAAACCACGTTGAAAATCCATCGGCTACTCTAATTGCTCAGGAAATCAAAGAAAAAATTTATAAACGTACCAGTCTAACTGCATCTGCCGGGGTTGGGCCTAATAAATTTGTTGCTAAAGTAGCTTCAGATATGAACAAACCAGATGGATTAACCGTTATTCCTCCTGAAATAATGGAGTGTTTCTTGGAGGAATTAAGTATTAATAAATTTTATGGTGTTGGGAAGGCTACCCTTCAAAAAATGCATAGCCTTGGGATACATTGTGGATCTGACTTAAAAAAATGGGACCTCTTTGACTTAATCCAAATTTTTGGCAAATCAGGACAATACTATTACCGAATGGCTAGAGGATTGGATACCAGACCTGTTGAATCGCATCGAATACGTAAATCATACGGAAAGGAACGCACATTCCGTAAGGATATCAGTGAGCGAGAATACATACTACGATTCATTGAAGGACTTTCTGCTACGATATCAGAGGGTATGCGGACTATACCAGCCGCAGGTAAAACCGTTACCCTTAAGTTGAGATACGATAATTTTGAGACCATTTCACGCAGCCTTAGCATATCTCATTATACCAATGATGCTTCAGAAATAAGCTTAATAACCCAAGAGCTCCTAAAAAATACCGAATTTGGTGACAGGCCAATTCGTTTACTTGGTATCAGTATTTCTAATTTAGACATTAATGAAGAGGATCAGGCCCCGCAACTACAACTCTCCCTTGACAATTAAGAATAAATGATGGTTTAACGCTAATAACATAAGTTACCTCCTATTCAGATAAAGGACTTGTTCCAGACTTTATATGAATATCATGTTGAGGGAAAGGGATATCAATTCCACGCTCATTAAATTTTCGTATAATGGCTTGATTCAATTCATTTTGTATGGTGTATCTGTTCTTTACATTTGGAATCCATACTATCAGCTTCATATTCCAAGCAGAATCTCCGAAAGAACGCAGATGAATATCATGCTTTCGTCTTTTCATTACAGAGGTACTCTCGTTTGCTACTTCATCCAGTGCTTGCAATACCAAGTCTAAATCGGAGTCATAAGCCACCCCAATGTCAACAGTCAACTTAAAGGTAGGATCACCGTGAGAATAATTTATCACATCTTTACTAACAAAATCCGAATTTGGCACAATAATGGAGATATTTTCCAATGTTTTTACCTTGGTAGCTCGAATATTAATTTCTTCAATATCGCCCTCAATTCCGTTAACAACCACCCGGTCACCTACACTTATAGGTCGCTCAAACAGAACAATGAGCCCCGAAATAAAGTTAGAGGTAATGTTCTGAAGGCCAAAACCTATACCCACTGATAAGAAACCAAAAATCACTGCTAAGCCTGTGAAATCAACACCCAAGAACTGAAAAGAGACTAATATTCCAATAACCACCACAGAATATTGTGACATTCGGGCTAGAGTGTACTGCAAACCCTCATCTTGAACAAATCGAGGCAAAATTCGATCGCGTAAAATCTTTTTCAGATAAGAGGCACCCATAACAAAAATTGTTAATAGTAGAATGAAAACCACTAAAGACATAAGGGTTACAGATGTATTCGCCAGACTAAAAAGAGGAATATTTAATAGGCTTTTAATAGAAACCAACCATTCCCACCAACCTTCTGTTTTATCTATGGATTTTGACACTCCCTCCGCTATATTATCTTCAAATATAAATTCATCTATCTGAGGGGAGTTTAGTCCTACACCAGGAGCTACACTATCATATGGAGCAACTTGCTGTATGGATGCGATAAATAAATCAACCACATTCAGTATAAATGAATTACCAAACATACCCTATCCTCCAAAACTGGTGGTTTAGGACTCGAGTGTTACTTCTTCGGATTTCCAAATTTCATCATTGTAATCTTTTATAGTACGATCGGAGGAGAATTTACCAATTCGAGCTACGTTATAAATAGCTTTCTTAGACCATTCCTTTTGGTTTTTATACACCTCCTCTAACTCTTCTTGCTTTTTCACATAAGCTTCATAGTCAGCTAAGACCATGAAATAATCTCCTTGCTCTAATAAAGCTTGTATAATTGGTTGAAAAAAGTCAGGTTGTTCAGGCGAGAAAAATCCATCTCTAATTTGATCTAAAGCGCGCTTTAATTCGGGGTTAGATTGGTAGTACAAATAGGGATTGTACCCTTGTCGTCGTAATTCATCTACCTGTTCTACAGTGAGTCCAAATATAAAAATATTCTCGTCACCAACTTCCTCCTTTATTTCTACATTAGCACCATCCAGAGTTCCAATGGTAAGTGCACCATTCAAAGCAAACTTCATATTTCCTGTCCCAGAAGCCTCCATTCCCGCTGTTGATATCTGCTCTGATACATCTGCAGCGGGAATCATAGACTCTGCTAAGGTAACTCGATAATTATCAAGAAATATACATTTCAATCGGTCCGCTGTTTCTGGGTCATCATTAATTTTGGCGCCAATGGCATTAATTAACTTTATGTGTAATTTGGCCATAGTATAACCCGGAGCCGCTTTACCACCAAAAATAACGGTCCTGGGCACGGTTTCTAAGGAACTATTATCCTTCAGTCGATTGTATAAAGTAACAACATGAAGCGCCGCCATTAACTGGCGTTTGTATTCATGAATACGTTTAATCTGTATGTCGAACATACTGTTTGGATCTACTGTTATGCCCTGATGTTGCTTAATATAATCCGCTAATACTTTTTTGTTATTCAGTTTAATTTGATTGAAGCGTTCCTGGAATTTCGCATCTTCAGCAAATGGCTCCAACTTTTTTAACTTATCTAAATCGGTAATCCAATCATTTCCAATTTTTTCCGTGATTAACGCAGATAATTCTAAATTACACTGTTTAAGCCATCTTCTAGGTGTTATTCCGTTGGTCTTATTGGTAAATTTATTAGGATATAATTCAGTAAACTCACGGAACATGGTCTCCACTAACAAGCGAGAGTGTAAGGCCGCAACGCCATTCACTTTAGTTGAACCCACAATACCCAAATGCGCCATATGTACCACCGGATTTTCACCATCACTCACAATACTCAACCGCGACATTTTCGCATGATCTTCCCCATACCTCGCCTTAATTTTATTCATAAATCGGCGGTTAATCTCATATATAATATTCAAGTGACGAGGCAACAAATGTTGCATCAGTGATACAGGCCACTTTTCCAAGGCCTCTGGCAAAAGAGTATGATTGGTGTACGCAATCGTTTTTACGGTAATATCCCACGCCTTTTCCCATGGCATATTCACCTCATCGACTAAAATCCGCATTAATTCAGGAATCGCAAGGTTAGGATGCGTGTCATTACACTGTATAGCTACTTTCTTTGGAAATTTTTCCCAGTCATCCGTCTGAGTTTTAAACCGACGAATAATATCCCTCATAGATGCAGCCACTAAAAAATATTCTTGCTTGAGTCGTAATTCCTGCCCAACAAAAACTTTATCATTTGGGTACAAAACTCGCGTGATATTTTGCTCCAATTGATTATCTCGTACAGCATCTATATACTGTCCTTGGTTAAAGCTCTTTAAATCTAATGCAGTATCCGACTCAGCTTTCCATAATCGCAATTGATTGACCACATTATTGTTATAACCAGGTATAGGTGTATCGTAAGCAACAGCTAACACCTTACTGGTCTGGTCCCAACTATACCTTATGTCACCGTCACCTGAACTGTGCATACCTTGATGACCATAAAACTGGACAGGATATTGAATTTTAGGGCGTACAATATCCCAGGGATTTCCATATCTCAACCATAAGTCAGGCTTTTCGACTTGGAATCCATCTACAACTCTCTGGTAAAAAATTCCATAATCGTAGCGAAGGCCATAGCCTATAGCTGGAATACCAAGAGTCGCCATAGAATCCAAAAAACACGCCGCTAAACGGCCCAAACCTCCATTACCAAGACCAGCATCCCATTCAGAATTACGTATAGTATCATAATCTAAACCCAAGTCAGTGCAAGCTTCTGCTACCTCCTGCTGCACATCAAAATTCACAACAATATTGTCCAATAAGCGTCCAATAAGATACTCCATAGACAAATAATACACCCTCTTCACGCCTTTTTTATGGTAATGAGTTTGTGTGGATAGCCATTTGTCATGTAGGCGGTCCATAAGAGTAAGTACCACGCTTCTGTATTCATCCCAAGGCGTTCGGGAAAACTCATCCTTAGCCAAAGTATGTCGCAAGTGTAGCTTAATATCTTCGCGCAACGAGTCTCGATCTAGTCCTGATCTGGTGGTATATTCTTGCTTCTTTGTACTTTCGGGGACCGCCTTAATCGTTTTATTTTCCGTTTTCTTAGTTAATGAATTAGTATACTTCGCTTTATTCATAATCCTGTGAGTAAGCCTTACTATTAGATGAACTAATTTACTTGAAAAAAATCTTCTTTACCGAGCATTATTAAAAGATTTTATATGCTAAAAACCCTCTACATTTATCATTTTTCGAGTTAATTAAATAGCTTATTTCAATTCATATACCCCAGTATCAGGTACAAATTTAGGGCGAGTCAAGTTAGCAGAATACCCTAAACGAACAAAAGTTTCATAGGCCTCGGTAGCTACAAAATCTTGATGAAATAGCCCAAATACACTAGAACCACTCCCGCTCATACCAGCAAACTCAGCACCAAAGTCCATCATCTGATCTTTCATATTTCCAACTTGGGGGAAGCGTAGAATAACTCCTGGCTCAAGATCATTGACCAAAAGAAAAGGCCATTCTTCAATCTCTTCCTCGGTAAGTACTTTCTTTAAATTAAAATCAGGTTCAGGATTTGGATATACTTGTTGATAGGCCTCTAGTGTAGAGCTAGCCTCATTTGGAAATACCGTAACAATCCATGCATCGGGTTGGATATCACAGATCTCAATCTCATGACCTAATCCCCGCCCAATACCTACACTATTATGGATAAAAAATGGGACATCAGCTCCGATCCTAAGGCCCACCTCGGCCAACTCAGCAGCGGCCAAACCCAAATTCGCCACCTTATTAACCATCCTCAACACCGCTGCCGCATTCGCGCTCCCGCCACCAAGGCCAGCGCCGACCGGTACGCGCTTATCCACCGATATATGGTATTGATCACGTAGGCCGGCGTGCTCCTCTAGGAGCTGGAGAGCTTTCACGATTAGATTCGATTCGTCAACCGGAATCGATGGTTCACTCATATGAATCTCCATCTGCGCTACAGGCTTCATTTCTATTCGGTCACTCCATTCAATAAAACAGAAACCCGTTTCTAAGGCATGGTAACCATTGGGCAGGCGTTCCAAGACATGAAGCCCTAAATTTATTTTTGCATAAGATTGCGTGACCCATCGTGCACTCATGCTTCCTGCCCTATCCAATATTGATGTTGACTCATCATATAAGAAAATGCCGCATCGTGTTCATTTGGAATCTCCCCATTTAAAATAGCTTCTTTAATATGATCTTTAATAATACCGATCTTTTTAGATGGAGGTATATCAAGAGCTTTCATAATCTCTTGACCTGTAAGCGGATTTTTCCAATTTCGAATGCGGTCCTTTTCCTCCACTTCGATAATTTTTTTCTCTACCCGTTCAAAGTTCTTCATGAATTTTTGAACTTTAAGCTCGTTTTTACTAGTGATATCTGCCCTACACAGTATCATTAGATCATCTATATCGTTATCTGCTTCAAAAATTAAACGCCGAACTGCGCTATCACTCACATGATCCGAAACAAGGGCTATCGGACGCAAATGCAAACGAACCAGCTTCTGCACATATCGCATACGCTCATCCATGGGTAAGCCTAAACGCCTAAAAATATGTGGTGTCCACTTAGCGCCTAAGGAATCATGACCGTGAAACGTCCAGCCATGGTCTTCTTCGAACCTTTGGGTTGGTGGTTTGGCGATATCATGCATGATAGCCGCCCATCGAAGCCATAATGAGTCGCTAACCAAGGCTACATTGTCAAGAACTTGCAAGGTATGCCAAAAGTTGTCTTTATGACGTAATCCCTTATGTTCTTTGACTCCTTGTAGCGCCACCATTTCAGGAAAAAGTTGAGCTAATAAGCTGGTGCTAAATAAAAGCGCAAAACCTACCGATGGTACAGGGCTTTTCACTATTTTATTGAGCTCATCTAAAATACGTTCCTTGGACACAATCTCTAAACGACTAGCCATTTTTTGTATAGCCGCTTTCGTTTCAGGGCACAAGCTAAAATCTAATTGTGTGGCAAATCGGACGGCACGCATCATCCTGAGAGGATCATCATTAAAAGTTATTTCTGGCTCAATTGGCGTACGAATAAGGCCTTTTTTTAAATCTTTAAGACCGCCAAAAGGGTCATTGAGGACTCCTATCCGATCTTTGTTGAGCTTCCAATAAAGCGTGTTTATCGTAAAATCTCGCCTATATTGATCATCTTCAAGGCTGCCGTCCTCGACCATTGGCTTTCTTGAATCTCTCCGGTAACTCTCTTTTCTGGCCCCAATAAATTCTAATCCAACAGACGGCGTCTTAACCTGAGCAGTACCAAATTGCTTGAAAAATGAAAAACTCGATTTCACACCTTTAGTTTGAAGAGACTTATGCACCCTTTCTGCAAGTGCAATCCCTGAGCCCAAAGTCACTATATCCATATCCGCATCATTTTGGATACGACTCAAATAAAAATCTCTAACATATCCTCCCACCAAAAAACTATCTTGGCGTAACTTATGAGCCTGTAAGCTTATTTCCTTAAGGAGATCTTGATGCGTTCTAGGTATGTCATGAGGAAATTCCATACTCAAAGATAAGGATGTTCGCCTTGTCAATCAGTCTTTTGTTAATCTACCTTCTTTTTTCCTATGACGTAGCTCTAATTTACCTTTTCATTAGTTTTACAGGTTATTTTGCACAATAAATAACTATTTTTTAATATTATTTGTAGTAATTATTGAGTGATCACCCACGTGTATTTCTCCGTTTACTTTCGTGAGCTTTGTGTGTGCTCCTACGGTTGAACCAGCTAATGTACACCCATCTAGGCTAGCTTGTTCTCGAATAATAGAGTGCGATAGTTGGCTATTTTTTATAACGCAACCTCTCTCAACACTTACGTTTGGTCCTATAATAACTCCTTCTAGGGTTACATCCTTGGCCAAGTAAACCGGCGGAATTATCTTCGTTCCCTGCTTAGCAAAGGCCTCTATTTGTTCTGCTAAATTATAAGCTTCTTTTTCGACTATAACGCCAGTTGTTTCAAGCCAAGCGGATAGGGTTCCACAATCTAACCATTCATCTACCGTGGCTGTTTTAAATAATTTTCCATCATGGATCATACGATCTAGAGCATCCGTTAAATAATACTCTCCACTGGGACCTTTAATATCATTGTCTAATACATATTGAAGCTCTACTTTTAACTTTGCTCCGTCTTTAAAATAGTAGACTCCAATGATGGCTAAATCCGAGATGAGCTCCGCTGGCTTTTCCACAAATCCAGTTATTTTTTCTCCCTCATAAACGGCCACTCCAAATCTAGAAGGGTCTTCTACTTTTTTAAGCCATATTACACTATCCGCCCCATCCACATTAAACATTTCTTTACTATCAAATAGGGTGTCAGCAAAGGCAATAATCACCTCTCCATCCAAATCTTTTCGAGCACAATAAACGGCATGTGCAGTTCCAAGAGCTATTTCTTGCACTCTAAATATACATTTTGCGCCATGACGCGCACTCATCTTCCTTAGAGGGTCCTTTGTAGAGTTCCCAAATTCAGGCCCTAAAATATATACAATCTCTTCAATATTTCGATCCATTGTTCGTATAAATGTCTCTACTAATCGCTCAACTATCATCGTTCCAGCTACTGGTAATAATGGTTTTGGAACTGTATGTGAATGAGGGCGAACTCTTGTCCCGCGACCCGCCATCGGAATAATTAATTTCATATTACTCGTTTTTTTTAAATAATTATCTAAATATCAAACAAAACACTCGGCAAATACTATATTTTCAATTCAAATATACGGTCCTTTTTTTTGAATGCCCAAGTAATGAAGCTAATATGGACAGTAACGTACACTATGAGAAGTCACTTGTGTCAAAACGGTCCATTCAAATAGCTCAAAAAATTCAACTATTCTTAGCTATCTTTACCTTCGGAGCTTACAACAAGAATTACTTTATTTCGAAGTATAGGCTTCAGAAATAGTCCCTTTTTCTTGTGAATAGTATTCCTTGATTACTTTATCCATGCTATATACCTATTACCTAGTTTTTTTAGACACTTTTGCAGTGATTTTTACCCTAATGATGCTACGAGTTCTCTATTACAGATGGCTCTATTATTTACATGTTTTTCAGCAATTAGGATATAAAACCAATGAACTAATCGGATGGCTAAAAGATCATTGGGATGAAAAAGTGATTCCTAGAAGCCTAGTTTATTTCTTGATAAGTACCATGCTGCTCATTTTTGGAACCGAATTCCTTGAAATTCGACTAAATCTATCAGCTGAGGCTATTATCCTTTTTTCATGGGGTTTAGCCTACCTTAGTTCAACCAAAACCTTCCGTCCTAAAAAAGTAAAAAAACCACTGGTCTGGACTACTCGAGTAAAACGATTATCACTCCCTTTTGGACTGTCTAGTCTACTTCTTCCTTTTCTTGCTATGTATTTAGGCTTCGGCGGCTGGTTAAACTCTGCCATTACGCACCCTCGATTGCAAGAAGCCGCTAGCATACAATTTGATGCCCCAAGTTTAGCCTTAGGCCTTGCCTTAGGATATATTTTTATTCCCCTTTTCTTACTCTTATCGGGGTACCTCACTGCCCCAATTGAGGAGCAAATACAAAATGGATATAAACGCCAAGCTCGCAAAAAATTGGCCTCACTGACGCATCTAAAAGTGATTGCTATTACAGGAAGTTATGGAAAAACTAGCGTTAAATTTATGCTCAGAGATATACTAAAGGAGCGGTTTAGTGTGTGTATTACCCCTGGAAGTTTTAATACTCCCATGGGCATATGTAAAGTCATCAACAACGATTTGCAAGCGCATCACCAAATATTAGTTTTAGAGATGGGAGCACGTTATGCCGGTAATATTGGCGAACTCTGTGACATTGCCCAACCTGATATATCCATCGTTTCAAATGTCGGGTTTGCCCATTTAGAAACTTTTGGAAGCCAGAAAGTCATTGCCAAAGAAAAAGGCACCCTGGTGCAACGTTTGAAAAAAGGGGGCGTGGCCGTATTAAATGGTAACGACCCCATTGTATCAAAAATGGGCGAAGACCGCAGCGACATCTACCGAATTCAAGTTGGGCTTTCATCCTTAAATGAAACCAACTCTGAATTACATTTAAACGCTTCTGAAGTGGACTATTCTACCCAAGGAACTCGCTTTATACTCCATAAAAACTCGAGAGACACCCCAATAGAACCGTTGGATATTCAGTGCCCACTATTAGGCAAGCACAACGTACAAAATTTATTATTAGCCCTTGGTGTTGGCGACCACCTTGGTCTTAGAATGAATACAATGCAATTAGCCGCTTCTCAAATTGAACCGGTACAACATCGGTTAGAATTAAAAGAAGTAGGTGATTATTTCATGATCGATGACGCATTTAACTCCAATCCAGTAGGAGCTAAAAACGCAGTAGAAATTCTAGGGGCTTTTCGGTCATCTCAGCGCTTTATTATTACTCCTGGGATAGTTGAATTAGGGGATATAGAAGCAGAAGAAAATTATAAATTTGGAACTCACATTGCTGAGGCCAAATTAGATTATGCTTTTATAGTTGGTTTAAAGAGAGGAAAAGTAATTGAAAAAGGGTACTTAGAGGCTGGAGGAAACCCTAAACGCCTGGAACGGGTAAAGTCTCTTTTTGAAGCTAATGATAAACTCAAGCACCGCATTAGATCTGGAGATGTAGTACTTTATGAAAATGATTTGCCCGATATTTATAACGAATAATCACCAAGAGGTAGCTGCGCTATCTGCTTTATTTTTTTGATATGTTTTTTTGGAGGCACGTTTTATTCTCGTCCTGCCTTTTTTGCTAATTCAAAGCTTGTAAACTTGGTATTATTCATACCGTATAACTCGCGTAGGATGCATCTTGGCTGCACTAAGGGCGGGCATCCAACTTGCTAAAACACTCAAACCAAGAGTCCCAATCATAATCAGCAAAACATCAATCCATTGTATATCTACCGGATATGCGTCAATTATAAATGCAGAGGATAACTTTAATAGTCCATATTTGCCTTGTAAATAACAAAAGCCTAAGCCTAATATTGCGCCCAAAAATGCCCCTATAAACCCAATAAATAATCCTTGCTGAATAAATATTGCTTGCACTTGTTTGACCGTTAACCCCAAAGAGCGTAAAACGCCAATATCCCGCTTCTTTTGTATCACAATCATACTTAAGGATCCTAAAATATTAAGTGCTGCAACCAAAATGATTATCATGAGTACTACAAATGCCCCCCACTTTTCTAAATCCATAACATCATATAGAGGTTTTTGTAA
The DNA here is from genome assembly GCA_002720745.1 of Balneola sp. Taxonomy (GTDB): domain Bacteria; phylum Bacteroidota; class Rhodothermia; order Balneolales; family Balneolaceae; genus UBA1275. The sequence goes on from PBJO01000003.1 coordinate 116,853, forward strand.
ATCATACCATGTTTTTAAAACAATATCAGAGCTAAAAAGATCCTCCTTAATACTTTCCAGGCTTGCCTTAACCTCATCCGCTTGAAGTATGTTATCCAATGACAGATCCACACCAGAAATTTTATTCCTTGTCAGAAATAACCTGTGCGCCGCTGAAATATCTAGTAAAATAGGTGGTGGAGACGAAATATATGGGAGTTCATAAACCCCCCTTACAGTAAAAATCATAGATCGCGGAATACTAATTTGGGTTAGCACTTTATGCATATGTCGCGCACTCAACAAAACCACTTCATCTCCTAGTTCTAGCTGTAAATCCGCGCGCAAATATTCTGGAATAAGTATACCAGGAAGGCCCTGTAAGGCATGTAAATTTTTAACGCCACTTTTTAGAGGTAAGTTTTGTAAAAACCCTCGCCGATCATTTAAATCCGCACCCTTTTGGTCCATTTTTACAATAATAGCATCAACAGGAGTCGCTTTATAAAAGTTTATAGATGCGGTGTTATCAATTTTATAGCTGCTAGATAAATTCGTCGGGATACCCTTAATTTGTATTACCTTATTTTCATAGGATTGCACTCCATCGGCGCTGCGGGTACGTAACATGGCTATGCCTTCCACAAAGGGGGTATACTCCACAATCCTAGGATCGTTCTGAAATTGCTTACCTAATTTATCATTCCATTCTAGTACCGGCCCACCTATACTTTCGACCCGTAGAGCTGGATCATATCCCAATAGAAAACCTTGAATAACTGTAAAAAACCCGTTGAAAATAGATAAAACAATAATAAGTAAAGCAGCCCCAACTGTAATACCTGATATACTTATGTACGTAAGTACAGAAACCGAAGAAACATGTTTTTTTACAAACAAATATCGCCATGCAATACGTCCAGAAATATTCATGAGCCAAAATGGTTAAATAACAGATAAAGTAAAATAGAAAATGTTCCTTTTAAACACATAATTGAAGGTACTTAGAACATTATTTAACACCTAAATTCATATATTCTTATTTCTTTAAACTGCCTCTTTTTCGTTCTTTAGTAACCAATCTTTAGAAAATCATTTGTTAACGCAGGAAATTATTCAATCCCTTGATGATGGATCGCATGGCGAGCCCTTTAGTATTTTGGGTCCTCATATCACCGAAATAAAAGGTAAAAAGAAGATAATTGTTAGGGCTTTTAGGCCAGATGCTAAAGAAGTTGAATTGATTATTTCACCGAAGATTCGCCATGTAATGACCCGCCTATCCGAGGGGGGGTTATTTGAATGGATATTTCTCAGAAGAAAAAAAATACCTGCATACCGCCTATCCATTACTCCATTTCAAGGCCAACCTTACTCCATTGATGACCCTTATCGGTTTCAACCCATAATTGAAGAGCTTGATTTACATCTTTGGGGAGAGGGAAATCATGCCAAGTCCTATTCTTTTATGGGGGCGCATCCAAAAACAATAGATGGTGTTCAAGGAAGTCATTTTGTTGTGACTGCCCCTGATGCCACACGGGTTAGCGTCATAGGTTCATTCAATCAATGGGATGGTAGAGTTCACCGGATGAGAAAGTATCATGACCAGGGCCTTTGGGAGCTTTTTATACCACATGTTAATTCAGGCGACTCCTATAAATTTGAAATTAAAAGTCCTCAACAGGATGCCCCTTTGAAAAAAGCCGATCCCTTCGCCTTTTTCTCGGAACTCAGGCCGCAGACTGCCTCCATTGTTCATGATTTAAATGGATACAAATGGAAGGATCAAAAATGGATTAAGCAGCGTCAAAGCCGGCATCATGAACAAGCTATTTCAGTATATGAATGCCATCTAGGATCCTGGAAACGAGACAGCGAAAATTTTTTATCGTATCGTGAACTTGCTAAACAACTTATCCCATATGTAAAAAGCCTCGGCTTTACTCATATTGAACTTATGCCTATTGCAGAACACCCCTATGATCCTTCCTGGGGGTATCAGCAAACAGGTTACTTTGCAGCTACCTCTCGTTTCGGAGCCCCAAAAGACTTTATGTTTTTTGTTGATCAGTGCCATGCATATAATATTGGAGTCATTATGGATTGGGTGCCTGCTCATTTTGCTAAAGACGAACATGGACTCTACCGTTTTGACGGTACAGGGCTATTTGAACATGAAGACCCACGACAGGGAGAACATAAAGATTGGGGTACCGCTATTTTTAATTATGGGCGCATAGAGGTCCAAAATTTGCTGATTTCAAACGCCTTATTTTGGCTAGATTACTATCATATTGATGGCTTAAGGGTAGATGCTGTGGCTTCTATGCTCTATTTGGATTATTCCCGAGAAAAAGATGAATGGATACCAAATAAGTATGGGGGACGAGAAAATATTGAGGCTATTGAGTTCCTAAAAAAATTCAACTACTTCGTACATGAATATTTTCCTGGATGCCTAACTTTTGCTGAAGAATCTACCTCTTGGGGTGGAGTCACTTCACCTGTCCAACAAGATGGACTAGGATTCGATTATAAATGGAACATGGGGTGGATGAATGATACACTAAGCTATATTGAAAAAGACCCCATCTACCGCCGGTATCATCAAGATGATCTTACATTTTCAATGGTCTATGCCTTTAGTGAAAAATTCATTTTACCTTTTTCACATGACGAAGTGGTGCATATGAAAAAATCTATGCTATGTAAAATGCCCGGCAATGATTGGCAAAAATTTGCTAATCTGAGATTATTATATACTTATATGTATGCACATCCAGGAGCAAAGTTGCTATTTATGGGTTCTGAGTTTGGACAGTGGCGTGAATGGAATGACGCTCATTCACTTGACTGGCATCTATGTGAATATACCCCCCACCAGCAACTACAAACCCTGATAAAGGATTTAAATCATCTCCACCAAAATCAAGCTTCACTGTTCGAACTTGATACAGATTGGAAAGGCTTTGAGTGGATTGATTTCCATGATGCGGACAATAGTTTAATTTCCTTTATCAGAAAAGCAAAAGATTTCGGCGACTTTGTGGTAGTTGTATTAAATTTCACACCCACTGCACATCTAAATTATCGTATAGGAGTCCCTATCACCGGTAGTTACGAAGTATTGTTCAATAGTGATTCAGAGTATTATGGCGGGAGTAACGTTGGAGTTAAAGAATACATTGCATCAACAGAGTCATCGCACAATTTTTCTTCGTCAATATCGATCGACATTCCCCCATTGGCTGGTATCATATTAAAACTAAAGAACTAAGTTATGCGATTTCCACGATCCTGCGGCACCTTGGTGCATCCCACGTCTTTTCCTGGAAAATACGGCATTGGAGATTTTGGCTATGAAGCCCGGGAATTCCTAGATTTCCTAGAAGATACTCAACAAAGTATCTGGCAAGTGCTTCCTCTTACACCTACTGGGTATGGAAACTCACCCTATGCTTCCTATTCTGCTTTTGCTGGTAACCCTTATTTGATAAGTCCAGATATTCTTTTTGAAAAAGGACTCTTAACTGCTTCAAAAGCCCGTTCTCTCATTATTCCCTCAACCACTACTGTAGCCTATGAGCAAGCGGTTAAAAAAAAATCGGAGGCATTGAAATTAGCTTCGAGTTGTTTTTATGAAACCTTAGACGGTATTGAAAAAGAAAAATTTGAGCTATTCAAGCTGGAACATGCCCATTGGTTAGATGATTATGTATTGTTTATGGCCGTAGCTAAAAGTCACCAAATGCGTCCCTGGAATAGTTGGGATTCAGATATTGCTACATATAAAAAAGAAGCTATTAATAAAGCAAAAAAGAACTATGCTCAAGAAATTAAACTAGAGTATTGGCTTCAATATGAGTTTTTAAATCAATGGATGGCTTTAAAAAAGTATGCCAACACTAGAGGAATTCGTGTGATTGGTGACATCCCTATTTTTGTCGATCATAATAGCGCTGATGTGTGGGCCAATTCAAAGTATTTTGCTGTAGATAAAAAAGGAAATAGGACCTTGGTTTCTGGGGTTCCACCGGACTATTTCAGTGAGACAGGACAGCTTTGGGGGAACCCTCAGTATCAGTGGGGGGCTTTAGAAAAAGATGGTTACTCATGGTGGGTTAAACGATTTAAACATATGTTTTTGACTTGCGACGCAATCAGAGTAGATCACTTCAGAGGGTTTGATGCTTACTGGGAGATACCCGCTTCCGAAAAAACTGCTGTAAATGGACATTGGGTTGAGGGCCCTGGTGAAAAATTTTTTGATACCATCTTAGAAGAATGCGGCGAACTACCTATTATTGCGGAAGATTTAGGTTTTGTTACCGAAGGTGTAGAAAAGTTGCGCGATAAATATGCATTTCCTGGTATGAAGATTCTTCAATTTGCCTTTGACGCCGAATCTGACAATAGTTTTTTACCCCATAATTATCCTCAGAATTGCGTGGTATATAGCGGCACACATGACAATGACACCTCGAAAGGATGGTATGAGCAAGCCCCCGAGAGCGAACGCCATTTTGCCAGAACCTATAGCCAATCCGATGGAACACATATAAATTGGGCTTTTATTCGGCTTGGAATTCTTTCAGTAAGTGATCAGGCCATCTTTCCCCTTCAAGACTTTATGGGCCTATCAAAAGAACACCGTATGAATTTTCCAGGAACTTCATCCGGTAATTGGCTTTGGAGATACACTACAGAAATGCTACAAGAAATTGATCGTGATAAAATTAGCATTCTCCTTCAGTTAGGCAACCGGCATAACAGGAAGAAATAAATGCTGAATAAATAAAAAAGGTGTTTTTTCATTTAAAACCGCCTTTTTCGTATATTCCTAAATTGCAATAAAAAAAACACTATGTCGTTTTCATTGAAGAATCTACCTGAACGATCTGCAAAACCGAGAACTGAAGGTATAACCCTGGTACTGGACAAAGGATATGGCATTCGTCAAGTAGAAGATCTAGTTGATGTATGCTCAAAACATATTGACATAGTCAAACTTGGGTGGGGTACATCATATGTAACTCAAGGGTTAGAAGAAAAAATTAAGGTTTATCAAAATGCTGGAATACCCGTTTACTTTGGTGGTACTCTCTTCGAAGCATTTCTGATGCGTAACCAACTTTCCGATTACCGAAAATTGATGGAGCACTACGAAATTACACACTTAGAGGTTTCTAATGGTACTATCTTGTTGTCGGATGAAAAAAAACAGGCTATCATCAAAGAACTAAGTAGTGATTATACGGTTTATTCTGAGGTTGGTAGTAAGAACCCTAATGAAATCGTTCCTCCTTACAAATGGGTGCGAACTATTCAACAGGAACTAGAAGCTGGTTCCGAGAAAGTTATCTGCGAAGCTAGAGAAAGTGGTACTGTTGGAATGTTTCGCCCTAATGGTGAGATTCGATCTGGATTACTTGAAGAAATCACCGATCAAATACCTGTCAAATATTTGCTTTTTGAGGCACCCAAAAAAGAACAGCAAGTTTGGTTTATTCGTAAATATGGATCTAATGTCAACTTGGGAAATATCCAACCCGAAGAAGTGATTCCATTAGAAACATTACGATTAGGACTACGTGGAGATACTCTTTTAGATTTCTATTCATTAGAAGAAGGCAACGAATTGGATGAAGTGATTAAAGCGTCCGGATTGAACAATAATGAATAATAAACCATTATGAAAATTTTATACGCAGCCGCTGAAATTTCACCTTTCGCACGCATGACTGTTACAGCGGATTTATTGCGTTTTTTACCTGCTTCGCTACAAGATAAGGGCTTTGAGATTCGCATCTTGTTGCCAAAATATGGCACGATAAATGACCGTAGAAATCGTTTACATGAGGTTATACGGTTATCTGGAATAGAAGTTGAAGTAGGAGATGCCGCGGAAAGTATGAAAATCAAAGTAGCTAGTATTCCCAATGCAAAATTACAAGTCTATTTTTTAGACAACGATAAATATTTTAAAAGAAAAGGTCTTTTTAAAAACCCGAAAGACGAAAGCTTCTATCCAGATAATGCTGAGCGACTAGCCTTCTACAATAAAGGGGTGCTCGAAACAGTTATGAAATTAGGTTGGGAACCTGATATCATACATTGTCATGACTGGCCGGCAGGCCTTATTCCACTTCTGGTTAAAACTAAATATAAAGATGAGCCTATTTTTAAAAATTCAAAGATCATCTACAATTTACATCATCCAGAAAACGATGGAACTGCAGACACAGCCAAAATCCTAGAATTACTTGGTTTACCTGACGATGTTAACATCGCCAAACTAACTGATCAGGGTAAAGTGGACTTATTGAAATTAGGACTCCTTTACAGTGATCATGTAGTCACTGGAAATTTCTTGAATGATGAATTTGATGACGTATTTAACAAGTTGAATGTTTCTCCTGTAAAAATTCAAGGTGCGCCTGAAGATGTGTCAATTAAATTTTCCGATTACTACAAAACCATCACGAAATAGGAATTAAAAAGAAGACTGTGATCATATGTATTTAACGAACAAAGCTGTCTCAGTAAGGTGGCTTATTTTTTTTATACTTGCTTTTTTTAGCATGACTGCATGTGATGAATCCAACACCGTTGCTATAGATTTTATTCAGGAGTCAGCTATAGAAATAGATACAGTCCTTATCAATCAAATAGATTTTATAGGTATTGATCCTTACCTAGGTCGATTAATGTACTCTGCATTTGGATCTTTTCAAGACCCTCTTTTTGGTAAACTAACCAGCACTCTCTATTTAAAACCCTCCATCAAAGCCTCAAGTAGCGATACTGTGCTTGATGATATGAGCTTTGAAATGAAACTTCGTATAATGCAAGATGAAATTTACGGGGATACCAGTTCAACCGCCGTATTTGATGTGTATCGAATTCAAAATAGTTGGCATGGACCTAGTTTTCGACAATCTAACGAAATTAATCTAGAATTTGAACGTGTTGGTGGTTTTAACGTTACCGACATAGATACGAACGGTAACGTTCACATAGCCCTTGGCGGGAGTTGGGATACCTTTTATCGGGAATTATTTAATATTAACGATGATAGTACTCGATTAGCTAGGTATGCGAAAGAAGACTTTGGGCTGGCTATTGTTCCAAAAAATACAACTAATCAAATTCGATTTGCCACCTTAAGCACCAGCCGTTTATTGGTTATTGGACAAGAAGATACTAGTTCATATAGTATGCAAGATTGGGCCTATAAAATAGAAAGGGAAACTATTGAGCCTATTCCTAATCGTATGCTACTTCACAACACCTTTGAGAAGGTGTTAACAATAGATATAAAAAGTATAGGTGAGCAATTACCAAACAATAATTTTGTTCGAGCCGAACTGGTTTTGGAAGAAGATACAACACGGGCAAATAATAGTTTATCCGAACATGAACAACGTTTAAATGTCCCTGGTTTTCGAATGAGTGAGGGCGATTTTATTGATTTAGCTTACCAATTTGGCTTTTCAGATGAAAATATCATCAATGGATATCCTTCAGAAGGGCGTTTCCGTTTTGATATTACTCGATTGCTTAATGATCAAATCTATAACAATAACCCAATTAAAGACTCCTATATATATCCATTTGTTAATGCAGGCTATATAGGCTCCAACATTCTTTATGATAATAATGCCTCTTCTGATAAGCGGCCGCGACTAATTATTCATTCCATAAAATCTGAGGTCCAAAAATAATATATAACATGCGAACAATTTCGTGTATATTTTCATTTGTAGCTTCTTACAAAACACCATTACCGGGGCTATTACTACTTTTTATCAGTTCCCCTCTCATCAAAGCTCAAGTTCAATCTAGTAATTTGTATTCTAGTGGGTCAATTTACTCAGCATATGGAATTGGTTATCCTGTTGAAATTGAAACCGGGTCTGCTAAGTCGCACGGTACATTTGGTATTACAAGCGTTAATCAAGAAGTTTCAGGCCTTACAAACCCTGCTTTTTGGTCACAAACCTATTATACCCAGGGAGCTTCAGGTCTAGGCCTACAAAACATCCAATTAAAAAATACCCGCACTACAGGTGTCTCTACCCTGTTTGATAAAGGATATCTTCAGTTATTATTACCTTTTAAGTCAAGTGAACTTGGAGTTTCTATTGGTTTATATCCAGTCACTCGTTCCAATCTAAAATTAATTAACAATAAAGAATTTTTGTCCTATGGAGATACTGTTGGATACAGTTCCGAACTACAACAAATAGGGGGGTTGAATAAATTCGAAGTAGGTTTTGGATGGAAAGTTAACGACCAAATTTCTATTGGCTATGCGCCTTCGGTAGCATTTTTCAGTTTGCAAACATCAGAAGAATTTTCTTTTAGTTCTTCGCTTTACTCACAGCAAATCCAAAAACTAACCATTAGTGGCGCTGCATTTTCACAACGCCTTGGTTTAGGAGGTAGTTTTCGAAACATATTTAGAATACAGGATAAAATTTCAGTTGGTGCTACAGTTAATATTCCTTTCAATATGACTCTAAGACAAAATTACACCACTGAGAAAGAAATTGAATCTGGTAGTAAAACGGTGGATTTATCCAACATATTGACTAGCAAAAAGGGAAAAATGGAACTCCCTCTAGAATATGCCGCTGGTATTGGCTATGCGCCTCATAATCGATTTAATATCAGTATAGAGGGACAATTTCAGCGGTGGTCAGACTATACCAATGATCTAGTTGGAAATGACGGCGCTATTATGGCTGACCGAATGCGATTAGGTTTTGGAGCGCAATTTCATCCATATAAAAAAGCACAAAATGGAGTTTTTTCCAGTTTTAAATATTCTGCTGGATTATCTTATGACAGTGGACATATAACAGTTGAAAAAGAAGAAATCAGAACGTTATGGCTTCATACTGGGTTAGGAATATTGTCTCGCAGTCCTTCATCTATTGATTTGAGCTTGCGATACGGATTCAGAGGAACCACTGATGGTAACCTAATTAAAGAGAATATTTGGGCTATTGGGCTTGCAGTGAATCTTTCTGAAATCATGTTTTTACGACCTAAATTGCAATAAAAATAAGCTGTTGTACACTGAACTTATTGACTTAACTAACGAAATTGTATCATGAAAGTTCCAGCAACCCTACTTGGGTTTTTACTGTTAATTACATCTGAAATAAAAGCGCAAGATTGCACTGTCACTCCTCCTTACGGGATGAACAAACTGGCTGCTTATTCCATATTCCAAGACAATTATAAAAATAAAGATTATCCGTTTGCCCTGATGTATGGACGATGGTTACTCTGCAGTAAAACCAAAGTATTAGAAGGATACTCGCGATTCAACTTAGCGAACCAATATCCAAAGTTCATTGACATTTATACACAGATTGGTTTAGAAGAACAAGACCCGAGTATACGTGAGGCTTATATTGATACCGCATTAAGTCTTTTTGAAGAACAATTTACTTTTTTCACCGATGAGGAAGTAGATAAATATGAGCTCCATCAGGACAGGGGCCGATATCTTCTAAAACATTATCAATATATCGAAGGCGGCCTTGATAAGGCTTATAGTGATTTCAAAGCTATGTTTGATATGGATGTAGAGAAAACTACTTTGCTAGGAGAGGGTTATTACGTTCGCGTGGTTATTGACGATCTTGTACGAAATAATGAAAAAGATATAGTCATAAACATGATTGAAAAAGCAAAACTTTATGCAGGTTTGGAGTTAAGCACTTATTTTGATGAAACTCAAGAATCACTATTTAATACACCAGAAGAGCGGCTCGAATTTTGTGGTGCCAAGTTAAACGAAAATCCAGAATCGATTAAAGACCTTAAATGTGTTGCAAAAGCACAAGAAGATCTTAATATGACAGAAGAGTTCCTCCAAACTACCCTGCTAATTCACAAATTAGATCCAACTTTTGCAAGTGCTAAAGCACTTGCAGAAACTGAGAGAGGAAATGCTTCTTATAACAAAGCTGCAGATTATTTCAAACAAGCTTTAGAAATGGCTTATAATGACAATGACAAAAAGGATATGAATCTAGAACTAGCCGATGTTTACTCAAGTACAGGACAATTGTCAATCTCCAAAGAGTATATTCAAGAGGCATTAACAATAGATGATTCTTTGGGGCGTGCATACATTAAATTGGCCTCTATTTATGGGCAGGCCGTAAGTTCATGTACTGCGAATCGTAAACTGGAGGCAAGAGATAAGGTTGTATACTGGATTGTTGTAGATTATTTAAATCGGGCAAAATCGGTAGATGCTAGCGTGACTAATACTGTGAATTCCCAGTTAGCAACATACCAAGCCGTGACACCATCTACCGAAGACAAGTTCTTTACTTTAGGGTACGAACAAGGTCAAAAAGTGAGGGTAAATGGTGCCTTGGGCAATTGCTACAACTGGATTAATGAATCTACAATAGTTCGATAAACTTCTTGAAATGCAATAATTTATAGTTTAACGTATTAATTTTACGTCGAATTGATTTGTAATGGGGTAAAACATTTGTATCTTTCCAAAACTTATTCCTTAATTGGTGATCTACTCTGAGCCACCATTCTTATATAAGCTCCTCCCTTCAGTTTAACATTCACTTACGAAGAGTACATTGATAACCCTCTTTTGACGGTTTAGCTTGGAGCATCGACATACACTGAATAATTATTAATGGCTAGAAATAAAAATAACTACAATAAAAATAACCGCAACAAAAATAAGCGGAATAAAAATCGGAATAAGAAAAATAACGGTAAGTCCAATCATGTTTTTATTCCTAAGTTTCATTGGAACCAAAACCAAGGTATTGCGGGCCGCTTTGCTGGGGTTTTAGAAATTAATGAAAAAGGGTGGGGACTGATAAGAAAACTAAATCATGAATTCAGTTATCATCCTAAAGATCCTTTTTTAAAGCCTGATGAAGTTAAAGACTTAGATTTACGCCAGGGTCTTATTATAGAGGGAGAATTTGAGGAAGATCTTCAAGGTAACCGACATGTGGCCAGCGTGGACAATATTAACCACCAAAGTTTAGAAGCTTGGGCGAAATGCTCAAAGTTTGAACGGCAAACTCCTATTATGCCTGTAGATTGGATTCGTTTAGGTGACCGAGCACAAGATACCGAAATGCGGGTAATAGATTTAGTGGCACCAATCGGCAAGGGTCAAAGAGCCTTAATAGTTGCACCTCCTCGTACTGGAAAAACGGTTTTATTAAAACAAATAGCTGACTCCATTGCCCACCATCATCCAGATATACACTTAAGTATCCTTCTGGTAGACGAGCGCCCTGAGGAAGTGACCGATTTTATCCGGTCTTCAAATGCTGAAATTTTTGCCTCTTCCAATGATCGTAAAACTCAAAGTCATATACGTATTACCGAGATGACTCTAGGATATGCCAAAAGAAAGGCCGAAATGGGTCAAGATGCGGTCATATTAATTGATTCTCTAACAAGACTAGGGAGGGCCTACAATGCTATTCAAAGTAATAGTGGTCGTACATTATCCGGAGGTTTAGATATTCGAGCCCTAGAAATTCCTAAAAAAATATTTGGTTCTGCACGAAAAATTGAAAGTGGGGGTTCTTTAACTATTATTGCTACTTGTCTAGTTGAAACGAACTCGAGAATGGATGATTTAATCTTCGAAGAATTCAAAGGAACTGGGAATATGGAACTGGTATTGGATAGAGAATTAGCGAATGACCGTATTTATCCAGCCATTAACATCACTTCCTCTGGAACTAGAAATGAAGCTAAATTCATAACGGACTCCTTAGAAGAGCGAAATATGGTACGCAGATATCTACTAAAAAAATCTCCTAAAGAATCCATGTTAGGGCTTCTCAAAGTGCTAAAAAATACGGAGAGTAATCAGGAGCTACTAAACCAAATCGCTGCGATTTCGTAGATTTTTTGTAAATATTATCACTGGTTATGTCTATCATTAAATACATCAATTGTGTTAATCTACTCAATTGGTTGATCTACTTGGTTCGAGTTTAACAGGGGAAACTATTTAGCCTTATAATACAATAAATCATGACTAGAATTTTAACTGCAGCCATGATATCAGGCCAGTGTCACTAGAGGTATTTAAAAATTGGGAACGAATAATTTAGTCCATTCACTGAATCATAGGACTTATTCTAGCACGTTCTATTATACATCCAGAACAAGGCTATGCTACGGTTATAGAAGGGTCAATTTCAGCGGCCCATGCTTTCATTCCACCTTTAACATTGTACACATTTTCAAAGCCTTCTTGCTCTAAAAATACACATGCATTAGCACTACGTCCGCCAGCGCGACATATTATAGCATACTCAGCATCCTGATTAAGGGTATGCACTCTTCTTTGAAGGTTGGATAATGGTATATGCTCGCCCCCATTATTAGATATCGCATATTCAAAATCTTCTCTAACATCAATTAACATAAAATTTTCGCTCTTATGGATTAATTTTTCTTTTAATTGTTGAACTGTAATTTCTTTCATATAGTTATTTTTATAGATAAGATTAAATGTAAACCTAATAAGCCTGGTAAATAAACCAGCTACTATATCACGTTTTAATATAACGTCCCAAGGTAAATGTCTCCCCTAAATATAATTTCCTAGCTTTTTCATCATTTGCTAGCATGTCGGCAGAACCTTCCATTAAAATTTTACCCTCAAACATAAGATAGGCGCGATCTGTAATTGCTAGAGTTTCATGTACATTATGATCCGTAATTAGTATACCAATATTCTGAGATTTTAACTTGGAGACTATCTGTTGAATATCTTCAACAGCTATTGGATCAACACCTGCAAAGGGTTCGTCCAGCAAAATAAAATTTGGTTTAGTCACCAATGCTCTTGCTATTTCTGTTCTTCGCCGTTCACCACCAGATAACCTATACCCTTGACTATCCCTGACTTTTTGTAAAGAGAATTCTTCAATTAATTCCTCACAGCGCCGTTTAATTTCAACCTCATCATGACCTCTATATTGTAATACAGCAGTCAAATTTTCATAAACAGTTAAATTCCTAAATACACTCGCTTCTTGGGCTAAATATCCGACCCCTTTCCGTGCTCGTTTATACATGGGTGTTTGGGTAAGGTGCTCCTCATCTAAATATATTTCTCCCTCATTCGGTGTAATTAGTCCAACCATCATGTAAAAGGTTGTGGTCTTACCTGCTCCATTAGGACCCAATAACCCCACTATTTCTCCTTGTTCTACACGGATGGAGACCTCATCAACAACTCTACGTTTTTTATAACGCTTGACCAGCTTTTTACCATATAATACGTGAGCCTCACTGGGTTCGCAGCTTAATGGGGTCATATGTGGCGCGACTCCGCTCACGTAATTGCCAGCACTTGTAAAACAGACTCGAAAATTTGCTTGCCGTCTTCTTTACCCAGCAGCTGTTCCATAGCCCGCTCAGGATGCGGCATCATACCCAATACATTTTTTTGTTTATTCGTTATACCAGCTATATGATCAACAGAGCCATTAATATTGGCTTGTTGCGTAGTTTCTCCATGAGCGTTTACATAACGAAAAAGTACTTGATCATTGTCTTGCAACTCTTTAATCCCGTCGTTATCTATATAATAGTTTCCTTCGCCGTGGGAGATCGGAATCTTAAGAAGCTGGTCTTTTTGCAAAGTAGACGTGTATATACTTTGAGTACTTTCCACTCGTATATGCACATCCTTGCATATAAATTTAAGTTGTTCATTATGCCTCATGGCACCAGGTATTAATCCCGCTTCTAGCAATATTTGAAAACCGTTGCAAATTCCCATTACCGGTCCTCCTTTTTTAGCATATTCAATCAACTCTTGCATGATGGGTGAAAAGCGAGCAATGGCTCCTGAACGAAGATAATCTCCATAGGAAAATCCACCGGGAACAATAATTATATCCAATCCGGATACATCTGTTTCTTTATGCCAAAGGAATTTCACATCTGCATTCATCACATATTTTAGAGCATGATATGCATCATGATCACAATTCGAACCCGGAAATACAACCACTCCCACTTTTATCACTTTATACCTCTTTTGAAATTAGCCTTTTATTTCTGTTATTAACTCAATTTCTCTCAAAATATAATCGCGCTTTAAACACTCTTCAAACTCTCCCTCAAAAACAATTGCTTTGCCCTCGCTATGCACTTTTAAAGTTAGCTGTTGGGCATGATCTCGCCCACATTTCAATGCTTTTATAAGTTGTTGAATAACTTCTTCAAAAGTGTGTACCTCATCATTATAAAGAATAAGTTTCCATGGTGTTTGAATCGCTTCCTCTAGCTCTTCTTGGGCATAGGTTTCTAAGTCACCCTCATTTCTTGCCTCTTTAACAATCCCTAGAGTATAAGTTAGATGCAAATACATTAATTTCTCCTTGACTAATATTCAAACATAATATCAAAATCTTCCATTACCTCATTAGCCAATAGTTTATTACAAGCCAATTCTACAATATCTCTTGCCTCTTCTTCATTACTAGCTTGAACATCGATCTCAATAAATTTACCAATACGAACACCTTTGATATTGGTTAATCCTAAATTTTGTAAGGCATGATGAGCGGCTTTTCCTTTTGGGTCTAAAATAGACGGGCGCAAAGTTACGCTTACTTTTGCTTTGAACATAAATGAATAATATTAAGTGGTACCTTAAGGTAGGGTTTCTCAGGTTTAGCTGCTAAATGTATCCTTTAAAAAATTGGAGGTGTTATTCTCTTTTTTTGGGTTTAAATTCAATTTCTTGTGAAATTAAATTCAATATCTCGCGCTCTGTTTGTTCTTCGGGATTAAACCATCTAATAAATGGCCATTTCCGGAACCATGTTTCCTGCCTTTTTGCATATCTCCTAGTGTGAGTCTTTATTTTCTCAACTGCCTGCTCAAGACTTAGCTCTCCATTAAGGTGTGAAATTATTTCTGAATACCCAACGGTCTGTAGTGCCTGGTTTTTTGATGAGAAACCCCTTTTCAAGAGTCGCCTCACTTCTTCTACGAATCCTTGCTTTATCATATGATCTACCCGCTTTTCAATACGTCCGTACAAGTTCGAACGAGACCTATTAAGACCAAATACAAGGGTGTCTTTAGGGCAGGATGGGGTAATATTTGAATGAAAGGAACTAAAGGGCTCTCCTGTTTCATAATACACATCTAAGGCTCTAATAATACGCTGAGGATTTAACCCATCCATTTTTCGAGCATAGTCTGCATCAACCCGTTGGAGTTTTTCATATAACCTCTCTATTCCCTCAATTCTGGCTTGCTCTTTTAATTGAATAACGCGGGCAGGGTTGGCCTTAGGTGTCGGATCTAGGCCAGTGATCAAACTACTTAAATATAAGGTGGAACCGCCTACATAAATCAATGGCCTGTTTGGATAATTATGGCAATGTTTTGTATACCACTGTTGAACTCGCTCTAAAAAGGTAACCGGTGAATCGAGCTCATCCGGATCTAAGATATCCACATTAAAATGGTGGATCTGCTTGCGTTGTTCTACGCTTGCCTTAGCCGTTCCAATATTCAAATAGCGATACGACTGCCTGGCGTCAACTGAAACTATACTTGTATTGAGTTTTTCTGCTAAGCCAATAGATAGACTGGTTTTGCCTACCGCAGTAGGTCCTAAAAGAATAATTTTACGAATCGACTCCATTATCATAATCAATCCCATAAAAGACGTACAGAGACGAGATGCGTGCTGCCCAGCTCAGCTGCACTACCTGAAAAGCCCATAAATCCATAGTCAATAGCAAATTTGTAGACTTCTACTCCCATCCCGAGAGTAGGGCGCATCATCCAGCCAGAAAGGGGGTCTTGGTATAAATCAGTAAGCCCCATACGTAGCGACAGATGTTCCCTAAATACCCCTTCTATACCGAGGCATGGCTCTAAGCTCCATGAACCAAGGTTCAGGTAATAGGCCTCTCTTCCCTCAAACATACTTAACACATCAAATGAAGCATTAATTGTCCACTCCTTGTATAGAAAACTTCGTGCTATACCTATTCGTAAAGATGGGCGTACATATTCATCGGACCCCTCAGGGGTCTGATCTCCGAACACTTCTTCATACCCATCGAATTGATCTTGATTGACCGTCCATACCTTCCGCAATGTGGTGGCATCGATCCACTGAATGCCCCAAAACCATTCTTTCCAACGACCTTGCGCTCCCAAATCTAAACTGTACCCCCACGCATTTGCAAAAGGGCCTAATTTTTGTCGTATAATTTTTAAAGAGCCACCATAATAAATTGGTAAATCGCCCGGTGCTTGTCCGGATGCATAGGATAAATACCACGCCATATCAGTAGCACTGAAACGAGTGATGTATTGTTCAACGTTGGCTTTAGGCCCGCCATTATCTCCTCGATTTGGATCCCAAGCGTCTAACGTGTTGGCAATATTATCGACCCCTTGTCGAAAAAAACTAAGGGCTAATACACCTCGATCTGGGGACAAAGGTAAAGCCAAGGATCCATAATCATAGCCCACTATCCCTCCAAAGCGTTCAGAATGCATGTACATAATTTGCACGTCCTCTACCGATCGCAAGCCTGCAGGATTCCAATATGCTGCATTTACCCCTTGGCTAATAGCCACTTGTGCCCCACCCATACTTAACGCTTTCGCCCCTACACCTACTCGCAGAAATTCGCTTCCATATTTCGCGTGAAGAGATTGAGATAGAGCCTGCTTTGGAGCGCAAAACAGAAACAAAACGACAAAAAGCCAGCGGCCAGGATACAATATTAATGTATACAAAATGATGTGGTTTATTGTTTTTATACCTACCTATTAAAGATATAAAATGCTCAAAAGTGAATTCGTAAAAATGCACGGTAATTTGTTGCAGAGAGTACCGTATTTTCTTAGTATAAGCACATATGTTGGAAAGGGCAATCCAACCGCTAAACCGTCGAACAAACCCCTATAATTCAACCGTCTATGAAATTTTCTGTATCCAGTAGCGAACTCAACAAAGGCCTCTCCACCGTAATTGGCGCCGTACCAAATAAAGCAACCTTGCCTATTTTAGAAACAATCCTATTTAAGAGTGAAGAAAGTAGTATAAAATTAAGTGCCACCGATTTAGAAATCTCTATTATACAGCGTGTTGAAGCAGATATTGAAGAGCCCGGTTCTATCGCGATACCTGCAAGACGACTTTTGGAAACTCTTCGCCAACTCCCGAATATAACCGTCTTTTTTGAGGTAGACGACCAAAACAATATTTTATTTAAAACTGATAAAGGGACCTATAAATTAGCGGGTGATAATGCTGATGACTTCCCTGAAGTACCTAACTTAATTGATGGAACTACCATTGAAGTCCATACAAAACTTGTTCAACAAGCCATTGCTAAAACTCTATTTGCTGTATCCAACGATGACTTACGGCCTGCTATGATGGGCGTCAACTTTCAGCTTGGCCCTAATTCCACTCAATTTGTTTCAACCGATGGCCATCGGTTAGTTAAGTATAGTACCACTGAAATGACTACCAAAAAAGA
Organism: Balneola sp.; assembly: GCA_002720745.1. Lineage (GTDB taxonomy): Bacteria > Bacteroidota > Rhodothermia > Balneolales > Balneolaceae > UBA1275. Next base: position 134,399 of record PBJO01000003.1, read on the forward strand.
AGAATCCTTTATTGTTCCTGATAAAGCGCTGGCATTAATTCAAAAGAGTATCTCAGATGAGTTAACTGCCATAAAAGTAAATCAAGATCATGTAAGTTTTAAATGCGGCTATACCCAATTAATAACGCGCTTAATAAACGAACAATATCCTAATTACGAATCAGTAATCCCTCGAGACAATGATAAGTTTTTGTCTATTAGCAAAGACCAAATGTTATCTACAGTTAAACGGGTTTCTATATTTTCAAGCAGCACCACCCGACAAATTCGTTTACAACTAGATACAGATAAACTGACTATTCGCGCCGAAGATTTAGACATGAGTAGTGAGGCCAAAGAAACCATTGATTGTGATTACAGTAACGAATCCATGGAAATTGGTTTTAATGCCAAATATTTGTCCGATGTACTACAAAATATTGATGGCGATGGAGTAAGCTTTGAGTTTTCCTCTCCAAATAAGGCCGGAATAGTAAAACCCACACAAAGTAACAAAAGCGAAGAGATGTTAATGTTGGTTATGCCGGTTATGTTAAATAGCTATAGCTAGAGCAGCCATGAACCCTTATCGCTCCTAGTACATCTATGAGCAAAATAATTACTCTAACAACTGATTTTGGGTTGCAAGACCACTATGTAAGCGCCATGAAAGCAGTCATGCTTGGTATTGCTCCTAATGCGCGGTTTGTTGACATATCTCATGAAATACCTCCACAGGATATTATGGCAGGTGCATGGGTTATTCGGAATACAGCCTTTCTATTTCCAAAAAAAAGTATCCATTTGGTAGTAGTTGACCCCGGCGTTGGAACCGATAGAAATCCCATTGCTCTGGAAGTAAATGACCAAGTATTTGTAGGTCCAGATAACGGGATTTTTTCGCTTCTTTGTGAGGAATTCCATTACAGAGCATACAAATTAAATAACCCAAATTACTGGAGAGATATTCGCTCAAGAACCTTTCATGGCCGCGATTTATTTTCGCCAATTGCAGCTCATTTAGCTAAGGGTGTGGGCTTGAAAGAGCTTGGAGATCCTATTAGTGACTTAGTTAGTTACCATTGGGCAGTACCCATAGGGGATAAAGATGGTTTACAAGGATGGGTAATTCACATAGATCGCTTTGGAAACCTAATTACTAACATATCCGAAAAGTTGATAGAAAATACCGTTGGGCGCAAAAAAGTACGTATATATATTGGAAACACAATGATTGACCATTTGGTAAATACCTTTGAAGACGTTGCCCCAGGTGAACCGGCCGCCTTTGTCGGTAGCTCTGGAATGATGGAAATTGGTATAAATCGAGGGAATGCCGCCGAAATGTTAAGTGTAGATAAAGGCACACAAATTTCATTAGTCCTACAAAAATAACGATCGCTCTGCTTAATATGTTTAATTCAACGACTAAGTATCCTATTCAAGGAATATGATATTCGCAACGTTAACCGCCAGAGCTCATTTACTTATTATCTGAAGATATTCATGATTTAGTAAATCTATTAAATTTCAATTTTCAACTAAATTCTATGTCGTTGGAACTTCGTGCTCCGCACAATGACCGCCTTTCTTTAGAACTTCCGGTAGAAACTGCGCAACTAAGAACCCCTTTTAATAGGTCTATTTATGCAGAGGATGGGCGGCCCTTTTCTATCGAACGTAACATTGTTCAACTAGTCGAAAATAAACAATCCTTTGATACGCTTGCTCAACTTTCAAATCACATCTCAATAACAGCACAGTTATACGAAACTCTGTGGAGAAGACGCTCTATAAGTCTCCTGAGTGGTGAGGATTTTAGCTTAAATGAGGAAAAAAAACTGCTCATAGATTGGACAGGACCTACTCGCGGAGATACCATTTTAGATGTAGGTTGCTCCACCGCCTTCTATGCGAGAAATTTACAAGATTTTGAACCAAGCTCACAGACGGTGGCACTGGACCTCTCCTTTCCTATGCTTCAAAAAGCTCGTCAAAAAGCAATTAAAGATAAAGTTGACTTATTTTTGTTACAAGCCGATGCCAGGCAGATTCCTTTTTATAATGATACCTTCGATATAATTGCTATGGGAGGGACCTTAAACGAAGTCTCCAACACAGCTCAGGTGCTTACTGAAATACGAAGAGTATTACGACCCAATGGCCGTTTCTTCATCATGTATTTGTTGAAAAGTAACCATTGGCTAGGACGTATAGCCCAAAAGTCTAGTTCGTTAGCTGGCTTACATTTTTGGACTTATAAGGAATCTAAAAAGTTATTTAATGGGGCTGGTTTTACAATAAATAGAATAAAAACAAAAGGTATTGTAGCATTCGCGTTGCTAAGTTAAGTGCCAGATCTGAGTTATAGGTCCAACTCACATTTGTTCAGGAGCTTGGATACCTAAGATTTCTAAACCATTATATAAAACCCTTGCAGTTTGTCTGACCAAAAGCACTCGGGCTTGAGCACATTCTTGTTCAACGCCCATAATTCTACAATCATGATAAAATGATGTGAAGTCGGTTGCTACGTCGTTCAAATAATTAATTAAGCGGTGGGGCTCAAAAGAATTGGCGGCACTTTCAATCGCTTTGGGTAACTTAAAAAGTGTTTTTATTAGGGCTAACTCCGAAGCATGGACCAATAGCTTCAGCTGGTTAAGAGTAGGAGATTTCGGTGGAAAGCCATATTCTTCTTCCGCTTTGCGTAAAATACTATGAATACGTGCATGTGCATATTGAAGATAAAATACTGGATTCTTCTCACCAGCCTCTTTAGCTTGTGCTATGTCAAATTCCAAATGAGTATTCGGAGACCTCATTAAAAAGAAAAAACGGGTAACATCTGATCCTACCTCGTCCATTAATTCATCTAAGGTCACAAAATTAGCTTTTCGAGTACTCATTTTAAAGGGTTGACCATTTTTGACTAAGGTGACAAATTGATAAACTATAACCCGTATTCGTTTTTCATCATAACCCATCGATTGTAATGCAGATAGTACATCTGGATATGTTGCGATATGATCTGCGCCAAATATATCCACGCATTCATCGTAACCTCTATCTAATTTGTTAACATGATAGGCAATATCAGGTAGACGGTATGTTGGCTCACCGGTACTTTTCACCAATACGGTATCTTTTTCTTTGCCAAACTCTGTAGTTTTAAACCAAGTTGCTCCGTCTGCTTCGTAGACCAACCGCTTTTCTTTTAGTGCCGTAAGGACTTTCTCTATCTCTCCACTCTCATATAAATTAAATTCGTTAAAGAAACTATCCATATGAATATTCATACGGTCTAAAGTCTGACTTATATCAGAAAATATAGCTTTTTGAGCTACTTTTTTGAATGATTCCCAATCTTTTCTTTTCCACTCATCACCGTATTCTTCAACTATTCCTTTGGCAATATCAATAATGTAAGCTCCCTCATACCCTCCCTCAGGTAATTCAGCTGTTTGTCCTAATAACTGTTGGTAACGGGTTTGTACACTTTGCCCTAATACCCTCATTTGACGTCCTGCATCATTGAAATAGTACTCCCGATCAACAGACGCCCCAGTCCATTCCAATAAGCGAGCGATAGTGTCCCCTAATACCGCATTTCTTCCATGACCCACGGTCAAAGGCCCAGTGGGGTTCGCGCTTACAAATTCTATTTGAATCCGGTGATCTTTTTTAGATTCAGTTTTACCAAAATTTAAACCCTCTTCAATTATTGCCCTTAATTTTTGATAGACATACTCCTTTGCAAAACGAAAATTTATAAAGCCAGGCCCTGCAATTTCTATGGTTTCCAATACCTGAGGGTCTAACGGTATATCATTGAGCAGTTGCTGCGCAATAGCACGAGGATTTTGGCGCAACGGCTTTGCTAAAAGCATGGCAACATTGGTAGATACATCCCCGTGTTCGGCAATTTTAGGAGATTCTAATTGAATCTCTGGCAACTCAGAAATATCAAGTTCCGATAAGGCCTTATAGAGTAAATTATAGATGTAACTGTTCATTCATCAAAGATACAGTTTTCCTCTGAATGGTGTTAACCCAAAAGAAAGACACAGCTACCTCCCGAAAATATATTATTGAAATCTATCCTCTATTTTTGATTACTCAGAAAAGTATACAATGAAAACCTACTTGATAATATGGCATAGTTTCGGCCACAATAATTCTGTCTCTGCCTTCAAAACCATCAACTGACCCAGCATAATTTTTAGTGGCTTTTGCGCCCGCCAAGACAATTTAAATAAACCTCTACAGTAAGTTCTTTTATTTGCGTAATACCAAGAAAATCTCCGTTTGTTTTAAAAGTGTTCCCAAGGTATCTAACAGATAGTTCTTTTAAAATTCGATCATATTACAGTGGCCAATAATTGAGCATTTGTTAAAAAGAAGGGGCCGTGACATCTTAATTTTTATCGCGGCTGTTCTTAGGTACTTAATTCTTACACACCGAAAAGAGGCTGTCCATGATTCATAGTTTGCTCTTTTTAAAATTATTATTTTGTTAAAAATCGGCACTACAGTACCGCATCCAATCAGAGCCTATCGGGGAACCTGGAGGCATGCGTAATGCGGGGGAAGCTTCAAAAATGGTAGGTTCTTCAAGATATTGATCTATCATAAGCGCTGCTTGCTTTGCCATTGGTCGCATGAATCCTTCCATCATAGATGTAATGGACTCAAGTTTATCAAGCACGATTGCTTTGGTAAGTGGACTAGACTGACTTGAGGCATGCAAAGCAATCATATGACGTACTACCTCATAATTAACTACCTCCTGAATAGCTCCTTGATAACTCTGAGACTCTTCTTTACCCCAGGTTACGGTTAGTAGAGCGTCAAGAGTTTCCAAAAGACTCAAATTATTATCTCGTGCACCATATTCAACCAGCCGATTTGCTCTAGCTGGGTGCAATAACAACTCTAGTGTCATATTTGCAGAAGACTGTGCAATACTCAATGCATCTAAAGATGGACCCGTCCTACCAGTGAATAATTCTCTAGTCGATGGAAGGCCAGCTGGGCGCGGAGGTATCAAATTGAGTAGTGAGGGAGGAAGCGCCAAAACCTCTGGCTCTAGAGTAGAAAGAACCGCTTGTAAGGCATTTCGCTGGGCACTTGCACGAACAATACGGGGATTGGGTTGATTATCACCTTTGATTTTGTAAGCATAATCCATGCCCCCAATTAACTTCACAGTACCTTCTACTTGGTATCGATGGAAAAAATAAATAGGCACTAACACATCCTCCAGATAAGAAGTTGGGCGACCACTCGGTATATTTGCCATACCAAATTGTTTAAGGGCTATGTCTCGCACCTCTAAAATATGACCTAGTTGATCAGTAGGATCCTGTCCATAATCCCATAAGTGCGCTGTTGGATGTGACCCACCTTGTGGCCGTGCGTCATTGTCAGAAATATAATCTAATCCACTTGAATGAGCTTGCTCAAGTATTTCATTTAGTGCCTTAATTTCATCCATATCATCTGGGAAATCTTGGTATCCATAGGCAATAGTTACTTTATCCCAATCGCCAATCGCTGTGTCATATGCATCACCAAGATTTAATTCTCCATCAATAATATCCACCTTAGGATGTGGGTAATCCATAACAGATGCCTGATTGTTCGCACTTGAAGCAAAATTATGATAAATACCTAGAGTGTGCCCTACTTCATGCGCAGAGAGCTGTCGTATTCGCGCCAAGGCCATATCCATCATCGGCGATTCAGCTAGGTTTTCCAGCACCCCTTCGCTTTCTGATTGTTCGCTAAATGGAGCCAATAACCCAGTAGCAATCATGTAATCCTGTCGCACTCGTAATGAGCCCAAAAGAACATTGCCTTTAATAATTTCACCGGTTCGAGGATCAACCACAGACCCACCATAAGACCATCCCCGAGTCGAGCGATGCACCCAGTTAATCACATTGTAGCGAATGTCTAAGGGATGAGCATCGTCGGGTAATACTTTTACTTGAAAAGCATCCTTATATCCTATGGTTTCAAAAGCCTGGTTCCACCAACGAGCGCCATCCAACAAAGCTGACCGTACTGGCTCGGGGGTTCCATTGTCCAAATAGTAAATGATAGGCTCAACGGCCTCACTTACTTCGGCCGTAGGATCTTTTTTCTCTAGCCTATGCCGGTTTATAAAGCGAACAGCCATATCCTGTTCAATCGGCGCAGCATAATCCATAAAGGTGGTTGGATAATAACCGGCTCTAGGATCATAGACTCTTGGGGTATAATCATCATCTGGAAGCTCAACAAATGAATGATGTTGTCGAACAGTAATTGCCGACGGGTCGGGTACAACTGATCGTACCTCACGGCCGGGATTACTCCCGGTGAAAGTAAGCATGGTTTCGAATTCGGTATTCTTAGGGAAGTTGAAGGTTCCCTCTAGGTAAAGCGCGGAACGACTTTTATCTAAACTGTAAGAGCCTTCCCGTATTCCTCGTAACCGATTGGTAACACCATGAGCATCACGCATCAAAAAAGGGGTTAAATCAATCAAATATGTCCCATTTTCTTCAGCTTCAATAGGGAAACCGTACAATACCGACGATGCAAAGGCTTCCCGAACCGATTTTTTTTCTAACTCGTTCTCTGACTGGGCTACATACCGCAGATTGGGTTCTATGAGTAATAATTTTGACCCTCTTTTTTCGAAAAATACCATTCGCTCACCGCCTTGTTGAGATCGATCCAGGCCTATATCATTGGAACCAACCCCCGCAGCTAAATAGTTAACATATAAAAATTCCTGATTTAACTCGTCTATCCTTAACCAAAGTTTATCCTCATCTTCATCAGAATAGTAGGTGAAAAATCCTTCTGTAACTTCTAATTCCCCTACCTTGTCCAAGATATTCTGACCATTGCTAAGCCCTGAAAAAAACAGTTGAAACACCAGCAGAAATAATAGCTTAATACCTGTCTCATAAATAGATAGTTCACTTTTTGTGCTTGATCCTTTTGAGCCAAATTCTAAAGATATTAAATGATTGTTCCACATAGTCATACGGTTTTATATTAGTATCAATGTAAACTTACAGTGTTTCGTTTTTCATTCTTTCAAAATAGTCCTGAGCGGCGCTCATAACCTTTGAAGATAGCAAAATAGCCGCTGTCATGGTCGGTATGGCCATTAGTGCAAACATTCCATCGGTAAAGTTTAATACCGCTTCAATGGTTGCCACAGCCCCAAAAATGATAGCTGCCGCATAAAAATAATTGAAATATTTCTGCCGATGAGCTCCCGCTAAAAAGCCTAAGCATTTGGTGCTGTAATAGGAATACGTGAACAAAGAACTAAAAGCAAAAATTAAAACGCATAGCATTAACACATACACCCCAATGGGACCCATGGCCTTCTGAAATGCCGAAGCGGTCAAACTTATCCCGTTTACATCGCCTGAAGTCCAGACGCCTGTCACTAAGATGGCCAAAGCTGTCATGGTACAGACTACTATTGTGTCAATGAATGGGCCCATCATGGCTACTAAACCCTCACGTACCGGCTCCTTAGTTTTTGCTGCTCCATGAGCTAAGGTTGCTGTGCCTATTCCTGCTTCGTTAGAGAAGGCTGCTCTCCGCACCCCCGTTATAATCAGCGCTCCTACAGCTCCACCCATTACTGAATTTGCAGTAAAAGCGTCTGTTATAATCAACATTATATATTCCCCTAAAACATCCAAGTGTACCAACAATATGTAGGCGACACTTCCAACATAAATCACCACCATCACTGGCACCATTTTGGCCGCTACCTTTCCAATTCGTTTAATACCACCAAAAATGACTAGTGATACCACCCCAAGAATAATTAAACCACTAATTAAATCCGTACCAAAATGGTTATTTGGGTCACTAATTCCGTTCGGGATGAGTAAGAAATCACGTACAATTTGGGTGACTTGGTTAGCCTGAAAAATAGGCAATGGTCCAAATAGGCCCGCCACCGCAAAAAGTCCGGCCAATGGTTTCCACTTTTTTCCCAATCCTTCTGTGATAATGTACATAGTACCCCCTTGCAAATGCCCCTCCGAATCATATCCTCGGTACATTACAGAAAGTGTACATGTAAAAAACTTGGTTGCCATACCCACTATGGCACTTACCCACATCCAAAAGACCGCGCCAGGTCCACCAACAGCAATAGCAACGGCAACTCCACTTATATTACCCATGCCTACTGTAGCAGCTAAAGCACTCGCTAATGCTTCAAAATGACTAATGTCTCCAGGGTCGCCTGGATCATCGTATTTACCTCGTAAAACCTCTATGGCATGCCAAAAATATCGATAGGGGATAAATCGAGAATAAAATAAAAAGTACAATCCTCCACCAACTAAAAGTACAACTAACGGGGTACCCCACATGAATGAAGAAAAGCCAGCTAATATGCGATCAATTGTTTCCAGAAGAACGTTATTTTAGTTAATAATAATGGTCTTAAACTCGGTCTAAAAGAGGGAAATCACAAATAAAAAAGTAATCGATAAAAAAACATGTCCTCTTAACATTTCTGGCGGTTAGTTTGCATTTTTCTTTAGTTAAAGCCATAAAAACTCGCATGATGGTAGTATGATTAACCACCCAAAATAACGAGGTAAAACTTGCAAATAAAAGAGTTCTAATACTCATTTTTGGTAGAAATTTAGTAGCTTAATGCCCTAGTAGGTTATGTCTAGAGCCACTTTAATGCTCACTCTTATGCTGAACTATTAAGAAATTTAAAGTTTCGGACACTATATCGAATTTCATGTATATAAAGTCATTTTTCTTAAATTAATGCGCACCATACCCTAGCTTCGTATGTTTAGATAACAGTGTATTTCATAACCACTATAATCAACTATTGCTACTCACGAGAATCCAAGAAATATGTTACAACGCATAAATACTGTTATAGATTGTAATGTTAACCTAAACCAAATACTACTCGAAGTTGCCCAGATTCTTCATGCCGGATTTGATCATTTTGATTGGGTAGGCTTCTACCTCGATGATCGAGATAAAAAGGGGTATCTAAAACTTGGTCCCTTTGTAGGACCTTCAACCGATCACGTATCAATACCTTATGGAAAAGGGATTTGTGGACAAGTAGCGGTCTCACTTCAGACATTCGTTTCTCAAGATGTAAGTGCAGAAGATAATTATATTGCCTGCAGTACTGAGGTGCAATCGGAAATAGTAGTGCCCATACTAAAAGATGGGGTTTTTGTTGCTCAATTAGATATAGATTCGAATACAAAGGATTCTATTACCGAAGAACAAAGAGATCTTCTAGAGGCCATTTGTAGTAAGCTATCAATACTCTTTTAAAAATATAAAATCGATTAACATCCTTCTAATAAGGGCATCTTGGCCCATCCACTAGCTGAATTTCATTAATTTCGTCTGGAATAATGACCCGGGTATGAGACTGATCAACCCATTCGGTATACCATTGATCTCGAATCTTGCCTCGGAGCTCTACATAAAAATACTGCTCAGCAGCTTCCTCAATTAGTACTGGATAAGCACTTGTAATAACTAGATCTTCTAAATGACCTTCGAAGTACCAAATCTCACTTTCATCGCACAAAATAAACTCTGGCCCTGAAGGCCCTTTCATATACCCCCTGTACACATTAAAGTTATTTCGTTGAATCGTCGCATCTCGTAAAGCTCTCATTTGAGAGACTATTTGCAACAAATCACTTCGTGTACTACTTTCTTTATAGGTATCTGGGCTGGTGTGCTGATACCGTCTAAAATAATTCTCCACGCGAGCTTCCACATTTATCACCCATTGATCATCTCTCGATAAACTGTCTCTAGCCAAAGAATCTGCAGGCTCTAAAGTCCATATATTGGACTTATCAAACAACTCATAAACACGTAGCCATTCAGGTTCTTCAAACCATTCTGGTATACAATATTCAAATCGGGCTGTTTGGTAAAAATCTCCGCACTCTCCTTGAATAAACCACCGAATATTTCGTTGAGGGTATTCAATATCAATCGCTGCTTTTTTCTCCCAAAATAGAATGTACGTTGCCTCAATATCTTTAGCTTTTTTCATACGCAAAATATGATAAGGAGGAATAGGCGAACTCAAAACCACCCTAAACTCTTCCTCTTCTACTCCCAGGGTATCCTCGTATATCCCCCCCCAGCCCAATGAAACTGCTATTTCTTGAGGAAGAGCTCGAGGACTACTCAGTACCGCTGTCGGCAAAACAACATGCTCTACTCTTGACATTTTGTGCGTACTTTCGCATGAACTCATTATAATTATACTAATAACTACAGTAAGCACAGTTCGTATACCCGTCAGCCCTCTATTTAATATTATTTGTATGCCTTCTGCGTTTCTAGTCTGTGATAATTTCATCTTATTCTTCGTCACTATGAAAGAGTACAAAGCTCAATGGCTTTTGCCAAAGAGTCAAACTTATTTTCTGCGGTAGGTATAAATTCTTGAGCTACGTGACCTTTAAATCCAGTTTCTTGTATCGCCCGCATTATAGCAGGGTAATTTAGTTCTTGGCTTTGGTCTATTTCATTTCTTCCCGGTACTCCTGCGGTATGGTAATGGGCAATATACGGATGATATTTTTGGATTGTTGCTATGATATCTCCTTCCATAACTTGCATATGATAAATATCATATAATAATTTAAAATTATCTGACCCAATCTTTTCACAGAGACCTACTCCCCAAGCTGTATGGTCACATTGATAGTCTTTATGATCTACCTTCGAATTCAATAACTCCATAACGAGTGTAATACCATGCTTTTGTGCCAAAGTTACAATGGGGTCTAAGCCTATGGCGCACTGCTCCATTCCCTGCTGATCCCCAATACCTTGCCTATTTCCAGAAAAACAAATGAGGTTTTGAATGCCTAAATCAACCAGAACAGGAATAAGCTGGCTGTAGTCTTTCTGTAATTTGGCATGATAATTCGGATTATTAAACCCCTCCGTTAAGCTCAAAGGGACGCTATTTGCGACAGCACAGGTTAACCCTCTTTGCTGAATTTTTTTTATATCGGGGGGATTCAGCAGCTCAATGGAATCAATATTGAGCTCAATGGCTACCTCGCATAATTTTTCTAATGGAACCGCTGAATAGGTCCAACGACATACCGAGTGCTTATATCCTTGCTCAGAAGCCTTTAAGCTCACTCCATCAGCTAATGTTTTCGCATTCCGAGTAGATGGTTGTAAGGCGTCCGAAACATCAGAAATAGTCTCTTTAACTGCCGGCACTCCGAATGCGGAGGCTAGAATTCTTTTGATGGCTTTTTTTCTATCCATTATTAACTCCCAGTTTAGCTACTCATAAGCTAACTAGTCTTAAGCTGTTCATTTCTAAGATACTTGTTCAACAAGATACCAGCAATAATCACATAAGCAAGCAAACTAAGCTGCAGATTCGTCATATTTGCAAAAGCCACAAACTCTCGGTCTCCTCTAATAAATTCTAGAGCAAAGCGAAGTAATGCATAGCCTCCTGTGTGCACATAAAATATTATGGGTGATTTTTTATTGCTTTTCCAATATTTATTGAATAAATAGATTACCACGGCCAATATGGCAAAATCCCCCATCATTTCGTATAGCTGTGTGGGATGTAAAGGAGCGCTCATAGTAGAGCCCGCTTCTACTAATCCCCGTTCAAATGACCATCGCCATGCAGAGGATGAGTAGGATAATTCTGTCTCAAAAGAAGGAATCCAAGACCCGTATCTTGGAAACTGAACACCAAACACGCTATTGGTAGCCGCTCCATGTGCATCTCCGTTAAAATAACAACCAATGCGTCCGACCGCTTGGCCTATCAATATGCCGGGAGATAACAATGAAAAATATTCGAAGTAATTTAATTTCTTCTTTTTTGTAAAGAAATAGCCACCTAACATGCCACCCAAAAGACCTCCTGTTATACTATTCCCTGCTCCGCTAAGGCTGAATAGAATACGTGGATTACTCAAAAAAAGATCCAGATTCCAAAACAAAAAATGAGAGAGTCGAGCACCTAATAATGCTCCTATAATTGACCAGGTCACCAAACCTTCAAACATCTCTATTTTACCCTCGTTACCTTTTACCCATCTGTAACAGATATAAATGCCTAAACCTATAGAGATGAAGAAATAAAGACCTTCATAAAAATATATTTGAGTGAAGCCTACATCTAAATGGATCGGAAACATGATAATCAAAAGGTTAGTTAAGGCGCCCTAGTTTCGGCGCCTGCTAATTTTCATCTATTTATTCTAGCCTAATAATACAGAAAGCACTTTTATGATGGTATTATCAATTTTATATGGCACCTGCTCTCAAGCACCTACTTAAATACACCCATTAAAATATTACAACTGCCTCAATGTTTTTAAATACTCTTTTAAAAAATAGCCTGTATGACTAACGCTCATATCCATAATTTCTTCTGGAGTTCCCTCCGCTACCACTTGTCCACCCCTGAACCCTCCATCTGGGCCCACATCAATCACCCAATCGGCAGTTTTAATTACATCTAAGTTATGTTCAATAATTATTACCGAGTGTCCTTTATCAACCAATTCATTAAAGGCTTTTAGTAACTTTGCAACATCATCAAAATGTAGCCCAGTAGTTGGCTCATCAAAGAAATAAATGGTGTGTTCATGACTTGTTTTGGTTAAGAACCGAGCTAATTTAACCCGTTGAGCTTCTCCTCCAGAAAGGGTTGTGGCGCTTTGGCCTAAAGTAAGGTAGCCTAAGCCTACTTTTTTTAGGGGTTCTAGCTTTTTTACAATATTTGGCTCATCCACAAAAAAGTCAATGGCTTCAGATATGGGCATATTTAACACTTCTTCTATACTTTTTCCTCGATATAATACCTGCAGAATATCTTTGCGAAATCGAGCACCTTTGCATTCCTCACAAATGAGTTCTATATCCGCCATGAACTGCATTTCAATTTTTTGAACTCCCTCACCTTGACAGCTTTCACACCGGCCACCAGGCACATTAAAACTAAAATGACCTGGAGTATAACCCATGATTTTAGCTTGTCTGCTATGTGCAAAAACATCACGTATACTATCGAATGCCTTGGTATAAGTGGCAGGATTAGATCTTGAGGTTCTTCCAATAGGAGATTGATCGACCATTTCAGCATGATGAACCCTTCCTATTCCCATTAATGATAGGTGGCGACCTACTGTTTCGTTGTAATTCCCAAAATGCTTTTTAATTCCTTTATAAACTGTATCGTGCACAAGGGTCGATTTCCCCGACCCTGAAACCCCTGTTACAACCAGAAATAGTCCTAGCGGAATATTTACATCCACATTTTTTAGGTTATGTTCACTAGCTCCCTTTAATTCTAAGAAATGGCCTGAACCAGGTCGCCTTTTTAAAGGTAAAGGAATAACCGCTTGCCCACTTAAGTAACGTCCCGTTAAGGTAGGCGCATCTAATAGCTGCGCATAAGCTCCTTCAAAAACTACTTCACCTCCGTGAACCCCAGCAAAAGGCCCAATATCAATTATATGATCAGCTGCTCGCATCATTTCACTGTCATGCTCAACTACGAGTACCGTATTGCCAATGTCTCGTAGTGATTCTAAAATCTTAATGAGCCTGTCATTATCTCTAGGGTGCAAACCAATGGTCGGCTCATCGAGTACGTACAAACTACCTATTAACGAGCTTCCTAAAGCGTTTGCTAAGCTTATTCGTTGCGACTCTCCTCCACTGAGAGTATTGGCCAATCGGTCGAGAGTAAGGTACTCTAAGCCAACCTCAACCAAGTATTTTAGTCGTTTTTTTATCTCGTATACTAATTGTCCTGCAACACCTTTTTCGAATTCACTTAGCATAAGCTCATTAAAATATTCCTTCGCATGGCCAATGGTTAATTCCGAGACTTCACCAAGATGCATATCACCTACTCGTATATACTGTGCATCTTTTCGAATACGATATCCCTCACATTCTGAGCATCGGCTATACCCCCTGTAACGAGCATATAAGACGCGCATATGTACTTTATAATTTTGAGATCGTACCTGATAAAAAAAGGCATGTATGCCAATATACTCATCCTTTCCATTCCACAGAGCTCGCTTAACCTCCTTTGGGAGCTCCCTATAGGGGACATCAATTGGCCAGCGTTCACGCGCGGCCACCCGGATCAAATCCCGTAAGTGCTGGGAAAATTTAGGCGAGTTAAAGGGAGCGATAGCGTTGTTTCTAATGCTTTTTTCATGGTCCGGAATAACAAGATTTTCATCTATCCCTGCCACCCGACCAAAGCCTTCACATTGAGAACAGGCTCCAAATGGATTGTTAAAAGAGAACATTTGTGGCGTTGGCTCGACAAACTCGATGCCATCACGTTCAAAACGCTCGCTAAAAAACTGTTCTTTTCCTCCACGAACTTTGATAGAGGCCCTGCCTAGACCCTGCCTAAACGCCGTTTCAAGGGAGTCAACCATGCGAGAACGGGTAGCATCATCAGGCTTATTGACCAGCCGATCAACCAATACTCTATAATCACTTAGGCGATGATTATTGGGTAAGGCTGAAACATTGTCATTTTTTAATGTGGTTAAATCTAATACTTTTTCTGTTGACAGGTGCAAAAGCCGAGTAAACCCTTTTTCCTTAAGTAGTTTTAATTCATCATTAGTCGAATGAGTGCCGTGTTCAGGAATAGGATATAGTACGTAGAACCGAGCCTCTATCTCAAGATGTTCATCAATATGCTTAACCACATCACCTGGGGTGTCTTTGGTTACTAGTTCTCCCGATTTTGGACTATAGGTCTTTCCAATACGTGCAAACAATAAGCGTAGATAATCATATATTTCAGTAGCAGTTCCGACCGTTGATCGTGGATTAGATGAAGTTGTTTTTTGTTGAATGGCCATGGCGGGAGAGATGCCATATATATGATCTACTTCTGGCTTATCCATTCTCTCTAGGAATTGCCTGGCATAACTAGATAAACTTTCCACATATCGTCTTTGGCCCTCCGCATAAATAGTATCAAACGCTAGGCTGGACTTTCCTGAACCAGAAACCCCTGTTATAACTGTAAGGCTATTCCGAGGGATTTGAACCCCTATATTTTTCAGATTATGGGTTCGTGCCCCTTGTACAACGATAGGCCGTGGCTTTTGTTGGTTATCTTTCTTTTGGCTTGTAGCTTGCTTAGACACTCGCTCTGGTTCACTCCTGATAGTATGCTAATTAGTCAATCCTAAAAGATAGCATTTTCATTGGCCTTATCTAAGCTATATGTAGGGATTTTAATTCGATTTTTTCTATGTTTCCAGAAGAAGTGAACATGCTCATTTCCATGCGACTCTAAAAAACCTCCTTCCCTTCACGCAAATCTTAATGGGGTATATGATGATAATTAAAACCATATAATATTTCTGGTCTTGGTGATTGATGCTATTTTTTACGTAATTCTATGTATTAAACAAAAATAAAAGGTGCTGCTATGAAGAGAAAAGATTTTTTAACGACGGTTAGTTTAGCAGGAGCAGGGTTTAGCATTGTTCCTCGTCATGTTTTAGGCGGGAAAGGTTTTATTGCGCCGAGCGATACCTTATATATTGGGGCCATAGGGGCCGGTGGCCGAGGAAATGATAATCTTCGTCAGTTAGCACTACACCCAAATGTGACTGTATCTGGTCTGTGCGACGTGGATGAAAGAATGGTAAGTCGTGCAAGGGAAGCTTATCCAAGCGCCCCTTTTTTTAGGGATTATAGAAAAATGTTGGAGTCACACGAATCCGATATCGATGCCGTGGTCGTTTCATCCCCAGACCATAACCATGCAGTGCAGACGATGGACGCGATTCAACGGGGGATGCACGTTTATGTAGAAAAACCTTTAACCCATGATATTTATGAAGCTCGAATGATAACTGAAGCTGCTAAAAAGTATAAAGTGGTCACACAAATGGGTAATTATGGCTCTTCGGGGGATGGGGTTCGGCAAATGAAAGAATGGTTCCAGGCAGGTATTATTGGGCAAGCACATACAGTCTACGTTTGGACTAATCGCCCTGTTTGGCCTCAGGGGATTAGTTGGCCGACAAATCCAGCACCCGTGCCTGATGGCTTGGATTGGGATTTATGGTTAGGTACGGCACCGTATAAAGAATATGTAAAGGGCCTTGCACCCTTTAACTGGAGAGGCTGGTCGGATTATGGAACTGGCGCGCTTGGGGACATGGGGTGCCACTTAATGGAGGCTCCATTTAATGTGCTTGATCTCGGCTATCCAGACCGGGTAGAGTGTAGTGTTGGGGCGGTGTATGTTGACGAATTCCGCCGAGGAGAGTTTCTCGAAGGGTTTCCCCCATCTTCTCATGTAGTTTTACGTTTTCCCTATCAAAATGGAGATTTTATAAAACTCCACTGGATGGATGGAGGTATTCAACCAGCAAGACCCGAAGAACTAGAACCTGATGAGCTAATGGGTGATGGAGGAAACGGAATTCTTATTATAGGAGATCGCGGTAAAATGATGTGCGATACCTATGGTAAAAACGCTCGATTACTACCCTCGGTATTAAATGAACATATACAAGTAGCCCAAACCCTCCCCCGTGTTCCAGAAGGACACCATCATCAATGGGTGAATGCTTGTTTAGCTGGGTATGGGAAACATGAATTAAGCTCGTCTTTTAATATCGCTGGTCCACTCACCGAAAGTGTGCTTATGGGTAATTTGGCTATACGGAGCTATGACTATAAAGAAGAATACAAGGAAACTTATACCGAAGAAGGGGTAGAAATGGAAAGAATGAGAACTTTCTACCCTGGTAGGGGTATTCAGCTTTTATGGGATGGCCCTTCCATGAAAGTAACTAACTTCGAGCCAGCCAATACCTTTGTTCGTAGAAAATACCGAGACGGTTGGGGTACTGGCACGCTCTAAACACCCTCTACACGAAATATACCCTGGCCCGTAACACCCACATAGATATGTCCATCCGGCCCCTGTTTTATACTACGGACGCGGCCAATCCCTTGAAGCACCTCAGTTCTACTTATAACCCTATTCCCATTAAGCTGGAGCAACTCTACTAAGCCAAATTTCAAGGAACCAACCAGTAAATGTCCTTTCCAGTCGGGGTATCGATCACTGGTCACAAAAGCCATCCCCGAGGGCGCAATCGAAGGCACCCAATACTGAATGGGCTGCTGCATACCTTCACGGACCGTATCTTCGGCAAAAGGGGTGCCATTATAATTTATTCCATAGCTAATGACCGGCCAGCCATAATTTTTTCCTGGCTCTATAATATTCAACTCATCCCCTCCTCGCGGGCCATGTTCATGGGCCCACATTTGTCCTGTCACTGGGTGTCGCTCCATTCCTTGCTGGTTTCGATGTCCGTATGAGTATACTGCTTCAATAGCGTCAGTCTGCCCAAAAAAAGGGTTATCCTGAGGGATGCTTCCATCGTCATTTATTCGGTATACTTTTCCTCCATCGATAGAAAGACTTTGAGGGTTTACATCTCTATTCCCACGATCTCCAATAGTGAAATAAAGTGTTCCATCGATTCCAAATTCCAACCGGCTGCCATAATGTACACCTCTTTTACTGTTAGGCATAGCCTTATATAAAGTTTCTACTTCTTCTAAACCGCTGTTCCCTAATTTTGCTCGAATTATTTTGGTATTTGCACCCTCGCCTTCTCCAGAAGTGGATGAATAACTAAAATAAATCCATCCATTTTCTGAATGATTAGGATGTGCTTGGACATCTAAAAACCCGCCCTGACGCTCAGGATAGAGATCTCCAAGAACCTCGGTATATTCCGCAATAATTTCACCTTCCCGCACTACATACAAAATTCCTGACCGATCGGTCACTAATAATTCCCCACTGGGCAACCATTCCATTCCCCATGGAACCTGTATACCACTAACATAACTGGTAAAGGCATATTCATTTTGCACTTGAGGGGTGGGGGTCGCTGCACATGACAGCCAAAATAAAAGGGCAAAAGTTATAAGATAAAAAGAGTATTTTTTTAGCATATCAGTAATGGTTAAAAGTGGACATATAAGTTAAACTATGATTGAATCGATTAAGTTACAGAGCATTTCTATGGGTTCTTACAAGCCTTTCTACAAAACCATTATACTTAACGATAAAGAAATTGCCGAAGTTCATCGGTACTCATAAATCCTGTGCGGCGCTTCAATTGATTGCCATTAGAATCTAATACTAATGTGCCAGGAAAGACATAAATCCCCTGCCGCTGAGCCCATGTTCTGGAACTTAGTTCCTGACCTTGAAATCGAATGGTTACATCAGCATTTCCATTCACCTTAACTGGGATGTATCCTGCGTCTAAGACTGCCCGAACCGTCATGTCTGGATATACTTCCCGCTCCATGGTCCGACAGTATTTACACCCATCTTCGTATACGTCAACCAAAACCAGCTTATCAGAATCTCTAGCTTCTTGCAATCCAACGTCCAAGTTACGCCAATCAGGTGCATTTTGAATTTCTACAGGGATAGTTTTCAAAATAGCAGTGTAAGCAAAAACACCTAAAAATGCTCCCAAAACAATAGCAACTACATATTTTTTAGCCATTACAATCTTTGCTTAGCCTCAACTTTATTGAATTATAATAGTATCTTTAGTACAAGTACAACCAATAGTACAAAATATGGACATTTGATACATGACAATCTCTGTAATTGAACAATACAAACTTGGAAACGTACAAGTAACAGTAAGCAAGGCAGAGCGACCTAACAAATATATAGTACATTGTTCTAATGGTGAATTTATTTCGAAATTTACTGTTAGTGAGTACGAGTTTAAGCACTATAGACGGCTCATGAATCAGCGTATTTCCGAAGCATTTAACCAAGCGAATAGCCCTCATTCCGAATCAGAATCCAGCCATGCCTAAGAAAATTGGCAGTTTAATACTTTACTCTATTGACGACCTTCATGAGAAACTAGGCGTTTCTAAGCTAACCTTACGCTCTTATCTGCGAACAGGTCGTATCCGAGGCCGTAAACTAGGAGTCAGCTGGTATGTTACTCAAGAATCGCTGCAGGACTACTTCAACGCGCCGGAAAGACGGCGCAAGGATGTAGAGAAGCTTAACAAATCAAATGCCCACAATTACCGGTACATTATACAAGGTATAAATGATTTGGTAAGTGAAACTGAAGAATGTGAAACTCGTTCCGACGTAATTGAGCTGCTTCAACGGCAGGCTATTTTAAGTTTGTTTCAAGTAAAAATTATAGAACGTAATAGTAGAAAAGTAATTCAGGTTTTAAAGGCTCGTGATTTCATTGAGCAACATGGGGCAAAAAAAGATAGCTAAAAAACATCATTTTGAGCTTATTTGGCAGATTAGCCTTGCTCTCGATTTGGGCAATTTGTTTCAGAAATAGCTTTATATGGTAAAATAACTAGTTCGTTATTACTTTTTTTACGATTCAAAAAGTCGTGAGCACGAATGATGCTAGCAATCGTTTTCGCGTCATTAATTTCACCGTTATGAATCATGCTTATTGCTTCGTCAAATGGAACCCTGTACATTCTTAAAAATTCATCTTGATCCATATTTTGTTCTCCTTGGATAAGCCCTTGGGCTAGATATATGTGAATAATTTCATCCGCATAGCCAATGGCTGGATAAAAATGACCAATGTAGAACCACTCCTCTGCGCAATAACCCGTTTCTTCCTCCAGTTCTCTGCACGCTGTACTGAGCGGGTCTTCATCAGGATCGATTTTTCCTGCAGGAACTTCCCAAAATAATTGTTGGGCCGGATACCGAAATTGCTGAATAAGCACGCAATCTCCATTACTAAATACAGGTACTACTGCACAAGCGCCGGGGTGCTGTATCCATTCCCTTCGGCCAATGCTGGCATTTGGGAGGATGACCTCATCTTTAAATACCTGTAAAAGTTCTCCTGAAAACACCTTTTCACTATGTTTCTTTTGTTCTGCAAGATGACCGTTTAGGCTCAGATGTGAGGTGGTTTTTTTCATGTGGCTTTATCGAGGGATTGGTTTTAACTTTAGACTTAAATAATATCGCAATAAAAACTAGATCTTGTCGGTTCAAAATAACATAGATAGTAGAATAGAGGTTAGTGGAAGTCTTTTTACCATCTCCAATTTTATATCATTTTCCCGAATATTTATTGTCATACCGGTTGTCTATCGCCACTATACCAATGGGTATTCAGTTGATGCAATTGTAGGGATTTTAATTGGTTATGGGATTATTTCAGACTACCTAGATGGATTTGTTGCACGTAAAACCAACACTATTTCAGAAGTAGGTAAGATGATTGATCCAATTTCTGACAAGATAGCCGCGGGATTATTATTTATTTATACCGTTGTTATTGGTTGGGTTCCTTTGTGGTTCTTGTGGCTGTTCATTGCGCGGGATATACTAATTCTGATTGGCTCTTCATTTATCAAATTACGATATGGAAAGGTGGCAATGAGTACTATTTCGGGTAAAATATCAGTAAATGTCATCTCGCTTTACTGGATATCTATATTCTTTTTTAGGTCGGCCTCCCTTGCACACACTATTTTACTATGGGCGTCGGTAGCCATCATGTTGTTTTCATTCATTATGTATCTTCTACGTTATAAAAATATAATGAACGGGGCTCGGTTTAATTAATAATGAGAATATGGGGTTTTTAGAAAAATTTGGCTTTAGAAAAAACGCTTCTTTAGAGAAGGGGGTTGAAAAAAGCCGGAATGGTTTGCTAAGTAAACTTGGAATTGCCATCGCTGGAAGGGGACAAATCGACGATGCCGTTCTAGATGAGCTCGAAGAAATTTTAATAACCTCGGACGTAGGGGTAAAAACAACACTCGATATTATAGGGCACTTAAAAAAGCGCGTCTCTCAGAATAAATATGTTACCAAAGAAGAGTTAAATACACTACTTCGCGACGAGATTATTGGCCTACTGATGAAAAACCCCATCGAACATTCCGCTAATTTTGATGCCCAATTTCCTGTGACACCTCACATAATTTTAGTGGTTGGGGTAAATGGAGTAGGCAAAACCACCACTATAGGAAAGTTGGCTCATGGGTATAAATCAGCCGGTAAATCAGTGCTCCTAGGTGCAGCTGACACATTCCGTGCTGCTGCTGTAGATCAACTTAAAATTTGGAGTGAGCGGGCAGATGTGCCTATTATTGAACAGGGGCAGAACGCTGATCCCGCTGCTGTTGCTTTTGACACCGTATCCGCCGCTAAAGCGAGGGGTGCGGACATCGGTATTATCGATACTGCGGGGCGATTGCACAATAAAAAGGCATTAATGGATGAGCTCTCTAAGATAAAACGTGTGCTTTCTAAAGTAGTCCACAGCGCCCCACACGAAGTTTTATTAGTGCTAGACGCATCAACCGGGCAAAACGCTCTTCAGCAAGCGCGGGCTTTTACAAAAGCTGTAGATATTAGTGGTTTGGTCTTAACCAAGCTAGATGGCACAGCCAAAGGAGGGATTGTCTTAGGAGTTTCTCACGAATTATCAGTACCGGTCAAATATATTGGACTAGGTGAAAGCTTAGAAGATTTACAAGTATTTGATAAAGAGGCTTTTGTTTATGCCTTATTTGGTGAGTAATGCCCAAAGCGTCTTTTGAACCTTTTGATATTTAAATCTGCTAGGTAACATTTTTAATTTTGCAGGCCTCACCAATAGTTAGCCTTAGCGCAGTATCTCACTAACTGGCATTAAATCAACATAAAATTCCGATGGGTTCTCTCCCAAATATAGACGTATCTGCCGTTCTTTAATCATTTCTAAAATGGCTAAAAAAGTAGTCGCTATAACGGCTCGCTGCTTGATATCTGCACAGAGACTTAAAAAACTTTGCTTCCCCTTTTTTTGAAGAGTATTTATGATGTATTCAGATTGCTGCTCCAAGGTTGCCTCAACTTTTTCAACTCGATAAATTATATTTTTTCGATCAATATCTTTTAATACTTTTTTAAACGCAGCCATCAGATCGAACAATGTTACATCTTGCAGGGCTTCTCCGGACGCTTGCCGTTTGACTTTATCAGCCAACGGGTAACCTCGGCCATATTTTTTTCGAGTTTCTTCGTCTATATCCAAAAGCTTAAGTGACATTTCTTTATAGCGCTTATATTCGAGCAGCTGTTGCACCAATTCATGACGCGGATCCCTCTCATCTAGTAAGCTCTCCTCCTCAGGGCTCTCTTTCGGGAGCATCATTTTAGCCTTTATAGACATAAGATTGCTAGCCATCCAAACAAATTCACTGGCTATATCCAAATCAAATTCTTCAAGCAGATGTAAATATTCTAAAAATTGATTGGTTATATATGAAATTGGGATGTCATAAATATCTAACTCATCTCTTTTGATAAAAAAAAGAAGGACATCTAGGGGGCCTTCAAAGTTCTGTAGTTGTACGCGATACATATAATAAATTTAATGGGTTATTTAGAGAAAAGCCCTTAAAAAAATAAACCGCAGTGTCTTATGTGATTGTAAATTTTCGGTCAATATTTTATCGCGCTACTAACTGGGCATGGGAATAGGTGCCTTTGAAGATGATATATGCTTCATTAGTGAATTATGCGTGCCTTCATTAAGACCTTGTTCCATAGTAGAGGCCTTACTATAGGTGCCATCTCGATTAAGCCTCCAGCGTTGTCGGTTATCATTCAAATAGATTTCAAAAATAAACTGTAAATATTTTTTTAATTTTATGCTTTCAATAGGAGTTATAGCCTCTACGCGGGCATCCAAATTTCTGTGCATCCAGTCAGCAGAGCCAATGTTATAAATGAGTTCACCTGAATGGTAAAAGTAAAACACTCTGGAATGCTCTAAAAATCTACCTATTACTGAATGCACACGAATGCGCTCGCTTAACCCCACAATACCCGGCCTTAAGCGACAGACTCCCCTAACTATTAAATCTATTTCAACACCAACTTTTGATGCTTCATAAAGACGTTCAATAATTTGAGGATCTTCTAAACTATTCATTTTAGCGATAATTCTGGCCGGCCTGCTTGCTTTTGCCTCTTTAATTTCATGGTCGATTAATTTTAACATCCCCTTTCTCATATATTTGGGTGCAACAAGTAATGTGTCAAAGCGTTGTTTTGGTGCAAACCCTGTTAGTAAATTAAAAACGTTCGTTACATCTTTTGCTATCACGGTATCACAGGTAAATAATCCTAAATCCTCATATAGTTGAGCTGTATCAGGGTGATAATTACCCGTGCCAATGTGGCAATATGTTCGTAAGCCCTTTTCCTCTTCGCGAACCACCATCGTTAGCTTAGTATGGATTTTTAACCCTGGAATACCATATGCAACATGAACACCTACATTTTCTAATTGTTGAGCCCATAAAATATTGCGCTCCTCATCGAATCGAGCTTTTATTTCTACTAATACAGCCACCTGCTTTCCCTCCTGTGCCGCGCGCATCAACGCATGCATAAGAGGTGAATCTTTCGAGGTGCGATAGAGCGTTTGTTTTATAGCCAAAACCTTTGGATCTTTGGCGGCCTCCTCAACAAATCTCTGAGTACTCAATTCAAAACTATGATAAGGATGATGAACTAAAAAATCCCCTTTTCTAATTACTGAAAAAATATTGGGGAGCCGTTCTTCTGGAGGGTGGTTAAAAACAGGGTGTAGTATCGGGCTCCATGGTACGTCTTTTAAACTAGGAAACCCTTCTATGGTAGCAATCTGAAATACATCTGCTAGACCAATAGTACCTTCCATTTCATACACATCTTGTGAGATGATTTCGAGATGTTTGACTAGAAATTTTTTTAAAGGTATAGGAGTTTTTGAATCTAGTTCTAAACGTACAATCTGGGCAAATTTTCGCTCTCTTAATTCATCTTCAATTACCTCAAGTAAGTCGTCGGCCTCCTCTTCATTTCGTTCTAATGATGCATTTCTAGTAACCCGAAATAGATGCGCAGATAACACCTCCATTCCAGGAAAAAATAAATTCATCTTTGCTTTTATTAAATCCTCAATAGGAATGAACACCGTTTTACTAGCGCTTTTATATACAATAATAAAACGGGGCCTGTTAGAAGGAATTTTTATTCGGGCAAAACTTTTTTCATTAGTTTTTTTATTTCGTAGTTCAATAGCAAAAGATAAGCTTTGATTAGAAATAAAGGGGAAGGGGTGTGATTCATCTACAGCTAATGGAGTGATTATTGGATACAATTGCCGACTAAAAAAAGATTCCGCTTTTTGTAACTGCTTAGCAGTCAACTCTTCCATGCTCCTAATTGAAATCCCGTTATTTTCAAGACTTAGCAATAATTCATTAAAAAAACAGCCCCTATACCGCTCTATCATTTCTAACACTCGTTTGCGAATAAGCTTTAATTGTTCTTGGGCATTAAGGCCGTCAACAGAAATAGTCTTAACACCCGCATGTAGCTGTCTTTTCAACCCTCCCACTCTCTTTTGAAAAAACTCATCTAGATTTGAGCAGACTATTCCAATAAACTTAACTCGCTCCAACAGATTGTTCTCAGTATTTTCCGCCTCAGACAACACGCGGCTATTAAACTCTAGCCAACTAAGTTCATAGTTGAAATAATACTCTGGACCAAAAAGCCGCTTTTTCTCTGTTTGTTTTGTTTTTGGCAAATCTTTTTCTGTTGTTAGTTTTTAGTTAATTACGCCAAGGGTTACAAGTGTTTTTGGAAAAGCCACTAGAGAATAACGCGCATTATTCTAGTGATTTTTCAAAATAGACAATTTACATACGCAATTCGACGTAAATCTAAGTATAATTCTGTTAACTAAGCATTAAGTTGAATCTGGTTCCGTGCAAAACCCTTTATTGAATCCGCAACACAAGGAAGATGCTTTCGAGCAAAGTGTTCGTCCTTCAACCATTGACGAGTTTATCGGCCAACAAAAAGCCATTGATAACCTAAAAGTCTTCATTAAAGCAGCAAAGCAAAGAAGAGAGGCGCTTGATCATGTTGTTCTATCCGGGCCTCCTGGCTTGGGAAAAACAACCTTAGCTTATATAATTTCACAAGAAATGGGGGTTAACATTCGCCCAACTACCGGGCCTATCATTGACAAACCGGGAGATCTGGCAGGAATGCTAACCAATTTAGAAGAGGGTGATGTTCTATTTATTGATGAAATACATCGTCTAAACCCTGTTATTGAAGAGTACTTATACAGTGCCATGGAAGACTTTACCTTGGATATTGTGATAGATTCAGGCCCTAATGCTAGGAGTATTCAAATTGAATTAAATCGGTTCACTCTCATTGGCGCGACTACTCGTAAAGGAATGTTAACAGCTCCCTTGCGTGCTCGTTTTGGAATTGACATACGACTAGACTACTATGATGTGGAATTATTGCAGCGAATAGCGCTTAGAACTGCTGATATAATGGGCTTCAGAATTAATGACGCCGGAGCCCATGAAATTGCCAGTCGAAGTAGGGGTACGCCACGTATTGTCAACAAACTCCTTCGCCGAACTCGCGATTTTGCCCAAGTTGATCTTTTAGACAAAATCGATGAACAGATAGCTGACAAAGCACTTAATGCACTGGACGTAGACAGAAACGGCTTAGATGACATGGATATACGCATGCTTCGGGCCATCATTGAGCACTATGGTGGCGGGCCCGTCGGGCTTAGCACATTAGGAGTGGCCGTTGGCGAGGACAAGGGAACCATAGAAGAGGTATACGAGCCTTTTTTGATCAAAGAAGGCTTCCTACAGCGGACCCCAAAGGGCCGGATAGCCACTGCTAAGGCGTTCTCTTACTTAGGAATACAGCGCCCAGATAATTCCGGAGCATTATTTTGAGTAAGAATTTTGTTCTCTTTATCAGTTGAAATAATTAATTGCTTGCAAATTAGGTTGTGGTTAACCAAGCCTGATTATCCTCGTCAATCTGCATAGACTCTCATTCGTTCAGGGCTCAACTCAATGTCTCTAGTTCATATTACAACTGAGTGTCTTGTGCTAACCATATACACTTCGCTCAATATTCCTTTTTTATGTCTCTAGCTAGATTCATTTAAGGCCGAGAAGCTCATCTTTTTTTACCAACTTTTATTACTTTTATGCGTCATTATAAGTGGTTTAGGCTACTATAAACTATCATTACTCATATAATATAATATTGATTTGGTAAACTGGTGTGTAGAGCCGTATATTTCTAAAAGTTATTTTAAAAACCTGCAAATTGAATTTAGCGTTAATAGCGCAATCACCGACAAAAAGCTTTCTTTTTCGGCCCAGTCAACTCACTTCTTCTCATGAGTGCTTTCCCTTCTCCATCTGGCCAACCCTCAATAGAGCTCTTTGGCATGCCTATCATGGAGCCAATGGTAACCTTTACAGATTTTTGGATCACATTTGTTTGTCTTTATGCTTTTTTCAGTCTTCGCAAAAAGGCGCTTCCTGGCCGCATTCACAGATACATGCGGTATTACTTTTTAATTATGGGTATAGCTACTTTTTTAGGGGGGGTCTTAGGTCATGCCTTTCAATACGCTGTTGGGATAGAATGGAAATTGCCTGGCTGGTTAATTAGCATGATTGCGGTAATGGCTATTGAGCGAGCGAGCATTTTTCACGCACAACCCTTCTTCTCGAGCCGCCTTGGTCTTGCTCTGGAATGGTTTAATGTAATTGAATTGATCACCTTCGCTGTAATTACTTTTATAACATTAAATTTTTTTTTTATAAAAGTACACTCCGCTTACGGCCTAGGCCTTGTTGTACTCCCACTACATATTATTATGTTCCGAAAAACAGGCCACCCTATGCATTTAGTTTTTATTAGAACAATTTTCTTTGCTGGATTATCAGCGGTTTTTTATACTCTTGAAATAGGTTTACACCTATGGTTTAATCACTTAGATGTAGCTCATACCATCATGGCAATAAGTATGTATTTTTTCTATCGCGGCACGCTTTTTTTAGACCCTACCATACCTAGAAAGCTGCTCGATAAACCTCTAAGTTTTCCAGAAACAGGTTCTGCTATTCTGGGTCTTCGATAGTTTTTAATTTTTTACTTTGGTTAGGCATACGTTTTTTTAAATTACCGAAATCCTTAATATATTCATTATGAAAAACCTCTTTTTTGTTTTTTTACTTTGCATCCCTATCCTCACTTGGTCTAGCTTGCTAAGCGCACAAGAAGAACCCATTGCTTTCATTGGCGCAACCATCTACCCAATTGAAGAAGCCTTTATTGAAAACGGAGTGCTAATTATTCAGGACGGAGTCATCACGGCGGTAGGAGACTCACGAACTAGAATTCCTAGTGGCGCCGTAATTATTGATGTTACAGGTAAAATAATCCTGCCCGGACTGGTTGATACGCACTCCCATATTGGCGGTGGTGATGGTGGCGATCGGTCTTCTGCCATGCATCCAGACGTTAGAGTTATGGATTCGTTCAACCCCCTATCTCCATCCATTAAAAAAGCTCTAGCAGGCGGTATTACTACTGCCAACGTTATGCCTGGATCTGGACTACTTATAAGCGGTCAAACTATTTATATTAAGTTGCGAGCTACTTCGGACGTTCAGCAGATGTTAATGTGTGTGGATAAAGACAATGAAGTTTGTGGTGGGCTCAAAATGGCTAATGGAACAAATCCTATCGGCAGCGGAAACTCCCCAGGAACTCGAGCAAAATCTGCGGCCTTAGTTCGTAGTTTATTTATTGAAGCCCAAGATTATCAGCAAAAAGTAATTGCTGCACAAAATGATGCAACGAAAATGCCCGCAAGAAATCTTCGTTTAGAAACTCTAATTGAAGTACTAGATGGCAAACGAACAGTTCACCATCATACGCACAGGCACGATGATGTGCTAACTGCTATTCGGCTAGCAGACGAGTTTGGATATGATATGGTTCTTCAGCACGTATCAGAAGCCTACAAAGTTGCTGAAAATATTGCTGCCTCTGGATATCCTTCGTCGATTATAACCTTAGATTCATTTGGGGGCAAAATGGAGGCAAAAGATTTCAGCAACAGAAATGGCGCTGTATTAGAGGCAGCGGGAGCGGCTGTTGGTTTACACACTGACGACTATATTACCGATTCGAGGCTATTTTTAAGATCGGCAGCCTTGGCTGTGCGAGAAGGTATGAGCCGAGAAGGAGCTCTAGAGGCGATAACCTTAGCTAATGCTAAGATGATGCGAGTCGATGATCGAATTGGTTCCTTTAAAAAAGGCAAGGATGCCGATCTAGTCATTCTTAGCGGCGACCCATTTAGTGTTTATACCCATGTTGAACAAACATGGATAGAAGGCCAAAAGGTTTGGGATAGAGCCAATCCCGAAGATAAAAAAGTGGCCACAGGCGGATATGGGGTTTTTCCCCTAAATACTCACACGCACACGCATGAGGGGGGGCAATAGTTATGAACTTATTAATTATAGAATCACAGGCTTTGACAAACATCGTCTTTAATAAATCATTTATTAACCTAATGTGCTCTTTTTTATTTGCCGCTCTTTTTGAAGCGACTACTTGGGCCCAAAATAGCAACAATTCTTATATAATAGACGCAGAATCTATACACATTGGAACGGGCCAGCTTCTCTCAAATGGTCGAATAGTGGTTAACCAAGGCATTATACAGGCTGTTGGAACCCAATACGAAATAAAAGCGCCCGACGGAGCCGTTCGTTTGGAAGCTCAGGTAGTAACCCCGGGATTTATTGATGCACACACAGTTGTTGGGCTAGCTGGATACTTAAATGATCCCGGCAGTGATCAAGATCAACTAGACCGGTCTAATGCTATTCAACCCGAGCTTAGAGCTCTTGACGCGTATAATCCCGAAGAACCTTTAGTGGCCCACTTGCGTAGTCATGGGGTCACAACTATTCAAACAGGCCACGCACCAGGAGCATTGGTATCGGGTCAAAGCTTAATCATTAAAACAAATGCACAACGAGCTGAGCAGGCATTGGTATATGAATCGATGCTTACTTTTTCCTTGGGGGGAGTGATTAGTGGGGCCTTCACAAAGCCAGGCACCCGAGCCAAAGCTATGGCCATGATCCGGCAAGAATTGCATAAAGCAGAGGAATACGCACATAATCGAGCCGCCGGAACCCTATCATCCACCGATCTCGGTATGGAAGCATTAGCGGATTTATTAGATGGCCAGACTCAAGCATTAGTGAGCGTCCATAAAGCACAAGATATTTTAACTGCTCTTAGACTACAAAAAGAATTTAGTTTTCCTATGGTTCTCGATGGGGTTGCTGAAATCTATTTAGTACTTGATCAGATCAAAGAAAGCGGGGTGCCTGTAGTTATACATCCAACTATGTTACGAGCTACTGGCGAAGCCGTTAATGTATCTATGGAGACCGCCGCTTTACTAGCTGAAAAAGGCATTCCTTTTGCTTTTCAAAGCGGGCATGAAAGCTATGTTCCAAAAACCCGTGTGGTTCTTTTTGAAGCAGGAGTTGCGGTTAATAATGGACTAAGCTCTCGTCTCGCCGTTCAACATTTAAGTTTATACGCTGCTCAACTTCTTGGTATTGACCAGCGAGTTGGTAGCCTTGAAGTTGGAAAAGATGCCGATTTAGTCTTGTTCAATGGGGATCCTTTTGAGTATACTACTACGGTCGATCAGGTTATTATTGATGGCCAATTAATGAAATAATCGATTTAAAACGCGCTAAATATGTTTATACACACTAATCCTGTTACCTATGACGCTGTTATTGTTGGCTCTGGCGCCGGTGGTGGCATGGCCGCAAAAGTACTCTCCGAATCCGGGTTAAAAATAGCCGTCATAGAAGCGGGCCCTTTTTTTGACCCCGCCAATGACGCTCAACGAACCCAATTACGTAATCCTTGGGATTCTCCTCGAAGAGGGGCCGGTTCTACTCGGGTTTTTGGCGATTATGACGCAGCATATGGCGGCTGGGAGATCGACGGGGAGCCTTATACACGTAAAAACGGCACTCGCTTTGATTGGTTTCGATCTCGCATGCTTGGGGGTAGAACAAATCACTGGGGTCGTATTTCTCTACGTTTTGGACCCCTAGATTTTAAGCGTAAAGATATAGATGGCCTTGGCGATAACTGGCCTATAGGGTATGAGGATGTGCGCCCTTATTACGATCGAGTCGATAAATTATTAGGGGTTTTTGGCAGTAAAGAAGGTATACATAATGAGCCAGACGGGTTTTTTCTGCCGCCGCCTAAACCACGTCTTCATGAATTGTATTACATAAAAGGGGCGCGCAAAGCTAATATTCCCGTCATACCCTCCCGTTTATCCGTTTTAACCAAGCGGATAAACAATGACCGTGGAGTATGTTTCTACTGTAGCCAGTGTAACCGATCTTGTTCGGTCTATGCCGATTTCTCATCAGGAAGTTGTTTAATCTTTCCCGCACAGCGATCAACCGGCCGAATCGACTTGTATACCGATGCCATGGTGCGAGAGGTGCTAACTAACGGGTCCGGCGAAGCAAAAGGCATTATTTACATTAACAAAGAGGATCGGCAAGAGTATCAAATTAATGCAAAAGTAGTTGTTTTGGCCGCTTCGGCCTGCGGTAGCGCTCGAATATTATTAAACTCAAAAAGTGGTGGACATCCACAGGGATTAGGTAATAGTAGTGGCTTAATTGGTCATTATTTGCATGACTCCACGGGTTCCTCTCGCACCGCGCTTGTTCCTGAATTGTTAAACAGAAAAACCTACAATGAAGACGGTGTAGGGGGAATGCATGTGTACACTCCATGGTGGCTAAATGATGCTAAATTGGACTTCCCTAGGGGCTATCATCTAGAAATTTGGGGCGGACTGGGTATGCCTTCCTATGGATTTGGCTTTAATCCCGACAGCCTAAATGAACACTTTGGCCTCGAGATTGGAGGATATGGAAATAAACTCAGAGAAGATGTAAAACGTTTTTACGGAGCAGTGATGGGAATTTCTGGTAGAGGAGAATCGATTCCTCAATATGATAATTACTGTGAAATAGATCCTGATACTGTTGACGAATTTGGTATTCCCGTTCTTCGCTTCCATTATAATTGGACCGACAACGAACGCAAACAAGCCAAGCACATGCACAAAACTTTTGAGGAAATTTTTGATGCCATGGGGGCCATAACTCTTGGGGGCGCCCCCTCCGCTAAGTCCGAATATGGTCTCGCTGCACCTGGCCAAATTATTCATGAGGTTGGAACTACACGCATGGGTAATGACCCCACTACATCAGTCACCAATTCATTTCAGCAATTGCATGATGCTAAAAATGTCTTTGTAGTTGACGCAGGACCCTTTGTTTCACAGGCAGACAAAAATCCCACATGGACTATTATGGCTCTTTCCTGGAGAACCTCTGATTTTATAATTGATCAACTTAAAAAACAGAATCTATAACCATGATGAATCGTAGAGAATCTATTAAACGCCTTATTTTGGGAACGCTTAGCGCTGGTTTGTTCTTTCCAAGTGCCGCCGAAGCAAAAAAGCGCCGCGGCTTTTCTGTTAGCCCCGCCGATCCCAATGACCCGGTTGCACGAGTCCCCTACATCGAGCGGAAATGGGATTATGGCCGAACACCGGAGGAAAAGGAGCGCGATGAGCTGCTTTTTAATCAACGTTTTTTCGATGACCATGAATTAAGCGCCATAGAAGTATTATGTGATCATATTCTTCCTGCAAGCGATACGGCCGAATCGGCAAATGATGCTGGTGTTACTGAGTTCATTGCCTTTATTGTGTTAGACATGCCCTCTCTGCAAACCCGCTTACGCGGAGGCATCATGTGGCTTGATGGCTTTTCTAGGAAACATCATGGGGATATGTTTGCCCGCATTAGCACCTCAAAGCAGATTATGGTACTGGACGAAATTGCCTACCCTGATAAGATAACGGCCGCTACTGAGCAGGGAGGTCGGTTTTTTAGAGAAATCAGAAATCTCATTTTAACCGGCTATTATACCTCTGAGATTGGTGTAAAAGACCTTGGCTTTCAGGGCAATACTGCAAACGTTTGGGACGGCGTCCCTTCAGAAGTATTAGCCGACCACGGAGTTGATTACGAGCCTGAATGGCTAGCCAAATGCGTTAATCAGGGCCGGCGGGCTGAAATCGCTGAGTGGGACAGTGAGGGAAACCTTTTAAATAATTAGGCTTCTCATCTCACGGCCCGCTTTGCTTTTTCATAAACTTAGTTAGAACGAACCATTTGGTGATCGCTAATTTATCGCCACCAGAAGGCAGCGCCCTAAATCTAACTTAATTCCCTGTGCTTCCGTTAATAGTCTGGCCAAAGAAAATTGCATTAGCAAATAACTTATTTGTGCCATACCAAAACGCCCTGAAATTAGGGTTATCAGTCATCGCTATTACCTTTCCTGCCCCCGCCCTGCTAACTACGATACCCGCGGTTCCCTTTATCGTTTCTTTGTTAACCTTAGAGGCGTATCCGCTTGCTAGGGGGTCTTCCGTATAATAGAGAGGGGTTGAATACGGGTTTTGACCTTTTTTTAGAAACATAGTGCTATTTCTAAAAACCCTTATTATAGACTGGTTATATCCATATGCCAAGGGGTGTGTTAAGTCTATTTGTGCATTAAAAATACTCCCCCCAATAACTTCAGAGCCGTAATCCGCTCCTTGCTTTACATAGGGGCGGTTTTCTGGGGACTCGCCACGATCNGGGCGAACAAACTCAACATTAGCCAAGCCCTGCTGATTNGCCCACGANACCGCCTGTTTCATANCAACGAGGGTTCCCCCNTCTCTCACCCATGACTTAAGGCTCTCAACCGTTTCAGATGATAAATCGCCATAGCTATAACCCGTCATAATTAANACNTTGTATCNATCTAGGTTAACCCTCCCNAAGNCNGCTTTATCTAAAATAGTCAACGGCATTTCATANCGGCGATCTAANAGNTGCCACATTTCCCCTATCTCATAGGCGTTTGTTCCCTCTCCACCAANAACNGCNACCTTNGGCATNTCTAGCGANTCAAACTGNTTNCTTCCCAAGTCTACTCCTGCGGTGGANAAGCCTGTAGTAATATTGAACACTGAAATNCCATCGTTTGATACNACCTGTTTAACNAATTTATGAACTNNCTCTTGATTGTCTTGAACNCCNAGAGGNATCATAATGGTGCCATAATCAAACTCTTTAACCCCCNGGTTAGTTAGGGCAGAAAATGGTGCTGTAGCAACCTTTATCTTTACTCCNGCTTCTTGTAACCGATACGCCGCACGNGGNGCATAGTATTCATCCCACTCAAATGCATAAGCATAACGAGATTCGCCGCCTACCAGTTCTGCCGCTGGNTCCCACNCTCCCNTAAANGCCGCTCCTAATAANTTTGAGCTNAATTGNCGATCCCCTAATTCAACAAAAGNGANATTAAANGCATANGGCATNGTCCATGCTGACACNTCATAAAANAAACTGTCTTGAAAGCTTGTTCGTCGCTCAAAAAGGGCTGTAATCAACTTGTATTGCCTCTGGTTTGNGGGAACCACATAGTTTTTNCCGGCATCAAACCGTTCGCCATTGANCTCTATGCTTTTATCAAGCGTATAAACNTCTATTTCATGNCGGTGGAGCATTTCAGCTAAATGAAACGCNCGCGCCTGATCAGCCTCTTCCCCAAATACATACGCTTTNATCGAGGATCGGTTTGCCGCTTCTGCCGCGTCGCTGTAAAATTGCCGCATATGNCCCANCAACTCTTGTCGAAGCTCTACTGATCCTTTCANCGTTGAGAAGGACGCNGTTACTTGATTTCGGACGGTAAAAGGAAAATAAAGTACGCCGTGNACNCTTTCCTGAGCATGCCCCCTCGAACTAGCTTGTTCAAATAATATGCCTATAGANCCNTGNACATCAGGGTATGTTGAGCCTTTACCGTAATAATAGTCATCGAAACTTTCNTTACTATAATACAGAGATTGTATTTTGTCAAAAGCATCTGCGTGATACTCTGCAATACTCTTTGTTAAATCTTGGTTGCTCTGAGGGGTGAGCGGGTGGGTTCGGCTAGGGATACCCGGCTGAAAGAAAAAAGTGGAGTTGGTNCCCATTTCATGATGATCTGTAAGAACATTTGGCTTCCANTCTTGATACTTTGCAATACGGCCTTGACTTTCTGGATGNTGTACAAGCATCCAGTCTCTATTTAAGTCAAACCAATAATGATTTGTTCTNCCNCCTGGCCACACCTCGTCAAACTCTCTNGATTGGGGGTCAGNCACAANGNTTTTGGTGCTTTTATGCATNTTTGCCCAATAAGCAAAACGGTTCAGNCCATCAGGATTAATNCNTGGATCTATTAAAATAATTGCNTTAGATAGCANCGCCTCCATNTCCTCTCCCTGCCCCGCTGCAAGACGGTATACAACAGCTAATGAGGCATTAGANCCGCTAGGCTCATTCCCGTGAACGCTATAGCTCATTTGNACCACCACCGGCATTGAACTTANGTCTAATTTTCCCGAANNAGATGCATTGCTAAGTTGCAGNTGGGTTTCTTTTATCTCATCTAGCCTATCATGGTTTTCTGGGNTAGTAATAANCAGAGATAGTAATTTTCTNTTTTCATAAGTCCGNGCATATTCCGAAATAGTTACTCGATCAGACGCGGCAGCTACTGCATACATATACTCAACNAGCTGATCNTGCCGGACATGCCACTCACCCACCTCNNATCCAAGCACTTCTTTTGGNGTNGGAATAGCGGGGTCATAACTCATGCTTTCATCTAAATAATAGCTAAGNTCTTNTTGTTGAGCGTTGCCAANAGGCTGGAANCCAACTAATAAAAACAAAAGNGANGCTAAAAAANCGCCNGTGTTAGTGAGACTTTTTATNATTTTGAGACTATACATGCTATNATGATTTTAGGCTGAAATGGTNCTATNCTGCAGATTAAACTACTNANANGTTTAATGCTAGAAATATATTTATTAGAATATACTACAATAGATTTATGAAAAAAGAGGTAAAAGTACAGTNACAATNTGCTTTATTTGATTACTTTTTTTTGCTAATCTGAGNTGTNTGATCTAGAAANAATCTAAGTCNATAGGGATGAACTCTCCTTNAAAAAATTTTAGCGACTCGTTAAANTATGCTCTTGGCCCTGGGCTGATTTTGGCNGCCGCCGCCATTGGCGTTTCTCATCTGGTTCAATCTACCCGCGCAGGCGCCCTATANGGCTTTACACTAATTTGGGCNATAATAATTGCAAACNTCACTAAATATCCTTTTNTAGAATTNGGCCCTCGATACACNGTTGTAATGAAAGAGAGCTTAATACAAGGATATAAACGNTTAGGGGGNTGGGCTATNGGCTCATTTGGNGTTTTTACGGTGTTCACAATGTGCATTGTTCAAGCCGCNGTTACCGTGGTTACNGCTAGCTTNGCNAACCAACTAACCGGCCTAGACCTCTCTCCATTGATAATGAGCGCCATNATTCTTGTNATTTGCTTATTTTTACTTATCAAAGGGCAGTATTCTGCTCTTGATGGGGCAATTAAATTTATTTTGATTGTCCTAACTATTTCTACCCTTATCGCCGTANTTGTTGCTTTTTTGAAACCCGGCGCCATGGTAAANCCAGCGGCCCCNTCTGTTTGGGATGCANNTGGTGTTTCCTTCTTAATNGCNTTAATGGGTTGGATGCCTATACTTTTAGATGCCTCTGCTTGGCATTCGCTTTGGATTATGGAACGAAGTANACAAACAAAANAAGNNTTANNCCTAAAGGAAACNCTTATAGATTTTAATATCGGGATGGTTGGCGCNGGNCTTTTAGCNCTTGCTT
Organism: Balneola sp.; assembly: GCA_002720745.1. Taxonomy (GTDB): domain Bacteria; phylum Bacteroidota; class Rhodothermia; order Balneolales; family Balneolaceae; genus UBA1275. The sequence continues at coordinate 170,307 of PBJO01000003.1, forward strand.
TTCTTTCTTTGGGGGCGCTTATTATGTTNGGGTCCACAAATGAATTTGCAAGCAGCGGGTCTGCGTTTGCAAGTCAGCTTGTAGAGCTATACACAAGCACTCTTGGAGANTGGGCTTATTGGNTTATTATTATTTGTGCCTTNACNGCCATGTTTAGCACGACCNTAACCGTTACTGACGCATATCCTCGCACTTGNTCGCATCTTTTTAANTTAGGTCGNCTAGANNGNCCCGAAGACATTCCTTGGTATTCTTCGTACAGAGGATTATTGNTTATCATCTCCTTTTTCTCTCTTNTTATTCTTTATTTTGCGGGGANCAACTTTATATTTATGGTTGANTTAGCCACAAGCGTTTCCTTTTTAACCGCGCCTGTCTTNGCCATTATTAACTATAAGCTTATTTATTCCGATCANTTCCCCAAAGATAAGCGCCCNCCGACTTGGCTAAAATGGCTTAGTTGGGNCGGNNTGTTTTTTATAANCAGCTTTGCNGTGNTATTTATGGTTTGGAAGTTTNTTCTAAGCTAGTACANTAGTTGCCTNNAAAACCTTTTTATCATTTTNATTATTTTGTTTTTATCTGACCAGCTCTTCTTATTATGAAAATGAAAGCACGAGAAACATTTAACACATGGAGTCATGCTTTCGGGGCTATTGCAAGCCTTTATTTCTGCTATTTATTTTTAACTACTGCTATTGATCAATCAGCGCCCGGTCTCTTAGCCCTGATGGTATATGGTTTTAGCTCTTTTGCATTGTTTTGTTCTAGCGCTTTTTATCATGGCTTCAATGGAAGCAAAGGGCAAATTAAACGGCTTCGAATGATTGATCATATGATGATTTATGTCGTAATTGCTGGCGGATATACCCCGGTTGCTACGCTTATATTACCTGATGAGATCGGCTCTTTTGTGCTATATAGTGTTTGGTTGATTGCTGGCTTAGGGGTCTTAAAAAAAAGCGTCTGGATGAACGCCCCTTCTTGGTTTTCTACGCTGCTCTATGTGTTAATGGGGTGGCTTTCTCTACTCATTTTTCCGATTATTTGGAGAGAAACAATCCCACTGTTTAGTTATGGCATCATCTCCGGGGGCCTTTTTTACACGGTCGGAGCTCTTGTATATGTTTTAAAAAAGCCAAATATTTGGCCAAATACCGTTGGTTTTCATGGTCTTTGGCATATTTTTGTCCTTGCTGGTGCGCTGACGCACTTGGTTTCACATTTATATTATTTCTGTAATTTTTAGGCCAATGACTCGATTTTTAAGTCTTCGTTATATAACGATAACAGTGGGTTTGCTTGTGAGTATAGGAGCAATATCTTTTTTTAATAACAGTTCCGCTTTTGCTCAAATTACCCCCCCATTTTATTCTATTGAATATCGACCTTACAAAGGAAATTGGTTACAACTTAAGACTCCTCACTTTCGCATCATATATCCAGAAGGGCTCGATTCCATTGCCTATAAAAGCGGTCGCATCTTAGAGCAGCAGTATCCTTTAGCACAATCTTTAACCGGAGGAAGTTTAAAAAACTTTCCTCTTGTGATAACAAACTATTCTGATCTGAGCAATGGCTTTGTGCAATCTTGGAACTTTAAGTCTGAAATAAATTTAGCCCCTATTAAAGGAAAGGCCCTGAACCCTCGGGGGGGGGATTGGTTAGAAACCGTACTTTCCCACGAAATTTTGCACGCGACTCATGGCAATATTAAAGGTCATTTTTTTCTTAATTCTTTTGGCTTTCTATTTGGGCCTGATTTAACTCGTAGTTTAAACTTTTATCCACCCGCTGGTGTTCATGAAGGAATTGCAGTTTACCATGAGGGTAAAAACACCCTTTCCGTAAATCACGGTGGTAGGGGTAATTATGGTTATTTTAAAGCAAAATATTGGGCAAACTTACTTAGCGACTCTCCCTGGAGTATTGGTGATGGCCTGATTCCTACAAAATATCACTATCCGTTAAATAGACATTACATTGCGGGGTACTTTTTTACAGAGTGGCTGCAAGAAACATATGGCGAAGGGGTTTTAAAAGAAAGCTTACTTCGTCATTATAATCGTTTTCCTTTGGGTTTAGGTGTTGCCCTAAAAGGTGTTACCGCTAGCTGGCCAAACGCAATGGCTCCTGTGTATAGAAAGTGGGCATTAGATAATTATGCAATTGCCCATCGCGCACGAGACAAAACCCAAATAGACGATGTTGATTATATAAAACCTTTAAGTAAAGAGCTTGACCAGCGAAGACCCTTATGGATTAGCCCAACAAAGCTCCTATATATTGAGCGAAAACATCATCAAGAGCGCGGAATTTACCTTTATGACACTGAAACGCATTTTCATCGTTTAATTACCTTAGATTTTTTTGTTGAAGATTACTTATATGCCGTTGATCAAAAATCAAAAGAAATTATTTATGCAGCCTATAAAAGAGGGGCCACATCTTTTAATGAGGTCTATTCATATTTATATCGTGAATCCTTCTTAGAGGGCGCTTCTAAAAAAGCCCTTATTCCTGGTTCAAAAAGAATGTTCGCCCCCTCTGTCGATCCTCACAGAAATAGCCTCTGGGCTTTAAAAAACTATTTAAATATCGCTCAAATATATGAGTACCGGAATAATAACTGGTTGCAATGCTCTCAGTTTAAAAATACCCGGCCAATCGCTATTGCTATTCACCCTAGCATGAAAAATACATATGCTTTTTTAATGCAAAAAAGAGGCTTTCAAGGAGTTTGGTTTGTTAATAATTTTAATAGTTGTTCGGAAATCATGTCTTCTTTAGGCGGGGCTGCAGACATTGGGTTTGATAATGCTTCAATCATTGACATACAGTGGCATCCAATAAAATCAACCCTTCTAATGAGCGTCGATGATAGGGACGGTGTACGAGTTGTTGAATATGATCTTTTTAACGGTCAAGCTTTTGTGAAGCTAGACGCAGAGTTTGCGGCTTATGAAGCTTCCTATTCTGAAGATGGTAATTTATTTAGTTTTGTTGATGAGCAAAATCAAAAAAATATCATTGCTGTGGTGGACTCTTCAAGGGTTGCCGCTGATTCTTTTGAATGGCCCACAATGAATGCCATAGAAATTGAGAAGAGCTCTAATAGCATTTTATTAGGTAATGACCTTTTAAATAGCTCTGCTAATTGGACGATCGATTCATATACGGATGATCGATCTTGGTGGTCTCCAAGGGTTATACTACCACAAATAATTGATCAATCTAGTTTTGGATCAGAAGATTTTTCTGAATTGGAAGTTGGTCTATTTATGCAATCAACCGACATATTACAAGAAAAGGGTTATCGTTTTTTAGGTACTCTTTATAGAAATAATCTATGGTATCAAATGAGCTATTCAACCAAAAAGTTTTGGCCCGGTATAGATTTCACTTTTTATAGACGGCCCAATTACTTTATTATTTCACCTGAAGAAGGGTCTTCTGTAGATCTAATTTCGGATGAAAGAGGCTGGTCCTTAGGTATTCCATTAAGTTATCGCTTTCCTTCTCTTACTCGTTTTACTTCTATATCTATCACTCCTCTATTATTCGTCGAGGGATTAAGATACATAGATGGGTCAGGTTCTTTTTTATCGGATTATGTTGTTCAAACGAAATATGGTCTTTCTTCATTTTTACATCTACGAGTTCAACAATTAACTCGTGATATTCAACCTAGAAGTGGTTTTATAACTTTTATCAGTAGTCAAAAAACGTTTCAAGCATCGCAGGGTAGTTTTATTTTAAATAATTATCGATATACCTATCTTTTAAATGACAAATATGCAATTTATGCAGATCAAAAAATGTACCTCCCAGTATGGAAAAAGAAAAATATATCCACCTTAGCTAATGCTGTAATATTAAAACAAAGTAACAATTTATTATTCAGTACAAACAATATTAGAAGTACTGGCTTTTATTCTCCTGTTTTTCCAAATAGTTCGTATATAGGGCGTTTTTCAACAGAAACTATTGTACCTATTTGGTACGCCGATAAAGGTTTTTTTACAGTACCTAGCTCTTTAAAAGCTGTCTATTTAAAAGTCTTTACCCACCGAATGTATGATTTAGCTAATAAAACTAANTTTGGNTANCCNACTAGAACTAGNTTTGGTGCGGNATTGAATATNTTATTTAACATATCAAATATTACATTATCAGCAGGATTTGGCTGGTATTATGATGTATTAGAAAAAAAGTCAGACTTTTTTATTGGATCTTTTTAATCCTACCTATTTTAACTCCTGGCTCACNTAAATGAGCGGCTTNTTCTAATACTCGTTCAACNATACTTTTATCTGCAACNGCGATAAGACCTATGCCTAGATTAAAAGTTGCTCTCATATCTTCTTCAGGTACATTGCCTAAATTTTGTATAAGTGAGTAAATNGCTGGTCGATCCCATGATTCCCANTCAATATCTAAACCAAGTCCNTNTGGTAGTATTCTTTTAGTATTACCTANTATTCCACCGCCAGTGATGTGAGAAAAACCTTGTACTTTTTCANTTTTTTTTAANTCATTAATTAGATTTAAATAAGATTTATGAACTTTAAGTAGTTCTTCTGAAAGAGTGANANTTAACTCTTTTATGTAATCATNAATCTGNTAAGTTGATAACAACACNTTNCTAGCTAATGAATACCCATTAGTATGTAAACCNGAACTTTTAAAACCAATTAANANAGAACCATCCTTTATTTGATTTCCATTAATAATCTNACTTTCATCAACAATCCCAACAATAGTGCCTGCTAAGTCAAATTCANCTGNTTTATAAATATCAGGCATTTCAGCNGTTTCTCCACCAATTAGTGCCACNTTATTTTCTTTNCAAGCTGTTGCAAATCCCTTTATAACTTCAANTCCCNTTTGCTTCTTTAATTTACCAGTTGAAAAATAATCAAGAAAAAATAAAGGGNTAGCCCCACAGACAGCAATGTCATTTATGCAATGATTGACAAGATCTTTACCAATAGTATCATATTTTTNAGCTTTATATGCTACAATAAGTTTAGTTCCAACACCATCAACAGAACTTACAAAAACTGGATTTTTGAAAGAAGAAAGATTTGGTTTAAAAAAACNCCCAAAACCACCAATATTACTTAAAACCTCAACACCATGCGTTTCTTTCACAATATCTTTAATTGAATTAACTAATTCTTCGCCGGCTTTTATATCGACACCTGAATCTGTATATGTGAAAGTTTTATCTTTCATATTTNTAAGTCTTTATTTTTTCAACAAGTAAATATANCATCTTTCNAAATTATCTTAGNACGAGATTTANNCTTTTTTTCCACATGATCTTATTAATAATAATTAGATATTTANATATAATAGTATATAGTAGGTAGTGTGGATATGTTTATAANAGCTTTATGAANTGTTTAANTTCNTCTTAAGNATAAATTGTGGTTAATTTGGTGAATAACTAANAATAAGAAAGAAGCCTTTNTATANTAGAAAAAGCATTTTATAAGAANTTTTTACAATTAANTTAACTTATANACTNTAACACCTGTTTTNCACATATTTTTTTGTATAAATANTTAACATTAAAAATGANAAGTATAAGTGGTGGATAAGTATAATTAGGTGTGGAAATGTGTGGATAAATAGAACTANTTTTAATTATCCAATACTTATAAGAAAGATATCCACAGAGGTGTCAACAAAAAGCACATTTATGAAAGCATTAATTCAGAGAGTAACAAATGCAAAAGTTAATATTTCAGGGAAAACAAAAGGATCTATTAATAAAGGTCTAGTAGTTTTTGTTGGTTTTGCTGAAAATGATACAAATGAAATAATAGAATGGGTTATTAATAAAATTAGAAAATTGCGTGTCTTTACCGACCAAGAAGGAAAGATGAATAATTCAGTAGAAGAGGAAAAAGGAGAAATGCTAATTATTTCACAATTTACTTTATATGCATCGGTAAAAAAAGGAACAAGACCGAGTTTCACCGAAGCAGCGAAAACTGAGTTAGCAGAAACCCTGTATAACTATCTTCTAGAATATGTGTCTAATAATACGTCACTATATATACAATCAGGAATTTTTGGTGCTGATATGCAAGTTGAACTAACTAATGATGGGCCGGTAACAATTTTAGTTGAAAGAGAGTAAGCAGTTTTTAAAAAAGATAAAAACGAATTAAAGAGCTTCCTTAATTCGATTAAATATAGATTCAACAGAGCCGGTACCATCGATGACTTTAACCAGCCCTTGTTTCTTGTAATAATTTAAAACAGGCTCTGTTTCATTCTGATAAACAGAAAGTCTATTTTTAACACCTTTTTTTGTATCATCAGGGCGCCCTTGGCCACGAGAAAGGATCCTTTTTATTAATTCTTCCTCTGGTACGACTAGTGATATTAATGCATCGACGGGGGTTTTCTTTTCCGCTAATATAAGATCAAAAAATTGTGCTTGGCTCACGGTTCGTGGAAAGCCATCAAAAACACAGCCATTACTATATACGCCTTTAGATGTTTCTTCTTTTACTAGACTTACCACAATCTCATCGGAAACAAGTTNTCCAGAGTCTAGTATGGCTTTTACTTTAATTCCTAGTGGTGTTTTGTTGTGTATAGCCGCTCTAAACATGTTTCCAGTTGACAAATGGGCTATGCCGAAATGATTTATTATATATTCGGCTTGCGTACCTTTTCCCGCTCCTGGAGGGCCAAATAAAATAATATTCATGAATGAAAGTTATGAATGTTAATAAAGATTGGTTTCAACCCAAAAAGAGCTGAAAGCGNAGGTGTTTTAAAANGGCTTTATTTAGACTCTTTTTCTTTAATTCTTGCAGCTTTTCCGCGTAATTCACGCAAATAAAAGAGTTTAGAGCGCCTAACTTTTCCATGTTTTTTTACATCTATTTTTGCAATAAAAGGTGAATTTATTGGAAATATACGCTCTACACCAATACTCCCGCTAATTTTTCGAACAGTGAAAGTTTTATTTGGGCCACTGCCGCGGACTGATAATACAACCCCTTCATATTGCTGAATTCTNTCTTTTTCACCTTCACGTACGCGATAGTGNACATTAACGGTATCACCAGCANCAAAAGAGGGNATNTTGTCGTTGATTAGGCTTTGTTCAACTAATTTTAGCTTGTCCATAGTAGTACTTTTATATTAAGTAATAGGCATTAACNNATTGTTAAGTTAATAATCTTTTTAGTCGTCTTTTAATAAATCTTTTCTTNTAGTTTTTGTCTTTTGAAATGACCGTTCATCTTGCCAAAGCTTAATTTTCTTTGGATNGCCTGACCGAAGAACATCTGGAACNACCCAGCCGTTGAAGTTAGCGGGCCGCGTGTACACCGGGGCTTCAAGGAGTCCGTTTTGAAAGGAGTCGTTAAGCGCGCTTCCTGCATCNCCTATAGCCCCCGGTAATAAACGGACAATGGCGTCAACGATCATCATCGCAGGGAGCTCGCCGCCNGAAAGAACAACATCNCCGATGCTGTATTCTTTTGTTATAAGATGTTCTCTAANTCGATGATCAACGCCTTTGTANTGNCCACAAAGAATGAGAANANTTTTTTTAAGGCTTAATGTGTTNGCTTCTTTTTGCGTAAAAGGCACACCATCTGGCGCTGTAAATATTATCTCGTCATATGAGCGCTTGTCACAAAGATGTTTAATACAGTCGTAAATAGGTTGGGGGCTAAGTATCATCCCTGGATCGCCACCGTATGGGTAATCATCTATTTTTAAGTGCTTATCGTTTGTAAAATTTCGCAAGTCATGAATATAAATATCCACGAGGCTTTTTTCTTTGGCTCGCTTAACTATACTGTAGTCTAACGGGCCACTTAACAATGCGGGCACGGCTGATATGATATCAAAACGGATCATAAGCCGGTTAGGTTATTTACATTTGAAAAANTGATAGTTTGGTTTGTNGTATTTATNTCTACTAAATAGGGNTTAACTAACGGGATGAGCAAGGATCCGTCGNTAGTCGCTACNTTTACTAATGGCTGAACACTTGGCATCTCGGCGGGAAATATAGTACCGATTAAATCGCCGTGTTCATCGAGAGCGGTAAAACCGTCATAATTATTGCTTTCTTCTGAAGCATTGTGCGACCAGCCATTATAGAGATGCGCATCAATAAATAGATGGCGATGCTGAATAGCTTCGGCTTGCGAGCGATTAGTAATTTTATCAAATCTGACAAAGAACGAGGGAGAGGTCCGCTTATTTTCTTTTCGAAAAGACAGAGCCCGTAAAGGATATAAATCACCTCTGTTATTTTTGAGAAAAACTAACAAGTTCTCTTGGCCGTCTATAACAGAGGGATCCGGCAGCTCCCAAACAACTTTTACCTCTCCGTGAAGGCCATGGGCACGATCTACATAACCAACGCTCTTAAATCCAGAGGGACCTGAGTTGCTCATGGAACTAATTCAAGGCTTTATTTAGTGTTTTTTTTTGCTTGCCAGGCAGCCAAAACCGTTTTACGCACCTCGCTGTCTGCCACAAAACCATCAAGATTTTCCAGGGCTGTGCCGGCAATGTGGTTAATAGCCTCTTTGGCCGTCATGTCAGCAGAGCTTTTATCGGATTGTTGTTTTGTTTTAGCCTCAGGCGTCGGATCGGCCGCTTCTTTGGTGGCGGTCTCTGTTTCAGCTTCAGGATCTGAACCGGTTGTTTTTTCGGCGGTAGGCTCTACTTGTTCAGCGGCCCCTTTTTTGGTAGCGGCCTCTGTTTCAGCCTCAGGCGTTGGATCGGCTATTTTGTCGGCGGCAGGCTCTGTTTGTTTTGCTTGCTCTTGATCATTGGCTGCTTCTTTAGTTGCCGCCGCGGCCGCTGTTTCTTCTGCTTCTTTCTTCATTTCAGCCGCGGCCGCGCTAGCTTTTTGTTTTATTTGCTTTTTAACTTCTTTCTCTTCAGCAATCAGGCTTGCACGGACTTGATCTTTTCGGGAGATTTCCGGTTGTTCTTTTGGTTTGCGGTTAGCTTTCCACTCTTCTATGGCAGCATTAATTTCTTCTTCACTTTTGCCCCACATTTGTAAGTGACGTTTATAAAGAAAGCCTTGATGCCGGAGAATTTTTTGCACTGCATCGGTTGGTTTAGCGCCTTTATCTAACCAATAGCTGACCCGTTCTTCGTCAACAATGGTTTCTTTTTTCTCAGTTACACCATCATAGCGGCCAACCTGTTCTATAATTCGACCATCGCGAGGTGAACGGCTGTCAGCAACTACGATATGATAAATAGGACGATGAACGCGCCCTTTACGTTGTAGTCTAATTTTAATCAATGATTTATCCTCAGTTGAGTTTTTATTTAATGCTTGTTATCTGCCAAAAGACATGTTTTTTAGCCCTTGAAGTGTGCGCCCTGTTTTCCCTTTATTCGACGCGGTTTTCATCATTCTCTTCATCTGATCAAACTGTTTAATTAAATCGTTTATTTCTTTAACAGTTCTACCGGAACCCAAGGCAATACGCCTACGGCGAGAGCCATTTAATATTTCAGGATTCCGCCGCTCCTCCGGCGTCATAGAATAGATAATGGACTCAACGGGTTTAAAAGCATCGTCATTGATTTCTGCATTTTCTATTGCTTTGCTGGCGCCGGGAATCATTTTGACGAGATCACCTAAGTCTCCCATCTTTTTAACTTTTTGAATTTGATCGAGAAAATCTTCTAAGTCAAAGTTATTAGAGCGAATTTTCTTTTGAAGCTTTTGAGCTTCTTCTTCATCAAATTCTCGTTGAGCGCGCTCAACTAACGATACCACGTCTCCCATGCCTAAAATACGCTGGGCCATACGGTCTGGAAAGAAGGGGCTTAAAGCATCTAGCTTTTCTCCAGTACTTACAAACTTAATAGGTTTATTAGCAACCGATTTAATGGAGAGTGCCGCACCCCCGCGGGTATCACCATCTAATTTTGTAAGTACAACGCCATCGTAATTAATTCGCTCATTGAACTCTTTTGCAGTGTTTGCAGCGTCTTGACCCGTCATAGAATCTACTACAAATAAAATTTCAGAGGGCTTGATCTGTTTTTTTATTTCTGCAATTTCGTTCATCATCTCTTTGTCTACGTGTAAACGTCCAGCAGTATCTATAATGACGGGATCCATAGCTAAACTACGAGCCATTGATACAGCTTCTTTGGCAACTCGAACAGCGTCTTTTTGTTCAATCGAGTACACAGGAACATTCACTTGTGATCCAATTGTTTTTAACTGGGTTATGGCAGCAGGGCGATAAACATCGGCGGCAGCAAGAAGCGGATTCCTTTTATGCTCCTGCTTAAGGTGTTTAGCTAGTTTACCTGCGAAGGTAGTTTTTCCAGAACCTTGTAATCCAGCAATGAGAATGACTGTTGGTGGCGTGTTGGCAAAGGTGATTGTAGAAGGGTTTCCACCAAAAACCTCGACTAATTCGTCATAAACGATTTTAGTGAATTGTTGCCCAGGATTGACACTGGTCAATACTCCCGACCCTAACACCTTGTCTTTTACCTCCGTAGTAAACGTTCGGGCAACCTCGTAATTAACGTCAGCATCCAATAAAGCCCGGCGTATTTCGCGCACAGTCTCAGCGATGTTTACTTCGGTGATGCGCGCCTCGCCCTTCAGGCCTTGAAAAGCTTTATCTAATCTGGATGATAATTGTTCAAACATGGTTTATAGAAAATCCGAATTATTTTATAGCCCAAAAAAATACGGTATTAACATGGGCTTATCAACATTAATGTGGATAATTGTTAAAAAAGATCGCGAGGGTTTTTTGGCATTCTTTTTTAGCTGAAACAGTGGTATTTTATAGATTATAATTATTAATGGAATCTAGTATACATGAGTACAGATGGCTATGGGCTATTAAAAGGAAAGAAAGGAATTATTTTTGGAGCACTAGATGATCGTAGTATTGCGTGGAGGATTGCTCTTGCTTGTAAAAGAGAGGGCGCTGACTTTGTGTTATCAAACGCACCAATAGCGTTGAGATTAGGCGCTCTAAATGCGCTTTCTGAAGAAACGAGGGCCCCTATTATCCCTTGCGATGTTACTAGCGATGATGATATTGGGGTGCTCGTCGATCAGGCGAAAGAACACTTTAACAGCGGGGTTGATTTTGTATTACACGCCATTGGAATGTCTCCTAATATTAGGAAGAAAAAGGAATACACAGACCTTAACTATAAATGGTTCCAACAGTCGCTTGACATTTCTGCAATTTCATTGCATCGAATTTTACATCATGCAGATGCCAAGAGAGCGCTAAATAATAACGCCTCAATCGTAGCTCTTTCATACATAGGAGCACAGCGGATATTTAGTAAATATTCAGACATGAATGATGCTAAAGCATTGCTTGAAAGTATAGCAAGAAATTATGGTAGCCGTTTAGCAAATAGGGGGATTCGCGTTAATACGGTGTCTCAGGCGCCGACAAAGACTTCTGCAGGATCAGGGATAAAAAACTTTGACGGGATGTTTGCATTCGCGGAAAAATTATCACCCCTTGGAAACCCAACAGCTGATGAATGTGCGGATTATTGCGTAACCTTATTTTCCGATTTAACTCGGAAAGTGACTATGCAAAATTTATTTCACGACGGCGGCTTTGTTACTTCTGGGTTTTCCGAAGAGCTTTTAGACGATTTGGCTCGTTTGTACACGGAAGAGAAATAGCATGTCAAAAACAATCCTTGGCATTGACCCCGGCTCCCGAGTAATGGGGTATGCGGTGCTGTCTGAGGATCGCGGAAAATTAATAGCTCTTCGTTGCGATGTTATTCGATTGGTACACATAGAAAACCATTTGGAACGACTGAATGTTATTTTTGATGAAGTTTCTGCTTTATTGAAGTCTATAAATCCGAGTAGTTGTGCCATTGAAACCCCTATTTATGGGGTTGACCCCCAGGCAATGTTAAAGCTGGGTAGGGCTCAGGCCGCTGCCATTTTGGCCATGAAGCAGCAGGGGCGGATGGTACATGAGTACTATCCCAAAGAAGTAAAAAAGGCCATTACAGGGAATGGCAACGCGAACAAAGAGCAAGTAGCTTTTATGCTGGGAAAAATGATACAACTACCAGATGAAAGGCTATCTAAAGACGCTACAGACGCACTGGCGGTTGCGTGGTGTCACAATATGAATATCAAAGGCACTAAAACAAGAAAACAAGCTCATCAGAATAATAAGAAAGGAGATTGGGCGGCCTTTGTCGCTGATCATCCAAATAGAATTAAGTCATGATACGTTTTTTAGAGGGAGTACTTGAAGAGAAGGAAGATTTAGGAGTGGTTATTAATGTTCAAGGCGTGGGCTATGGACTTAGTTGCTCTCGTTTTACCCAAGAAGAATTACCCGAAACAGGAGAAACGGTAAGGCTCCTGGTCTACCACCATATTACCGATAGCGATCAACGGCTTTTTGGGTTTAATAATGTAGAAGAAAAAGTTTTGTTTGAACAGTTGATCACCGTAAAAGGGGTTGGGCCAAAGCTCGGCGTTACAATTTTAAGCGGTATACTAATTAACGAATTGATGGGTGCTATTATAAATGGACAGGCAGGGCTCCTTTCAAAGATACCGGGGATTGGAAAAAAAACAGCAGAGCGAATTATTCTCGAACTACGTGAGAAAGTGGCAGAGGCGTCGGTTTTGGGAGAAGGAATAATAAAGGGGGGTGGAGGAGAGTTTAATAAAGTTGCTATGGAAGCGGTTCGGGCGTTACGTTCTTTAGGCTTCCGCGGTAAAGATGCGGAGGAGGTTGTTGCAAAAATTCAGAAAGAAGGACAGAGCTTAGATCTTTCCGGCCTGATAAAGCAGTCACTGAGGGTGTTAAAATCTTAGCAAAAGCTTAACAATTTCTTTATTTCCGATTTGCAAAAGAGTTGGCGACCTTTAAATTATGATTAATCTTGAAAATTAGCCCAAACAACTGTGTCAAAACAAACCATATTAGTTGTAGATGATGAGCGCGATATACTTGATTTAATTGAGTACAACCTTAAAATAGAAGGGTTCGATGTTCTTAAGGCTGAAAATGGAGAAGAGGGTATAAGGAAGGCGAAGGAGAGTAGGCCTGACTTAATATTGCTAGATATAATGATGCCCAAGATGGATGGCCTTGAGGCGGTTGAGATTATGCGAAGGGACAAAGATCTTATAAAAACCCCAATCATATTTTTGACAGCAAAAAGTGATGAAAAGACAGAAATAGAGAGCCTGAATAAAGGGGGAGATGACTATATCACCAAGCCGATTAGCACCATTAAATTAGTCTCTCGTATTAAGGCTATCCTTAGGCGGCTCGATAGTTCAGAGCCCGCTGCGAATAAGCTTGAGGTTCATGATTTGCAAATTGATAAAGACCGTTACATCGTGCTGAAGGAAGGCCGTGATTATCATCTTCCTCGTAAAGAATTTGAATTATTATTTTACTTGGCAAGTAGAAAAGGAAGAGTGCTTGACCGGCAAGTCCTGTTAAATAAAGTATGGGGAGACAAAGTATATGTGGTTGATCGAACAGTAGATGTACATGTCCGTAAAATTAGAGAGAAAATAGGCGACCATTATATTGAGACAGTCAAGGGTGTTGGATATCGGTTTAAAGAATGAGCAGAGGAAACAAGCGCATACCAATATATAAGCTAGGCTTTCGTAAAGCGCTATATAGCGCAACCCCAATTGGGGGGTTAACTTTTGGGTTAGTATTTGTTTACTTTGATAGTAGTATCGCTGAGGGCATTGTGGCCACCGCAGCGGTGGGGTTTTTAAGCTTTCTGATTTTCTTTATCATCGATTATAAGGTAGATTATAAACGCCTTATGATGCTTGAGCGCATTTCTAAAAACATCTCAAAAAAAAGATTTGAAGAGGTGGATGATCAGACTAGCTCAACCAATGACGAGCTTGATTATGTGATAAGAAAACTTGTTAAAGCCAACCGGACAGTGGAGCGTGAAATACAGCGGTTGAACCGAATTGAAAATTACCGAAAAGAATTTATTGGGGATATCTCACACGAGCTTAAAACGCCTATTTTTGCTATTCAAGGCTTTGTTGAAACATTATTGAATGGGGCGCTAGAAGACGAAAAAGTCAACAGAAAGTTCTTGCAAAAAGCCATGAAAAATGTAGCCCGACTCATTTATCTTACCAAAGATTTGATGGAGATTTCCAAACTTGAAACAGGAGAATTAAAGTCGGAAATGGAAGAGGTTTGTCTTTATGATATCATTAATGATGTGGTCGAAAGCCTCCAAGAAAAAGCACAGAAAGAGCAGGTGAATTTATTTATAGAGGAAATGAATCAAAACCTTAGAGTTAGAGCGGACAAAAATCAACTACGGCAAATCCTAATCAATTTGATAGAAAACGGAATCAAATATAATGTTCCTCAAGGGAGCGTTAGAATAGAATTAATACCCACCGAAGAGTCCAAAAAAATAACACTTAATATCGAGGATACGGGCATAGGAATTGATGAAACCGATTTACCACGAATTACGGAGCGTTTTTTCCGAGTAGATAAATCGCGCTCTAGAAAACGTGGCGGAACAGGCCTTGGCCTTGCCATTGTAAAGCACATCATAGAAGCCCATGGAGAAACATTAAAAATTCAAAGTGACCCTAATATAGGGTCAAAGTTTAGCATAAGCTTAACTCGGGTTGATGGGGGCGAAAATATCCACGGCCTTGACCAAGAGGCCTTATCAGAAATAAGAAAGTAAAAGTAGCACCTTTTAGAGAAAAACTATGGTATATGCAGTAATTATGGCGGGGGGCTCTGGAACCCGATTTTGGCCATTTAGTACCCAATCCAATCCAAAGCAATTTCATCAGTTATTTGGACGCGGAACCATGTTGCAAAATACAGTAGAGAGAGTATCGGGTATAATCCCCCAGCAACAAGTTATGGTGGTGACTAATGAGTGTTACAAGGACATAGTAGCAGAGCAACTACCCAAGGCCTTATCAAAGAATATTATTGGGGAGCCGGTAGCCAAAAATACGGCTCCTTGTGTAGCCATAGCGGCGGCGCTTCTTGAGCACCAAGACCCGGAGGCAGTGATGGTTGTATTGCCAGCTGACCACCATATTACTAAGCCAGAAGAATTTTGTAAAATACTTGAAAGTGCGGTGATTACCGCAAAAAAAGGGGATGATTTGGTAACGATAGGGATACGCCCCCATTTCGCTGAAACAGGTTTTGGGTATATTGAGGCGGATTTAATGGGGTCAGCTAACACTGCTGATGAGCGAGGGTTTCAAGTAACGGCTTTTAAGGAAAAGCCCGATCAGAAAACTGCAGACTTTTTTTTAAAGCAGGGTAATTATTTTTGGAATAGCGGAATGTTTGTTTGGAAGACCTCTCAGATTCTTCAGGAAATACAAGGGCATCTTCCGGCAATGTACGAGTTATTACAGCGAGCTAAAGCAGAATTTGGCACAAAGCTGGAAGCTGCAGCAATTAATGACTTTTATATGGACTGCGAAGCCATATCCATCGATTATGGGATTATGGAAAAGGCGGCGTCTGTGAAAGTAATCCCAGGAGATTTTGGTTGGAATGACGTTGGAAGTTGGCTAGCTGTATATGAGCTATTTGAAAAAGATAAAGACTCAAACGCGCTAGAAGTGCTGAATTATTGCTTGATCGATTCAAACAACAATTTGATCTTTTCTAAGAGCGAAAAAGTGATTGCGCTAGTAGGGGTAAAAAATATGGCTGTTGTGGAAACTGAAAAAGCGCTTCTGGTTTGTGATTTGCATAATGCTCAAGGGGTAAAGGAAGTGGTAGAGCAACTCAACGCAAGCAAAGAACTAAAAAGCTTTACTTAGACATAGATGGTTTGTTGATCAAAGGCCAACCGTATACTTTTGGGTAGTTTTTTATTTGATAAACCGTGTTTTGTTTGGCCATTCATATGTATTAAATATGCTTCAGGAACACCTAACTCTGTAATTAATGCCACTGCATCTGGGATACTGAGGTGGGTTGGGTGCTTAGGCCCCCAACGTAGCGCGCTCAAAATAAGCACCTTTGCACCCTTTACTAGTGACAAGCTTTCTTTTGGCAACTCTTTTACGTCTGTTAGATAACACAAATTATTTATTTTGAAACCAATGATATCAAGACTGCCGTGTTTTGCTGGAATGGCCGTTATAGTAAACGGGCCTATCTGTACTGGGTTGAGAATGGTATTAAAATTAATTCTAGCAGAACCAGGATAGCGCTCTGCTCCAAACAAATAATGAAACCTAGTCTTAATAGACTTTATAGCAGAGGAGGTAGCATATATCGGTATTGAGTCTTTCTGTATATAATTATACATCCTAAGGTCATCTATGCCCGCAATATGATCCATATGCTCGTGGGTAATTAAAACCGCATCAATTCGGTTTATGCCGGCAGAAATACTCTGGAGCCTAAATTCTGGACCAACATCGATTACCAAAGAAAATCCATCCTGTTGAATCCAGGCAGAGCATCTGCTCCGGATATTACGCGGATCAGGTATAAGTCCTTCTTTATAGAAACCGCCAGCAACGGGCACCCCCATAGATGTTCCGCTACCCAGAATAGTACACTTCACTCTAAGCCACTCCCTTTTTCTTGGATGGTTGAATGTAGCTGTAGCTGATCCCAAAGCTTTTGCAACTCTTTTCTGATTACAGGTTTAACAAAAAAGCCTTCTAAGGGTATTTGAGCTAGTACAGTTGCAAGGGTTTTAAGCTGAGATTCAACAGGTTTATTTTTGTTAACTAAAACTAGTTTGTCGCCTTCAACTAGACAATCAGAACCAGCAAATCTACCTCTTTCTTTGCGGGTTGTATAGCCGTTTTGTTCTAATAATTGTTCTAACTCTAGAAATAATTTCTCTGCTTTCACTCCGCACCTCCCGCGCTAATTAGAAAGTTTACTGTATATCTATACCAATTGAAAATAGAAATACCCTAGACTCATAATCAAAATCTATCCCCCTAATATTAAAATTTTGTAACAGGTTTTCATATGAAAAATATACACCACGTCCCCTTATGAGCCGATTTAAATGTATGGTGGCCTTTGTTTTAAATTGATCGGTGTATCCTCCAAAAAAATTACCCGCTGAATTACTGAAGCCATACCACTTAGTAGCCTCTGTATATATGGAAAAAAAATTCGTGGGCTTCATCGCGATGATACCACCAAATCCACCAGAAAAGGCGGTCTGATAAAATCGCTGGCCATAACCCTCCTTGGTTGCCGCGGTAATGGCGGTTTCTACTCTAAACGGAATAATAAACTGAAGCCTTTTCTTTCTAAGCAAGTAGGATTGTGTTCCTAGTTCCACCCCTAATCGAACCAGTGATTCATTCTCGTTTCCAATAATAGTATTGCCACCAATAAGTTGTATGCTTACGCTAGGGGTGTTGTATCGTACGTGTAATAATGAAGGCTCCATAGATAGTGACTGATCCGGATTATCTTTGATGGCGGGGTTATCCCCTACGTATTTGAAGTTAACATCACTGTATCCAAGATGAACGGTTGAGCTAAATGCGCGGCGCTCTTTTTCTTGGTTCCCAACGCTGAACATTTGACCTGTTAGTTTTAAATTTAAGCCAAAAACAAAAACTATAAGGATGAGTGATTGATAAAGCAGCCGGGGACAAGTCATTTTGAAGGAATGAATTTTATGGATTTTGTTTTAGAGAAGGTAAGAATAACAATTTATCTAAGACCATGAAATTACTATTAATATTACTGTTGAGTTTAAGCTATCTAAATATCACACAACCATCAGAGATTATGAGCGCAAAAGACAAAAAACTTTATGATTATATCGTTGAAGATATAGATGGCAATGAAATGCCTTTGGAAAAATACAAAGGGAAAGTAATCCTAATTGTTAATGTGGCTTCAAAATGCGGATATACCCCTCAATACAAAGGCCTTCAAAAGGTGTATGAAGAGTATAGCGGTGATGGGTTGGTTGTCATTGGGGTTCCTGCTAATAACTTTATGGGGCAAGAGCCGGGATCAGAAGAAGATATTAAACAATTCTGTACTCTAAACTATGGGGTTACTTTTCCTATGACCTCAAAAGTCTCTGTTAGAGGTGACGACCAAGCGCCTTTGTTTACATACCTGACGGGCCAACCAAATCAAGACTTTGAAGGTGGGATTCGTTGGAATTTTGAAAAGTTTTTAATTGACAAAAAGGGCATATTACAGAGGAGGTTTAGAAGTGGCGTAGAACCAGATAGCAAAGAGTTAATGAGCGCTATTGAGGCCCTGCTTTAGATTTTTATTCACAAAAAAAGAAATAAAAAGCTAAAATGAGCAAGTTATTATTTACACTAATAGTTTTTTTTGGTTTGAGCATTACAGCATATTCGTAACAAAATTTTAATGTGCAGGAATCTTTTTTTCCAATGCAAAGCACTACCCCCCTCTATTTATCAATGAACATGGAGGTCTCATGTTCATTGATAAATAGGGAGAATGATATTTCGGGAGGTATAAATTGGGTAGAAATTTACCGTGAAGAGAGGAAAGACATATCAGCCAGCGTAAATGATAGTGTTTATTTAGTCCAGCGTTATTATGGATTTACGTTA
>PBJO01000004.1 GCA_002720745.1 Balneola sp.
TAAATGCAACTAAAAGATTTCTACCCAATGCAAGTTCCCCACCATCCGTTGAACAACCGTCTACAATAGCCTGATTTTTCTTGACACGGTCACCAATTTTAACAATTGGTCGCTGATTCGTAGCAGTGTCTTGGTTGGTACGAGTAAATTTTTCTAACTGATAACTCTTAATACCATTATCAAAGTAACAATTCTGTTCTAGTACACTGCGATCATATTTCACACGAACCTCCGTTGCACTTACATATACCACTTCACCATCGGCCTCAGCAGTAATTATTGCTCTAGAATCCCGTGCAGCACGATGTTCTAGGCCGGTACCTACAACAGGCGCTTCAGGTCGTAATAAAGGAACAGCTTGACGTTGCATATTCGAACCCATTAAAGCGCGATTGGCATCATCATGTTCAATAAAAGGAATGAGTGCAGCTGCCAGTGATGTAATCTGATTGGTTGCGACATCCATGTATTCGATTTCATCGATGCGAGCTTGAGTATAGTTACCTTCACGCATGCGAGAGAACACTGTTTCATTGACAAAAGTGCTACTTTCATTTAATTCAGCATTTGCCTGAGCAATCACAGTTTCGTCTTCTTGCTCAGCAGCTAAATACTCTACATCCTGACTAACTTTTCCGTCTTTAACTTTTCTGTATGGTGTTTCTATAAATCCAAAGTCATTTACTTTCGCGTGTACACAAAGAGAGGAGATTAGACCAATATTAGGACCTTCCGGTGTTTCAATTGGACATAAACGCCCATAATGAGTGTAATGAACATCACGAACTTCAAAGCCAGCACGCTCTCGGGTCAGACCACCTGGCCCAAGAGCGGACATTCTTCTTTTATGAGTCAGCTCTGCTAGTGGATTAGTTTGATCCATAAATTGGGACAGCTGGTTGGTGCCAAAGAAGGTATTGATAACGCTAGAAATAGTACGGGCATTTACTAAATCTTGAGGAGTTAGCTGTTCTGCATCTCTTGAGTTCATTCTTTCTTTAATTGTCCTAGCCATACGTGCTAAACCTATGGCAAATTGCTGACCTAGCTGTTCACCCACTGTACGAATACGTCTATTGCTTAAGTGATCAATATCATCGACCTGAGATTTTAAATCCTTGAGACGGATGACCTCTTTGATGATGGCAACAATATCTTCTTTAGTCAAAAATTGAACATCGGTACGATCCTGATGAAGTCGTTTGTTAAGTCTGTAACGCCCAACCTCACCCAAATCATATTTTTTATCACTAAAGAATAAGCGTTCAAGAATTGCTCTTGAGGTTTCAGGGTCTGGCATTTCTCCTGAACGTATCTGTTTGTAAACCTCTCCAAGTGCCGTATACTCATCATGAGTAGGATCTTTTCTGAGCGTGTTCATCATAACAGATCGCTCAGATTCTTCACTCGAAATTTTCTGAACCAACACCGTTTTTAAACCGGATTCTTTAATTAATCCGTAGTCATCTTCAGCTAATTCATGGTCCCTTTCTAATAGATTTAAACGCTTGTTTGCTTCGGTAATTTCACCAGTCTCGTCGTCAACTACTTCTTCGGTAACTTCAGTGGTAATACTTTCAGCCAAACGCTTTCCAACAAGATTTTTGTTGAAATCAGCTTTTGTACCAAATTTTAGGGCTTCTGACAGCTCAAATAAACTCAGCAACTCCTCATCAGTAGAATACCCAAGCGCCCTCATTAAGGTAGTAGCTGGAATCTTTTTCTTTCTATCTATGTATGCCCACAATACATCGCGAATGTCTGTGGTAAATTCAATCCATGATCCTTTGAAAGGTATAACTCGAGCGGAGTACAATTGACTTCCATTTGGGTGTATGGATTGCCCAAAAAAGACACCCGGGGAACGATGTAACTGACTTACGATAACTCGCTCTGCCCCATTTATAATAAATGTACCACGGTGAGTCATCCATGGTAAATCACCAAGAAATACTTCCTGTTCTATTGTTTCAGAAGCTTCATCGGAATCGTCAACAGAGGATAGCCGTAGCTTTGCCTTAAGTGGTACTGAGTAGGTTAAACCTCTTTCCTGACATTCATTTATAGTGTACCTGGGTACATCAACATTATAATACAAAAATTCTAGTATGTGGGTCTCACGAGTATCCTGTATAGGAAAATTCTCGTTGAAAATTCTTTGAAGACCTTGACTCTCTCGTTCATTAGGTGCGATATCTAATTGAACGAATTTCTCAAATGATTCTAATTGAATGTCTAGAAAATCGGGATAGTCAAGCACATGTTTTGTGCGTCCAAATGATTCTCTGTCTGTATTGGGAATTGTTTGCAACTTCTTACTCAAAAGGAACCTCTCCTTAAAGATTGAAGGGTGATAATCGAATTTGACCTTTTTGGGGCCGTGTAATATAGACGCCGATAGCCATTACCGTTTTCACGATATTGGCTACCAACAAATTGTAATTTGAAATTACTTTAGCTCTACAGTGGCTCCAGCCTCTTCTAGTTTGGCTTTGATTTCCTCTGCTTCCTCTTTTGAAACGCCTTCTTTAATGTTTCCAGGAGCACCATCAACTAAGTCCTTAGCTTCTTTCAGACCTAGACCAGTAATCCCACGTACTTCTTTAATTACGGCAATTTTCTTTGCTCCAGCGCTCTCCAGCACTACAATAAATTCAGATTGCTCTACTGCTCCACCAGTGTCGCCACCAGCAGCAGGTCCAGCAACCGCTACAGCAGCAGCTGCAGGTTTAATACCGTACTCATCTTCGAGTACTGTAGCAAGTTCATTTGCTTCTTTAATTGTTAGGTTGACTAGCTGTTCAGCTAATTCTTTAACGTCAGCCATTTTTTTCTCCAGTTGTTTTTAGTAAAAATCGTTTATTAATTGATAAATATTAGTTTTTGCTTTTTGTAGCGACTGTTTTTACAGCTCCCANAAGGTTAGACCCCTGGGCTTGTAATGAACCAACCACATTGGTAATTGGTGCCATTAGCAAACCTAGTATATCTNCAATGATTTCGTCTTTTGTCCTCATTGCAGCAAGTACCGCAAGTTGATCGGGACCATAAAAATCTCCATCAATTAGTGCTGCTTTGAACTCAGGCTTGTCATTATTTTCCTTGATAAAATCTTTAAGAACTTTTGCAGGTGCGGATAGCTCATCTTCGACAAAGGCAAATGCATTTTGTTCTGAGAGTAAGGGTAGCATTTCGTCATACCCACCTACTTCTTGCATTGCCAATTTCATTAGTTTGTTTTTGTAGACTTTAAAGTTAATATTTCCNTTGCGGAATGCACCACGAAGCTTATTAGCTTGAGCAACAGACATCCCCTTATACTTTGTCACATAAAGTGCTCCTGAGTTTTGCAGAGTCTCTGAAATCTCGTCTAATATGGCTCGTTTTTCAGCAGTAGGCATAATTTATTTCCTCCTTAATTAAGAGATGTAACTGCGGTTTTACTTATAGGTATACTAGGTCCCATAGTACTGCTCATAAACACGCTTTTTACATAGATACCTTTGGATGAGGATGGCTTAAGTCGCATCACAGTTGACAAAAATGCTACAGCATTTTCTCTAATCTGCTCTGTTTTAAAACTTACCTTGCCAATTGTGGTATGAAGTATACCAGCTTTGTCTACACGAAAATCGATCTGTCCAGCCTTTACAGTTTTGACAGCATTGGCCACTTCCATTGTAACAGTACCACTTTTAGGATTTGGCATTAAACCTCTGGGGCCAAGGAATCGACCTAGTTTACCAAGCTTACCCATTACATCAGGGGTTGCAATGATCACATCGATCTCTACCCACCCTTCTCCAATCTTTGCGATATAATCATCTAATCCAACATAATCAGCACCTGCATCTCGAGCNTCATTCTGTTTTGCTTCGTTTACTAATGCAAGAACACGAATTTCCTTACCTGTTCCATGAGGTAAACTAACTGTTCCACGCACCATTTGATCAGCATGTCTGGGATCAATTCCTAATCGGATGTCAATATCGACAGATGCATCAAATGACGTGAAAGTCGTTTTTTTCACAAGCTCACAGGCTTCTTCCAGAGTGTACTCACCCTCTGAATTAACATGCGTTGCTATTTGTTGGTATTTTTTTCCTCTTTTTGCCATGATTACAACTCCTTTACTTGTCACGATTAACTCTAAGACCCATACTGCGGGCTGTTCCTGCAATCATTTCCGCGGCGGCTTCAACATCGAAGGCATTTAAGTCTTCCATCTTTTCCTTCGCAATTTGCTTGCATTGAGACCATGTAACCGTACCTACTTTGTTTCGGTTCGGTTCACCAGAACCAGACTTTAGTTTGGCAGCCTGTTTAAGAAGTACAGGTGCTGGCGGAGTTTTCGTTTTAAATGTAAACGACTTATCTGCAAACACTGTGATCTCAACAGGTATTACCGTACCAGTCTTGTCCTGAGTCTTAGCATTAAAGGCTTTGCAAAATTCCATTATATTGATGCCAGCCTGACCAAGAGCCGGACCCACTGGGGGAGCCGGATTAGCCTGACCACCAACAATTTGGAGTTTCAGAATTCGTTCAACTTTTTTTGCCATGGATTCTCAGGATCCTTTTCTAAGTGTTATAATTTCTGTTTTTTGCGTAATAGCTAGTTCGCATTAACTAAGTTCTTTATGTAGTGGATTCAACTTGATTGATATCCACCTCAACTGGAGTCTTTCTACCAAAAATACTGACTAAAACACGCAGTTTTAATTTGTCGGTATTAACTTCCTGTACAGTCCCATCAAAGTCCTTGAATGGACCTGCAATGACTTTTACCAAATCACCCTCTCGGTAAGGAATTTCTATGTTGCCTGATTCCATACCAGCTTCTTGGACTCGTCCAATTATGCGCTGGACTTCGTGCTTTTTAAGCGGGGTAGGTACCTTAGTTTGACCGCCTACTACAAGAAAACCCATACATGATGGTGCGCTTTGTACTATGTTATTAACTTCTTCATCAAAATGGGTATTGAGCAAAATATACCCTGGAAAAAAATTCTTCTCTCTAGTCCGCTTTTTCCCATTTCGGATTTCAACTATAGTCTCCGTGGGAACAAGGATATCCTTGATCTTATGCTCTAGTTTCTGATCTTCAATTTCACGATCCAAAAACTCTTTAACTTTTTTTTCATGACTAGAAAAGCAGCGAACTACATACCAGCCGAAATCTAATTCTTTACTCATTAATTATATATCGCCTCTAAGACCGTACTGTATACCTGATCTATGCCAAATATTAATACAGATAGTATAATAGAAAACACAACAACAATAATGGTGTTGTCGACTAGTTCTGATTGTGTTGGCCAGGATACTTTTTTGAATTCTTTAGTAACGCTGTCGAAGAAATTAGTGATCTTTTCCATAATTCATTTTTTGTTAGCACGGGTGGAGAGACTCGAACTCCCGACACCTGGTTTTGGAGACCAGTGCTCTACCAGCTGAGCTACACCCGTATGTGCCAAGGATAAAATAAATATTTCTTGGCCATACTTCATGTCGGTCGATTAATCTAAAATTTTAGTTACAACGCCAGCACCTACCGTACGGCCACCCTCACGAATCGCAAAACGCAATCCATCTTCCATAGCCACCGGTTGAATCAACTCTACGCTCAACTTAACGTTGTCGCCTGGCATTACCATCTCTACTCCTGATGGAAGCTCACATGCTCCCGTCACATCCGTTGTACGGAAATAGAACTGAGGGCGGTATCCTTTGAAAAATGGGGTGTGACGACCACCTTCATCTTTACTCAATACGTATACCTCGCACTCAAACTTTTTATGTGGGTTAATTGAACCTGGCTTACAAAGAACCATTCCTCGTTGAATCTGCTCCTTGTCAATACCTCGAAGTAGAATACCTGCATTGTCTCCCGCCTGACCTTGATCTAACAAACGGCGAAACATCTCAATACCGGTTACCACGCTCTTCATAGGATCTTCTACAATCCCTACAATCTCTATCTCATCATTGAGCTTAAGGATGCCGC
Organism: Balneola sp.; assembly: GCA_002720745.1. Lineage (GTDB taxonomy): Bacteria > Bacteroidota > Rhodothermia > Balneolales > Balneolaceae > UBA1275. The sequence goes on from PBJO01000004.1 coordinate 6,008, forward strand.
GCTCAATCCTACCCGTAGCTACCGTACCACGACCCGTAATCGAAAATACATCCTCCACCGGCATCAAAAATGGCTTGTCCACATCCCGCTCAGGAGTAGGAATCGTGGTATCTACCGCTTGAATAAGCTCCACTACTTTCTCTTCCCACTGCGCCTCACCGTTGAGCGCGCCCAAGGCAGAACCTTGAATCACAGGAATATCATCACCATCAAACTCATAGCTAGATAACAACTCACGTACTTCAAGCTCTACAAGCTCTAGTAACTCATCGTCATCTACCAAATCAACCTTGTTCATGAACACCACGATCTGTGGCACGCCTACCTGACGAGCAAGTAAGATGTGCTCACGGGTCTGTGGCATAGGACCATCTGTCGCCGCAACTACTAGAATTGCGCCATCCATCTGGGCCGCTCCCGTTACCATGTTCTTAACGTAATCCGCGTGACCTGGACAGTCTACATGGGCATAATGACGGTCCGCTGATTCGTATTCCACGTGAGCCGTAGCAATGGTAATCCCGCGCTCGCGCTCTTCAGGTGCATTATCGATCTGATCAAACGCCTGTGCAACGCCACCGTAGGTCTTTGCCATTACCGTGGTAATTGCCGCCGTTAACGTAGTTTTGCCATGATCTACGTGTCCGATCGTTCCCACATTAACGTGGGGTTTGGTTCGCTGAAAGGTCTCTTTTGCCATTTTATTTATTCATTTAAGTAAGTATTAAAAATTGTTTATGACTGACTCTCAATAATTTCCTGGGCCAATTTGTCTGGTAACTGTGTGTACTCCTCAAATTCCATTGAATATACAGCACGTCCCTGAGTTAGTGATCGAAGATCTGTTGAGTAACCAAACATTTCAGAAAGAGGTACTTTTGCTTTCACAACTGAACCTTTAGGATCTGAATTCATACTTTGGATTATACCACGACGTGAATTAAGGTCACCGATAACATCACCCATATACTCTTCTGGTGTGGTAACTTCTACTTTCATTACCGGCTCTAATAGTGCAGGTCTTGCCTTTTTAGCCGAATCACGGAAACCACTCTTTGCGGCTAATTCAAAACTCAATTGATCTGAATCCACATCATGGTACGATCCATCAAATAAACGAACTCCTACATTCTGCACAGAATAATTGGCCTGAATACCATTTTCTAGTGCCATTTTGAAGCCTTTCTCAACAGAAGGAATAAATTCACGAGGTATGTTACCTCCAACAATTTCGTTAATAAACATGAATCCATCATCTCGGCTTATTCGGTCTTCGCGGCCCTCATAATTATCAAAAAATTCAATGGGTGCAATTTCAAACTGAATATCTGCAAATTTACCACGTCCACCCGTTTGTTTCTTGTAAACCTCGCGATGGGTAACATTTTTCGAAATAGTTTCGCGGTAAGATACCTGCGGAGCTCCTACATTCGCTTCTACCTTAAATTCACGTTTCAAACGGTCGACGATGATTTCTAAGTGAAGCTCACCCATGCCAGCAATGGTAGTCTGACCGGTTTCTTCATCAGTGCTTACTTTAAAGGTAGGATCTTCTTCTGCTAACTTTTGCAATCCTGTGGATAATTTGTCACTATCTGCTTTTGTTTTGGGCTCAACTGCTAATTTAATTACCGGCTCAGGGAAAGTAATTTGCTCCAATATTACAGGCTGGTCTAAATCGCAGAACGTATCACCGGTAAATACCGCTTTCACGCCCACAAGGGCGACTATATCTCCAGCTTGAGCGAAGTCTAAATCTTTTTTATCGTTTGCGTGCATTTCAAGCAAACGTCCTACACGTTCTTTTCTACCCGTTGTAGAGTTTAGTATATACGATCCTTTGGCTAAACGTCCAGAGTATATACGTGCAAATGTTAGTTTACCTACATACGGATCTGTCATAATTTTAAAAGCAAGGGCACTAAACGGAGCATCAGGATTTGCGACTCTGGTTATTTTGTTTTCCGTGTTAGGGTCTATGCCATTTACCGCTTCAATATCTAATGGACTTGGCATGAAATCGATAACACGATCTAACATAACCTGCACACCTTTATTTTTAAGTGCAGTACCACACATTACTGGGGTGATATCTTTTGCGATGGTAGCCTTTCTAATGGCATTAATAATTTCCGCAGCTGAAATTTCTTCTTCCATTAAATATTTTTCCATAAGCGACTCATCATGGTCAGCTATTGCTTCAAGCATTTGCACGCGATAATCATTCACACTATCTACCATGTCTTCAGGAATATCGATTACATCGTACTTTGCGCCCAAGGAGGCCTCATCCCAAACGATACCCTCCATATTAATGAGATCAACAACTCCTTTGAAATTCTCTTCACTGCCAATAGGAATTTGAATGGGGATAGGGTTGGCTTTCAATTTGTCATTCAACTGATCAACAACGTTGTAAAAATCTGCACCTGTTCGATCCATTTTGTTTACAAAAGCCATACATGGAACTTTATATTTTGTTGCTTGACGCCATACTGTTTCTGACTGAGGCTGAACAGCACCCACCGAGCAAAGCACAAACACTGCCCCATCTAGTATCCGAAGCGAGCGCTCTACCTCTACGGTGAAGTCAACGTGACCAGGAGTGTCAATAATGTTAATACGATGATCATTCCAGATACAGTGAGTGGCTGCAGAAGTAATTGTAATGCCTCGCTCCTGCTCCTGCTCCATCCAGTCCATAGTAGCCGCACCGTCGTGCACTTCTCCAATACGGTGACTTCTACCGGTATAAAAAAGAATACGTTCGGTTACCGTAGTTTTACCTGCATCAATGTGAGCCATGATCCCGATGTTACGGGTACGTCGCATTTGGTCAAGTACTTTTGGATCCATTGTTGTAGTGTCAGGCATGATGTGATAAATTATATTTAAAGCGAAATTAGAATCTGAAATGAGCAAAAGCTTTGTTTGCTTCTGCCATGCGATGTGTTTCGTCTTTCTTACGAACCGCACCACCTTCGTTTTTAGAGGCATCGATAAGTTCTCTTGAGAGACGCAAAGACATAGATTTATCGTTTCTTGAGCGCGCAGCTTTAATAAGCCAGCGCATTCCTAATGCAGTACCGCGCTCTTGCCGAACTTCCACAGGAACTTGGTAGGTTGCCCCACCAACTCGTCGTGATTTCACTTCTACCACAGGAGTTGAATTCTGCAGAGCAGAACGAAAAATTTCCACTCCAGTTTCACCTGTACGTTCTTCAATTATTTCAAAAGCTTGATAGACAATTTTTCTAGCAACACTTTTTTTACCATCACGCATCAAATTGTTTACAAAACGTGTAATTAGCTTATCGTCAAATATGGGGTCAGGTTGTACATCTCTTTTCTCTGCTTTTCTTCTACGCATAATAGATTGAACTAAACTTAAGATTTCGCTTTTGGTCTTTTTGTTCCGTACAGGCTTCTACTCTGAGTACGACCTTCTACACCAGCGGTATCGAGAGTCCCTCGAATAATGTGATAGCGGACACCAGGAAGATCTTTTACGCGACCTCCACGTATCAATACAATACTGTGCTCTTGCAGGTTGTGTCCTTCTCCCGGGATATAAGCCGTAACCTCAATACCATTTGTAAGACGTACTCTTGCTACTTTACGTAGTGCAGAGTTAGGTTTCTTGGGTGTTGTGGTATATACTCGTGTACATACTCCACGCTTTTGAGGACAACTTTGCATAGCAGGAGCAGTTGTCTTGCGTTTATTGGTTTTTCTACCTTTTCTAATAAGTTGTTGAATCGTTGGCAATGTTCAAATAGTTTTAGTTGAGGCCATTGATGAGTTTTATAATCAATTCGAAAGCCTTAAAAGATACAACAACAAAACATATAAGTCCAAAGGTAAAACAAATAAAAAGGTTCAATCATATAAAGTTGATTTCAAATACCACTATATTTCCTAAACAATTTGGATCAACTCAACAAAATGTAATAATACAGATATATATCACTATATCATTTGAAGATATCTAAACTCAAAGGAATAGGCTCAATTAAACTAAATGCTCTCGCAAAAGAAGGGATTCATTGTGCGCAGGATTTACTTTTTTTCTTTCCGCGGCGCTATTTAGATAGGACTAATGTTCAAAAAATTGGGCAACTCCGAGGTGTCGGTGAAAAAGTAACAGTCGCCGGCACTATTTCTCAGATAAGTGAACAAGGATTTAAAGCAAAGAAGCGCCTTGAAATAGTTGTGAAAGATGAAACAGGCGGACTTAAAGCGGTTTGGTTCAAAGGGGGATATTACATAAAACAAAGGTTTAAAGTTGGTCAAAAGATTGCCCTTTTTGGCACAGTAAAACAATTTGGACGTCATTTATCTATAGCTCACCCCGAGACAGATGATTTGCATAAAATAAGTGATTTAGCTGACTTCTCCAGTATAGTGGCCATTTATCCAAGTGGACAACATTTCCACAAAGCACGATTATATAACAGTGATATCCAAAATTGGATAACTCAGTTACTGAATCAATCCTGCCTTGATAGCTTGATCCCTGAATTTATACCGGACTATATTCGACGCACTTATGGCTTCCCATATCGTGCAGACGCAATTAGGGCCATACATACCCCTTCTTCACAAGAAGCCCATAAGCAAGCACTCAGAAGATTTAAATTTGAAGAATTTTTCTTATTTCAACTAAGCATGGAACGCATCCACGGCGAACGTCGAAAAGCCAAAATAGGTCCTATACTTAAAAAAAGCATCCCAAATACGCGGCTTTATTTCGATCAGCTGATCCCTTTTAAATTAACTTCTGGTCAAAGATCAGCATTGAGAGACATAAACGATGATGTGCGATCTGGGCGTCAAATGAATAGACTTATTCAGGGTGATGTAGGTGTAGGTAAAACCGTAGTGGCCATGGGAGCGCTTCTCATGGCGGTCGATAATGGATACCAAGGAGCCCTAGTTGCTCCAACCGAAATCCTGGCAGAACAGCATTTTACAGGCTTAAGAAAGGCTTTTTCCGAACTCAACATTTCCATAAGACTTTTAGTTGGTGGGCAAAAAACAGGACTGCGCCGCGATGTACTTACAGACATTGAGGGTGGAGGATGCAATATCATAGTTGGAACTCATGCAGTTATACAGAAGGAAGTTCATTTTCATAACTTAGGGATGGTCGTTATAGATGAGCAACACCGATTTGGGGTTCAGCAGCGAGCCGCACTATTGCATAAAGCCAATAATCCGCACATTTTGGTAATGAGTGCAACACCTATACCTCGATCTCTTGCCATGTCATTATATGCCGACTTGGATATTTCTAAGATAAAGGGTTTACCAAAGGGGCGAAAAACTATCCGAACCGCAATTCGCTCGGAAAAAAAACGAGCAGATGTGTACCATTTTATAGAACAAGAAATATCTGATGGCGGGCAGATATATTATATTTATCCGCTAATCGAAGAATCTGAAGTCCTTGATTTAAAGGATGCCACTGCCGGTTTTGAGAAGATACGTCGGCGCTTTCCGTCTGCTCGAGTAGCCTTATTGCATGGACGTATTAAAAGTGGGGAGAAGGACGCCAAAATGCAATCATTTGCAAAAGGTGAGATTGATATTTTAGTTTCAACTACTGTAGTCGAAGTGGGAGTGGATGTGCCTAATGCTTCCACAATGATCATAGAGCATGCCGAACGCTTTGGTCTTTCTCAGTTGCATCAGCTTCGTGGAAGAATTGGGCGTGGGAGTCGGCAGGGCTATTGTATCTTAATTCCTGATAATGCAGTGAGTAAGTCAGGTGCTGTTCGGCTTAAGACTATGGAAAAGACCACAGATGGCTTTGAAATTGCCGAAATAGATTTAAAACTTAGAGGGCCAGGGGACTTCCTAGGAACTAAGCAAAGCGGATTACCTGATTTTAAATTTGCAGATATTATTCAGGATCAGGACCTACTAGAAACAGCAAAAAACCAGGCAAGAGAGCTTATGTTGAGGGATTTTTTACTTTCAGAGCAGGAACACCTTGAATTAAAGCAATACTTTGAATCTTATTATCACGAAAAACAACAACTTTATGGTTTAGCATAATAAATAACTGTAAACCTAATTTGTTAGGTGAGAGTATATCAATATTTTAGCAAATCTAAAGGGGTAACTGCGGTTTGGATTTCTAATTTTTCATTTAAGTAATTGATGTGAATTTTATCTAGAGAATATGATAATAGGTAATTATAGATTTAATTTGTTTTAGTCTTTAGACAATTATTTTAAATGACTCATTGTTTTAATTTTACCTTATCATAATCTCATTACCTTTTTTTTGGTTAATAGGCTTCGAATTCTGATAAAATTGTCTTAAAGCACCTTGAATAACACAATACACTTAAATTAGCGTAACGCAGAATCTCCAAATTAATGTATAGCTATCAGTAAATGAAATGGTACAGCAGCAATACAATAAATTTTAATTCTGCTTTTTCTTTTCTTCTCTCTTACGCTCATTGTGGTCTAAAAAGCGTTTTCGTATTCGCAGATTTTTAGGAGTTACCTCTAGCCATTCATCTTCCTCAAGAAACTCAATGCATTCTTCAAGGCTCATTTTTTTAGCCTGTGATACTTTAGTGGCTTCAGCAGTCTGAGTTGCACGGTGATTGGTCAAGTTTTTCTTTTTTACCACGTTCACAACCATATCTGCTGCTCGGTTATTTATTCCTATGACCATTCCCTTATAAACTGGCTTACCCGCTTCGATAAAAAAAGTACCTCGGTCTTGAATGCCCTCCAAAGAATAATTGGTTGTCTCACCTTTTTCTAGCGCAATTAAGGCACCCCGACTTCTTCCTGGTATTTCCCCGGCAAATGGTTCATAAGTATCGAACTGTTGATGCATGATTCCTGTGCCTCGGGTTTCAGTGAGTAATTCGCTCCGAAATCCAATGAGTCCTCTGGATGGCGCTCTAAATTCAATCCTGTTATTTTCTCCTTCTTGGCTCATTCCTTGCATAATGCCCTTTCGTTTTTGCAAATTGTCTATAACCCGATTGGAATAGTCTTTGTGCACATCAACTACAACTTCTTCGACCGGTTCATGTGGAATACTATCTATATTTTGAAAGAGTACCTCTGGTCGTGATACAGCGAACTCGTATCCTTCACGACGCATTGTTTCAATTAATATAGCCATTTGCAATTCACCTCTGCCAGAGACCTTAAAAACATCAGGACTATCTGTAAACTCCAGTTGCATCGCCACATTTGTTCGAACTTCTTTTTCTAAGCGATCTTTTATTTGGTTAGAGGTAACATAACTGCCTTCTAAGCCTGCAAATGGGGAGTTATTCACTCTGAAATACATTGCAATGGTTGGCTTGTCTAAGTCAACATATGATAAGGGTTCCTTATCGGAGGAATCGGTTAAGGTGTCACCGATATGAACACCTTCATATCCAGCTATGGCCACGATATCACCTGCGATTGCCTCTTCTACAGGTTCGCGCTTCAGACCACTAAAAGAAAATAGTCTTGTCACTCGGCGTTTACTTTTAACCTCACCGTTACCTTTTACTAAAGAGAGATCCTGATTCACTTTTACAACACCTTGCTCGATACGACCTACTGCAATCCGGCCCACATAGTCATTCCAATCTATGGAACTTATAAGCATCTTGAACGGGACATTCATAGGTTGTTCAGGCGCGGGTACATGTTCAATTATAAGATTCATTAAACTCGATAAATCATCGTCTATGCTATTGGGTTGTCTACCTGCAATCCCCTCTTTTGCAACTGCATAAAGTACAGGAAATTCTAACTGTTCATCGGTAGCATCAAGCACAACAAAGAGGTCAAATATTTCATTAAGTACATCGTCTGGCCTTGCATCCTTTCGGTCAATCTTATTGATTAACACAATAGGTTTATACCCTAGGCTTAGGGATTTCCTGAGAACAAATTTAGTTTGTGGAAGCGGACCTTCTGCAGCATCTACTAACAAGATAACCCCATTTACCATCTTTAAAATCCGCTCGACCTCACCCCCGAAATCGGCGTGCCCAGGCGTGTCTACGATATTAATTTTGGTATCTTTCCAAGACACGGCTGTATTTTTGGACGAAATAGTAATTCCGCGTTCCCTTTCAAGATCACCAGAATCCATCACTCGGTCATCAACTTCTTGGTGAGCTTGGAATGTACCGCACTGTTTTAATATTTGATCTAAAAGTGTCGTCTTGCCATGATCTACATGAGCAATTATGGCAATATTTCGAAGTTCTTGTTGCATTTATATAGTAAGTAGATTATCTCGATACCATTTCTACACATACTAAGCCTATATCGTAGAAACTAAGTAGCACTAAAATTACGAAGATTCTACTAACTAAAGAGGAAGATTGTCATGTTTTTTTTTAGGCACGCTATCTACCTTGTTTTCACTCATTTTGAAAGCATGAATCAATCGCGCTCGCGTCTCCGAAGGCAGTACTACTTCATCAATAAATCCCCTTGCTGCAGCTTTATATGGGTGGGCAAATTCCTGAGCATATTGTCGTTCCAATTCAGCCTGTTTAACTTCGGGATCGTCTGAAGCCGCAATTTCCTCTTTGAAAATTATCTCTACTGCACCTTTGGTTCCCATGACCGCAATTTCAGCGGTTGGCCAGGCTAAATTATAGTCAGCTCGAATATGCTTTGAATTCATCACATCATACGCACCTCCATAAGCTTTACGCGTGATAACCGTACATTTTGGCACCGTTGCCTCACATAATGCATAAAGTAATTTTGCTCCATGTTTAATAATACCGCCCCATTCCTGATCGGTTCCTGGTAGAAATCCTGGCACATCCACCAAGACCAATAATGGAATATTAAAAGCATCACAAAAGCGAACAAATCGTGCAGCTTTTAATGATGAATCAATACACAGTACTCCTGCCATCGCAAGCGGTTGGTTCGCTACTACTCCAATACTTGCCCCATCCAATCTGGCAAAACCAGTGACCATATTCTCAGCGTAATCGGGCTGTACTTCATAAAAACTTTTCGCATCCAACAGGCCCTCAATAATATCTTTAATATCATAGGGTTTATTGGGATTTTCTGGTATTAAGGTATCCAAAGCGGCTACTTTATGGGCATCTGGAGCACTAGAATCGTAACGCGGTGGCTTCTCCTCGCAATTGGAGGGTAAATAGTCCATTAATCGGCGAATATCACTTAGACAAACATTATCATTAGGTGTGGCAAAATGAGCTACCCCTGATTTCTGGGTATGAATGGAAGCCCCGCCTAAATTTTCTGAACTTACCTCCTCGTGAGTAACTGTTTTAACGACATTTGGTCCGGTAACAAACATATAACTACTGTCCTTAACCATGAAGATAAAATCAGTTAGCGCTGGTGAATAAACAGCCCCACCTGCGCAAGGGCCCATAATGGCAGAAATTTGAGGAATTACACCAGATGCCATACTGTTTCGCCAAAAAACTTCTGCATAGCCGCCCAATGCGGAAACCCCCTCTTGAATGCGTGCGCCGCCTGAATCATTCAACCCAATTACAGGGTGACCATTTTTAAGGGCTAAATCTAAGATTTTGCATATTTTCTCCGCATGGGTTTCCGATAATGACCCTCCAAATACCGTAAAATCTTGACTATAGACATAGACCGGCCGGCTGTTTATGGTTCCTGAACCCGTTACTACTCCATCTCCCAATACTTTTTGATCTTCCAACCCAAAAGCAGACGAACGGTGGGTCACAAAAGCGTCAATTTCATGAAACGAATTCGGGTCCAATAGTAGACCCAGTCGCTCCCTAGCTGTCAATTTCCCTTTATCATGTTGGCGCTGAATTCTTTTTTCACCTCCCCCATGTGTGCTAAACACCCGCATATCTTGCAAGCGCTGTGTATGATCGGCTGTCAACTTAGGTTTTTTGGCGTCATTTGCATTCATAATTCAGCTTTTAATCGTTAAAATATTTCTCTAACTCATCAGTAAACTGGACCATCGTTCTTGTGGTCATATCAATATCATAAGTTGGAATTATCTCTTTTTGGAGACATTTTACCACTTTGGGCCAAATAAATTTAGACTCCAGTGTTTCTAATACATACAAATAATCTTCTTTGGATCCCTTAAAAAGTTTTTTAATGTATTTCTTTCGATTTTTTTTCAGCGCCTGTGCCAATCGATCCTCCAGCTCAACATCATCTTTTTCCTGGGTTGATGTGTTCAGCGGCTCGTCTTCGCTTTTTACCTGCAACTGCATTTGAGTATTCTGCTTGTTTATTCCCGAAGAAATGTTGCTATCCTCAAAAAATGAGCTGTTTAGATGCACATTCTTAGATTTTTCTGCATCGTCTTTTTTTATTGGACGGTTGAAGAGACTTTCATCATCAACATGGTTAGCTTCATCAATCTTTAAATCTACCTCCTGAGAGGTATGTGATTCCGCTTTCATATATAAGAAAGCAAGAGAATCTGGATGAAGACTATCTTCTTCCTCATTTATTTCCTCAGCTACCAATACAAAGGATTCTGTCTCTTCTTCTGTTTGTTTATCCTCTATCTCATCCCCTATTTGTGTAACCGCTGACTTCAACACATCAAGAAGTTGATTCACTGTTAAGTTGACTGCTGGTAACTGCTGTGACCATTCTTTTAGCCCTCGATCATCAAAATAGGTCATTAGCCAATCTGAGGGAATATCTGCCCTAGAACATACTTGATAAAAGGTCTCTAATTCTTGTTCCCACCGATCCCAATCGAACTTTTCGAACAATTTGTTGTGCAATTGCTGAATAATTTGAGAGGCCCTAACCTTTGACAATACATGTAAATCTTTACGATGGAGGTAAAGGGGTATAAGATTCTTAAGTTCAGGAAAAAAAAGAAGCTCCTCGCATCGTGCCTCAATTTGTTTGACCTGCATTTCTACTTTATCACCATATAACCAGCTAACTAAATACTTACTTGGCTCAACCAAAATTGGCACCCAAGTATGAACAAAATCTTGACCCAGTTTTATGACATCTTCTCGTGGAACTTGGATTGTTGGCGCGGCTAACTCTAAAAAATCTTCCCACTTTTGCCTTAACTGCGCGTGATCCCATTGAATCCAATGTTCGTTTACAGGTCTCATTGACGCTTTAAAATGCTTTTGTACTCGAAGCCAAATATGCTCACATAAATAGGCCGGCAATAGTTCGAAATGCTTAAATTGTGCCTCATTTACGGAAATAGGCAAAGATTTCCATTCCTCAGATAATTGTTGAGCGACACTTTCGGATATTTTTATCATCACGTTTGCGTGGGATTTTTGGTATACTTCAAAAATAACGTCTCTTTAGTGGTGAAACAACTCATGCTTCATGATTGAACTGCAAGCAGTACAACTCCGAAAACAATATACCCATCGCCGGCTTTTTTCCGAACTAAGCTTTGAACATCGTTCAGGTTTACTTGGAGTTGCCGGCGCCAACGGCAGTGGAAAGTCTACCCTACTCCGATGTCTTGCTCTTTTACAAGGTGTTGACGCAGGAAAAATACACTGGAGCCGAAAAAACCAAGAGTTGACGCGACAGGATTTCAGGAGTTCTATTGGATTTGTTGCCCCAAATATTCAGTTCTATGACGAACTAACAGTGCAAGAAAACTTAGACTTTGTGCAAAAAATTAGCGGATTTGGTCAACTTTCACTACCTGATAATCAAGTTACACCTATCGATTGGTTGGCTAAGATGCAGATAAAAGATTTAGCCGAGTATCGGTATCACAGTTTATCTACAGGGCAACAACAAAGAGTTAAATTAGCTATTGCGTTATCCCGTAATCCTAGCGTACTTTTCTTAGACGAACCTGGTGCCAATTTAGATGCACAAGGTAAAGAACTTATAAAATATCTTTTAGCCGATCTCAAAATTAGTGGAACACTACTATTTCTGGCCTCAAACGACCCGAAAGAACTTGATCTATGTGATCGCATATTATATTTGGATGACTAAGTTCGAATAAACAAATGCAACTTTAATCATAAACTCTTTATTCTGTGATATCAACCTACGACTACCAGCTCGCCGACTTAATTTTAGACCATAGTACCGAAGTACATGCCAACGATAATGTAATGGTGCAGCTGATCGGCTTAAATGGTATTGATCTTCTCCGGGCACTTGTTGAAGGGGTGCGAAAGCGAGGTGCACATCCTTTTATCCAAATCATAGATACTGAAATACAAAGAGAGTTAATTGAGCAAGGAAATGAAAATTTTTGGAAAATTCAGGCTAAAGTTGACCAGCTTCCATTGATGAAACAAATGGATGTATTTATTGGTATTAGAGCATCTGAAAATATTTATGAACAATCAAAAGCAACTAAAGATGCCAACAAGGCTTATTCAGAATATTTTTTAAAACCTGTACATTTTGATGAGCGAGTAAATAATACGCGCTGGTGTATTATGCGATATCCATCCCCAGCATTTGCAATGAATGCGAAATTACCAACCCATGAATTTACTCGATTCTATTATGATGCTTGCCTGGTCGATTATGGTCAGCTTAAAAAAGCCATGGTACCTTTGGAGAAACGCCTAAGAGCAACAGATCAAGTTCACCTAAAAGGAGAAGGAACGGACATCATACTGTCAGTAAAAGGGCAGAATTGGATACCATGTTTTGGCAGACATAACATCCCAGATGGAGAAATATTTAGCTCCCCTATCATTGACTCGGTGCAAGGCTTCATCACCTATGCTCCAAGCGTCTACCAAGGTAAACCATTTGAATTTGTAACTCTAGAAGTCAAAAATGGGGTGGTGATTGAATTTGATTCCTCCAATAATGATGCCCTCCGAGGCATTTTAGACACTGATATGGGTTCTAGACGTTTTGGTGAATTCAGCTTTGGTACAAATCCAGTTATTTCTTCACCCATGTGTGATATATTATTTGATGAAAAAATTTATGGATCAAACCATCTAACCCTAGGTAAAGATTATGAGGTAGCTCCCAATGGCAATAACAGTACTATTCATTGGGATTTGGTTTGTATAGGTGCTGATGTATACCTAGATGGTCAGCTCATCCGTAAGTGCCGAGAATATGTGGTAGAAGATTTAAGAGGACTGAATCCGTAACCTTTTCCAAACATAATATTCAAATTAGTCCACGTCAAAGGATATGCCTTGCGCTAAAGGCAGAGTATCACCCCAGTTGATCGTGTTAGTTTGACGCCGCATATAAGCTTTCCAAGCGTCACTGCCGGATTCGCGACCTCCGCCTGTTTCTTTCTCCCCACCAAAAGCCCCTCCAATCTCAGCGCCACTTGTACCTATGTTAATGTTTGCAATACCACAATCTGAGCCAGTAGCGCTTAAAAAGCGCTCGGCTTCGCGCAGGTTCAACGTGAACATAGCTGAACTCAAGCCTTGCTTTACACCATTATGCATAGCGAAAGCTTCTTTTTGTGTGCGGTATTTTAAAAGATATAGAATAGGTGCAAATGTTTCTTCCTGGACAATTTCATAATCATTTTCAGCTTCAATAATAGCTGGTGTTACGTAGTTACCCTCTCTTTCTATTACTTGCCCGCCATAAACAAGTGTACCACCCTCGTTTTGAGCCTTTTTGAGGGCATTTTGCATAGCATCTACCGCAGCTTGATCAATCATAGGGCCTACTAGTGTATCCGGTTTTAATGGATCTCCAATTGTGATTCTTTGATAAATGCTCACCAAGCGATCTTTTACTTTATCGTAGACATCTTGATGGACAATAAGACGCCGTGTACTTGTGCATCGCTGACCACAAGTTCCCACCGCCCCAAATACCGTTGCTCGAATGGCCATTTCCAAGTCAGCATCTTTACTAATTATAATAGCATTATTGCCACCTAACTCTAAGATGCTTTTACCCAATCTACTGCCCACTACTTTTGCCACTTCCTTACCCATACGTACCGATCCAGTAGCTGATATTAATGGAATTCGTGAATCGGTAGTCATCCATTCACCTAGCTCACGATCACCTGTAATCAAGTTGAATATACCTTCAGAAAGATTATTCTCTTTAAGCACTTTTGCCACAATTTTTTGAATAGCAACTCCACAAAGCGGTGTTTTTTCCGAGCCTTTCCATACCATCACATTTCCACAAACTGCCGCAATCATGGCATTCCAACTCCACACTGCAACAGGGAAATTAAAAGCAGATATGATGCCTACAATACCCAACGGATGCCACTGTTCATACATGCGATGCTCAGGACGTTCGCTATGCATAGTTAAGCCATAAAGCTGTCGACTCAGTCCAGTTGCAAAATCACAAATATCGATCATTTCTTGCACCTCACCCAGACCTTCCTGATGGATTTTACCCATCTCATAAGTAACTAACTTGCCGAGTGGTTCCTTGAATTCACGCAATTTAACACCAATTTGACGCACAATCTCGCCTCTCAGCGGGGCAGGCATTTCACGCCATACTAGATGCGCACTTTGCGCGGTAGCAATTACCTGTTCGTATTGCTCTTTCGATGTTTGAGTAACATTAGCAATCTTTTTTCCGTCAACAGGCGTGTAGCTACTGACAAGGGATTTGCTTTCTATGTGTTTAGTACCTGTACTAGTTCCTGCATTTACCCCCTCAATACCTAATTTGCGTAAAAAATCCATATAAATAGTTTGTACATAATTATCGTATTAAGATACGTACTTACGCATTAAATCACAGACAAATAGCCATAAATCTTCTTCTAAACCATAGTGTTATTCTACCTATTTTAAGGCTCAATTAACTACCTTTTCATTCTTGTCACCAACTCTAAGCTATGAATACAGCCAGCCAGAAACAGTTAACTCTACTTCGCAAGCTTAAACATAAAAAACATCGTGAACAATTAAGTGTTTTTTTGGCCGAAGGCTATCATACTGTAGAACAAATTGTATCTAACAAAAGACTTATAATAGATAAGTTATTCATCGATTTCGAACATTTAGAGTGTGCGCAGTTAGATTATCTACTCGCATCCGGATTACATGCGGACCGGATATATACAACGAATAAGAGCACTATAAAAGAACTTTCGGATACCGAAAATACTTCTGGCTGGCTGGCTATTGTACAAATTCCAAAGTCCGATTCATTAGACAGTTTACTAGATGCTGCTTCCATTGCTTGTGAACCAATTTCTAAGACTTATTCAACAATGGAAAACGATTCAATCCTAATTGCTTTAGATCAAATTCAAGACCCAGGAAATATGGGGACTATTATCAGAACTGCTGTTTGGTTCGGTGTACAAGGTATATTACTTGGAGAAGGTTGCGTTGATATTTGGAATCCTAAAGTAGTTAGGAGTAGTGTTGGAGCATCTGGGATGGTGGCTCATGCCACTGCTAAATTAGAAGATGCCTTAATGCAGTGCCAACAAAAAGGATGGACTATCATGCTCTTGGATGGCTCAGCAGACGCCATTCAACTCTCATCTGAGCTACCTAAGGGTCCTAAAGTTTGGGTACTTGGGAATGAATCTAGAGGTCTATCAGCCCGTTTAAAAGAAATTCCTGAATCTATTCGCTACCGAATAGAGAAGCAGTGTATAGGGGTTGATAGTTTGAATGCAGCCATGGCTATAGGTATAGCACTTTATCGAAGTATTAACTTTAAATAAGCCATTGTATGTGGCAGGGTCATTCCATTTATTGATGGTGGCTCCCAATGATTTCATATACATCCCCAACGCAAATGCCTAAGAAAAAAATGAGGAAAACTTTCGTATTGGATATACCTATTTCGTTGTACGATTACGAGGCGGTAAAAAATTTTCAAGACAACGAGATAGCCATTCCCATTAGCATCTTAGAAGAATTTGATACTTTTAAATAAGGCAATTCCATAACTAATTTACATGCAAGGGAATTTATTCGGTATTTGGCTCAAAGAAAAATGATCATGAAATTTTAAATGCTGAGTTGCGTCTTCGAGCCGAGAATCCTGAAGTGCGAGTAAATTTGGTCTCAAAAGACATTAATTTAAGGCTTAAAGCCCGCGCCTTGAATTTAGAGGGATAGGATTATTAGATTGTGCAAGTGGAAAATATTAATTAGCTGTACAAGGGATAAACCGAGCGTTTTCTCGAAGACGCGTCAATTGCTGCCAAATTTTATGAAAAAGGGAAACTCAATCCCGAAGAACTTATAGAATAAACACCCACATCGAATCATGTCTACATTTTTAAAAGCCAAGGTTCATCGGCATCAGGATGGTACAATTCAAACAGAGGATTTATAGAAAATATCGAGATAAAGAATATTTATGGTATTCATCCCAAAACGCAGAACAACATTTTGCAATGCATTCACTAATTAATCCAAATGTACTGTCAACTTCCATTACTAGCTCTGCAGGTACTGGCAAAACACTTCTTGCCTTAGCCATAGCTTTAGAGCAGTGAAGTAACTTTAAGCAAATATACCTCGATCGACCTATCATACCATTAAACAACCGGGATATTGGATGCCTTCGGGATAATGCTAACACCAAAAAAGATCCCTATATGCAGCCATTACGGAATAATCAAAGTTTCATAAAAAATTAATTCAAAGAAAATAGCAAGTAATACAAAAGAATTAATGAAATAGTGCAAGCCGATAACCTTTGTATCATTCCACTAGCATACATAAGAGATCGAAGTTTATCAAATGTGATTTTCATTGTTGATGAAGCCCAAAATCTTACTCCCTATGAAATCAAGACTATCATTACGCGAGCGGGTGAGAAAACCAAAATTGTATTTATTGGAGATATTTTCCAAATTGATATAATCTATTTAGATGCCGAAAGTAACGGACCTTCCTATTTGGTTGATCGTATGCACAGCTGTCCCCTTTATACCCATACAAATTAAGAAAAAGGGGAGAGCTCAGTTTTAGCTAATACAGTAAACAAACCACCGTAGAAGCCTGATTTTACCCATTGTGAACTATCTAGATCTTGGAAGAAAATTTTCGATAACTAATGGACAATTAATTAGACCAGTTATTGGCGTCTAAAAAGGATTCAGCATGCTCTGGCTGGAGTCGTTCGGTCAGATAGCGCATACGAATTTTATTGTAATGCGCACCGTATGCCCCACGAAAGCCATGTCGGTTATCTGGATAAAACATTACATCAAATATTTTATCTGCTCGAACTAATGCGTCTATAAGCATGATGCTATTTTGTGGATGCACATTATTATCGGTTGTCCCATGAATAATGAGTAAATCTCCTCTTAGTTTATCAGCGTAGGTCATAGCTGAGCCAGCATCATAGCCCTTTTTATTGGCTTGTGGGGTATTCATAAAGCGCTCGGTATAAATAGTGTCGTAACTTCTCCAATCCGTTACCGGAGCTCCTGAAACACCGACATGAAATAGATTGGGATAACGTAAGAGTAACATTGCAGTAGCATACCCTCCATAAGAATGTCCGTAGACGCCTACTCTAGATCCATCGGCATAAGAACGTTCGGAGATATGAGCAACAAATGCCGCATAATCATCTATCTCAATTGTACCTAACTTGCCGTAATGTAAAGTAGCAAAATCTTTACCTCTATTACCCGAACCCCGATAATTAGCACGTATCACTATATACCCGAGCTGCGCTAATCGTTGATAGCTGTCGGCATTTTTATATCCGTTGGTTACATCCTGATAGGCGGGCCCACCATATAATGGAAGTAGAATAGGATAACTTGTTGAAGAATCAAAATCTGCCGGTTTATACACTAACCCAACCAATTCGGTCTGACGATCTGCCGCTTTAAAAACCACCTGCTCAGGAGCTTGCAACCCTTGCTCAACCACTCGTTCTACATTCATTTTTTGCAGGCTTCGAACTAATGAACCATCGGATTTATGTAAGTCTGCGGTATAGGGACGATCGAAAGAGGACGATCGTGAAATATAGTATTCTGCTGCCTCATTCATAGAGATTGTGTGGCGACCATCGGACTCAGAAAGCTGAGTTGATTCCCCATCAAGAGTTACTACATGAAAATACTCGTCTAAACCCATATTGTGGTAAGCCGTATAATAGACTAGACTGTTTTTTTGGTCTACACGCACAACCGATCCCAAAGGATTATTACCGCTAGTTAATTTGCGGACTAAACTACCATCAAAATTAAAAAGATATAATTGGTTAAATCCGGTTTGCTCAGAAGTCCACAAAAATTGCTCGCCGTCTTTTAGCTGATAAAAATTATCATGCAGGTTAATGTAGGTATCCTCTTGCTCGGTAAATAGAGTACGTACTTCTTGAGAATCGAGTGAGTAAGATAAAAACTCTAAATTATCTTGCTTTCTGTTGAGTCGTCGAAAGGTTAATTCTTTGGAATTTTCTCTCCATATGGGACGCACAATGTAGGTATCAGGACCGCTATTGGTTGGGATCTGCTCCACTTTTCCGGTTTTTATATCTACAATAAACAGATTTACAGTCGGATTGGCCTCTCCAGCCTTAGGGTAGCGTTCTAGTTCGAGACCTGTTTCAAATTCCAATTCATGAATAATTGGGTATTGATAGACATCAGTTTCATTGTACTGCAAATATGCAATTTTTTTATTATTAGGTGAAAACCAATAAGCATCTCGCTCCCCAAATTCTTCGGGATACACCCAACTTGGGCGACCATTCATTTGTTCTTCACTACCATAGGTTAATCGTTTTTCTTCCTGAGTTTTGGTGTTGACTAAATAAATATCATAGCCTTTAACATGAGCAAACCAATGATAGTCATGAGAATACGTACCATTCCAAAGCTGACTTGTTTCCATACGCCGCATTAGTTCTTCGGTATAGGGTGCTCGCTCCACTTCTGGCTTGTAGAGAGCGCGTAGAGTTAAATCCTCCAAATGAAAAACATGGTCTTGTTCGTTGTATACAAAAAAGATGGCTTTGTTTTGCATCACATAATCAAAACGAGAAAATGGCAGAGCCTGAAATTTTATTCCATGCTCCTGCTCTAATAGTTGCGTTAATATTCGAACCTGTCGATCAGATAATAAAGGGCTTCTATCCTGTGTCTGAGGATCTACGGCGAAAAATTCTGTACCTCCATCAACCTGTTCGGTTTCCAAATATCCTAAATTGCCAGGTAGCCACTGAATATTTGCGGTGCCTTCGTACTTTACGAAACCAGGGGTGCCCATCTCTTGATAAAGGTTATACCCTCTTAATTGATCTTGTGCATATACTAAATCAGGTGCAGAAACTACGTAAGTGTGTAAGGAGGTATAAAACGCCAAAAATGCAAATAAGTAATTTCTGATAGACATTTTAAATATGGTTTTTTTGAAGTGAATATGTTGAATCATAATTAATTCTATTTCAAGTTATGTTTGTAACTTAGGCTTGACTTTAACGGTTGTTCTAAATATTTGTTAAGCAGTGAAGCCGCCCGGTTACTTAATGTTACTTAAAGCCTTTTATCAAGATCTCTGACTATTTCGATATTGGTCAAGGGTTTACCTAAAAATCGTTCTGCAAGTTCCTGAAATCGTTTTGGTCTATCACTTACATAACAATTAAAAAACCCTCCTTGAGTATTACATCCTCCATGCTCTACTAAATACTGCTTAGCCGACGCCGCTATAGATTCTGCCGAATCTACAATACTCGTCTCCTTAGAGGGCAATAAATCTATTATCAAATTAGTAAATAAAGGGTAATGAGTACAACCTAAGATTAAGGCATCAAGGGAATGCGGATCAAATGCTTGAACATACTCCTTCATGGTTAGTCGTGCGACCTCATGCTCAATCCATCCTTCTTCAGCTAAAGGAACCAACAGAGGACAGGCTTGCTGAATTACCTTTACTGAACCAAGCTGCTGAATTAAGGCTGCCTCATAGGCTTTGGACTGAACCGTTGCAATGGTTCCAATTACCCCAACGGTAGGGGTAGCTCCCAATCCAGATTCAGAAATAGTTTGAGCACCAGCACTAATTACATCCAAAACAGGAATAGAACCAGCCCGAAGTATAATGTCTTCCTTTGCCGACGCAGAAACCGTATTGCAGGCTATCAATATCATTTTAACACCCTTATCCATCAAAAAATGGGTAATTTCAAGGGCATAGTTGCGTACAGTTTCCTCGGATTTCACTCCATAGGGTACTCGCGCAGTGTCCCCAAAATATACTATGTCCTCATTTGGAAGCACTGCTTTAACCGCTTTTGCCACTGTAAGCCCACCAATTCCGGAATCAAAGATTCCAATGGGTCTGTGTTGGTTATGTAGTATATCGCTGGTCAAGTGTCTGAATGATTACAAGCTATTTATTGTATGTAATGTATAAATTTATTTACGCTTTATTCAATTGTATGATACTAAGATTTAATTTTTTTAGAGCTACTTGGGTGCTCACATTACTGTTCGTGGTCACCTTACTTTCTACTGAGAGTGCGCAATCTACCCCACAAAAGTCACTTAATACTGCTAAAGTAGATACCATCATTCAGGTTATTGATTTCAAAGAAATCTTTGTTATCGGATTCCTACACAATCAACGACTATTAGATACTCCGGGGTCTATTCAAACACTAGACCCTGCCGATTTTAGCACCCAAGATCAGCATTCTCTACGAGGTGCTCTTGAAAAAGTCTCAGGACTTCGTTTTGAAGAAAGAGCCCCGGCCAGTTATCGAATTGCCTTGCGTGGAAGTTCACTTAGGGCTCCATTTGGTATTCGTAACATTAAAATCTACTGGAATGATTTCCCCCTAACCGAGCCTACTGGGTCTACCTTCTTAAATCTACTGGATCCTATACAATTTCGCGAAGCAGAAGTGTTAAAGGGGCCATCGGGGAGTTTATATGGCGCAGGAAATGGAGGGGTATTACTTTTTCGAAGCTTTCCATTATTACCAAAACCTACAACCATTAGGCCCTATATATCTTCTCAAGAATCCATTTCTCGGTCCACTATATCAGAAGTAAAACGGGGTCGCACTACCATTCAACAGCAAACCGAAATTGGGGCTTATGGTAGGCAAATTTTTGGGAGCCGTATTGTAAAAGAAGATGAGCATTCTCAGATCGGACTTCAATGGGCACAATCACAACTAGACGGCTATAGGATGCAATCTGCAATGGACCGATCCATACTTGAGTTCAGTGGCCGGTTCAGAGTCCCAGAAAACGCTCAAACACTCTCTGCTCACCTAATGCACAGCGACCTGGTCTATGAAATCCCAGGTGGCTTGAATGCCAATCAATTTGAAGATAACCCACGACAAGCTCGACCAGGGAATCGGTTTGTATTAAGTAGTGAGGACGCTGAGGCTGGAATTGATCATGAAGCGATTCTAGCAGGAGTTCATTGGGACTGGGCCTTTTCAAAAAAATGGAACCAAAGAATCTCTTTATTTGGCAGTTCATCCAGCTTTGAAAACCCGTTTAATTTAGATTATAAGGTAGATAAAAGAATAAGTGGTGGATTTCGTGGGCTTTGGTCTTGGGAGCCAGAAAACTCAAGATCCTCAAGACTCTCCGAACCACGTTTGCGCTGGGATACAGGAATAGAATTTCACCGAGGCGCTTACGATGCCAGAAACTATGGAAATAAAATGGGAGAGGTAGACACTCTAAATTTTGACGATCGAATTCACGTAGATCAACTCCTTGTATTCAGTTCTATTCAATGGCAGATTAATCCTTCCCTTCGCCTTCAATTTGCACAAAGCGTGAACGACCTTAATTACTCTATAGATCGTCTTTTTGCAGCTCATGGTTATGGAAAAACGGGTACCATTGATCGCACTTTTAATTTACAATGGATTCCTAGAATAGGGTTAAACTATCGCCTCAATACTGAACTCACAACTCATTTTAGCCTTGCTCGCGGTTTCTCACCACCTACACTCGAAGAAATTCGCACAAATGAAGGTACTGTAAATAAAGGTCTGGAAGCTGAAATTGGCACTAATATTGAATGGGGTGTTCGCGCCTACTTATTTAACAAGCGATGGTTTATTGATGGTAGCCTATTTTACTTCTGGTTGAAAGACGCCATTGTTCAGCAGCAAACCGAAAGAGGTACCTTGATTTTCCTAAATGCGGGCGAGACAACCCAACCCGGTGCGGAACTGCGAATAGAAGGTAGTATCAGGGAACTTGATTATATCTTTGCGGGCAGTTATTACCCCTTTGAGTTCAAGAGCTATCAAAACAATCGAGGTGTATTTGACGGTAATGCGCTGACAGGAGTCCCAAAAACGCAATTTTTACAACAGCTAATTGCAGAGCTTCCCGCAGGTATTAATCTGCAATTATCACATCAATACCAGTCAGAACTACCCTTGGATGATGCCAATACTGTATTTGCGGATGCACATCATCTTCTACGAGCACAAATGAGTTGGGATCATCAATGGAGCGCTTCCCTATTTTCTCGAATATACCTAGCGATAGACAACCTGACTAATAGCTCCTACAGTTTAGGATATGATACCAACGCATTTGGAGGAAGGTACTATCAACCAGCAGCAATGAGGCATGGATATGCCGGGATTCAACTAAAATGGTCATTAAGAGCTATTGGACCTGATTAATCGTCCAGCATCGCAATCCATCTCTAGTTAAAGCCACTAACTCCTGCTGACCATCTCCATTTAAATCGACGAACATAGGATAGCGTATGGATGCTGTTGGTAGTTCAAACAATCGCTCTTGAGTGATAATCGTCCAAGCAAATAATCGGCCAAAGCTACCTGCTAATCCAATATCCAAGTTATTGTCTCCATCTATATCTACAAAATGTAGATCGCTTTGAGAGGTAACAGATTGCCCAATAGCAAAGTTAGCTACTAACTTAGCTTCATCAGTATATAAAAAGACCGATCCACTCTCACTAACCATCGCATATATATCTTTCCTAAAAAAACCTGTACTGTCCTTGAGCAACACGGAAGGATAATGGTTTAGCGATATTAATGGCGCCGTACTTACAGGAATCCCCTGGATTTTTAGAGAGTCTTGTTGAAGTTGTAAGATCTGACGGCTGCTATCGGACCAAATTGGTTTAGTATCGAGGCCATAAAAAACTCCATCGGCCCCGGTCCCTCTCCATTTTTCGTCATATACAAAAGGGTCAGACATTAAAGGAGCTGGAAAAAACACAGGATACCCTTCTTTAACCTTTCCCTTGCTATTCCAACTATGAACTGAGTTTTCTGCATGGGCTACCAACACCCATTCATCCTCCCACTGGGTATGTAAAATAGTGCTGCGAACAGACGCATTCACTTTCTGCGGCCAGCCCAGTATATTTTGCCCTCGACCATCCAGTACATGCACAGATCGGGCAGCCGTACCAATGACCAATTCTGGGATTCCGTTACGTAGTACGTCGGTCACCAACAAGGGGGTAGTTATTTCCTCACCTACCTCAATTGGAAATTGAGGTAGTAGCAATCCATTCGTATTCCACGCGTAGATCTTAGTACCCGCTGCTTGCATTATTATTTTTTGGCCATTTCCATACCAATCATACACTAATGGACTTCCTATGGGTATATCCTGTCCAGTTTGCACTCGGAAAACCTCAGTTCCATCAAAAGCTACTGCGATGACTGTACCATTGACGGTGGTTGCCAACACCTCCTGAGTCGGACTCCCCATCACATCCACTGCAATAGGAGTAGCAACCAATGAATCTGCACTTAGCGGCCATACCCACAGTTCTTCATAGGGCTGTTCTTGTCCTTCCAGGGTAAAAGTATTTAACACAAATCGAGTACGATTCGATTGCGGTATTCGCTGCATTTGCATCATAGCGCCATCAAAACCCTGAAGAAAAGGTTCCAAAGATGCATCAGGCATTAGCATCGGGGCCAAGAATTGGTTAAAGTCTTTTGAAGAAAACCATATAATCGCGGATCGATTCTCCCATCCGTTATCCAATAATTCTCGGTAATGATTTTCATAATACACAACTCGACGACGTCTACGATCGGCTTCTACCGTTTCCACTAAGCCCTTACGAGCAGCCAAAATAATTGCATCCCCGGAAAAATTCACATAAAAATTATCATAAGAGGACAAACCTCCACCAAATAATTCTGCTAGCAAATCACTTTGCACATAGTAACTCTGATCTACTTTTCGCACCATTCCTTCTTCGGCCCACTGTTCAAACTGTTGCTTAACAATCCCAGGGTTTTGTAACAGACGCATAAACAAAAACTCCCCAGTAGCAGCCACCCCCGATTCGGCATAACTAACCACTCCAAATTCTTCATCCGTACTCAGCGCTAAGCCTCTGTAGAGTTCAGGTTCTGAGAGCAATAATGAGTCCAACGAGGATGAAGCTGCATTTTTCATATAGGGCGAAAATTTGAGTGGATAATGCATTATTGCAAAACCGGCTGCATTGGAGGCAATGTAACGATCAAGCTCAATAGAATGATTGCCATGGGTTAATGATCGCACTAAAGTAGATGTTGCCGAATCGCTCTGACTAAACTGTGCTCTGAGTACGAATCCGTCCCTGTTTTCATTCAAAACACCTTGAATTTTTACCGCCGATAATCCGTCAGTCGCGCCCTTAATAATTGGACGATAGCGAATTTGAAATAGTTGTTCTACCCATTCATCCAAATTTTGGAGCACCACCCATTGTTCTGCTGGCTTTATACGATCCGCTGAAATCAGCGGTACGTCCATACCAGCTCGCTTACTATTTTTACTCTGCTCTTCCAAGCCAGAATCACCAAAATCCGAGTATAAATAATCATTGCCCATGTATGCCGCCAAAGAGCGTTCAACTACCCCTGAATAGGCTGAAATTATCCAATAATCGTGTATATTGGCTGCATATAAAAAACCATATGGCGTTAACAAACGATGAATAACAACTTTACCAAAACGATAATTGTTTTGAGTTAGTGGTTCATAAAATAGGGGTGCCCACTCCTCTATCTCTTCATCGGTTTCAAATATCCAAAGAGTGGTATTTCGGGTCGATGTAGACCGAACAATTGCCACCGCTTTGAGGACTAAATTAGAATGTATTTTTTTTTGAATAAAATCCAAAGCAATTAAAGGCACACTTGATACAGGATCTAGTAGTCTCATATAAGATTCCTGACTTAGTTGCTGAAGGCTTATACCTTGACTGGGTGTAATTACCCATCGAGCATCTTTAGGTAGCGAAAAAGTCCAATGTTGCTGCTTTATCTCAGAGCAACTCATGATTACAAGTAATGCTAAACCAATCCAAATACGCATAAGTTAAATCTACCTATTTTTGCTGTTCTGCAATATCAAACAATCCTTTTCAGTATTTTAGTTTAAATATACGGTCTTTCATTAATCTCTTATAGAAACATAAGGTATTTTAAGGTAAATGAGTTTTTTGAACCCATTTTTTTGTTGGCGATTTTAGCTGTAGGCTTACCGCTACTACTACATCTATTAAAATTAAGAAAGGCCAAAAAACTATCATTTTCTACGCTGCAATTTTTCAAAGCTCTGGAACAGACTACTCTACGTCGTGTTGAGATAAAACGCTGGTTATTATTAATGCTCAGAATGCTGTCTTTAGCCTGTTTAGCCATCGCTTTGGCTCGACCTTTTATACCCCCAAATAGTTTTGGAATAGCTAATCAAAATGCATCGGTAGTTCATGCTATAATTATCGATAATTCTCCTTCAATGAGTCGAATAGGTCCTCAAGGTCCACTCCTAGAACAAGCACAGACATTGGCTTTAGAGATGATTGATAATGCACAAGACAGTGATCGATTTATACTCCAAAGCACCTCTGGCCCCGGATTTTTCAATCATCTATCGGAATCGGTTACTGCTCGAGCACAAGCGCAGGAAATAAGCATTCAGAGAGGAGGTGATTACCTTGTCAAACGATATGCCGAATTAGTTGAACTTATTCAAAATACACCTTTTGCTCAAAAAAACATCTATTTCATAACAGATGGTCAATCAAACAGCCTCGCACCACTGGCGGAGTATTTAAGTCAATTGAATGAAAGTACTGCGGTCAACCAGGCCATACGCCCACCTATACCTACCACAATTATTGCTCTCGCAGACGCTAGCATCCAGAACACTTATGTGTCTAAGGTTGAACTTTCTTCAAACATGATGGGTATTAACATTCCGTTGGAACTGTTTATAGAGGTACACAATGCCAGCCCCATCCCCATTGCCAATCAATTCTTGACCCTTGAATTTAATAACCAA
Organism: Balneola sp.; assembly: GCA_002720745.1. Taxonomy (GTDB): domain Bacteria; phylum Bacteroidota; class Rhodothermia; order Balneolales; family Balneolaceae; genus UBA1275. The sequence goes on from PBJO01000004.1 coordinate 32,232, forward strand.
CAAGTGGGGCAATATACCCTAAGTTTAACGGCTGATGAGTCAAGAACACTTAGTTTCGAAATAGTTCCTAGATCTACTGGATCAAACACGGGGCTACTAAGATTAGAAGGAGATGAATTTGGACTAGATAATAAGAGAGCTATATCATTGTTTATTCCCGATAAACGAAATATCCTTTGGCTAGAAGAAGCTAGCGAACCTCTAGATCTAAGCTCCCCTCTAGAATTGGTCATTCAAGCTTTATCTACTCCTCAAAATCCAAGTTCTAGTAATTTTAATGTTATCAAAAGAACACTTGATAGTTGGGATAAACAGGAACTTGAGGAGTTCGATGCTGTACTTATTCAGGGGCTCACCCAAATTCCAGATAGGCTGGTGAACAGTCTTTTACCCTGGGTTCAAAATGGTCATGGTCTATGGGTAATTCCTAGTAAAACCAGTCAATTAACCAGTTATAACCGATTTTTATCATCGTTTAATGCCGGGCAGTTCGTGGGGCAGATTGGCAACTATGGTAGCTACGAAGTGCAAACAAAGGCCGATGAACTCATTGAAAATCATCAGTTATTTGACGGTCTTTTTGAAAGAGAAGAACGCGAGAAATTAGAAATAGATCCCATTTCAATTTATTATCAGTTCAAGCATAATACCTCGGGAGCAGATGGTGGATATAATTTAATCCTAAACAGTTTTGGAGACCCTTTGTTATTCAATAAAACCTTTGGTAACGGGCAATTATTAGTCTCAAGTATAGGCTATGACCCAGGATTCACTAATATTCAACTAAAAGCCATATTCCCGCCACTACTTTACCGAGCACTCGTTTTCATGAGTTCAAGTCAACAGAGTGGCTTAGATGAACATGAACTTGGTAGCGCCATAGAAATCAATGACGGTCGGCGTTTGGCGGGTGCCCTATTTGTGCAAGGTAATAAAACTTGGCCCGCAAGAGAGCAACAAAGCAACAATAGAATTCGTTTTAGTAGTGACGATCAAGAGTGGGAACCCGGTTGGATTCAATTGAAAAACGATACAAACCAACGAAACATAGCACTATTATCACCTATAAGTGAGTCTATTTTTTCTACATATGATAAGCAAACTTGGGAAACAAGAATTTCAGATAGTCCTTATCTAAGTCTAGAAGAGCTTAGCAGTGAGCAGCTGAGTACCGAAATACAGGCAATCAGTTTTGGACGAGAAATTTGGACTTGGTTTTTATTTGCTGGCCTCCTATTTCTTATATTGGAAACCATGGTTACTATATTTTATACTCCACAACAATATGAATGAGTTTTTAGTCCATTTTTTTTCTGTTTTATTGGTTGTGTTTTCACTAGCTTCAACTTTGATGGCGTGTTATTCACTTAGTAATAAATTTAGGCTACGAGGGGTACGTCTACACTGGCAAGCGGGCAAACTTATGGGATATCCACTTTTTGCCACAGTTTTTTTATTACTCATAGGCCTACTCTCGATTACCTCAGTTTTTATTCTCCAAGATAGCCTACACTCCTCTATATTTTTAGGCTATTTTTGGATAGGTACCATGTGGTTTATCTCAAGCTACCTCAGTTCCAAGCACTATATCACCGACCACGGAATAGTAAAGAACATTAACGATCCGGCTCAGACCATCCCTTGGTATCATATCGTTGATTATGTAGAACATCCTACTGACAAAGGCATACTATATATGTTCTCTTATTCCCAACCTAATTCATATGAACAAGAACATTTTAATCAACTGCGCATTGAAGTTCCTCACTTATATACTTCGAAATTTAATAAAATTATTTCCCTTAAGTTGCACATAAAGGTCGACGAAACAGTACCAAAAATAAATTGGGAAAATTTTCAATCCTAAATTCTTCTATTGCTCTTAATTTTCATATTAGCTCATAAGGAATCAATTGCTGGACAATGTTAAAAACTCTGATATTGAAAAAGAAAAAGTACTATTAGTTGGTATTTATAGCCTTAGTTCGGAAAAATTTCAGGCACAGGAACACCTCGAGGAATTAGCATTACTCTCTTGCACTGCCGGTGGCAAACCTGTAGCCAAGGTACTCCAACAGCGTAACAAACCGGACGTTAGCAGTTACGTTGGAAAAGGAAAACTGAATGAAATAAATGGGCAGATAAATGCTCTTGGGGCAAAAACGATTATATTTGATGATGATTTAAGCCCAACTCAGATTAGGAATGTAGAAAAAGTTACCAATGCAAAAGTATTGGATCGAAGTGCTCTCATTTTGGATATTTTTGCATCAAGAGCGCAAACAGCCGCTGCCAAAACACAGGTTGAATTAGCCCAATTACAATATTTATTACCTCGACTGACTCGTTACTGGACTCACCTCTCACGTCAAAGTGGGGGCATCGGAACCAAAGGACCTGGTGAAACCCAGATAGAAACCGATCGGCGAATTATTGGCCAGCGAATTGGGGTGCTAAAATCAAAATTAGAAAAGCTCGACAAGCAGCGAACTACTCAGCGAAAAAGTAGAAATCAAATGACTCGAGTATCCCTGGTGGGCTATACCAATGCAGGTAAATCTACGCTTATGAATGCCTTAACAAACAGCTGCGTTATTGCTGAAAATAGACTCTTTGCCACCCTTGATTCCACGGTTCGAAGACACCAACTCAAGAGTCAAGAAATTCTCCTTTCTGACACTGTAGGCTTCATTAGAAAGCTTCCTCACCATCTTGTTCAAAGCTTCAAATCTACTTTAGACGAAGTACGAGAAGCTGATCTTCTTATCCACCTGGTAGATGGAAGCTCGAAAATGGTTCATGAATACATAGAAGTAGTACAACAAACTCTTAAAGAATTAAAATCGAATAGAAAACAAACTCTCCTGGTATTCAACAAAGTAGATCGCATTGATGATGAACAACACGAAATGCTCCGGGCTGAGTATCCAAGTGCCTTGTATATATCTTCAGTTCGAGGGATAGGAATTAGCCAGCTTGAAGAAGCTATTGAACAAAAAATTGTATCTAAGTACATACAGATGGAGCTCAATATTCCAATTCAAGCCTATAAAGCTGTGGCATTCATACATCAACATGCCAACGTAGAAAAAGAAAAATACACCGATGAATATGTACACATATCTTGTAGAATTGACGAAAAAGATTTCAAGCAATTATCCAAGATGTTGAATACTATAGAGTACGGTACTGAAACCTGATAATAACCTATTTGAATCTATTAATTCAATTGCTGTAATTATTATAAAATGACCATTTTATTAGAACAATATATTTCTGGATTAGAGTTAGACGCAAGTTTAGCTGAAGCTAAAGCTTGGGCAGAGCGCACTCAATTAAACTCTCTCATCATCACAAATGATGGGCGGTTTATTGGTATGTTAGACGCACAGTTTTTAATGGATGATAATTTTGGTCAAGAATTAAATCGTCTAGATGATTACATCAATGCCTATCCTGAAGAAGTTCAACAAGGAGCATACATATGCGTGCAAGCTCATATCTTCAATGCAGCTGAAGCCTTCAGCAATGTGTTAAATGACCACCTCGCTGTGGTAGATCATGACCATAATTATATAGGCATACGCTCACGCAATGATGTACTTGAGGAATTGAGTGAGTTTTTAAACATGAGCCAAAAAGGGACGGTAATAGACGTGCATATTCCATCCAAGGAACCCATGATTAGTGAAATTATCCGATTGGTAGAAACCGAAGGCGTTCATGTCAAAACTGTAACAGTGCAACAACCCAAAATAGAAGAGAAACACTGTAGGTTAACAATCAAATTTGAAAATGAAGAGGTATCTAATGCCATCTCCACTTTGGAGCGATTTGGATATACCGTATACATTCCCGACAGAGATTTGCAGCGAGATATAGATTTTCATGAACGAGCCAATGAACTCATTCGACTTTTGGAATTATAAACTATTTAGCCAGAAGCTATTAGCACCTTCATCAAAGCGTAAGGTAGTTAATGCTAAACCAACCGTTTTTAATACGACTAATTGGCTCATCTATTCCTTAACTGTCCTGGTATTATGGTTATTTACCACTGCTTTGAGTTCTAGCTTAGCTCAGACACAGAACCTCCTGACTCCAGAGACACAAAAATTCCACAATGCTGTAGAAGCTTATAAACAAGGGCGGTTCGAAAAGGCCTCCGAAGAACTTAAACGCCTTGCAGAGGCATCGTCCACATCGTCCACCTTGGAAATGAAAATAAAATATTATTGGACGCGAAGTCAAATAGCCCTAGATTCAAAAAAAACTGAACTTTACATCGAGGACTTCATATTAAAGTATCCGGGGAGTGCTGAATCCGGCACCCTACTCATTGAACTGGGCCACCACAAGATACGCTTAGAAAGGTACTCAGAAGCAGTTCGGCATTACCAAGACGCTCTGGACTCTGGTTTAGATTCCATTATGGCAGCCCAGGTTCACTATTGGAAAGCTGAAACCTTGGCAGAAGCAGGTGATTATGATGGTTCTCGTACAGAATTTCTGTTATTGGCAGATAGCTTTCCTTCATCAGAATGGTCTGCTAAAGCCCTATATGCCCGAGGACGTTTATTTTTATCGGAAAATCGATATGATTCTACTTCAACTGCCTTTGAACTACTAAAAGAACGCTATCCCAATGATCCCGTCACCCGTGGGGTAGGTACCGCCTTGGGTGAATCGTACTACCAACAGGGCCGTTATGAGGAAGCGATTCAAGCACTAGATGCTCAAATGATATTTCTAGATGATATATCTATTATAAAGGCACTATTTTTAACGGCCGAAGCACATAACTATTTAGGGAATTATGATGAAGCTATTAAGGATTATTTACGCTACTTAAACCTCACGAAAGGAACCGAGAGGGAAGCCCCTGCCCATTATGGATTGGGATGGCTGTATCACCATCAAGGAATTTATCATTGGGCAGCTCAATCATTTGAAAGAGCTATAATTGGCAATAACCTGCAATCCCGGAAAGCTTTGTATTACGAAGCAGTCAACCATAAACTATCTGGGAATTTCCAACGAGCGATGAACACCTTTAAAGAGTTTGGTGATCGCTATAAAGAAGGCATGTGGGTAGAGCAAGCCTACTATGAGTGGGGGATCTCCGCATTTGAGGCCGGTAATTATAATGGGGCTATTACCATTTTACTCAATCTCATACGCCAACAAGACAGTCTGAGTAATGGTGCTCAAGTGTATACCCTTCTTGGTGAAATATTCTATGCCAACAACGAATATACTTCGGCTATTACTGCTTTTGAACATGCAGAAACCATTGGTAAAGTAAATCCTAGCTTGCGAAGGCAGGCACAATTTCAAAAAGCTTGGGTATTACACCGAAATCAAGCTTTCGAACAAGCTCAACCACTTTTTGAAAGCGTGTATGCGGAAGCCCCAAGAGCTGAATTAGGTGCTGAAGCATTATTTTGGAGCGCCGATAGTTATTATAAATTGGATCAATTTGGTGAGGCATCTAATCGATTTAAAACCTTTACAGAATATTTTCCTACCCACGAAATGATGGGAGCTGCCCTATACTCTTTAGGTTGGTGCTATTTTAAATTAGGAAATTTTGAAGCGGCCGTAGAACCTTTGGAGACTTTTTTAGAAAAGTATGAAGCCCCCCCGATAGCACTCTTTCCGTACGATACCGACACTCAACTTCGCATAGGTGATGCCTACTATGCTCTAGGACAGTATCGTAAATCCATTGAATTCTATAACAAAGCGATAGGTGCTGAACCAGGTGGAGACTATGCTATGTTTCAGGTAGCAAACTCTTATTACAGAGCCAATAGAACTTTTGAGGCGGTGAGCACCTTTCGCCGCTTGCTGCGTATCTATCCATTTAGTAGACTACGTGAACAAGCCCAGTATAATGTAGCTTATATTTATATGACTACCGGGAATAACGAACAAGCCATAGAAGAGTTTGAAACGGTCATTAACCGCTACCCAGGGACAGAATGGGCTGCAAGAGCTCAATATAATATTGGAGATGCCCATTACAATATAGGTGAATATGAGCTGGCAGTTGGGGCATATCAACAGGTGCTTAATCGATACCCACGCAGTTCATACATTATACAGGCAATCAATGGTATTCAATATGCTCAACTATCATCGGGTAAAATGGATAGTTCATCAGTTATTTTAGAAGAATTTCTAAGCGATAATCCACAGAGTAATACAGCAGATCGTTTACGATTCCGCCAGGCTGAAAATACATTTCAGAGTGGTGACTACCCAACAGCTATTAAAGAATTTAGACAGTATCTTCGCGTAACAAATTCCGATCAATTAGTACCCCAAGTCTATGCAAATTTGGGAGAGTCGTATAAACAAATAGGCGAGGAAGATAGAGCTATTGAAGCTTATAAACAGATTATAAGTGACTTCCCCCAATCAAAGCAAGCACCTGGTGCTCTAACCTCTCTTGGCTTAATATATTTTGAAAAGGCTGAGTATGAAGCGTCCAATGGATACTTTAATCGCCTTCTTACCATAAGTAACCGTTTCCAACAAGAAGCTTATGTGGGAATGGGAAATGCTCGGTTGGGGCAATCTAATTTAGTCGAGGCCAGAGACCAGTTTAAAGCTGCCCTTCAAATAAATCCTAAGAATGCAAATGCTCAACTAGGACTGGCTAAAGTTACTTTTGGAGAGTCTAATTATACCGAAGCACGTGATCTACTCTTTGCTATAGCGGATCGCAACACCACCGAATTAGGTGCCGAATCGCAATATTTGCTTGGTATCATAAGCAAAATGGAAGGGAATAGTACGCTAGCATTGGAAGAATTTGCAAAAGTTAAGGTTTTATTCGAGGCCTTTGATGAATGGGTATCCGCTGCATTGTACGATGCAGCCCAAATCCATCTTAATTTGGGTAATACCGGGGAAGCCTCTGGTATGCTCAATGAAATCATCGAACGTTATCCTAACACCCCTGTTAGTCAGGCTGCAAACACACTCATCGAACAACAAAATCTTTAGCCATTTTAGCTTTTATGTCTTCAAAATCGGTTGCCCCCGCCAATTCCTTGTCTGGGACCATAGCACTTAGTCCTGATAAATCAATTGCACAACGTGCGGCTATTTTTTCATTGCTGCACGATGGGTCTTCCACTATCTACAACTACTCACAGGCACAAGATCCCCAAACAACCCTAAAATGTGTGCAACATCTAGGTGCAAAGGTTGAAATAGAGGCCGATAAAATCTGCATCTATGGCGTGGGACGTGAAGGGATATCCGCACTGAAAGGTGAACTGGATTGTGGGAACTCAGGAACAGCCATGCGCCTACTCTCAGGACTGTTAACAGGAGTAGGTTTATCCATCAAGCTTATTGGGGACCGCAGTCTAAGCGGGCGAACAATGACGCGAATTATTACCCCACTAAAAGAGATGGGGGCTCATATTTTAGCCAGAAATGGAGTATTTGCACCCTTATACATTAGCCGAGAAAACCCTTTGAAAGCCTTGGAATTCACCCTGCCTATTCCAAGTGCTCAATTGAAATCCTGTATTTTATTGGCCGGTCTTTTTGGAGAGGAAGAAAGTTGTGTAATCGAGCCTATTCCAAGCCGAGATCATACTGAACGGTTACTACAACTCCGAGTGGAAACAGACGCCCTAGGAATACGTCATATTTATGCCTCTAAATCAGATGTAATACCTGCACAGAATTATCGGATTCCAGGTGATTACTCTGCCGCAGCATTTTGGTTGGTAGCGGGTACTATTGTTCCCAATTCGGTCATAACACTCCTGAATGTTGGTTTAAATCCAACTCGTATAGCATCGTTGCAAATACTAAAAGAAATGGGTGCCCAAGTCAAGATTACTGAGGATGATTCAGATTTTGACGAACCAGTTGCAGAACTCACAGTACAGACCACAGAACTTACTGGGATAGATATTCCTTTGGAATGGATACCCAATGCTATTGATGAGCTTCCCATATTAGCAGTGGCTATGGCGTTTGCCAACGGAGAGTCTCATATTCGTGGTGCTGCTGAACTTCGCCACAAAGAAACCGATCGCATCATGGCTATCACTAAATTATTGGATGCCATTGGCTCATCCTATGTCGAATATAGGGATGGTCTTAGTATCCAAGGCAACCCTCATTTGGACTTTGACGGAACGCGATTTGAAAGTTTTCATGATCATCGTATTGCTATGGCATCGGCTGTAGCAGCCCTACGAGGGAATAAAATGTCATCTATCAAAGATGCTGAAGTTACAGCTGTTTCCTACCCAGAGTTTTGGAATCACTTAGACTTGCTAAGGGATTAATGATTGTATAGTAGCCACTAAAGAAAATTACTCAAATTTGTGGTTTCTTCAGATGTTTATGGCTTTTACCTTGATTTACTTTACAGCATTTTGATTGTCTATCTGGAGCATTAGCTAGACTCTTCGTGTAATATCTGACATTTCGTCGGTCAATTAGGCAGATTCCCATTTCTATGACGCATTTGGTACGGTCATTGCAATAACATCTTCAAACTATTTAATTATCCATTATGAAAAAAACATCTAATTTTTATGAATTAGGAGAAGAAATAGAAAGGCAGGTTCACAAATTTGGGCAAGAATTTCACAATTTCGTTGAAAGAGTAGTACCTACTTCCACAAAGGTTAAAGATTATCGACCCGAAGCTGACCTAATTACTTCGGACAAAAGCTTCAGCATCATAATAGATTTACCTGGGCTAACCAAAAAAGAAATTGCAATTACTCGCAAGCAAGATATGCTCACCGTGCGAGGAGAGAAAGAGATAGAATTAGCGGATAATGAACAATATGAGCGAAGTGAAAGAAAATCAGGTGCCTTCATACGTTCTTTTGCTATACCAGAAGGAGCCGATGTCACTAAAATCACTGCTAGCTTTAGAAATGGGGTGTTAACCATACAACTTCCAATAGATAGTGCCAATGAAAAAGCTACTCACATACCCGTGCAATAGGAGTAGGTATATAGAGCCTGTCTCGCCTTAACAACAAATTTAATGACAACGAACGAGTAAACAGATACAGAAATGGGAAAAATAATTGGAATAGATTTAGGAACAACCAACTCTTGTGTTTCAGTAATGGAAGGCAATGAACCGGTTGTTATTCAAAACGCAGAAGGCGGACGTACTACCCCGTCAGTAGTGGCTTTTGCTAAAGATGGTGAGCGTATGGTAGGGGCTCCTGCTAAACGTCAGGCCATTACCAATCCAAATAAAACGATTGCCTCTGTAAAGAGGTTCATGGGTCGCATGTTCAATGAAGTATCGGGCGAAACCAAACAAGTTGCCTACAAAGTGGTTAAGGGAGAAGACAATACAGCACGAGTAGAAATTGATGATCGTAAGTATGCACCTCAAGAGATCTCCGCTATGGTACTTCAAAAAATGAAACAAACTGCTGAAGAGTATTTAGGTGAAAAAATTACCGAAGCTGTAATTACCGTACCCGCATATTTTAATGATGCCCAACGTAAAGCCACTCAAGAGGCTGGTAAAGTAGCTGGACTAGAAGTTAAGAGGATTATCAACGAGCCTACGGCAGCAGCACTGGCTTATGGTTTAGACAAGAAAGATTCCGATCAAACTATCGTTGTATATGACTTAGGTGGAGGTACTTTTGATGTTTCTATACTTGATTTAGGTGATGGAGTTTTTGAAGTTAAGTCAACGAATGGGGATACTCATTTGGGTGGTGATGACTTTGACCAACGTATTATTGATTTCCTAGCCGATGAATTTAAGAATACCGATGGCATTGATTTGAGAACTGATGCAATGGCAATGCAACGACTAAAAGATGCTGCAGAAAAAGCTAAAATTGAATTATCCAGTTCACAGAAAACAGCCATTAATCTTCCGTTTATCACAGCCACCCAAGAAGGTCCAAAACATATAAATGTCGACCTAAGTCGCTCAAAATTTGAACAGCTTGTAGACGATCTAGTAAAGCGTTCAATTAAACCTTGTGAACAAGCCCTAAAAGATGCTGGCCTAAAGAAAAATGACATCGATCAAGTAATCTTAGTTGGTGGTTCAACTCGAATTCCTCGCATTCAAGAAGCTGTTAATGGATTCTTTGGAAAAGATCCGAGTAAAGGGGTAAACCCTGACGAAGTTGTGGCTGTAGGAGCTGCTATTCAAGGTGGAGTGCTTACCGGCGAGGTAGATGATGTTGTATTATTAGATGTAACTCCTCTAACCTTAGGTATTGAGACCCTTGGAGGTGTAATGACTCCGCTTATTGAGTCAAACAGTACAATACCAACATCTAAGTCTCAAGTATTCTCAACCGCAGCAGATAACCAAAGCAGTGTAGAGATACATGTTCTTCAAGGCGAGCGTGCCCAAGCAGCAGCCAATCGGACTCTAGGTCGTTTCCATTTAGATGGTATTCCACCTGCGCCGCGAGGTATGCCACAAATTGAGGTGACCTTTGACTTAGATGCTAATGGAGTGCTTAATATCGTTGCCAAAGACAAAGGTACGGGTAAAGAGCAAACAATTCGTATTGAATCTTCTTCAGGATTATCCGACGAGGAAATTGAAAAAATGAAACAAGCTGCTAAAGAACATGAAGATGAGGATAAAAAACTCCGCAAAAAAGTAGAAAAGATGAATCAAGCAGATGGGTTAATATTTTCAACCAAAAAACAGCTTGAAGAGTACGCAGATAAAATTTCAGAGGATAACAAAAAAGCCATTGAAGACGCAGTTGCCAAACTTGAAGAAGTGCATAAAGCTGAGGATTTAGACGATCTCGATGCCGCCATGGAAGCAGTGAATACCGCTTGGGCAGGGGCTTCCCAGGAAATTTATGCAGCATCGCAAGCTGAAGCGGAAGCTGCCACCAGTAGCGCAGGTACCGAAGACGATGCAGCGGATGGGGATGAGAGCACTACTTCTAAAGATAATGATGCCATTGACGCTGATTTTGAAGTAGTCGACGAAGACGACAAGGATAAGTAAACTTGTTTTGAATATTCTTGGCATCGAATCTTCTTGCGACGATACTGCCGCCTCAGTGTTAAATGAGACGGGGGTGTTGTCAAATATCATCGCTTCTCAATCTATTCATATTCAATATGGTGGAGTAGTTCCTGAACTCGCTTCTAGAGCCCATCAACGTAACATTAGTCAAACGGTCGAACAAGCATTATCGGAAGCTCAACTAGGTATACAAGACATTGACTTAATTGCCGCTACGCAAGGCCCTGGCCTTATGGGTTCATTGTTAGTTGGTTTAAGTTTTGCCAAAGGAGTATCTCTAGCTCACCAAATTCCTTTGGTGGGTGTAAATCATATGGATGCGCATATTTTTGCCAATACAATTGAGCACAAACTTGAATTCCCATTGATCGCTTTAACCGTGTCTGGGGGGCACACCCAGTTGAGTAAACTTAGCGATCCATACTCCCTAGAAATTATTGGTCAAACAAGAGACGATGCTGCTGGCGAAGCCTTCGATAAAATCGGTAAACTCTTAGGTCTAAACTATCCAGCAGGTCCTAAAATAGATGTATTATCTCGGGAAGGGAACCCCCTTTTCCATGAATTCCCAAAAGGCCTTATCCAAGAAGGATTAGATTTTAGTTTTTCCGGACTTAAAACTAGTGTTTTATACTATCTCCAAAATAAAAAAAATGCTCTCATAACACAATACCTTAACGACATTTGCGCAAGCGTAAGTCATGCTATTACCGAGGTGCTGGTTACAAAACTAGAGAGGGCTATGCAGGCACATTCCATCCCTCGAGCAGTGTTAGCCGGTGGGGTCTCAGCAAACACAATGCTGAGAGAAAAAGCAGCCGAAATGGCGGAAAAAAATAAGTTCACCATATATAAACCCTCTTTCTCTTATTGCACTGATAATGCTGCAATGATAGCTGCAACAGCAAGAATAATGCTACAGAATGAGCCTAGTATTAGTCATATGCAACGATTAAAAGAAGGTTTTGGAATTCATCCATATTCTGTTCAACCTGATTGAGGCTTTGTAAAATTATCATTTAATTGCTCTTTTAATTGTACCGTTTGTACCTGTGAGAAATGTTTTACATCTATGCAGCTTAGCTAGCAATTCAGTACTTTTACTTGATGAACGAAACAATTGATGCTCTCCAACTGAATCTTAGCGGTGGTGGACTTATGGTTATGAATATGTCCTTGGCCATAATCATGTTTGGAGTAGCCTTAGAACTAAAACTCCACCATTTTGAAGCCATCGTAGAACAGCCTAAAGGAGTTATTTCAGGCTTTATATCCCAATTTTTGTTTCTACCAGCTATCACCTTAGTGCTTATTTGTCTGTTAGAACCCTATCCTAGTTTTGCATTGGGAATGATGATGGTTGCGGCTTGTCCAGGAGGAAATATTTCAAATTTTTTCTCCCAGTTATCAGGAGGTAATACCGCTCTTTCTATCAGCCTTACAGCCATTGCTACCTTGTTAGCAGTCTTCGCCACACCATTGAATTTTACATTTTGGGCTAGTTTATATCCTCCAACAGCTAACATACTTCGAGAAATTCAAGTCGACCTATTTCAAGTATTTCAAATTGTAGGCTTAATTTTAGGTATCCCACTGATATTGGGAATGCTTGTCAGACATTATGCAGAAAAGTATGCACTGAAATGGACCGGTTGGATTAAAAAATTTGGTATAGTTTTTTTTGGGAGTTTTGTAGTAGTCGCTTTTAGTATGAATATTGAACATTTCTTGGGTTATGTTCACTTAGTTATTGGTCTAGTTTTTTTGCATAATCTCCTGGCACTATTAGGGGGTTATAGCTGGGGGAAACTGTTCAATCTACCTATGTCTGATTGTAAATCTATAGCTATAGAAACGGGTATACAGAATTCAGGACTCGGACTTTTACTTATCTTTAGTTTTTTTGATTCATTAGGTGGTATGGCATTAATTGCTGCTTGGTGGGGGATTTGGCATATAATAGTGGGTTTTATAATTAGCTGGTATTGGTCCACAGGTAAAACCAGCATAAAAAAATTATTTTCAAATGCGTAAATATTATCTATGGTATAATTTCTGGCGATATATTGTTGTAAAAACTGGACTTATACTATTTTATAAAAATATAAAAATTATTGGCAAAGAGAATTTGCCAAAAGGAAAACCAGTTCTGATTACACCCAACCATCAAAATGCACTGATAGATGCCTTATTAGTTGAAGGATATGTGCCAGGCACCCTATTTGCTCTTACAAGATCTGATGCTTTTTCAACAAAATTCATAAGCCGGTTTCTTCGCAGTTTAAATATGTTACCAGTGTATAGAGTAAGAGATGGGCTTAGTTCAGTTACTAAGAACAATGCTATTTTTGAACTTTGTATTAAATATTTAAATGATAAACACTCAGTATTGATTTTTCCTGAAGCAAGTCATGACTTGAGAAGAAGAATTCGCCCCCTTAATAAAGGGTTTACGAGAATCGCTTTTGATGCCGAGTTAAAATATAATTGGATGTTAGATCTTCAAATCTTACCAGTGGGGATAAATTACACCGAACATCGAAGATCGAGGAATGATATTCGAATAGTATATGGTAAGCCAATATCACTAAAAAAATATAAAGAGCTCTATGAAACAGACAAAAGAAAAGCTGCTAATCAGTTAAGAAATGATGTTTCCGATGAGATGAAAAAAACTGTAATGCATGTCTCTAATATGGATCAATATCCAGCAATACAAGTCTTACTTACAGATCTAGAGACTGATGAAAAAAAATACTTAGATCCAACAAAAATCAATAAAAAAGTGAAAGAATTAAGTAGTCAATTAACCCCTGAACTAATTGAATTGGGAAAGAAAGTAGTTATGATAAGTAATACCCATGACATATCAATTAAGACTATACATGGCAGAAAAAGACCCTGGCTTTTTTGGTTATCATTATTCCCATTCTATCTATTTAGCTGGATAAACAACATCATTCCATATCAACCCATCAGAAAGATTCTTCAAAATAAAATTAAAGATCCCACTTTTGATGCTACTGCTAAATACATGCTTGGGCTAGTAATCTTTCCAATTTGGTGGCTAACAATTTCTCTTATACTTTGGCTCGCTAGTATATCAACCACATATATAACGGCTTATGCAATATTAAGTATTTTCACATCAATTTATTTTAAAAATGCCAATTGTCTTTTTGTAGAATCATCCACCAATAATAGACTAAAAATACTTAAATTAAAGCATCCAGAAGTATACCAAACCTTTATTAATGGAATAGAATCTTTGAACGAATTTCGTCAAAAAATACTTTAATATTTAAAGTATAACATCATGAAAACAATGAAATATATATTAATAACCGTTGTTCTAGTTCTTAGTACAACAAATTGCACAAATGTGGATAAAGTTCAAGATGAAACAAATACTCCTTCATTTGATAAAGCAGTTGCTGTCATAAATCCTATAAATGATAGTAATGTTTCAGGAGTTGCTTATTTTGAACAAATTGAAAATGGAGTACATGTTAAAGCAGAAGTATATGGACTCACAGGAGAAAAGCATGGTTTTCACATCCACACATTCGGAGATTGTACTTCAATTGACGGAACGTCAACTGGAGGACATTTAAATCCCTATGGGTTTGAGCATGGTTCTCCAAAATCTTTAAAACGCCATATGGGAGCAATGGGTAATTTGCAAGTAAATGAAAATGGCATTGGCCTTAGAGATTACATAGATGAAGTAATAGTGATGGATGAAATAATTGGTCGTGGGATAATAGTTCATGGCGGAGAAGATGATCTAAAATCACAGCCTTCAGGAGCATCTGGCCCACGAGTTGGTTGTGGTGTTATAGGAATCCAAAATTAAAGAGTATACTTTTTTCATTACTTTAATCTAATTAAGTTGAGTGAAAACGGAATGAAATCTGCACCTTATAATTAAAAAATATACGGATTAACTCGGCTTCCAATCCTTTATTCCCTCTTTGATAGCATATGCTATTTTATTTAATGGAATACGTTCTTGGCTCATATCATCACGATAACGAATGGTAACCTTATTATCTGTTTCAATAGTATCGAAATCAACCGTAATACAGAAAGGGGTGCCAGCTTCATCTAATCTGCGGTAACGCTTACCAATCGAACCCGTTTCATCATACCGAACAGAGTAATGTTCAATCAATTCTGCTTCAATTTTTCGGGCGACTTCCTGAAGCCCAGACTTTTTTACCAATGGGAATACTCCTACTTGAATAGGTGCTAATTCTGGATGCATCTTGAGAACTGTACGCTTTTCACCATTAACTTCTTCTTCTCGATATGCATCACAAAGAACCATTAATATACAACGATCAAGCCCAATCGAGGTTTCGATTACGTAAGGGACGTATCTTTTGTTATTCTTCTGGTCAAAATAGTCCAGTTTTTTACCGGATAACTTTTGATGTTGGGTTAAATCAAAATCGGATCTATTATGGATACCTTCAACTTCTTGCCAACCTATAGGAAATTTATACTGAACATCAACAGCGGCTAGAGCATAATGGGCTAATTTGTCTTTAGGATGATCTGAAAATCGCAAATTTTCTTCTCGAATACCTATACTTTTATGCCAGCTAAGTCTCTTTTTTTTCCACAATGCATAAGCATTTGAATCGGTTCCAGGTTCAACAAAGTATTGCATTTCCATTTGTTCAAATTCCCGCATACGGAATACAAATTGGCGAGCTACTACTTCGTTCCTAAAGGCCTTTCCTGTCTGTGCGATTCCAAAAGGGACCGAAACTCGACTTGTATCAAGTATATTCTTGTAATTCACAAAGATTCCCTGTGCTGTTTCCGGGCGCAGATAAACTCCATCATCTTCTGATGAAGTTGCTCCAAAGGCAGTTTTAAACATTAAATTAAATTGCCGAACTTCAGTCCAATCAAACGCGCCGGAGTCCGGAGCCTTGATCTCATTTTCAATAATTATATCATACAAATCTTTAGCCAAATTTTTTCGAGTTCCAGACGTATTCAATAATTCCTGTATCTCAGCAGCTTTTTCTTTCTTTCCATCTTTTGCCAAATTTAAAATACAATCCTCGATCAACATATCTGCACGATATCGTTTCTTAGACTGCTTGTCATCGATCATGGGATCATTAAATCCCTCTATATGGCCAGAAGCCTCCCATACTTTTGGATGCATGAAAACAGCTGCATCTACCCCAACGATATTTTCATGGCGTTGCGTCATATCTTTCCACCAGATATTTTGGATATTTCGCTTTAGTTCAACGCCTAAAGGTCCATAATCATAAACTGCGCTTAAGCCACCATATATCTCCGAGGACTGAAAAATGAAGCCTCGTGCTTTGGCCAAGGACACAATGGTATCTAAACTATCTAAATTCGACATCTTACTAGTTTTGTTATTAATAATTGAACCTTGAGAAAGATACCAATTCTATTTGGCTATTTAAGAACGCTTTTTTGAATAAAAATACTATTTTACCTAACAAGTAAATAAATGTATACTGACTAAGTAAAATAACTAAGTCCATATACTAAACACTCTTATCTTTCACTCACTCTAAGCACATATGAACGTAGGAATATTAGGCGCTACAGGAGCTGTTGGGCAAAAATTTATTCGTCTGCTGGTTAAGCACCCATGGTTTACCATAACTGCTTTGGGAGCTTCTCAGCGCTCTGCTGGCAAACCATATGCAGAAGCGGTTAATTGGATTGAAGATGTTCCCATATCCGATGAAATAGCTCATTTAATAGTTAAAGAGTGTACACCTGAGGCACTTGGCTCTGTTGATTTTGTATTTTCGGGGCTGGACTCGAATGTAGCAAGTGACATTGAGGCCTGCTTTGCCAAAGCCAGTATTCCTGTAATTTCTAATGCCAAAAACTATCGCCAAGATCCCACAGTACCTTTATTAATTCCAGAGGTCAATCCAGACCATATCTCACTAATTTCAAGTCAGGACTTCAGTCAGGACGGATCCGGATGGATTGTAACGAATCCAAACTGTATTGCAGTACCCCTCTCGCTCGCACTCAAGCCGCTACATGACCGTTTTGGTCTTAAAAATCTTTCCTTAACCACTTTGCAGGCTTTATCTGGCGCTGGTTATCCAGGGGTATCAAGTTTAGATATTCTAGCTAATGTCATTCCATTCATATCAGCTGAGGAGCCAAAAATTGCACCAGAAACACAAAAAATATTAGGATTATTTAACTCAACGCTCATTGAACGCCCATCATTTACAGTGGATGCAACTTGTACTCGTGTTCATACACTAAATGGACATATGGCAGCGGTAAGTTGTAGATTTTCCATTAAACCTTCTTCAGTGGAAGAAGTAATTCAAACCCTCAAAGAGTATCCAAACCCCATTGCAAATCTGAACTTACCTACCTCGCCTGCTCAACTGTATTATCTGTACGAACAACAGAACTATCCTCAACCAAGACTTCATGCCGATTGTGATAAAGGGATGAGTTTACATATCGGGCGAATACGAGATGGTGATTTCTTTCACACTAACTTCGTTTGCATGGCTCACAATACAATTCGAGGTGCGGCTGGTGGGGCTATTTTAAATGCAGAATTACTTCATAAAAAAGGCTATCTAAAATAGATATAGGACTAGATCGTCTTTAACTCTAGTTTATGATGTCCGGTACTTCTGGTCAAGTTCTTTTAGCTTTAATTCCGAAAGAGCTAAATTGAGCTGAGAAACCATATTAGCTAATGCAAGCCTATACGCTCGTTTAAACGAAAAAACACGTTGGGTTAGATTGTTGCCAGGAATAGCCTCAAGTATTTTCCCACTCTGGACGTGAATCCATAATCGGGTGCGGAACCATCCTACCTTGGTTTCTATAGCATCGATATCCTCTAATGCCAAGAAATGAGTTTTAATCGGCGATTTGTATGCTTTTATCACTGCATCTTTTATTTGAAACTCTAAATATAATCTGTTCTTTTCTAGGCGTATGATGCCCTCAACCCGCATAAAACCACCGTTTACACCATCTATATAAAATGGGATATTTTTCATAATTCAAATATACTCTAAATAAAAAAACAAGTTTTCTTGTTAGTA
Source organism: Balneola sp. (assembly GCA_002720745.1). Classification (GTDB taxonomy): domain Bacteria; phylum Bacteroidota; class Rhodothermia; order Balneolales; family Balneolaceae; genus UBA1275. Next base: position 50,358 of record PBJO01000004.1, read on the forward strand.
ATTCCTCTTTACATACTTTTTTAGAATCGATACTACTTAGGCTTAAAACAAAGATTCTTCTACACTAAATCGAAAAGTGCCTCTTCTAAATCTTCATACATATACATGAATCCAATGACCTCCAAAACTCCTGCCTTCATTCTAATACTGTCTAAAATTGGTTGGGCACCCTCTCCAAAAATAAGTTTTAGGGCAAAGCTTGGAACAGTAAATAGGTTGAGACTATGCATTGTTTTAGCCAAAATCTGCGTAAATACATCCATTGTTACAGGCTCAGGAGCACACATATTTACGGGCCCCTCAATATGGTCATCTTCTAAAAGATGTATGATAGCACGGGCTAAATCCCGTAGATGAATCCAACTCATGAATTGAGTTCCAGGTCCAATAGACCCACCTAAACCTAGTCGAAAGGGAGTAAGCATACTCTTTAGTGCCCCACCATTGTGACCTAAAACAATTCCAATACGAGGATTAACCACTCGTACTCCTAACTCCTTGGCTACCTTCGCCTCTTTTTCCCAATCGACGCATAGCTTTGCCAAAAAATCGTCTCCTGGTGAATCTTCCTCCCTGCACCAATTTATTCCAGCATTTCCATAATAACCTGCTGCAGAAGCAGATATGAATACTTTAGGTCTATTTTTTGACGAAGTCATTGCTTTGACAAGCTTCCTCGTTGATTGTATGCGAGAATTGTAGATTTTTTTCTTTACACTTTCAGTCCATCGTCCACCAATTAACGGTTCACCGGCCAAATGAATGACAGCATCAGCTTCATCCATAATTGCATGTAATGAATCATCCCAAGATACATAACGTAAGTTCGTAGCCTTATCCGCTTCATATTTATTTGGATTTCTAGTGATAATTATGAGCTCATAATTTTTTTGTAGAAGCTCTATACATATATCTGAACCTATAAATCCAGTACCACCACTCACTACTATTTTTATCATCCTATCCCCTTATACTTTTCGCTCTTAATTTAATGAATAAGGTAGAATATCAAACTAATGAATTATTGCTTTAGCTTAGCTATTTTTGATTACTAATATTATCACCTAACTAGATTCGACTACGCAACATAAACCAGATATAATCAAACACATTATTATAAACATACTATATTTGTTTTCACAAACTTTAAATTCTTCAATATCATTCTGCTGTGAATCTTACATTTTCATTACATATGGGCGTGCGAATCTTTCTAGGAGCCATATTTATACTATCGAGTATCGGCAAATTCATTGACAGCAGTGATGCTCAATATTTAGTTGAGTTACTAAGCATGAATATTTATTGGCTCATTGAGTATAAAGGAATCATTGTTCTTAGCATAACCATCCTTGAGTTAGCCCTTGGTATTCTATTAGTATTGAACCGTTACACTTTTTGGTCCTATCTCACGTCTGCACTCTTAATTTTATCGCTATCCTCTGTTCTCTTATTTTTTAAATTCCAGGGAACTCAGGTAGCAGCTTGTGGATGTTTTGGCGCATTTGATTTATTTTCTGGCCCTAATGCAACCCTTGCAAAAAATGGAGTTTTGATAATTTTGATCATTTATGGCATATATGGACATACCAAAGAAGCAAAAGCCCAATCAGTCGATTAAAAAATAAATCGTAAGTAAACATACGCTGCTGGAGCAGCCAGTAATAAAGCATCAAACCGATCAAAAAATCCTCCATGCCCAGGAATTAAAGCTGAGGAATCTTTTGCATTCGCTTTTCTTTTGATTTTACTTTCTAGTAGATCTCCAATGGGACCGAAGGTAGCTGCCAATACTGCCATTGGAAGTAATTCAAGCAGGGTTAAAGGCTTATCAAAAGGCATTACAAAATAAACTAATAGCATTCCCATCAAACTACCTAGATAACCAAATGCTAATCCTTCCCAGGTTTTATTAGGACTGATAGTTGGCGCTAATGGATTTTTGCCAAAGGCTTTACCTCCAAAATAAGCTAAACTATCTGCTCCCCAAACCATGAATACCAACATAATGGTTAGTATAAACCCGTCTACTTTTGTCCCAAAATTATCAATCAATATAAGACTAAGCATACCGAGTGGTGCATAGAGGCCAGCAAAAAAAGTTGAACTCAGCTTTGGGATACTAGCGGAAGAGGCACTAAATGTTTGCCTTGAAACAAACAGTAAAAAAAGAAGTAAGCCTATTTCAAAGACGTAAGGAAGTTCTGTTGATAATAAAACCCATAACCCAAATGAATAAGGAAAAATTGAGTCGCTAGGGGTTAATGCTCCATCTAATAGCCTGATTAACTCAAATTGAATGAGTAGGGTAATTCCTATTATCATTATTTTAAAATACCACCCTCCCATCCATGCCATCCATACAAATAAAATGGCAGCAGGTAATGCTACTAAAATTCGCTTGAGTGAATTACTCATCCTATTCGCTTTCTAGATCTGTCTGCTTAGATTGTTCATTCGCTTTATGCGTAGAAACATTCTCAGGATTTAATGACTCTTCAGTAAGTGCATCATCTAGATTCGCTTCTGGAATACTATCTAATAAATTAATTGCCTGTTCGGAATACTCGTTGGGCACATATAAATACATAAGCGCCATTTCACCAACCACTAAGCTATACGCTGTATCACGTTTTGATAGAATTTGTGAAGGAATATCATAATCCTTCAAAAAATTATGACATAGGTTCACTTCAAATTCCTGCGTGCTTTCTAAAATACACGTCCAATCTCTTATCTCGTTGGGTTTGGGGCTAGTAAACATGGAATACTCCGCTAGTTAGTCGGTGGTATTTGGCGTTGAGGTGGGTACACTTGCCAAATATCGTTTGTGTAAGATACTTAATAGGGTAATCAGTAACACAACTCCAAACAAAATCACTACCCATGCTACCCATGGTAAATTGGTATCAGCATTAAGTTCTTGATCAAGTATTTCTGGGTAGATAGTACTCAAAATAACCTGACCTCCATTGTATACTAAATGAGCTGCCATAGCAGGAATAAGGCTATTCGACACATAGGTTATGTAAGCGAATAAAATCCCAAGCGCAGCAAGGGGCAAAATTCGGGTGATTTGCAGATGATATGCTCCAAAGATGAGACCTGATAGTATTATAGCGGTCCATATACCCCAAGACTTTTCAAGTGAGCGCTGAACATATCCACGATACATTATCTCTTCACAAATAGAGGGGACCAGTCCAATATGAAAAAGACCCATCCACAAGATATTTTCAGAGCCTAACAATATAGCTATCATTTCATCCATGCTTTGTTGCATTTCAGCCAACCACTCTGGTACCGGTAAAAAAGCATTTAACCATCCTAGAAAAAAAACTGTTGGGTAAGAAATTATCGCAAGTAAAATGGCCCAAACAACATATTTATAAGTATCTGAGTCAATTTGCAACCGCAAAAAGCGCCTCCTACTGCCCGAATCAGCCGCCAAACGAGTAACTAATAAAGATCCCAATGCAAATACAGTTATTTGCCCAGTGGTGTTAATCCAAAAAAAGACCGTTGTTTGTTCAGTAAGCACCTGCAAGAGTGCCTCGATATTAGTAGGATCGTCCACCAAAAATACTGCTGCAATTACTCCTAATATTCCACCCACCAGATTAAAAACAATAAAGGCAAGAAAAACCCAAATAATTGCCATTACACCAAGGTTAAATCCATTTCGCTCATACCAAGACCCATTAGTGGTGTCCGAGATGGCGGTATAATAAAGTGACATGAGTAAAAGATATAAATTAAAAGTAAAGAGCCAACTCTATGAGTCAGCTCCTAAATATGAATAAATTATAAACGGTAGATTATTCTTCTTCTTTGGCAAATATTTTTGCACTAATAATACCAGATATGAGATTTATAAAAATATACATTGCTAATGCTGAAGCAAAAGTTATAATTAGACCTACTAATGAATTAGGGTCAGGGATAAATGATTGAGCCATATCTATTTCTTCTTGTGTAAGTCCTTGATCTTCAAAACTTTTTATGGTTGCCTCAATAATTGCTTCATTCATCCCGGTATCAATAAATTTTGTCCAGAATAGTGATAGACAAAAGGTGACTATACTTGTAATGATACCAGAAAAAACACCTAGTAGAGCACCTTTACCAATTGGATATGTTAAATTATAACCTTTAGCATACATCCAATTAGAAATGATACCTGCAATTGATGCAATCAAACATCCGATAATAGTCATACCAGTTACGCTTGATCCAGCAATAGTCATGTAACTTGTTATCAATTGAATTACTGTCAAAACTGTTCCAGTAATTAATCCCGCTGTTATTACAGCATTCCAATAACTAGGCATGCCATGATGAGTTATTTCTTTAGCCATTTCATTGATCTTAATTGTTAGTGTGTTTAATTAATTTGCACTTTTATTTCATTTTCAAAAAAGATAGACACCCGTAAGTCTCTATTTAAGTATCCTATAAACACATATAAAATAATGCATTAATACTTAATATTTTACCCAAAGTTATACATTAGGCGAAAAACTATCCTTAGAGGTAATGAATATAGACGCCATTAGCCCAAAACCAACTCCTAATAATAATCGAGAATAGTGAGTATTTGTCCAAATATCCAAAGCATTTATTAATACATCGATTCCACTTAAACCAGCAAATAAATATAAAAGGCGCAAAGCTAGATCTCTATTAGGCCAAATTTCAAATCTTACTGTTATAGCTTTTAACCAAAAACCAAGAGCAAAAGCACTATATATTCCAATGCAACGCGAGCAAACGCCCATTTGAGCTCCCATGAAATCAAATGATCGAGATGGATCTTGATGACATACCCAAGAATAAAACAAATAATGCCAATGAAAAGGGGCTAAAACATCATTGGTATACCATCCAGGACCCAAAGCTAGTACCGCTATCAGACTACTACCTGTTAACAGTACAAGATTAGTTCTACTAGAAATTTCAGACTGCACGGAGATCTGTTTCATTTCACAAGGCGTCTAGCAAATATTTAGGTGCCCGGCATGGTTTTCTAGTAACCGAATTCATGAATACCAAGCTCACCTCACCTAATGCACAAAGCTGATCTCGTTCTTGGGCTACCACCTCATAATAGGTAACCAACTTAACGGAGGGTACCGCATATACATATACTTTAATGATAATCTCCTCATCGTAGTAAAGCGGATGCTTATAATCAATTTCAGAATGTATCACCGGCAACATAATTCCATCCTTTTCCATGGTGCTGTAATGGATACCCATGCTTCGAATCATTTCGGTGCGGGCCTGCTCAAAGTATTCTAGATAACGCCCATAATACACATAGCCCATCTTATCAGTTTCACTATACCTACTTCGTAATCGATGTTCAAAGCTATGAATGGGTATGCCGTCTGGGAATAGGACCATAGTCGTTTATTTATAACATCCTATCGCCGAATATTTGGCTATCCTTTGATCAATCAGCTTTTCCGGACTTTGTTTCGAAAGATTTTTTAGACTATAAATAAGTTGTTTCTTCACAGCGATAGCTGCCGCATCATAATCTCGATGCGCCCCCGCTAAAGGTTCTTCTATTACGCCGTCAATAATACCCATTTCCAACAAGTCAGGGGCCGTCAACTTTAAAGCAGAAGCGGCTTGTTCCTTGTAATCCCAGGTTTTCCAAAGAATTGAAGAACAAGATTCCGGTGAGATGACGGAATACCAAGTATTTTCCATCATATAGACCTCATTCCCCATACCAATTCCAATGGCACCACCACTCGCACCTTCCCCTATAATAATAGTCACTATTGGTACTTTTAGCATAGCCATCCTTTTGAGGTTTCGGGCAATTGCCTCAGCCTGTCCACGCTCTTCTGCTTCAAGTCCTGGAAAGGCTCCAGGCGTATCAACCAGTGTCATAACAGGTATACCAAATTTTTCTGCCATCTCCATTAGCCTGTATGCTTTGCGGTAGCCTTCAGGATTTGCCATACCAAAATTGCGATACGTACGACTAGCGGTATCCCTTCCCTTTTGGTGCCCAATTATACAGACTGTTTGGCCATCCACTTCGCCAAGTCCACCCACAATCGCCTTATCATCTGCATGAAATCGATCACCATGTAATTCAATAAAACGATCACAAATATGCTCAATATAATCTAGAGTGTAGGGGCGCTCTGGATGTCGTGCCAACTGAACCCTTTGCCATCGAGTTAAATTCTCGAAAATATTTTTTTGAAGACTTTCCACTTTAATCTTCAAGCTTTCCACTTCCTTGCTAAGTACTCCTTTACTACTCGAAGAAAGCTGTTCTAATTCTTGGATTTTTTTTTCCAAATCCGCAATGGGTTGTTCAAATTCTAAATACTGCATGTACAATAAAATCTAATTTAGCCAAATATAGCAAATACTCGCATCTAAAAGTGGATTTCTCTAGTCGGTCGGTTTCAAGTTTTTCATTTGGACAATATGAATGTTGGCAGCGAGAACACCTCCTTACAAGCGACCAAATAGACTCCGAATTTTAAGGGCCCAGACCCTCCAAATAGCCTCTCTAACAATATCTTTCGACATTTTAGACACTCCTTCTTCTCGTTCCCTAAATATAATAGATACCTCCCGCAATCTAAAGCCAGCTTTCCAAGCTCTAAAATGAAGTTCTATTTGAAATGCGTATCCATTGGATTTAATTCGGTCCAAAGAAATAGACTCTATAACCCGACGATGGATGCATTTAAAGCCTGCGGTGGTATCTTTTACTGGCAGACCCGTTATCCATCTTGCATAAATATTGGCACCATAAGATAAGATAAGACGACTCAGAGGCCAATTTACTATGCTTATTCCATTGGCATAGCGTGAACCTATAGCAATATCCGTTTCTCCACTTTGAACGGCTTCTATGAGTCTAGGAACATCTTCTGGTGGATGTGAGAAGTCCGCATCCATTTCACAAACTAGTTCATAGTCATGTTCCAAGGCATATTCAAAACCTCGGACATAGGCCGTCCCTAAACCTAATTTACCCTCTCGCTCAACTAAATGTATGCGGTCTGGATTGGTTTGCTGCTGCTCTTTAATTCTCTCTGCCGTACCATCTGGTGATCCATCATCCACAAAAAGTATGTCTACCTTCATATTCAAAGCCATAAGTGTATGAATCATTCGTATGGCATTGGTCGCTTCATTGTAGGTCGGGATAATGATTAAAGGATGTTTCTGCATAGGATTATTTTGGCTTACTGACCTTTACCTTTAATCATTGTAATTATTGTATTAATAATAATTTTTATGTCCATACGTAACGAAATATTTTCAACATAATACAAATCATACTTGGTTTTTTCTTTAACATCATCCAGTGAGGTATCATACTTCCATTTAACCTGAGCCCAACCAGTAATCCCTGGGCGAACTCGTAATCTTCGCATATATAATGGGATTTGATTTTTAAACTGTTCTACAAAATGTTCACGTTCGGGTCTAGGTCCTACTAAACTCATTTCGCCTCGAATGACATTGTAGAGTTGAGGAAGCTCATCAATACGTAATTTTCGCAACCAATATCCGATTTTTGTAATTCTTGGATCATTTTTTTTTGCCCACATAGGTCCAGTTTTTCGTTCAGCATCTTGTACCATAGTGCGAAATTTATTGATAACAAAAGGTTTACCATTTCGTCCAACCCGTTCTTGACGAAAAATAACAGGCCCTGGAGACCCTAAACGAATAAATAGGGCCACTATTAGCAAAAAGGGTGCTAACGCAATCAATACAACCACCGAAATAGTCACATCCATCAATCGCTTAACAGCTTTCTCCCAAAGCGGCATAGGTTCTGGAGAAATCTCAATAATGGGCATACCAAAAATCTGATTCGTTTTGGATAGACCACTCACAATTTGATAAAAATCAGGTAACAGCTTTAAACGAACATCCGGATTATCCAGTTTAGAAATAATCTCAACCAAATCTTCTCGGCCATTTGCTTCTACTGCCACCAAGACATCCTGGACTTTATACTCGGCGATAATTCGATCAATATCAGAGAGTTGCCCAATCACATCCTCAGGATAAACACCCGATTCAGCATCGGGATCATTTCCATTTACTTGGATGTAACCAATTACTTCCATGCCCAAAATTTTGTTACGTATAAGATCATCGAAGGCCATTTTAGCATTTGACCCGGTTCCAACAATTAATGTTCTATGCAGCCCCCTACCTTGTTGGGCATACAAACGTTGGATAGTTCTAATGACAAAACGATTGGTAATGGTAGCCCCCAAAATAATTGCCCAGTAAGAAAAAATTAGCCCTTGATGAGTACTGCCCTCAGTAAACAACCAATAATCCAAAATAACGTACAACACCAGCCCTCCCAATACCACAGCTTTTACTACCTGGGTAAATTCATCGAGCCTGGAGATCAAATATAAACTCTTGTACAAACCTGATAAGACAAAAACCCCAAGCCAATACCCGCTGAATATTACTCCTGCACTAATCACAGCTAAGCCAAAATCAGCCAATCGAGGATCTAAATAAGCCGAGAAAAAAAAATGAAAGACGAACCAACTTGCTAATAAAAGCAAGTAATCAAGAGCACTCGTCAGTATAACTTCACGATATCTTTGCACAGAAAGCAAATGGATGGTTAGATTCGTAATTTAAATCTTTAAAAAGTACGGATTTTTAGTCTGTATATATAACTGAAACCACTTTATACCTTTATTTTGTTTCAACTACATACAACATGTTCCACAAGCAAAGCGCGCCTAGGTAGCTTAACTACCAACCATGGGGTCATAGAAACACCGATATTCATGCCCGTAGGGACACTTGGAACAGTGAAAGGTGTATCACAGGATCGTTTAAAAGACCCTATTAAAGCCCAAATTATTTTGGGCAACACCTACCATCTCTATTTAAGACCTGGTACCGAAATCATACAGGCTTCCGGCGGATTACATGGATTTATGAATTGGGACCGACCCATACTAACGGACTCTGGAGGGTATCAAATTTTTTCCCTTTCAGATAAACGAACTTTAGACGAGGAAGGAGCTCATTTTAAAAGTCATTTAGACGGTTCAAAACACTTATTTACTCCAGAGAACGTAGTAGATATCCAGAGAATTTTAGGTTCAGATATCATAATGATTTTGGATGAGTGTCCACCTTATCCTAGTAACTATGAATATGTGAAAAAATCTATGGAAATGACCCATCAATGGGCAAAAAGAGGCCAAAAACAATTTTTAGAAACGCAAGCTCTTTACGGACATCGACAATTTCAATTTGGAATTGTACAAGGTGGAACGTACAAAGATCTTAGGATTGCCTCCGCCGAATTTATGGCAGAACAAGATTTTGATGGTATTGCAATTGGTGGGCTCAGCGTGGGGGAACCTATCTCACTATTATATGAAATGACTCACATAAACACCGATGTGTTACCTGAAAAAAAGGTACGATACCTAATGGGAGTAGGTACACCTGCTAATTTACTAGAATCCATCGCTCGCGGTGTAGATATGTTTGATTGTGTCATGCCTAGTAGAAATGCCCGAAATGGCACCATATTTACACAACGCGGGAAAGTTAATCTCAGAAATTCTAAATGGAAGAACCATCATACAGCCTTAGAAGAAGATTTCCCAAGTGATTTATGTCAAAGGTACCATATGTCTTATGTTCATCACTTGTTCAAAAGTAATGAACTCTTTGGAATGACCTTAGCCTCGGAACATAATCTTCAGTTTTATTTGTGGCTCATGAAAGAAGTAAGAGGACATATCAAAAAAGGTACTTATGCTGCTTGGTATCCAAATATGGTTATGCAATTAGAGTCAAAAATTTAAATTTTTGTTTTCTAAAAACGCCTATTTCCAGTTATTACCCGGTTGAAATATAGACTTCAATAATATGTCCATATCCATACCTAAAGAATAATTTTGCATATAATATAACTGATAATGCTCTGTATCTTGACCCTCCTGAAGCTTCCCCTGATTTAACTGTACCAAGCCAGTAAGACCCGGTTTTAGCACCCCTTTTTGATCGTTATTATGTTTAGAATGACTGTTCTGAACTGGAAGATTTGAGCCTATCCATGAATAATGTCCATACAGCACACCAACTAAAAATAAACTTCGGTTATGCCACTTATACTTAGCTAATGGCTTTAAAAAATGTTGACCTTTTGGCCGTTTAATTTCTGCTAGAAGGGCTAGAGGCCAGAGTAGCGCAATACTAGGTACAGCCAAAGCCAAATCAAAACTCCGTTTGACAAAGCGGTTTATGGGCTTATTTAATGCAAGTTCTACATCAATCAGAGGTAAACTTTCGAGATAATCTACTTTTGATTTACCTAAAATAAAGTCCCTACTATCAGGAATGAGCTTACACTGAACTGATAGACCTTGCAACGTTGAAATAGCTCGAAGCATCTCTTTGTAGGATAGAGTAGTCAATGAGAATAGTACCTGATCTGCATGATATGCCCTGACTAAATCTTTTAACTGACTTAATGAACCAAGAGGGTTTAGTATTACTTTCTGGTTCAGCATATCCTGTTCTATTTCAAGATCCTCGTCCTTACCAACAGTGTTTATCTGGACCCAACCTAGTACCTCAACATTCCAATCTGGTCTGGCATGTATTTTAGGTATAAGTTCACAGGCATCTAAATCATTGCCAATGAGAAGTATTTTCGATTTTTTTATCTGTCCTTTGGCATATATTTGGTTCCGTTTAGCATTTATCTGCAGTAGCTTCAAAACAATCATAAGCGTCACTGAAACCCCAAAACCAATTAGCAAAGACAAACGGGAAAAGGCTAGATTTCGTACAAAAAATGTAATAGCGGCAACTCCTAAATAAGAAAATAAAAGAGCCTTTAGAGGAGTGGAAATAGAATCAGTTTTATACTGATATAAACCAAAAAGTCCCCCAATTAATAGATAAATTCCAGAGGCTAAAAGATTGATCCAAAGAAACTGAAAAGACTGTAGATCACTAAATATTTCAACACTGAATTGAAACCGAATTAAGAAACCTAAAATAATGGAGATATTTAACAGAACTAAATCGGCTGCAATCTGTGAAATTGCTCTTAAACGACTGAATATGAATGAAAAAATGGTCTTTAACCAAATAGCAGAAAAAATTACTGCTCTAAATAGAGCGCTATATCTAAAGGAATGATGCTTATCAAAGAACAAATACATGGCCTTGTTGAAAATTTGAATATAGCGTAAATCCCCCTTTTTTGTACTCTCTCCTTTATAGTGAATAATGGAAGTAAATGGAACATAATCAATATGGTAACTGGTCTCTTGTATACGGTAACAGAGATCAATATCCTCTCCATACATAAAGAAACGTTCATCAAAGCCCCCCATTTGTTGCAACAGCTCTGTTCTCCAAAACATAAACGCACCAGATAAGACATTGATCTTTGCCTGTTGATTTTCCGAAAGCCAAGTAAGATAATACTGGCCAAATAAACGCGATTTCGGAAATATCGAATGCAAACCCAATAACTTAGTCAATGCAGCCCAAATAGTGGGGACCGAACGTTTAGATTCTGGCGCAAAGCTACCATCGGGATTGAGAATTTTACAACCAGCAGCGCCACATTCCGGATTTTGTTTCATATGCTCAATAAGGGTAGTAAAGGTATCCTCACTGACCAGGGTATCTGGGTTAATAATCAAAGTAAACTCTCCTTTAGCGTCTTTAATCGCCTGATTATTTGCCTTGCTAAACCCCAAATTATCCTCGTTTTCAATATAACTTACGCCTGGGTGCCGCTGTCGTAAATAAACTACTGAATCATCATCAGAGTCATTATCTACCACAAATATCTGTACCGTGTGTTGACTTGCTGCCTTGTAAATAGAACTGAGTAGGTTCGAGACGTATTCCTTAACTTTATAGTTTACAATTACTATACTTATATCAATCTTTTTAGCCATTAGACCCCAATCTTATTGAGTAGGTACTCTAGCTTTGCCCGCCATCCTAAACCATATCCAGTCTTTCTGGCGGTTCCACGCCAGAGATGGTCAATGCTGTTATTCATCGGATAATCTACTAACTGGAATCCATTCAACCAGGCTTCTCTGAAATTTTGAAGAGTAGGCTGCCCATGATGTACAAAAGGGGAGAACTGAAGATATAATGTCCTATTTACTACCATGTAAGGCGTTTGCAAAATAATTTGACCTGTTGACTTGCTAGTGCTGAATCCTCGTTTATTCACCCTATTAAACATTCCTACTGCATAATTCTTCTCATCGGATTCCAAAAGCTCTATTACACTTTCTAAAAAACCCCCTTCTTTTGTTACTGTGTCACTATCTAGAAAAAAAACATACTTTGATTTTACTATCTTTCGTGCTGCAAAGTCCATAGCTGGGCCGTGATACATATTATTCGGTAGAGGAATCCATTGAGTGTTAAATTGTACGCCAATCCACTCCTGGACCTGATTTACAATGTCCGAGTCTGACCCATTATCCACTACATATAAAGGGGTTGTGGGGTAAAAATAGTTAAATGATTCAACTGCCTTTTTGAGCAGTTCTGGAGTCTGGTAATGGATAATTACCGCACTTAGATCCAACTGCTTAGATGCATCTTCCCGTATTAATGCATCAGTTGATTCTTTTAAACTTGTGATATCTGTCGGCAATTCTTGTTTCATATCATTGTATAATAACAACTTTACCAACGCCGCGCTCACCTTTGCTCACATCCCAGGCCACTAAAAAATAAACACCACTACTAAATTTTTGACCATTTGAATTATACCCGTCCCATTGCGCACGACCACCACGAGGTTGCAATTCATGCACTACATTCCCACCCGAGTTAAGTACTCGTATCCGTGTAGATTGGCTTAAATTTTCAATTATAATTCGCTCATGTTGATCATACAAAAAGGGATTAGGATAGACCTTCAATGATCCCATTTTAGCCTTTGGGGATTGTGCTATATCAATAAAACTTACCAATCCCCTATCGGTTGCTACAAATACTTCACCTGATTCTTCATTTATAGCAATGGATAAAATGTTATTTGAAATCAGTGGACTATTCTCTTCAGTATAACGCTTAAGAATTGTACTCCCTTCCTCATTTAACAACCATAATCCTTGATTAATACTACCAATCCATTTCTGATTAGCTCCATTGATTGCCATAGCACTAACGTTAATATCACGCAATAAATACCTCGATAAAGCCGAGGTATCTTCATTTAATAACCACTGAGATTGACGTTCGGATGACTGTTGACTGTCTATGATAAACCGAGGGAATAGAAAGCGAGCAATCCCCCTAGCCGTGCCAATCCAAACTTCCCCATTCTTGTCTTCCAAAAAGGCATTAACTTTATTATCCGGTAAATTACCATTACTTGCAGATGTAGTCAGTTTAACTCCTTGGTTGTCTTGAAGATCAGTTGGATCATTGGTATCAAGTATTAATAAACCCGTTCCATCACCTGTTGAACTTTGAAGGGAAATCCACTTATTATCATTAGAGTCGGTGAATAAATTAACATATTCATCAAGTGTATTTACTGCGTTATCTTTTGCATGAGCTAACCAAGTATCCTGATTTGGTTCATAGACATACAACGGTTCAGATCCATACCGGCTAACCAGCCAAACCCGATCTTTAATATCTGCAGATAAACCAGAAATCACCGTATATTCCGGATTATCAGCTTCCCAACCCCGGATGGTACTGTTATATGCATTATATATTTGTATCGCATTGGTTGTTTTGTTGTGCTTAACTACTCCACTTCCCCAAGATCCAATAAAATAATGAGAATTATTTTGGGCTGTTGTAAAGGCTTGTTTGAAGTTCTCTTGATCTAACAATTCAGTATTTTGGGCATTAAAGCTTATCCAAGAACTATCCTGAAAAAAAGAATAACCTTTTGATCGGTCAAGGATTCTGTTACCTATAACATTATTAGAAGACGCAGAAAATAAGCGCCCATCAGACCAATCCAACCCAGTAAAAAAATTAGTATAAGGACCAATAGGTACAAATTGATCCCATTCTGATGGGCTAGTAAATACCAATAAACCCAAATCAGTCGTTCCCATGAGCAATTGATCATATAACATAGTACTAGTACGAATACCTCGAACATTTTCAACTCTATAAATCTTGGTAGGTGTATATGTTGATCGACGCATTATTCTATTATTAAAAACCAACATCAGATCTTGGCCGTCTCCCTGGCGTACAATATCTAATGATTGAAGATAGTTTACTCCTTCTTCTTTTAGCCAATTATCACCATTGAAGTGATATAATGACTCCTGTACAACAGCATATTCCCCACTATTAAAAAAACAAACGTCTTGTATAAAATTAGAAGGGAGACCGTCGACCGTAGTAAATACGATCCAAGATTCACGGATTAGCAAATTATCATTCAAATTAGCCCTAACGACTCCATGCGATGTAGCAGCTATTAATTCGTCATCAAAAATATCTAAGGCATAAATTGGTGTACCACGATCAAGATTACCTAATCCTATATAGCTTTGCTGCACGTATAAGTCATCTATATTTAATTCAATAATTCCAAAATCTGTAGCTATAAATAAAACATCATCATGAACAACAAAATCACGGATAAATTTTGACGGATACTGATCAACTCTGAGTATATCCGTAATAGTTTGTATGGAAGAATATTCTATGTTATACACATCAATTGCGCCATCCATATATCCTAAAAATAATTGCTTTGATGGCGAATGATAGGCTAGCTTTTGAATATCCAAACGATGAAGACCGTCCATGGTTGTTAAAGTGCTACTGATTCCTACTGGATCTGTAATAACAAGGCCACCCTGAGTTGCAACAAATCTATAGTTTTGATCAGTCACAATAATATCATTGACAGTGGAAAAGGAGGAATAGACCCGCCATTCATCAATTACTTGTGCATTTATGGAATTAAAACTCAATGATAAAACCCAACAAAGAATTACGGACATAACAAGTAGTTGAGTGAGATCCAATATTCTCTTAATTAGATATTTATCTGATAGTATTTCTTTCGTTTTATTTAATTGAACAAGCATAACTAAATGTACGGATTCAGTTGGGCTTCTACCATACTATTTCAATGATGAATATCATAAAAGAAGAAGAGTACTATGCCAAATTTATTTTCGATTTTATTGGAAAATACTTAGCAAATAAAGAATAGTAAGTTCAGTCTAGACTATACAATTCTATCTTCATCATAGTTCTTTAGCAAACGTACACCTATATACATGAGCGGGGTATCGAATAAAGCAAAAAAGAACTTAAATAAGTATGAATTGACAATAAGTATAATGACAGCACTCGCATTATTAATAGCATCATCTAGATTGCCCGCTAGATATAAAATGGTAATGATAGCTGTTGAATCTACTAGCTGACTAACCGTTGTTGAAGCATTATTCCTGAGCCAGAGATGTTTACCTTTTGTTAAACGTTTCCAAAAATGGTACAATCGAACATCTACACTTTGAGCGATTAAATAAGCAATCATGGAAGCGATGGTATTACCGACCATGAATTGATATACTCCTTCAAATAAACCTAGCCCTCCACTGACTCCGACAGAATTGGGTAGCCAGTGATTTATACTCATCAGCAACAGCATAAAAACATTCATTCCAAAACCGACCCAAACTAACATTTGAGCTCGTTTACGTCCAAAAAGTTCACTGATTAAATCGGTGGCAAGAAAAGTAAATGGATAAGCAACCACCCCTGCCGGCACACTCATAGTGTAGGTACTACCATTCCTAACGAGATCAGGTGTTAAAGCTTCCAACCAGTAAGGTAATTCCAGACTAAAAATTGTTACGAATTTGGTAGTTCCAATGACATTACCTAATACAAGAGAAGTCAAAAAAATCCCTGATAGAGTCAAAAATAAGGCGTCGCGTCGATGATCTTTTTCCATAAATTAATGATCTCATTGTATGGTTAGGTTTTTTCTAAAATTTAGTCAAATGCTTGAACGAAGCGAACATTGCAACTGTTAAATTTTATGCAAGAAAATTGAGTGTATTTAACATTCTAAATCAACTAAACTACTCGGATAATCATTCACACTAGTAATTATACACCTATTCAAAAAGACATTGACTTATAGCGGACATGAAAGAAAATAATACGGATCAAATTACATCCAAAATTGAGTTGAGTTTATTAGCAGCTGAATTGTACCAAAAGAAAGGTCGACTAAGTATGCGTGACCTAATTAACAAAAGTGAGATTAGCATAACAATGATATATGATTTATTTCCAAATAAAGATGCACTTATCAGCTATGCCTACCCTTCAATGGTATTCCAATATTGGGCCATGATCGACGAGATTGATGACTTTCATAAACTGGTAATTAGTGAAAAACTCGGAAATTTTATCTATAGCATGTTTGAGATGTTTTCAGATCATGAACTTTTTGTTAAAGATACATTCACCCGTTTAGTGGCATGCAAGGGAGTAAAAAGTGATTTTGCTGATGAAGTTTCTGCCGTTTATAAAGACTTTTTAACTCGCGATAGTAATCTGTCTATTACTGCGGGTCTTGTCACTCGCCCATTTTTTTATCGTTGGATGACTTCACAATTTATTGCAGTAATAGAATATTGGATTCGTGATACATCAACTAATAAAGAGCGTACAATTGGATTGGTTGATAAGGCCTGTAGTCTGTTTGAAGACGTTTTATATAGTGAATTAATTGATAAAGGCTTTGACTTCAGTAAATATTTATATACGACCCTAAACACAACTTTCAGAGATAAGTCATGAGCGATTTTCCATCATCCAAATTTGAACGTGGCAGAATAATTGCCAAAACTGGTTTGAAAGTTGGAACAAATTATGCCCAACGATATATCAAAAAAAAAATCACAGGTAAAGAGGATAGTGCAAAGAATTTTCACTCAGAAAATGCCCGTGAGGTGTTTAAAGAATTCACCAAGTTAAGAGGCACAGCACTCAAGATTGCCCAAGGCATGAGTATGGATCAAGGCTTTTTACCTCAAGAATTTGCAGAGGTGATGACCCAAGCTCAATATAGTGTCCCCCCCATTAACAAGGCGTTAGTGCGTGCCATTACAAAACGAGAACTGGGTGAGTATCCAGAGCAGATTTTTGCACATTTTGAAGCTGATGCCTTTGCTGCCGCCTCTATCGGACAAGTGCATAAAGCCGTGCTCAAAGACGGCAGAAAAGTAGCCATCAAAATTCAATATCCAAATGTTCGAGAAACCATTGATTCGGATATGATCGTTGCAAAATCTTTAGCTCGCAGAATTATCAAAAAAGGTCAGGATATTGACCCTTATTTTGATGAGATTCGTTCAACTCTCCTTATTGAAACTGATTATCTACACGAGGGAGTACAAATCAAGGCCTTCAAAGAGCGTTTTGGTAGTGAGTGTTTCCTTATACCTGATTGGATACAGGAGTACTCAACAGAACGAATTTTGTGTATGAGTTTTCTTGAAGGGCGTCATTTAGGTGATTTTTTAAAGGAAGGCCCTTCTCAAGATGAGCGCAACCATTTCGGACAACTAATTTGGGAATTCTTTCATGAAGAATTACGAATTGGAGGATACGTTCATGCCGATACCCATCCTGGAAACTTTTTATTTACCCATGATGGAAAGTTGGGAATTATTGATTTCGGTTGTGTTAAGTTATTTCCCGACGAATTCTTCACAAATTACCTTAAACTCTTGCCCTGTCACTTGGGTGATGATGAAGAGGCCATTCGAGAGTTATACACAAAACTAGAAGTCATTAACCCAAATGCGAAAGTTCAATCGAAAGAAGACGAGTATTATAATTTCGCTCGGAACTATGGGATTATGTTTTCAAAACCCTATCGATACGATTTTTTTGATTTCAGCAACCCTGACTTTGATAATGAAATAAGGCATTTCACAAAAGAAGCGCCGTTGTCAAATGAAGTTAGGGGTTCTAAACACTTTCTATATACTAGCCGAGTTCACACTGGTCTGTATAGCATTCTTATTAAACTTGGCGCCGTCATCTCTACAAAAAACTCTAAATTGATACTAAGTGAATTATTAGATATGTCATTTGACCCATACAGAGAACCTATGATTGTCGATTAACCTATACTAGCCTACGCTAAGCGGGCTAGAATATCAAAAATTAAAAAAGGCACACATCAGTTAAGATTGCGCCTTTTTTGTTTGTATTAAGTTTAATGAGATTAATCCTCGCCTAACAAACCATAGTAAACTGCTACTGATCTATAGTATTTAGAAACTTATAAAACTCACTGTCCGTGGAGATAATAAGAGAGGTCTCCTTATCAATAGTGCTAATATAGGCTTCCATAGTCTTGGTGAAATCGTAAAGCTCCCTTGCCGAGCGTGAACGATTGTAAGACTGATTGTAAATTGCTGCTGCTTCTGCATCTGCTTTACCTCGAATGGTTTCTGCTTCCCTGAAGGCTTCCGATTGAATACGTAACAATTCTCGCTCCTTTTCACCATTTATTCTGGAGGACTCACCCTGACCTTCTGATCTAAATTTATCGGCTATTCGATTTCTTTCCGATATCATACGATCATAGACAGTTCGGCGAACCTCCTCCACGTAATTGATTCGTTTAAATCTAAAATCCAACACTGCAATTCCAAGATCTGAAGCGCGTTCATTCGCTAATTCTTGGATTTGTTCTTGGATCACGTCTCGGCCTGTCTGGATAATCTCTAATGAATCAGTTACTATATCGGCTATGATACCTTCTGATATAGGTTCTCGATTTGTTGATCTAATTAATTCAACAAGATTATGGGCGGCAATAGCATTTCGAGTTTCACCATCTAAAATATCATCCAGACGTGATTGAGCGCCACGCTCATCCCCTAACCGCTGAAAATATTGCAGAGGGTCAGTAATTTGCCAACGCGCATAGGTATCCACAAATATAAATTTTTTGTCTTTGGTTGGCACTTGATTTCGATCACCATCCCATTCCAGATATCTCTTTTCAAAATAGTTCGCAGTTTGAATAAAGGGTACTTTAAAATTAAGACCTGGTTCTGTTACAGACTCACCAACTGGATTACCAAACTGTGTTATCACAACTTGTTCGGTTTCATCTACAATATAAAAACCATCACTTACAACAATCACTGCGAAGAATGCGAGGATGGTCGTGACTATTTTTGAGAAATTTGTCATGTCGCCCTTTTTAGTTGTTATTGTTATTCTTTTGACGTGCTCCGTCCATCTGTAATTGCAGTAACGGAATTACTGAATTACCCTCATCGTCAGTAATTATTTTCTGCCCCATATTTGGGATAACATCCTGCATAGTTTCCAAGAAAATTCGCCGTTTTGTTACTTCTGGAGCTTTGATGTATTCCTCAAATAAATCATTAAATCGGGATACCTCACCTTGCGCTCTGTTTACTCTGTCGAGAGCATATCCTTCTGCCTTTTGTATAGTCTCCTGCGCCTCACCAGCTGCGCGTGGAATTACACGGTTGTAGTCGGCACGAGCTTGATTAATTAATGTTTCACGCTGCTGCTGAGCCTCATTAACACCATTGAAAGAGGGTTTTACAGGATCTGGTGGATTTATATCCTGAAGTACTACTTGCTCAATAGTAAGGCCGATTTCATATTCATTACAAAGCTTCTGAATAATTGCTTCTGCCTGTGAGGCAACATCCGCACGCCCTACGGTTAGTACTTCGTTTACAGTACGGTCACCAACAATTTGACGCATCGCAGCCTCTGAGATATCTCTTAATGTCTCATCAGCATTTCGAACTTTAAATAAATAACTAAAAGGGTCATTTACTCGGTATTGTACAACCCACTCTACATCGGCTAAATTCAAATCCCCAGTAAGCATCAAGGATTCCCCCTCATAGCCTACTTTTCTATAGGTGGAATTAACTCCAGCAGATGCGGTACGATAGCCAAATTCTTGCTTTAATTGCCGTTGCACGGGGACGTATATACGTTGCTCCATTATAGGAACTTTAAAGTTTATGCCTGGAGCAGCTTCTCTCTGATACTCACCAAATCGGGTAATAACTCCAACTTCTTCCGGCTGAACCGTAAAGATTGTGGACCCTCCCAGTATTAGGCCAATAAGGATTATAAGTATCCACTTTATATTTTTTGTTATGGATTCAAACTGCGGAGGCAAATTGAATTCCAAATTGTTTTCTTCTGCCATAATTATTCTAAAATATTTTTAAACAGATTAAGGTTATTTCATCAACTAATTGATAGTTACTGCACTTTTGTGCAAATCTCTTGGAATGCATTGCAATTTCTTAAACGCTAAGCTGCTGGGTATTGAGTTTTTCCAAAATTCTTAGAATAGTTTTATAACGTAGACGCTATCCATTTTATTCTACTAATTCTCTTATGTAGACGCAATATAACAAAAAGAAATCACCCTTTTTTACTTTAAGTTCATTGGTAGAACTGATGCCTTATTTCTATATTACAAATCTTCTAAAGCCTCAAATAGTGCCTATAAAGTATTTAAATATGTTATCTTTACTCTTACCTGTTGAATCAGAAAAATGCTCAAGTAAACTCCGCGAAAAAGCTATATCGGCCCGGAACAAAACTTCTAAAGAAAGAAGCGATAAGTGGATTTATATGTTATTTTTGTGCTTTTTTATGCTCGCAGCAGATGGTAAACGCATCTTCGCGCAAGTAAGCTTAATAGATTCTACTATCCACGAAAATACTTTCGTTTCGAGTCCACAAAAGAGCGTTCATAGTTTTATTCATTGGCAACAAAAAGGACATGTTATACCAAATCGGTACATTCAACCTTTTGCACTTTTTAATGGTGAACAGGCAGATAAAGAGCAATTAGCCCATCAATTACTTAAAGTACTAGATGCCCGAGGACTGTTGGTTGTGTATTCTGAGATACCCGAGAACCCTAATTATATTGATTCCCTATCTGGATTACCACAATACATTCTATTCAACGATCTTCCTGAAGTCTACCTCCGTAAAGTTGGCTCAGAATGGTTGTTCTCCGAATCGACTATTGAACAAATACCTATCCTCTACAGAGCTACATTTTCTAGCACCTTAGAAGCATTTATTGATCGCTTACCGCCCGTGGCTAAAACGGAATGGATGGGATTATATGTTTGGCAGGTTATTGGTCTTTTTGTGTGGATTTTATTAGCACTCGTTATACGAAATCTTTTCGAACGTATTCTCACTCAGTATTTGACTGGTTGGGCTAAAAAAACGAGAATAGAATGGGATGACTTGCTATTAGAATCGGTTCAAAAACCACTTGGTTTAGTCGTGTTGACTAGTTTCCTACTCCTTAGCTATACTAACCTCCAATTTGGTGTTAGTATTAATCTATACCTTTCCAAAATTCTTAGCATTTCACTATCTATCGCTATTTTTTGGGTTATATACAATCTAATTGACGTTTTTGCAGAATACCTGACGCACGTGACAGGTAGAACTGAGAATTCTTTGGATGATCAATTAGTGCCACTCGTACGCAAAACACTGCGTGTTTTTATCGTGGTTTTAGGTGTTATTGTCATTCTTCAAAACAATGGGTACAACGTGGCCTCGCTCATTGCAGGACTTGGTATTGGTGGTTTGGCTGTTGCTCTAGCAGCTAAGGATACGCTAGCTAATTTTTTTGGATCCATAACTATTTTTGTAGATCGTCCTTTTCGAATGGGAGATTGGATCAAAACAAGTGCTGCAGAGGGTACTGTTGAGGAAGTAGGGTTTCGTTCGACGCGAATTAGAACTTTTTATAATTCGGTTGTTTCTGTACCTAATTCAAGCCTAGCTAACTCCGAAATTGATAACCTGGGTATGCGTGAATTTAGGCGATTAAAAACTATACTTAATCTGACTTACGATACCTCTCCTGAACAAATGGAAGCATTTGTTGAAGGTATAAAGGCCATAGTTAAAGCAAACTCAAATTTTCGACAAGATTATTATGAAATTCACTTTCACGCTTTTGGGGCGCACTCTTTAGACGTTTTAGTATATGTATTTTTCTCTGTCCCAGACTGGAGTACTGAGCTACAACAACGCCATAATTTTCTGTTAGAAATTCTTCGTTTAGCTAAAGCTCTTAAAGTAGAATTTGCCTTTCCCACCCAAACCCTTCATATCGACTCTCACATTCAAGGTGAATTGGCAGAAAAACCTTCCCCTTCGACTGACTCACTTATACATCAGATTAAATCTTTTGGTCCAAATGGTGAGGATGCAAAACCGGAAGGCTTCAAGCTTTATGAGAAAGGATCGGAAGTCAATTACGGCCCTAAAAAACCTTGATACGAGACTAGAAATTTTGGCTTGAGTGAGTAATCTTAACACAAAAAAAAAACTCACCAAAAACTCTTCTTTATCCGCTTTATTTCTGTTCAGCGGGCTTTGTAAAAGCTTCAAAAACCATTTTTAAATCTTCCGCCACATCTTGACTCGTACGTCCTTCAATGCGATGTCGAGGAATCATTGCCTTAATTTCCCCGTCGACAAAGTAAGCAAAAGAGGGTGACGAAGGCGGAAATTCACTAAAATAGGCCCTTGCGTAGGCAGTCGCTTCTTTATCTTGACCTGCAAATACTGTAACCAAATGATCGGGTTTAGCTTCCGACTGCTCCAAAGCGATCCCCAAGCCTGGGCGCGCGTTTCCGGCAGCACACCCACAAACCGAATTAATAGCTAAGAGCATTGTTCCTTTATATTCTTTCATCGCTCGGTCTACATCATCCTTGGTGATCAATTCTTCAACACCTAACTGTGTTAATTCTTCTCTCATCCATGAGGTATCAGGCCCCTTTCCAAATCCAAATTGCATAATCGTAGTACTTAAGGTTAAGTAAAACACCCTACCCGAATATGATAAGGTGTCTCAATGATGATCTTTAGTTATTTTGCAGAGTCGTAATTCGCTTGAACTTGATCCCAATTAATTACGCTCCAGAAAGCAGAAATATAATCAGGTCTGCGATTTTGATAATGTAAATAGTAAGCATGTTCCCAAACATCTAATCCTAAAATAGGAGTATAACCATCCATGATTGGACTATCCTGATTAGCGGTTGAATGCACCACTAACTTGCCAGAACCGTCTACGGACAACCATGCCCATCCAGATCCAAATCGTGTAGCCGCGGCATTGGCAAATGCCTCTTTGAATACGTCAAAACCTCCTAATTCTGCGTCTATAGCCGTAGCTAAACTACCTGAGGGATTACCACCACCATTTGGCGAAAGTATAGACCAAAATAAACTATGATTAGCAAAACCACCGCCATTGTTAATGACAGCTTGTTGCTTATCTGCCGGAAGACTTGAAATATTTGCTAACACATCTTCAATGGACGAGGTCTCATATGCAGTACTTTCTAGAGCTGCATTCACTTTTGTAGTATATCCTTGATGATGTTTTGTGTGATGTATTTCCATTGTACGGGCATCGAAATGAGGTTCAAGTGCATCATACGCGTAAGAAAGTTCAGGTAATGTATACGCCATTTTCCTGTATATTTTAAGTTTTTTGATTATTGTTAGTGGATCTTAGCCTATTGAGTACTTCAGACCCGCCTTTCAAATTCCTCTACAAAAATAAGCAATGACCGGGAAAAAAACATTCCGTAAAATTGAGCTATTTTCGATTATACGTAATGGATCGCCATAGGCAAACCAACTCCATCTAGGGGTGGTATTTCAGGAATTGTTTTTAACCCGTTCTCAATTGATTTTTTGGCTGAAAGGGCTAACACCATGGCGTCTACAATATCATCTTCCTTCACCTCTGAACGCCTATATTCTTCTTTAATGATTCGGAAGAACTCCTCGGCCCATTCACTTTCTTCGATTAACAATTCTAAACGATGCCTAATACCTTTTTTGAGGTTTTTTTTCTGAAAAATCATACCTCCATTCAACCTATTGAATAGCCATTCCGGATGACTCTCTAGAACATGCCCTTCCCAACCCTCATGTTTTATAAGCAACTCATCCAAGACCCTAATTTTGGGTGTTATATTCCATGATTGTAGCGTGAGTTTTTTCTCGGTATAATCATAACTTGTCATATTTGCCTCAGCATAGGTAGGAGCATACAAGGCAGGCCGTATAGGTGGACTAAACACACTCGAGGAGTATTCCGAACCTAACCGTTTTCGCAACTCTAGATCACATTGTCTTGTATAGGATTCCTCCTCTAGGCCTATAGGCATATCAATGAATACACGGTCATAATCACCAAGTGCACTCTCTAATTCCGCCCCATCTTTAAGTATTTCATAGTGTTCTTGTCCCTTAGCAAAACTGATAAGGATCCAACCGTATCTACAACCATCTATACCTGCGGTTTTCATAATAGCATACCGCGCTAAGATTGAATACGTTTTAATTTTATATGCAACTCATCTAGCTGCTTAGCTTCTGCGCAAGCAGGAGAATCATCCATCATACTTTGGGCTCGTTGATTTTTAGGAAATGCAATAACATCCTTCAAACTCTTTGCCTTAGTTAATATCATAATAAGTCGGTCCAGACCTAATGCGATACCTCCATGTGGTGGTGCGCCATAGCGAAAAGCTTGTAACAAAAATCCAAACTTATCCTCCGCCTCTTTCTCATCAATTCCAAGCAGATCAAACATTCGTTGCTGCATTTTAGGATGATGTATCCGTATAGATCCGCCTCCAATTTCGCTCCCATTCAATACCAAATCATACGCTCGAGCCCGCACTGCTCCAGGTTCAGTATCCATGAGCTCACTATCCTCCACCCTGGGTGATGTAAATGGGTGATGCATGGCATGGTACCGCTGCAATTCAGTATCCCACTTAAATAAAGGGAAATCCGTAACCCAAAGAGGTTTAAATACATTCTCGTCAATTAACCCAAATTCTTCCCCCACCATTAACCTTAGTTGACCCAATTGCTCAAGTACCTGTGGTTTTGGCCCTGCCAATAAGAATATCAAATCACCATTTTCTGCCTTAGAAGCTGTCACCATTTCATCAATAATTGTGTCCTTTAAAAATTTAGCAACGCTACAAAAAGGACCATCCTCCTGCATTTTAATGTATATGAGTCCTCCTGCTCCAGCCTCTTTTTTTACTCGTTCGGTCCAACGATCAATGGCACCACGTCCCATCATACCTTGCCCTGGAATAGTGAATCCAACAACGCCACCACCCTGCAATACCGTATCGGAAAACACTTTAAACTCTGCCTTAGCAACAATATCAGAGAAATCTACAAACTCACATCCAAACCGTAAGTCAGGCTTATCGGATCCAAAGGATTTCATTGCTTGATCATAACTCATTTGTGGAAATTGGGTTGCCAGCTCCACACCTATGGTTTCTTTGAATATCCTGGAAATAAGCTCCTCATGTATACTATATATGTGTTCCTCATCTACAAAGGACATTTCCACATCAATCTGCGTGAACTCAGGTTGGCGATCTGCCCGCAGATCTTCGTCTCTAAAACACTTGGTAATCTGGAAGTATCGATCAAAACCAGATGTCATCAGGAGTTGTTTATAAGTTTGAGGACTTTGAGGTAGGGCAAAAAACTTACCAGGATTAACTCTACTTGGTACTAAATAATCTCTGGCACCTTCTGGTGTACTTTTCATAAGTACTGGTGTTTCTACTTCAACAAACTGCCGCTCATGATAAAAACTGCGAATAATATGATACGCTTTAGAGCGCACAAATAATTTTTTCTGAACTTCTGGTCTGCGTAAGTCTAAGTACCGGTGTTTTAGCCGGACTTCTTCATTCGTTGTGATACCATCCTTAATTTCAAATGGTGGTGTTTGTGCTTCGGAATAAATCACTAAATCATTAACCTCAATTTCTACCTCACCAGTAATCAATTTTGAATTAATATTCTCTTCACCTCTCGCAATGACCGTACCTTTAATTCCAATAACATACTCCGTACGTAACTGTTCTGCTCTCTTGTGTAACACTACATCAGTTTCAGTAAACACTATCTGGGTAACCCCAAAACGATCTCTTAAATCAATAAATATAAGTCCTCCAAGATCTCTCCGAGGTCCAACCCAACCGTTGAGTACTACTTGCAGACCAATGTGCTGCACTGTAAGTTCACCGCAGCTATGACTGCGTTGTAATGTTTTCATAAATAATCTAACTAACAATAAATTGAGTGAGGCTATGGACTGTAAAATATCCGTTATTTATGAATCCAAAGCATATATAATCAAAGTAAATTACACATTATGTGGACGAATATCCCACAAGAAGTTTAAATTAAAGAATTGCTTTATTTGAATTAATAGAGCCCTTCTAATGAATATGATTATTCTAACACTCAATAGTTTTTTGAGATTGTTCTTTTTTAGTTATTTTATATGTTAATATATCCTGAACATCCATAAGTTATGCCAATCAGTTATTATTGAGTTGGTTAAGCTAACATCCATTTAGCCTGGGGAGGTCTACATGGAAAAAATATCAACAATCGTTGCCGACGGTAATGAAATATTTCGCCACGGACTTAGGTCTATCTTATCGGACCATCACTTCGATATTGTCTCGGAGATAGATAATGGTGCATTAGTCTTAAGTGCATATGAAATTGAAAAACCTCAACTCTGTGTGCTCTCTTTTCAACTTCCTGAAATTTCAGGAATACACCTAACTAAGAAACTTATTGAGAAATTTCCGGAGACTCGCATACTTATATTGGCTGATGATTACAAAGAAGATACGTTAAATGATTTTTTAGCCTCTGGTGCCCAAGGTCTGCTAATGAAAAGTGCGCATAGAATCGAGTTGGTAGATGCAGCCACCAAAGTAGGAGAGGGAGATACCTACCTTGGGAAAATTTATTCAAAAATGATGACTCGGGAATATCGAAAACTCACCACTTACCGAAAGTCCAAAAAAATCATTACCCGGCGGGAACGCGAGGTTCTACACTTGCTCATACATGGAAACACTAGTACAGAGATTGCATCAATATTGTTCATTTCGCCACGAACCGTCGACAAGCATAGAACCAATCTACTTAAAAAGCTAGATCTTAAAAATACAGCTAGCTTGGTGCGATTTGCAATAGAAAATAAAACTAATCTAGAGCACATGTGAACGCATTTCTAGGGTCATTTGTACTCATGACTGATTAGAAGTTAGGAATTGTAGATGGTAAGAGAATATGTTCATAGTTGTGAGGCTTATAGTTGTTTATCGGGGTTATACGTATTTATACGTATTTAAATTACGTAATAAAGATTATTGAGCAATCTGTTAGCAAATCCTATGTTTAAAGTGCAAATGGGGTAATAGCCGTCTGTAGATGATATTAGCCGTCTACCATTGAGTTGGGGACGGCTTTTTTATAGTACAGTTTTCGTTTTTATCAATACAGGATCTAGCTGTTATTTGTGGTATCTGCTCATAATTGATAAGTATAATACCAACACGCAGTCTTACAAAGATGTAATTACCTTGAAGAGACAAATACAGTATGATAAAAAGTAGTATTAGTGATACAGGGGTTAGTACTTATTTAGAGATAGATTAACAAGATGATATTCTCTATCATGTGTATGTATCGAACTCCAAAGGAAGAAGTAGAATTATCCCAATATTAGTTTAGAGTGTGGTAGAAAAACCCCACAAACCAACCTTATTAGACAGATTATGAAGAAACATAAAATATAATTCATAAATTATTATTATGCTAAATAGATGAGTTTAGTTAATGTTTTTATACGTTCAGTTGTAAGAGAAGTTAGTAGAAACTATGGTAAATTTATCTCAAATAGTCTACTTGGTAATTCACACTCTACACATGTTAGAGTAGTCGATACACATTTAGGAATGTAAATAAGATGGCGAAGTGTTAACACATTAGCTTTATCAATTGTATAGTCACTTTCTTTTTACTTCCCTCAAACTAAATTTAATGCCTAAAACAATAAGAATACCAATTAACAAACCCATCCCAGATTTTACAACTAAAAACCAATTAGTTGTTAACATATCGTTTAAGTAATCCATAGCTCGTGATTACAAATAAAATTGTAGATCAATAATAATTTTAAGTAGCTTGAAATTTATTTTTTCTTACTATTCCCAAACCTGCTAAAATCACCCATTCCATCATAATCATTTGTGTCTAGATGGGAATAATATTGGGAGTTCTTTTTATCACTTTTTTCTTCTTTCCCAAACATAAATAGACCAGAGAAAAAAATTATAAATACAATGATGCCTATGATAAAGATAAGATTAGTAATCATCTCTTTGGTCCATTGTCTTTTTCATTCAGATTACGAAATTCACGAATTGTTATTCCAAAACCAAGTATGAATAAAAAGGTAACAAACATTCCAATGACAAATACATTACTCATTATCTTTCCTTTCTATCTTATACTGTATCACGAGATTTTTAAGGTAGTTACCGAATCCAAGTAAAGATGGAACCCATAACCCAATAAAAACACCTTCTTCTTTGAACCCGTTAAACCAAAAGTAAATTGAGACCGCCATAGACAATGCAGCTGAAAGTAAGATGAATATGTCTGAAGTCTTTATAAGCTTATTCATTATTGTATTTAATTTGAATTGCTGTTTTTGTTATAATCCTATACCTCTGGTTTTAGTTCCGATATGTTTAAAATACTCTTCGGTGAAGACTGCAAGGAAATGAGTCTTAAATGAACTAAGAAAAGGTGCCTGCATTTGGTCAGTCACCTTAGAAAAAGTAGCGTGGGACGGAATTGAACCGTCGACCTCACGATTATGAGTCGTGCGCTCTAACCATCTGAGCTACCACGCCAAAAATATACTTAAAATATAAGGCTTTCCTAGCATTTACATAAAGTTTTTTCTAAAGCCTTTTCACATTCATGGCCTTAGTTTATTACCTTTCAGAAATACATTAAATCATTACGATCATGGCCAAAAGAATTACTAAAAGAAGTGAAGATTATTCCCAGTGGTATTTAGATGTTGTGAAAGAAGCCCAACTTGCCGAACATTCACCTGTACGAGGAAGTATGGTTATACGTCCAACTGGTATGGCCTTATGGGAAAACATGAGGAATGCCTTAGATCAAATGTTCAAAGATACAGGCCATGAAAACGCTTATTTCCCACTTTTCATACCAAAATCATTTCTTTCCAAGGAAGCGCAACATATAGAAGGGTTTGCAAAAGAATGTGCAGTAGTCACTCATAGCCGATTAAAAAGTGTAAATGGAGGCGTTGAAGTTGATTCTGATTCCCGATTAGAAGAAGAATTAATTGTCCGTCCTACCTCCGAAACCATTATCTGGGATACTTACAGAAATTGGATTCAGTCGTACCGAGACCTCCCAATCTTAGTGAATCAATGGGCCAACGTTATACGCTGGGAAATGCGAACTCGTCTCTTTTTGCGGACTATGGAATTTTTATGGCAGGAGGGACATACCGCACATGCAACAAAGGAAGAAGCCGTTAAAGAAACCTTACAAATGGTGGATATTTATCGCACGTTTGCTAAAGAATTTATGGCCATGCCTGTTATAACTGGGATTAAAACAGCTTCAGAACGTTTCGCAGGTGCTGAGGATACTTACTGTGTTGAAGCACTTATGCAGGACGGGAAAGCATTACAAGCTGGCACCTCACATTTTTTAGGCCAAAATTTTGCTAAAGCATTTGACGTAACTTTTCAAGACAAAGATGGCGATTATAAATTTGTTTGGGCCTCTAGCTGGGGTGTTTCAACCCGATTAATTGGGGGTCTTATCATGACCCATTCGGATGATAATGGTTTAGTCCTGCCCCCAAAATTAGCTCCAAAGCAAATCGTCATTGTACCAATATACCGATCTGACGAAGAACGACAGACAGTACTATCATATGGCCAAAGCCTGTTATCCGAACTTAAAGAGCATGGTATCCGAGCTCATATCGATACTCGTGACACCTACAAGCCTGGCTTCAAATTTACGGAACATGAAACTCGTGGAATTCCATTACGTATAGCCATTGGCCCAAGAGATGTACAAAATAATAAAGTAGAATGGGCGCGTAGAGATACATTAAGTAAAGAAATTACAATACGCGATGGTTTAGGTGCTCGTGCATCTGAGCTATTGAGTACTATCCAAGATGATCTTTATAATCGAGCCTTAGTTAGGTTAGGAAAGATGACCAGCGAAGTAGAAACTTACGAAGAGTTCAAAGAGGTACTTGAGCAAAAAGGCGGATTTATTTATGCGCATTGGGATGGTACAGCAGAAACCGAAAAGCATATAAAAAACGAGACCAAGGCCACCATTCGTTGCATACCATTGACTAAGACTACACCAGGTACTTGTATAATCACTGGAAAAGCTTCTAAGCAAAAAGTTCTATTTGCTCGAGCTTACTAATAGTTTTAACAATTACAACCTCGACTCATCTAATGTAGAACGATGAACCCATCATCAAAGCATCCTTGGCACCGTCAGTTACATCCCTTTGGTTTGTACAGAGCGGAAGGATCGCACAACTTAGACCGTGCTACCATTGAGAACTTTGGAATTCCCGGGGAGTGTCTCATGGAAATAGCCGGCACAAGAGTTGCAGATTGGATTCAACATCATGAATCTTTCAACGCACGGGGTATTATTTTAGCCGGAAAGGGTAATAATGGAGGCGATGCGTATGTGGTTGCTCGTCTTTTGCACGAATATGGCTTAGAAGTTCGTGTACATTCACTAGTTCATTTGAATAGCCTAAAAGGAGATACTTATTTGAATGCACAACGATGGTTGTCGGTAGGTGGTGAAATCACCTTACTTAGTGATATTGATGGGAAAGAAGAAGAATCTCATCTTGATAAAAAGAAAGCAAATGATGCAAAACAATTGCTTAACAAACCCGCTTTAACCCACTTTTCTAAAGCCCTAGCTACCGCAGATTTCATTGTAGATGGCCTAATAGGTATCGGGATAAATAGCCCAATTAGTGCCTCACTCAAAGAAATAATTAGCCTGATAAACAATTCTGTAAATACAGGCATTATCAATAAATATGCACTTGACATTCCTTCTGGTATACATCCTGACATAGGTGTATGTATGGGAGATGCTTTTTCAGCAGATTTCACCTTTTGTTTTGGCGGAATTAAACCGGGATATTTTTTAGAAGATGGCCCAAGCTACTGCGGTCAAATCATTCGCTGCGAACTGCCCATTCCATCATCATTTAAAGAAGCACACCAATTTATCATCGATGAAGAGTGGGTTCAAAATGTTGAGGGGCTAGAAGCACCAATTAGAAAAAAACGCAATCATAAATATAGTCAGGGGGTAA
The DNA here is from genome assembly GCA_002720745.1 of Balneola sp. Classification (GTDB taxonomy): domain Bacteria; phylum Bacteroidota; class Rhodothermia; order Balneolales; family Balneolaceae; genus UBA1275. The sequence goes on from PBJO01000004.1 coordinate 81,766, forward strand.
TACATATCATAAGTGGTGCAGTAGGGATGACAGGAGCAACTATTTACGCTGCAAAAAGTGCATGGGCTCAAGGTGCCGGAGCAGTACAAATCATATGTCCAAAAGGACTTTTGAACCTTTATGATTTCCATCTTCCAGAAACTGTTAAAGTAGGTGTTGGTTTGGATGATGAAACCAAACTAGGCCATCATCACAGCCAAGAGATTTTAAACATACTTTCTAAAAAGAATGGACTATGTCTTCTAGGGCCTGGACTGGGACGGTCTGAGAAGGCTATGAAGCTTACTCTAAGTTTAATTGAAAAATATCCGGGCCCTTTACTGTTGGATGCTGATTCGCTATATGCGTTAAGCCCGCCCATTCTCAAAAAAAGACCACGCGAACAAAAGCTTGTTATAAGTCCACATAAAGGTGAATTCGCACATTTGTTATCTACCTTGACCCCAGATTGTAAATGTGAATTGTCTATTGAAATTGAACGTATAGAGAGGGCTGAGTATATAGCAAAAAAGTTTGGGATTTGGATAGTAAGTAAAGGAATTCCTACTGCTATTTGCTCCCCTGAAGGGTTTTCATATTGGACCCAGTATGACACTACACTTTTTAACAGAATCGGATTTGGTGATGTACTAAGTGGGTCCATGGCAGCAATGATGCTCGAAAAGTCATCAGTGGATATGGCTCTAGTTAAGGCATGTCAACAAAACTGGGAGCAAGCCCAAAAAATTCTAATGGTTAACGCTCATCTCAGCCCCGCTGATTTAGTGAAAAAATGAGTATAAACAACGCAAATGCTTACTACTTAGCTTAAAAATAAAATTAGATGGTGTTTACTGTACTGTAGAGAGAAAAACGAGCAAGTAATATTTATAGTATGAAAATAAATTTTATCGGATTGATCCAACGATTTAAGCTACTAATTGGGGGGACTTACATACTGACTACCCTACTTATCCTGATCGGCACACTCATGCCTAACTCTAATTTACCGGAGTATCAGGTTTTTAAGTATGATAAAGTAATGCACGCCGGTGCATTTATGGCTTGGACTTTGGCCACAGGAATTACTTGGCGAGCATTTCAACCACAACGAGTATCTTTAGCTATACTTATAGTAGTTCCTTTACTTTTTGGAATTACCATTGAAATACTACAAGGAATCCTACCTATTAACCGAAGCCCAGAATGGATGGATATTTTTTTTGATACTCTAGGCACTTTCTTAGGACTTTTAGTATATCTACTACTTCTACGGATTAAAGACCATACTGAACGCATAAAAAGTGAACATTAATCTTGCGAGGCTCCAAAAAATTTGGTTTATTAAGATTTTTAATTCTAATTGTGTATTCATCATGATCACTGACAGAAAACAAGCGGAAGCTGACTTAAGACGTAATTACAATGTGTACTTGCAATTAGGTCTGATTGTTGCGTTGTTGACATTTATTGGGTTGGTTCGTATTAATTTATACAGCGACCCGCCATCACCCCTTCCTGTAGAAGAGCAGGAAGAGGTTGTAATGGAAGAGGTAATCCAAACAAAGCAAATTGAAACTCCGCCGCCGCCGCCAAGACCACCAGTCCCTGTAGAAGTGCCAAACGATGAAATTATTGAAGACGAAATCCTGGATTTAGATACCGAACTCGATCTGGGAGATATGTTTGAGTTACCTCCTCCACCACCACCTAAAGACGATGAACCAGAAGATGATTTCTTTGTAGTTGTAGAACAAATGCCACAGCTCCGTGGTGGTTTAGGTGCACTACAACGTAAGGTGTCATATCCTGAAATGGCGCGACGAGCAGGTATTGAAGGCCGAGTCACTGTACAGTTTATTGTAAACGAACAAGGTAGAGTTGAAAATCCGCGTGTTATTCGTGGTATCGGTGGTGGTTGTGATGAAGAAGCATTAAAAGCTGTAAAAAGCGCTCGATTTACACCAGGTATGCAGAGGGGTAGACCAGTTCGCGTTCAATATAGTTTGCCTATTGTATTCCGGCTACAGAATTAAATTTATGTACGATATAAATTGAAGTCGAATCAACAATAATTACTCAAATTCATCAATTGGTGGAGGTTTTTTTTATTTCAATAAATTAAGATCACTTTAAAGCATTTAAAATAAGTCTAATTCTATTTATAGTCCGGTAATTTGTTCGGTAAGTAGACTCAGTACCTCTCGCAGGTTGTCAAATGCTACCCAATCTTGTGCTTTTAATATATCAACCCAGCGTACGTCTGTAATTCCCTCTTCTACTTGTGGTATAAATCGAAACTTCATTGAGTCTATTGGTTTAGTCTTTTTTTTTATATTGATTCCATTTATTGCCCTATACTCTTTGGCATCAATCATCCCATACCAGTAGGTTGTTTTGTGATATCTTTTATTTTTTTGTTCATATTCATGATTGGTTGTACAAATAAAGTGCGTAATAATAGGATCTACGAGGCCCACCTCCTCTTGCACTTCTCGGCGAGCGGCATAAGCAACCTGTTCATTTTTTTCAACCTTCCCTTTAGGAATATCCCATAACCCGTTACGACGTATTAATAATATCTCTAGGGATTGTTCTATAGAAAAATGAGAATGAGACTCCGTTGCATCAATGGAAGGCGAAATAAAGTCATGGTTAGTAGAGCTGGTACTAAAAGAATCCATCTCAAAACTGTTATATCGGAATACTACGCCACCTGCAGCATTAATCTTTTTTTGCTTCAAACGATTCTGTTTCTCCCTGTACTTTTTCCTTACTCGATTTCCCCGAGATAGAATCCTCTTTCTTAACTTCATCCGCATAATTTAGTCTGAGATTGATTAAGCTTTGGTCTAAATAGGATTTCAATTCAATGGGTAGATTCCCGTCAGTATATTCAGCTAATGCATTAAGGGTGTCAATTGCATACTTAGCAGACCCTAAATCCCTATCAATTTGGTCAGTGGTAGGATTTTTAATTTTTCCTAAACCCATCATTCCAATTTGTTGATGCTGTTGAACTAGCATCATGAAGAGGAGTTGTTTCTGCTGATCTTCATTTAAATTCTTTAAATCGTCCATAGTTCTTTAGCAAAAAATTAAAAATTATTGATATATGTAAAAATAAGTATTTAAGCAGTTAAAAAAACGTGCTTTATCTAATTCAAATTATCCCTGCCTTTCTTATCAAATTAGATTCAATATAAGCTAGAACTTCCCTATTTTTAAGGGCTTGATGAATTAAAAAGCTACCAAAAAAAAGAAGAAACAAGTAAACAGTTTTTTTGGACAAGTTTAATCGCGAATATATGGTGAAGAATTTTATCAGTTTAAATAAATCTATTCACCTTAAGATCATTTCAACTTATTCATTTGATTCTCTGTAAAACATTTCAATCTTTTAAAAATCATTACTAAAATCCTATCATCACTCAACCATCCACATTATGAATCGCGTACATAATTTTAGTGCAGGACCTGCCATATTACCCTTAGAAGTACTTCAAAAAGCACAAAGTGATCTAGTAGACTATGAGGGTACTGGAACATCCATAATGGAGAAAAGTCATCGTGGCGTTGACTATACCCAAGTTCATGAAGAATCAATTTCCCTACTTACTTCTATCTTAGATTTGGGTGATGATTTCGAAATACTTTTTTTACAAGGTGGGGCAAGTACTCAGTTCTTAATGGCGCCTATGAATCTACTATTTTCAGGACAAACAGCAGACTATATAAATACTGGTGCTTGGTCTACTAAAGCCATAAAAGAAGCCAAAGCATTTGGAGAAATAAATGAGGCATATAGTGGGAAAGATCGAAATTTTACGCATATTCCCACACAAGAAGAGTTAAAGCTAAATGAGCAAGCAAAGTATGTACATTTCACTTCTAATAACACAATTTTTGGAACACAATTCGCAACTGAACCAGAGACTAACGGGGTACCACTAGTATGCGATGCCTCTTCAGATTTTTTATCTAAACCTATTGATATGCCCCGTTACGGTATCATATATGCAGGGGCTCAAAAAAATTTAGGCCCTGCCGGGGTTACTGTTGTTATTGTTCGTAAAGATATATTAGATAGTATAAATAAATTCGACATTCCCACCATAATGAATTATCGTACGCATGCTGAAAAGCTATTTAATACACCGCCGGTATTTCCTATATATATGGTAAAGCTTGTATTAGAATGGCTACAAAAGAAAGGTGGTATATCCTATTTTGAACAATTTAATGCAGAAAAAGCAAAGCTACTCTACACGGCTATAGATCAAGACGATTTTTATACTGGCACAGCAGATCATTCGTCCCGATCTTTGATGAATGTTACCTTCCGCTTATTGTCTGGAGAATTGGAAAAAAAGTTCCTCAAAGAAGCTAGCACTGCTCGCCTAGATGCGCTGAAAGGACATCGAAGTGTAGGCGGCATTCGCGCGAGTATTTATAACGCTTGTCCTATGGAAAGTGTTCAGGCTTTGGCGTCTTTTATGGCTGATTTTAAAGCACAAAATGGCTAGGTTTAAAATACTTATTACATTTAGTTAGAACCAAATAGTCTTTATATGATCAAAGGTGTTAGGGACGAATAGTAACATATAAAGTACCCCCCAAATAGCACCTGCTACATGAGCTTCATGGTTTATTCTACCCTCACGTTTACCAGCCCAGATACTATATACTACAAATAATCCTCCAAAAATAAACGCAGGTATACCTATTGGTATGAACATGAGTTGTAATGGTGTGAATGGAAACAAAACTATGAAGGCAAATAATACACTTTCAACAGCACCAGATGCTCCAATGGTAGCGTAATTAGGATTTTCCTTATGCTTAATGAGAGAAGGTATTGAGGAAGCGACAAGCCCGCTCATATAAAGAATAAAAAAGTGCTCAGACCCAATACTTCGCTCCAATACAGGCCCAAAAAATAATAAGGTGATCATGTTAAAAAGGAGGTGAGACCAACCACCATGTAAAAAACCTGAGCTCACTAATTCATACCATGCTCCCTTTCGGACTGTTCTATAAGGCATATGCATACCTTTCTCCATAATGACTGGATATTTCTGTGACCACAGAAAAACACCTATATTTATTGCAATGAGTATATAACTAAGCACTATTCATCTATTTTTAAGGTTAATAGATTTGCTATAATCAACAAATTACTGCAATATATGAGCTTAAAATTGATAGTATTGCAGATTTTAGTAAAACAGTGGTACATTTCTACTCGATACTGGATAACTGCATTGTCGAATCAGTTCAAAACTAGACTAATGCTGTCATGCAGCGTTGATCGTGGATTCAAATCCCATCTTCAACTTTCATGCTATCTATCTTTTTAACTCAGCGATTTCCACATTTAGTGACTATGCCCATTTCATCCTTCTTTAGTAGGTACACTCCACTTATCGGTACCATTCTTTTAATCCTTACACTCACTAATTGTGGTATTGTCAGAAAAGGTACTCAAATTACAGAAACCCAATCAAAAACTTTCCCAAATAGAGCATCATCATCCCCATCTGAAAAAAATAATGTTGGTGCATCTGTTTTTAAAATAGAAGAAGAGACAACGGGGAAACAGCAAACATCTCCCACGATTAAAGAATCAATCCAAACGGACAATTCAACAATTGGCGAAACAAATGATTATAAAAAAGAACAAGTACTCACCCAAAACCTACCCATTGGGGTAGCCTTCATCCAAACAGGTACAGCAAGTTGGTATGGGCCTGATTTCCAAGGGCGCAATACAGCAAATGGAGAGGTATATGATATGAATGAGATGACAGCAGCACACAAAACTCTCCCGTTTAATACACAGGTGATCGTTGAAAATCAGGCCAATGGAAAACGAATACAGTTGCGCATAAACGATCGAGGACCTTATGCTAAAGACAGAGTAATTGATTTATCAAGAGCAGGAGCGGAGGCTATCGATATGATAGGTCCTGGTACAGCACCAGTTAAAATATTTGTACTTGATGATGGAACGGGTAACGTGTATCCAACCAAACCTCGATATACAGTTCAATTAGGGTCATACGACTATAGGGATGCTGCAGAACAAAAGTCATCTAGAATTCGTAGCAGCTATGTTGCTGAAGTCCAAGTCAACGGAGTTACTTATTATCGAGTATACTTTGGTGATTTCGAAAATCCAGTGATTGCAATTGAAGCTATGAATCGTCTTAAAGGACTTGGTCACGAAGGATTTATTAAGCAAATTAATAAATAATTTTTGTGGGATTGATTTCCTAAGACTTTAAGTTACTTAGTTATTATTAGAAATATGTTACAATGAAAAAGAATATAATTGTCATCGGAAGCGGTTTTGGCGGATTAAGCGCTGCATCACGTTTGTTATCAGCTGGCCATGACGTAAACATCATAGAGAAGAGGGATAAATTAGGAGGAAGAGCCTATGTTTATGAACAAAATGGCTTCAAGTTTGACGGCGGACCTACTGTTATAACTGCGCCATTTTTATTTGACGACATTTGGACAGCAGCGGGGAAAAAAAGACAAGACTATGTTAAATTTGTTCCCTGTAACCCATTCTACCGAATTTTCGATCACACTGGTAAAAGTTTTGATTATAACAATGATCATGAATTTACCCTAAAAGAAATTGACAAATGGAGTCCCGAAGACAAGCAAGGATACGAGGACTTTTTAGCGACTACAAAACCTATTTTTGATAAAGGATTCACTGAATTAGCGGACAAGCCATTTTTAAAGGTGAGCGATATGTTAAAAGTAGCGCCAGACCTTATTCGCCTACAATCGCATAAAAATGTATACAAATATGTTTCCCAATTCATCAAAAACGATTTTTTAAGACAATGCTTTTCTTTTCACCCTCTACTAGTGGGGGGTAATCCCTTTGACACCACTTCTATTTATGCTATGATTCACTATCTCGAACGGGAGTGGGGGGTTCATTATGCGTTGGGTGGTACTGGAGCTATAGTGAATGCATTTGAACAACTGATCACCGAACAAGGGGGTAAAATCCACTTAGAGACCGAAGTCGATGAAATTCTCATTACAAACGGTAAGGCAACAGGTGTGCAACTTGGGAATGGAGAGATAATGGAAGCCGACACAATAGTCTCTAATGCCGATGTAGCTTTTACATATAAGAATATGATAAAGCCCACACATCGCAAAAAATATTCCGATCGAAAAATTGCACGTACCAAATATAGCATGTCCCTTTTTGTCATCTACTTTGGTACCGATAGGCAATATCGCGATCAAGGGCTAGCTCACCATAATATTATACTAGGCCCTCGTTATAAAGCATTATTAGACGATATTTTCGATAATAAAATAGTAGCTGAAGATTTTTCACTTTATCTACATATGCCAACTCTAACTGATTCAAGCATTGCCCCTGAGGGTCATGAAGGGTTTTATGTTCTCTCACCCGTACCACACTTAGACAGCAATACAGACTGGGAAACTTTTGCGCCTACGTACAAAAAAGCAATTATGGATTTCTTGGAAGAAAACTACTTGCCTGATTTATCCAAGCATTTGGTAGCGGAGCATTACATTGACCCACTCCACTTCCAAGATGTTCTCAACAGTTATAAAGGTTCTGCTTTTTCAGTACAACCCATTTTAACGCAATCAGCATGGTTCCGTCCCCACAATAAATCTGAGGATGTGGATGAACTCTTTTTTGTGGGAGCAGGCACACATCCAGGAGCGGGTCTCCCAGGTGTATTATCGTCAAGCATTATTGCTCAAAATCTAATTGGGGCAGCCTAACTGGATATTTACCCATAAAACACGTTAGCTATTTAGACTCTTTTGGAGATTATCCCAATCTTTTAAAAATCGTTCTAACCCAGAGTCTGTTAATGGATGTTTTAGCAGTCCAGTGATTACATTCAAAGGCATAGTAGCAACATCAGCTCCAGCCTTTGCGCACTCCAATACATGCAATGGATGACGAATACTCGCGGCAAGTACCTCTGTTGGATACCCATAATTAAAATAAATCTGTACAATATCTTCGATTAGTGTCATCCCATTAGTGCTTATATCATCGAGCCTACCCAAAAATGGTGATATATACGTTGCCCCAGCTTTAGCAGCAATGAGCGCTTGTGTTGCAGAAAAACAAAGGGTACAATTGGTTTTGATACCTTCCTCACTAAAGGTTTTAATTGCTTTAATTCCATCTTTAATCAAAGGAATTTTAACAACAACATTGTCGGCTATTTCAGCTATCGCTCGACCTTCCTCTACCATTTCAGCATAGGTGGTAGAGACTACTTCTGCAGACACATCTCCCTCAACAATGTCACAAATTTTCTTAATGTGACCTTCAAAATCTCTGACACCAATTTTTGCACACAAACTTGGATTCGTTGTCACACCATCTAGCACCCCTAAATCATGTGCTTCTTGTATTTCTTCTAAATTTGCAGTGTCAATAAAAAATTTCATCGGTTTGGATTGGATTATGGATTAGTGTCTAGTAGTATCAGCTAAACGAACGGGATAATAGCACTTCAATCACCTGTTTAATAATAGGAAAACTTTTTACTCAAATCTATCTTACTCAATATTTTACATTACTTTTTTTAACAAGTTTATTGTAGGATAAAATGAACGTAATGGCGTTCTTTGTCCGTTATTCAATTTAAAGTGCCTCTTTTCTACAAAGCAGGCTTTCCATGTACTTAATACCTTGATTATTGTGAAAAAAATACTGTTTCTCTTACTTATTCCATCATTATTAGTTCTAAACTGCGGAGGTGATAAAGATTCATCCAGCGGAAGACCTGATTTTAGCCGTTTTAGCAGCTTTTCAGCTAACCGCAGTACTAGCGTCGAAACTATAAAGGTTGAACTTAGCACTATTGCCGATCAAGTTCGTTCCTATGGTACCATAAAGGTGCAAGATTTAGTGAGTGTGTCTCCTCAAGTTTCGAATCGACTTACAAGAATTTACGTCGATTTAGGTGATCAAGTTGAACGTGGTGAGTTAATGGCCAAAATTTACGATAAAACATTTAGGGATCAACTTAGCCAAGCCGAAGCACAATTAACTCAGAGTCTCACTGCATTACGAAGAGATAGTGCACAATTCGAACGACAGCGTCAATTATTAGTTAAAGAATTGGTAAGCGATAGTGAATATGAAATTGCATTGGCCACCTACCGAAACAGCATGGCACAGGTTGAATCCGCTCGAGCTTCTTTAACACAGGCACTGGAAAACTTTAATTTTACTGAAGTACGAGCTCCAGTTAGCGGTGTAGTCTTAAGTCGTAGCTTAGAAGAAGGTGATCTCGCACCCTCGGGCCAAACCCTTTTCGAGCTAGCAAGTGATAGTGGTTATGAAACCAGAATTTTCTTACCAGTTCAAGACTGGCAATCCGTCCAAATTGGTCAGAGTGTACGACTAAGAGTTTCAAACGAAGCTAGTGTGTCTGCTAGTGGGGTCGTTTCTAGAAAAAGTCCCCAACTTGACCCGACTACCGGACTCGGTGAAGTAGTTATTACTTTAACGCAAGTGGGTAGCACTATATATTCCGGGGTTTTGGCAGAAAATCTTATCAATATCCAAACCAAGGAAAATGCCGTCATCATACCACGAAGCGCACTAGTCGAGGTGGTAGAAACTGTTGTTAATCCAGAATCGAACACCATAGAACTCAAGCGAAGCTATTCCGTTTTTGTATCTAAAGGAGACAGTACTGCGGAGCGCCGTACACTAGAATTAGGGATAGAGCAGGGTGACCGTATTGAAGTCTTATCAGGATTACAGCCAGGGGACAATATTGTTATTACCGGGCAACAGGGTCTTGAAGATGGTGGAAGAATATCTGTGGCTAGCGGGGCTTTATTCCAGACAGCCGAACAAAATTCCATAGAATCAGTCGATGATAGTAGTCAGAATTCCAGGCAACCAACTATGCGCGAAGCCGGTAATCGAAGTGGTAACCCTTTTGCTAACCTGAGTGATGAAGAGCGTAATAAAATTCGATCTATGAGTCCAGAAGAACGCAGAGCATACTTTCAGAAGCTCAGGTCTGCTGGTAATGACTCCACTGCTAGCTCGTCTAACCGCTAATAACTATGGGAGCATTATCAAAACTAGCCGTTGAACGTCCTATTACCCTATTAATGACTACCCTCATTTTTGTGGGATTTGGGATTTATGGCCTCCAAAATTTGCGCTTAAATCTTTATCCTGACGTATCTTTTCCGACTATAACGGTATATACGAGTTATGAAGGGGTTGCCCCAGAAGACATAGAAACCTTAGTAACTCGCCCAATTGAGGAGTCCGTTGGTAGCATTAGTGGAATACGTAGAATTCGTTCTTTGTCAAGCCAGGGCGCTTCTGTAGTTAAATTAAATTTTAACTGGGGTACTGACTTATATGAGGCCGAAAATGATGTCCGTAAACAATTAGGATTTGTAGAAAGATCCATTCCAGACGATGCAGAATCGCCTCTCGTATTCTCCTATGACCCTAACCAAGAGCCCATTGTCGTTCTCACGCTAACAAGTAACGCCCGAAGCCCTCGCGATCTTCGAACGTACGCAAATCAAATCTTAGAACAGCGCATTGAGCGAGTAAACGGCATCGCCTCCGTTGAAACCTCCGGTGGTTTAGAAAGGCAAATTAATGTGACCGTCGATAATCAGAAAATGCGCCTATATGACATTACTATAGCTGAAATTGCCTCAAAATTAGCTCAGGAAAATATTCAGGTTCCCGCTGGCCAGTTGTCCGAAGGAAACACCATATATAGTCTTCGAACCATTGGTGAATTTAAAAATATAGATCAAATAAAAAATACCATCGTCACTGTTAGAGATGGACAAGCATTGCTACTTAAAGATGTCGCAATAGTTGATGATGGAATCGCGCAACCTATAGGAAACGTCCACATAGATGGAGAGGATGGAGTCATTTTAAATGTATACCGGCAGAGTGATGCAAATGTTGTCTCTGCTGCAACTGATGTAGTTGAGAGCTTAGAAAATATCAAAAAGAGCCTGCCCAAAGATGTANAAATAAAANTACTCACAAATAAAGCAGAGTTTATTCAACAAAGTATCCANAATCTNCTNCTAACAGGTNTTCAGGCGGTTATTTTGGTTGTACTTATACTTCTTGCCTTCTTGCGTAGCGGGCGNTCTGCNCTCATAATTGCTATATCAATACCTGTCTCCATCATTACCACATTCATGGTTATGGATTTCGCNGATTTNAGCCTTAATATCATCTCCTTATCAGGCTTAACNCTTGCCGTTGGAATGGTNGTAGATGATGCTGTAGTCGTATTAGAAAANATATTNCGATTTCGAGAAGATGGTGCTGACCGAAAAACTGCCTCCATCTTGGGCGCAAGAGAAGTTGCCGTTCCTGTAGTTGTTTCTACCTTAACTACNCTGGTAGTATTTTTACCCATTCTATTTGTTCCAGGTATTGCAGGATTTTTGTTTAGAGACTTAGCGCTAACNATNTCTTTTTCACTCACNGTTTCTTCATTNNTTGCTTTAACTCTGATTCCAATGATGACATCTCTATTCTTTAATGAGGAAAAAACTAATTTTGAGGCAACCAATAGATTAGCGGTACTACTATCNANCTTNCTAGAAAAACTCGAAGAAAANTATCGATCGTTANTGGNTAAAGTGATCCAAAACAGTGTCTCAGTGGTTATTGGAGCATTNGTACTATTTNCAGCCACTCTNCCAATTTTTTACCAACTAGGGGGCGANTTCTTTCCAAGAGTTGACGAAAATGCCTTCACATTNGAGATTCAGCGAGAACCTGGTGTGAATCTATTTGAATTAGANAGATCNATAAANCANGTAGAATCAATTATTCAGCAAGANGTACCAGAANCAAGATTAGTTGTAGCAGATTACGGTGATAAAGAGGGNGTNGAGGGNGCAGATAATCCAGGTGGCTACAGAGGGACTNTACGTNTAGAATTGGTNAGTCAAAAAGANCGTAAGCGTGGACAATTTGAAATTAGCAAANNGCTTCTTNGTTCATTGGAAAAAATTCCAGGNGTTCAAATTAAAGAATTAATCATTGATCCATTAAGTCCAGANGGCGAGAACGGACTAATGGTTCAGGTTTTCGGCTATGATCCAGAGATCAAAAAGGAATTAACNAANGGGNTAAAAGAACTTTTGGCTNGTATNGAAGGTGTAACNAATCTTTTTTCAAGCTCTGATCAAGGTAGACCCGAANTACGGTTNATTATGGATCGAGANAGAATCTCTCGTGTTGNAATGAACACCAATCAAGTAGCCTCTGCCGTAAGTGACGCTGTGAAAGGTAATATTGCAACGAGCTTTGTTGATCANGGTGTTGAGTTTGAGGTCTTAGTTGAGTTNNATCCAAAAGATAAGTCTGAAACACTTGATCTATCCAANATACAAATCCANACACCNACTTCTGGTTGGATGCCTTTAAAGAACCTAGCCCGTTTAGAGCGATATACNGGTCCNNCTAATGTTATGCGTATNAATCAAGAACGTGTTACCGAAATTACTGCCGAACTAGCCGNTACCGATTTGAAAGCAGCTTCTGATCAAGCAAGATTGCTTCTNNATNAGGTANATTGGCCNGATGGCTATCGATATGAACTAGCAGGTACAGCTGAAGAACAAGCCGAATCATTNGGATTCCTTTTAATTGCCTTTGCGATTGCAGGCATATTAACCTACATGGTCATGGCTTCTCAGTTTGAAAGTTTACTAGAGCCNTTCATCATTATTTTTACTATACCACTCGCGCTTACTGGTGTACTNNTCATGCTTTGGGCNACAAACACCNCTATCAGTGTTACTTCAATGGTGGGACTTATANTACTCACCGGTATAGTCGTTAATAATGGNATAGTGATGATTGATTATATCAANATTCTTCAAGCCAGAGGAATGGAACGAAGTCANGCTATNGTAACTGGTGCAGTTCGNCGTTTACGTCCAATNCTCATGACTGCNTTCACCACTATTTTATCNATGGTCCCACTGGCTCTCGAAATTGGTTCTGGTTCTGAAANCTGGAGNCCAATGGCTAGAACCGTTNTTGGTGGTTTAACNATNTCAACATTACTCATGTTATTTGTAGTCCCNTGTCTTTACNTGATAATCAACAGTGGNGTGGAGCGACTTGGATTCGATGCGGTACATAAACTGGACCCTTTAGCTGATNATCAAGGACCATTAGAAACTGAAGTANAGATTTTAACCNNTGAAGGATAGATACCTATTATGAAACAATTCAGTNTAGCTGGCTCCATTTTACGACGACCTATAACGGTCACCATGATCACCATNNTCATAACNGCATTCGGAATTTTTTCTCTTCAAAATTTGNGGGTAACCTTATTCCCTTCCATTAATATCCCAGTATTAGCAATCTCTACNGGTTANCAAAATGTATCTCCNGAAGATNTAAATCGAATTCTAGTAAACCCAATAGANGGGGCNGTTTCGGCAATCGAAGGAATAGAGAGTCTNGAAGCACGTGTGAGCAGAGGAAGTGCGTTTATCATTATGCGNCTCCAAGATGGCACNGATATTAGAAAGACAGAACTGAAAGTACGNGAAGCNCTGGACAATGTCCGGAATGAGCTCCCNAATCAAGCTAGAGAGCCNNTTATTTTTCAGTTCGACCCGGAAAATAGACCTATTATGAAGCTAAGTATTGATGCAAGTAATCGAGGTTTAGATGAACTCCGNAACTTAGGTGTTGAACTTGTAGAGCCTCGATTAGAGCGTATTGATGGACTTGCATCGGCAGAAACACAGGGTGGGCTAGAGCGCAGAATCTATGTTGATGTTTCGCCAATGTCCCTAGCNCAATACAATNTNTCNCCATCTAATATCGAAAANGCTCTAAGGCAAAATAACTCACAATTACCTATTGGAAATNTAGTCTCTGATCGTATAAGCTACTCTGTAAGGGTACAATCTACNTATGATACTGTCGAAGAAATTGCAAATACTATTGTTCAAGTTGCAGATAACGGAGTCCCAATAAGGGTTAAAGATGTTGCTGAGGTTTCGGATGGNTTTACNGACGTAACCTCTTTGGTCACNGTAAATNNCCGAAATAGTGTGTCTGTAGATATCCAAAAAAGCTCTGACGCTAATACCTTAGATGTAGTAAACGCAGTNAAAGNTAGTNTNGANGANCTTAATGAAATAATGCCACCAGGTGTNAATATTCAGGTTCTCTCAGACGAAGGGCGTAATATTGAAGATTCNATAAANAATTTATCGCANTCNGCAACNAGTGCCTTGATCGTGGTNATAGCTGTGATACTTATCTTTATGGGTGGTTGGAGAATTTCATTAGTAGTAGCTACCTCTATTCCCGTATCCATCGCTGCNAGTTTTGCCGCAATGTATTTTGCTAGCCTCACACTAAATATNCTTACCATATCAGCCCTAGCNTTAGCTATTGGCTTACTTGTAGACAACTCGATCGTCGTGACTGAAAGTATAGCACGAAAGTTAGAAGAAGGTATGAGTAAATATGAAGCTGCATTAAAAGGAACCAATGANGTAATAGGAGCACTGCTCGGCTCAACCCTAACTACCTTAGGTGTTTTTATACCTATTATCATGCTNACNGGTGTTCAAGCTAGCTTTTTCCGNGAATTTGCCTTTACTATTTGTTTTGCAATAGGATNCTCNTTTTTATCATCNATTATATTAGTCCCCGTAATATCGCTTCTNGCTCTTGATTCCACACAGTTTAGTCNNAATAATTGGGCATTTAGANGNATTANTTCGCTTGAAAAAAAATATACAGGAGTCCTCCGTTGGATTTTGCATCATAAGTGGATTGCNGTNGTATCTATGATCTCNATNATTAGTGCTACTGGGTACCTATACAGTACNATTAATAAAGAGGGNTTNCCCGAAACAGACACNGGTGAAATCGATATTGNCATCACCCTACCAGAGGGGTCTAAGNTAGTTAANACAATGNAAGTGCTAGAAGTNTTTAATGCAAAANTGGCTGATATGCCCGAAGTCGAAACCCGAATTGCATCCATTGGTCGTTCGCGTTGGACTGAACAAACCAACAGAGGTGAAATAAGTGTTGTCTTAGTTCCAGAAAGCGAACGTGAAATAAGTAGTAATGATTTTTCATTACGGCTTCGACGTGAATTAGTGGCGGCAGGAACAACGGTTCGNGTACGAGTAGAAGGTGGTGGCTTGAGCTTTGGTCGTGGGTTCAGCTTTGGTGGTGGAGCCATACGCCTNAGTCTTATAGGACCTGAAATAGATGAATTNGTTGCTATTTCTGGGGAAATTGAGAAAAACCTCTTAGCTGACCCAAATATAATATCTGTAGATAATGGNCGAACCGATCCAACACCTGAACTACATTTTTATGCAGATCGTGAACGAGTAGGCCGACTAGGAACCAACTTGAATACGATTGCTTCTAATCTACGCACACAAACATTAGGNAACCAGGCTGGATTTTATATAGACGAGGGACGTGAAATACCCATCGAAGTTCGATCAAGGCGNGAAGCCCTTAAGAATAGAGATGACTTATTTGATGTTGAANTATTTCAGGTNGGTGAACANCGTGTACCAATAGTNGCTGTTGGTNAATTTATCCCTNCANAGGGAGTTGATTCATTTCAGCGNCGANATCGAGAAACTNTGTTAGATGTNAATATTCGGNTAGATGGAGATGCCAANGAATATCGCGAAAAAATCATCTCCTTTATTCAATCTGAAATTNTACTACCTGAAGGNTACCGNTATGAGTTCACCGGTGGTACAGCCGAATCAGCAGAAGGATTTCAACAATTTTTCTTTGCCTTGATCGCCGCCNTATTATTAATGTANATGATAATGGCATCACTATTTGAAAACTTTCGAGACCCTTTCGTTATTTGGCTCTGTATATTTATGGCCGCATTTGGAGCACTNGCCTTTCTGGTACTTTTAGGAGACCCGTTATCTACTACTGCCCAAATTGGAATGTTCATGTTGGTGGGTATTATCGTAAACAACGGTATTGTGTTAGTTGATTATATCCACTTAAATACAAAAGGAATCNCATTTGACCCAACAAGAGGCTCTGAATATATGACACAAGTAATTGAAGCTTGTAAACGCCGCATGCGNCCNATTCTCTTGACNGCAATAACAACAATTTGTTCAATGATCCCNTTGTCCTTANAACTAGGATCAGGAGCNGAAATTTGGTCTCCACTAGCCAAGGCCGTTATCGGTGGCTTGTTGTTTGGNGCCGTTCTTACCCTCTTTATCACGCCTGCTATATCNGTTGGATTTAATCAAAGTATCAATTGGGCCAAGCAACTTCGNAANAAATAAATCGTACAAGAGNNTATGAGTCAACATTAGACAATAATCTTTAGATTTTATATANTAAAAGAAAAGGAGAAGTTATGAGTAAAACAGANAGTTTTNTAACAGGATTNATAACAGGAGCNCTNGCCGGTTCAATAATAGCATTACTGTATGCACCGGACACAGGAACAAATATGCGGAAAAAATTAAGCTATCAAGTAAGTCATTATAGAGATGAATTAATAGATCTCATCGGTGAGTTACAAAAAGAAAAGGACAAACTTATGTCGGAAGCAAAAGAAAAGGGGGAACAAGTAGTCACAGAAGCAAAGAAAAAAGCCGATAACCTTATCAAAGAAGCTGAGCACTTACTAGAATCAATAGACCAAGTACCCAAAACATAATATTACTTTATATTCTTTCCGATAATTAATTAACAATATTTCTTTATTAATTTCATTTTTTTATATAAAGTTTATACAAAAAAGCCCCTTCTGTACATCAAAAAGGGGCTTTAGTTTTTAATGCCAATAAAGAAGTATAAGTAAGTACTTATTCATCACCAGCGATGGATTTTGTATCCTCACCACCAAGAGCTTCGAATACCTTTGCTACTTCTTCCTCACCTTCCTCCATGTCTTTACGAGAACCAACGATGAGTTCATTATATTCTCGTAAACCGGTACCGGCAGGTACTTTATGTCCAACCACCACATTTTCTTTGAGGCCACGTAGATAGTCACGTTTTGCCTCAATTGATGCTTGAGTCAGAACCTTAGTGGTTTCTTGGAAAGATGCTGCTGAAAGCCAACTCTCTGTTGACAATGCAGCTCGTGTAATACCAAGTAGAATAGGTTTGGAAATAGCCGGTTTAGCCTCCAATACCTCTAACTCGGCTTTATCTTCTTTTATCAATTGATTGTTGATCTCACGAACTTCACGGCGGTCTAAAATGGTGCCCTTCTTAATTTCACTTCCACCTTGATTGCGTACAACAAATTTACCAATTAATTCATCATTTCGAGTATTAACTTCGAATCGATCTACTTTATCGCCCTCTAGATACATTGTATCACCTGGGTCTGTGATCTCAACTTTCTGCATCATAGTGCTTACGATAACCTCGATATGCTTATCATTTATTTTTACACCTTGCAGTCGGTATACTTCCTGAATTTCATTCACCAAATACGATTGTACCGCATATGGGCCTAAGATATTTAGAATATCTTGTGCAGGAATTGTACCATCTGAAAGTGGCTGTCCAGCCTTCACAAAATCATTGGATTGCACCAAGATATGTTTACTCAATGAAATTAAATACTTCTTTTCATCCGTACCATCTTTAGAGCGAACGATTACTTCTTGAGAACCTCTTTTACGGGCTCCCATTTCTACGATACCATCAATTTCACTTACTGCAGCAGGCTCACTTGGTGAACGAGCCTCAAATAACTCAGTTACTCGAGGTAAACCTGCGGTGATATCTTTTGATTTACCAGTAGCTCGCGGGATCTTAGCCAAGATTTGTCCAGCCACTACTTTCTCGCTGTCTTCAACAACAATATGTGTCTCAACGGGAAGTGTGCTTTCACGTAAGCGTTCACTACCCCCTTTAACTACCAATGTTGGGACAAGGCTTCTGTCCTTAGAGTCTGTAATTACCTTCTCGCGGTGGCCTGTCTGTGCATCTGTATCTTCGGTGAATGTTACACCTTGGATTATGTCTTTGTAAACAACTTCACCATCAATTTCAGAGAATATTAAAGCATTGTATGGATCCCACTTACAAAGCTGAGCTCCCTTTGGTACCATGTCACCCTCTTCAACCATCATTTCACAACCATATGGCACATTGTAGCTGATGAGCATTTTACCTTCTTCATCTATAATTTTAAGCTCTCCAGCACGACTAAGGACCACATTGTGCTCTTCTTCACCATCATTGTAATCAACTACACGGATGTTTTCGAATTCAACTTTCCCATCAAACTTAGCCTTATGTTGAGATTCAGCTTCCAAGCGAGACGCTGTGCCCCCAACGTGGAAGGTACGTAAGGTTAGCTGAGTACCAGGTTCACCAATAGATTGAGCTGCAATTACCCCGACCGCTTCACCTTTTTCAACAACAGTGCCTCTTGCCAGATCTCTACCATAGCATTTTGCACAAACACCACGCCCTGTTTCACAAGTTAAGACCGAACGGATTTCAACTTCCTCAATAGATGTCTCGGCAATTTTTTTAGCAATAGTCTCGTCGATCATCTGATTAGCTTCGCATAATAGCTCATCAGAAAGTGGATCATACGTATCATGCAAAGAAAAGCGACCGATGATTCGATCTTCCAGACGCTCAATTATATCTTCGTTATCCTTTAGTGCCTGCATTTTAATACCACGTAAAGTCCCGCAGTCATCTTCAGTAATGATTACATCCTGAGATACATCCACAAGACGTCTAGTTAAATAACCGGCATCGGCCGTCTTAAGAGCAGTATCCGCAAGTCCTTTTCGTGCACCATGCGTCGAAATGAAGTATTCAAGTACTGTCAAACCTTCTTTAAAAGAAGAAAGGATTGGATTTTCTATAACTTCATTCCCCTGTTGCATGGAGCTTTTTTGAGGCTTAGCCATAAGACCACGCATACCGCCTAACTGACGAATTTGTTCCTTCGAACCACGGGCTCCAGAATCTGCCATCATGAAAACCGGATTGAATCCTTCACGGTCGTCAGACAAAGCTTGAAATAGAGTTTCAGATACGCGGTTAGTGGTACTGGTCCACTTATCAATTACTTGATTGTAACGTTCATTATCAGTAATAAAACCCATTTCATAACGACCCTGTATGTCCGTCACCTCATCTTTAGCGGCATTGATCAAGTTGGCTTTTGTATCTGGAATAATAATATCCTCTAAGCTGAATGATAGACCACCTAGAGTAGCATTTTCATATCCAATTCGCTTCATATCATCCAAGAAAGTTGCGGCTTTTTCCGTTCCTACTCGTGCATGAATTTCACCAATAAGTATCCGTAATTCTTTTTTACCAAGAGTTTTGTTAATGAATCCCATCTCCGATGGAACAATTTCATTAAATAGAACACGTCCGGTAGATGTTTTTACAACTTCAGTTACTTCATCTCCTTGCTCACTAATATACGTTACACGCACATTAATCTTCGTGTGTACTTTTATCTGACCTTGATCAAAAGCGATAATCACCTCCTGTGAAGATGAGAAGGTTTTACCTTCACCTTGCTGGCCACTTCTTGGCTTTGTGAGGTAATAAAGACCTAAAATCATATCCTGTGAAGGAACTGCAATTGGTCCACCACTAGCAGGACTTAAGATATTATGAGAGCCTAGCATCAATATAGAAGCTTCTAATACCGCATCATGACTAAGTGGCAAGTGAACAGCCATCTGATCCCCATCAAAGTCAGCATTAAATGCTGTACAAGCCAATGGGTGAAGTCGTATTGCTTTTTCTTCAATCAAAACTGGCTGAAAAGCCTGTATCCCCAAGCGGTGAAGGGTTGGTGCCCGATTTAACATTACGGGATGTCCATCAATCACATTTTCAAGTACTTCCCATACAACTGCATCGCGTCGATCAACTACTTTCTTAGCACTTTTAACAGTCTTAACAAAACCGCGCTCAATAAGTCTTCGAATGATGAATGGCTTGTATAATTCAACCGCCATCTCTTTTGGCAGACCACATTCATGCATTTTTAACTCAGGACCAACAACGATTACCGATCTTCCAGAATAATCTACGCGTTTACCTAAAAGATTTTGACGGAAACGACCACTCTTACCTTTCAGCATATCGCTAAGAGACTTGAGTGGGCGATTATTGTTCCTGACTGCGTTTGATTTTCTAGAGTTATCATAAAGTGAATCAACCGCCTCTTGAAGCATACGCTTCTCATTCCTTAAAATCACGTCCGGTGCTTTGATATCGATTAATCGCTTGAGTCGGTTGTTTCTGATAATAACCCGACGATATAAATCATTTAGGTCAGAGGTAGCAAAACGACCTCCCTCTAGAGGTACAAGAGGTCTTAACTCAGGCGGAATAACGGGGATAACTCTCTGAACCATCCATTCTGGACGGTTTTCAGTGTTTTTAGCTGCTGCTCGAAATGATTCAATGACCTGAAGTTGCTTTAGTTTTTTCTTTTTACGCATCTGTGATGTTTCTTCTTTAACCTCTTGACGCAAATTAAATGCCATCTCATCTAGATCTAGATCAGCTAGCATCGCTTCAAGAGCTTCAGCACCCTCTTTTACAACAAAACGACTTTCGTCGTCTTCATCGAGTTCAAAATGCTCTTCAGGTAATTGATCAAGTATGTCATATTTCTCTTCTTCAGTTATAAAGTCACCTTTATTGTATCCTAAATCTTCTGCCATACCGGCATTAATTATTACGAATGTTTCGTAATACACTATTTTGTCCAAATTTTTGGAAGAAAGACCTAATAAATATGCAATTTTGTTAGGAAGAGACTTGAAATACCAAATATGGACAGTTGGTACAGTCAAGGCAATATGACCCATCCGTTCTCTACGGACTGCTTTTCTAGTTACTTCTACACCGCATCGGTCGCAGATGATACCCTTGTATCTAATTCTCTTATACTTTCCGCAGTGGCATTCATAATCTTTGACAGGACCAAAGATTTTTTCACAAAACAATCCATCCATTTCTGGCTTGAAGGTTCTGTAGTTGATAGTTTCAGGTGTAAGGACTTCCCCATGCGAACGTGAAAGAATTGCTTCAGCTGAGGCTAATGATACACCGATACTATTGAAGTCATTGGTTACTGCTAATGTTTTTGTTATTGGCAAAATATTCTCCGTTTAATAATTAACAGTGTTTAGTCTAAATGTATTTCAAGGCCTAGCCCCATGAGCTCACGGAGTAAAACCTTAAAGGATTCTGGCACATCGCCATCAGGTAAGTTTTCACCCTTTACGATAGCTTCGTATACTTTTGAGCGCCCTTTTACATCATCGCTCTTAACCGTTAGCATCTCCTTCAGAATACTTGAGGCACCATAAGCGTATAATGCCCAAACCTCCATTTCACCTAATCGCTGACCACCAAACTGTGCTTTACCTCCGAGTGGTTGTTGCGTAATAAGTGAATATGGTCCGATAGATCTGGAGTGCATCTTATCTTGAACCAAATGATTCAATTTAATCATATAGATGAATCCAACGGTAGTTTGCTGAGAGAATGGTTCTCCGCTTCTACCATCAAAGAGGGTAACACGACCGTCTTCTGGAAGGTTTGCTTCGGTAAGCTTTACTTTTACATCATCCATTGATGCACCGTCAAAAACAGGAGATGCAAAGGTAGTACCTAGTTTTTTGGCAGCCCACCCTAGAATAGTTTCATAGATTTGGCCAAGGTTCATACGAGAGGGTACTCCAAGTGGATTTAGACATATATCTACAGGCGTTCCATCCTCCATGAATGGCATATCCTCTACAGGTACAATTTTTGCCACGACCCCTTTGTTACCGTGCCGCCCCGCCATCTTATCACCTACTTGTAGCTTTCGCTTTTTAGCAATGTATACTTTGGCTTTCTGGATAATTCCTGGGGGTAGCTCATCTCCTACTTGTATAGCAAAGGTACGTCGTTTTGCTTCACTGTCAATTTCTCTTCGAAGTTCACGATAGTTGTGGAAAAGTAATTTTACATGCTTAACCAATTCTTTATCTGTGGCCCAATCAATATTTTCATTGATGTTTACTGGATCAATCTCTTCGAAAACTGATTTTTTATATTTCTCCCCTTTCGGAATCATTTCTACCTTAGAATAATTATATACCCCTGGTGAGGTTTTATCTCTAAGTAATGAATACATTTTGTCTGCCCATTGCTGATTAAGTTCTGATAACTTCTCGGCATGACGTTCATTTTCAGCCTCGACTCGCTTTTTCTCTTCTTTTCTGGAAATTAGCTCATCGCGTTTACGACTAAACAAGCGTGTATCGATAATAGTCCCTGATACACCAGGAGGTGTTTTTAGAGATGCATCTTTTACATCACCCGCTTTGTCACCAAAAATAGCGCGAAGTAGCTTTTCTTCAGGCGTTGGATCCGTCTCACCTTTAGGGGTTATTTTACCCACTAAAATATCACCTGGAGCTATTTTAGCACCTATACGAATCATTCCTTTTTCATCTAAGTTACGTGTAGCTTCTTCAGATACGTTAGGAATTTCGCGAGTCAGTTCTTCTTCACCCCGTTTTGTGTCTCTAACTTGTTGCTCAAATTCAGTAATATGAATGGAGGTGTAGATATCTTCTTGAACTATACGCTCACTGATTACTATAGCATCCTCAAAGTTGTATCCACGCCAAGGCATAAATGCAACTAAAAGATTTCTACCCAATGCAAGTTCCCCACCATCCGTTGAACAACCGTCTACAATAGCCTGATTTTTCTTGACACGGTCACCAATTTTAACAATTGGTCGCTGATTCGTAGCAGTGTCTTGGTTGGTACGAGTAAATTTTTCTAACTGATAACTCTTAATACCATTATCAAAGTAACAATTCTGTTCTAGTACACTGCGATCATATTTCACACGAACCTCCGTTGCACTTACATATACCACTTCACCATCGGCCTCAGCAGTAATTATTGCTCTAGAATCCCGTGCAGCACGATGTTCTAGGCCGGTACCTACAACAGGCGCTTCAGGTCGTAATAAAGGAACAGCTTGACGTTGCATATTCGAACCCATTAAAGCGCGATTGGCATCATCATGTTCAATAAAAGGAATGAGTGCAGCTGCCAGTGATGTAATCTGATTGGTTGCGACATCCATGTATTCGATTTCATCGATGCGAGCTTGAGTATAGTTACCTTCACGCATGCGAGAGAACACTGTTTCATTGACAAAAGTGCTACTTTCATTTAATTCAGCATTTGCCTGAGCAATCACAGTTTCGTCTTCTTGCTCAGCAGCTAAATACTCTACATCCTGACTAACTTTTCCGTCTTTAACTTTTCTGTATGGTGTTTCTATAAATCCAAAGTCATTTACTTTCGCGTGTACACAAAGAGAGGAGATTAGACCAATATTAGGACCTTCCGGTGTTTCAATTGGACATAAACGCCCATAATGAGTGTAATGAACATCACGAACTTCAAAGCCAGCACGCTCTCGGGTCAGACCACCTGGCCCAAGAGCGGACATTCTTCTTTTATGAGTCAGCTCTGCTAATGGATTAGTTTGATCCATAAATTGGGACAGCTGGTTGGTGCCAAAGAAGGTATTGATAACGCTAGAAATAGTACGGGCATTTACTAAATCTTGAGGAGTTAGCTGTTCTGCATCTCTTGAGTTCATTCTTTCTTTAATTGTCCTAGCCATACGTGCTAAACCTATGGCAAATTGCTGACCTAGCTGTTCACCCACTGTACGAATACGTCTATTGCTTAAGTGATCAATATCATCGACCTGAGATTTTAAATCCTTGAGACGGATGACCTCTTTGATGATGGCAACAATATCTTCTTTAGTCAAAAATTGAACATCGGTACGATCCTGATGAAGTCGTTTGTTAAGTCTGTAACGCCCAACCTCACCCAAATCATATTTTTTATCACTAAAGAATAAGCGTTCAAGAATTGCTCTTGAGGTTTCAGGGTCTGGCATTTCTCCTGAACGTATCTGTTTGTAAACCTCTCCAAGTGCCGTATACTCATCATGAGTAGGATCTTTTCTGAGCGTGTTCATCATAACAGATCGCTCAGATTCTTCACTCGAAATTTTCTGAACCAACACCGTTTTTAAACCGGATTCTTTAATTAATCCGTAGTCATCTTCAGCTAATTCATGGTCCCTTTCTAATAGATTTAAACGCTTGTTTGCTTCGGTAATTTCACCAGTCTCGTCGTCAACTACTTCTTCGGTAACTTCAGTGGTAATACTTTCAGCCAAACGCTTTCCAACAAGATTTTTGATGAAATCAGCTTTTGTACCAAATTTTAGGGCTTCTGACAGCTCAAATAAACTCAGCAACTCCTCATCAGTAGAATACCCAAGCGCCCTCATTAAGGTAGTAGCTGGAATCTTTTTCTTTCTATCTATGTATGCCCACAATACATCGCGAATGTCTGTGGTAAATTCAATCCATGATCCTTTGAAAGGTATAACTCGAGCGGAGTACAATTGACTTCCATTTGGGTGTATGGATTGCCCAAAAAAGACACCCGGGGAACGATGTAACTGACTTACGATAACTCGCTCTGCCCCATTTATAATAAATGTACCACGGTGAGTCATCCATGGTAAATCACCAAGAAATACTTCCTGTTCTATTGTTTCAGAAGCTTCATCGGAATCGTCAACAGAGGATAGCCGTAGCTTTGCCTTAAGTGGTACTGAGTAGGTTAAACCTCTTTCCTGACATTCATTTATAGTGTACCTGGGTACATCAACATTATAATACAAAAATTCTAGTATGTGGGTCTCACGAGTATCCTGTATAGGAAAATTCTCGTTGAAAATTCTTTGAAGACCTTGACTCTCTCGTTCATTAGGTGCGATATCTAATTGAACGAATTTCTCAAATGATTCTAATTGAATGTCTAGAAAATCGGGATAGTCAAGCACATGTTTTGTGCGTCCAAATGATTCTCTGTCTGTATTGGGAATTGTTTGCAACTTCTTACTCAAAAGGAACCTCTCCTTAAAGATTGAAGGGTGATAATCGAATTTGACCTTTTTGGGGCCGTGTAATATAGACGCCGATAGCCATTACCGTTTTCACGATATTGGCTACCAACAAATTGTAATTTGAAATTACTTTAGCTCTACAGTGGCTCCAGCCTCTTCTAGTTTGGCTTTGATTTCCTCTGCTTCCTCTTTTGAAACGCCTTCTTTAATGTTTCCAGGAGCACCATCAACTAAGTCCTTAGCTTCTTTCAGACCTAGACCAGTAATCCCACGTACTTCTTTAATTACGGCAATTTTCTTTGCTCCAGCGCTCTCCAGCACTACAATAAATTCAGATTGCTCTACTGCTCCACCAGTGTCGCCACCAGCAGCAGGTCCAGCAACCGCTACAGCAGCAGCTGCAGGTTTAATACCGTACTCATCTTCGAGTACTGTAGCAAGTTCATTTGCTTCTTTAATTGTTAGGTTGACTAGCTGTTCAGCTAATTCTTTAACGTCAGCCATTTTTTTCTCCAGTTGTTTTTAGTAAAAATCGTTTATTAAT
>PBJO01000005.1 GCA_002720745.1 Balneola sp.
GGTAATTAAGCTATATATTTTATTATATAATTTTATAGAACCAAAAAAAATGTTCTTAGGAGAACCAATAAGGCGCATATTTTACTAATGAATATTTTTTATTCTGAACATAAAAGTTATCCACATAATAAATAAGTCATCTTAAATAACAGTATAAAAAATATGATTATATGACTATAAATATATAATAAAATAAATATATAATAAAATAAATATTAATTAATTTATTTATCTATTATACGAAGCTGATTACTTAATTAGTGTCATTTTCGTAACACGCTGATAGCCATTAAATATGAGATGTGCATAATACACACCCGATGGTAAACTTTGGGCGTTAAATGTCTGTGAATGATATCCTCTCTGCTTTAAAGTTTTCTCTAAGCTGGCTACTTTTTGTCCTAATGAGTTAAATATCAGTAACTCAACCAATCCAGCCTCTGGTATAGAATATTTAAGCTGCGTGGTGGGATTAAATGGATTAGGATAATTAGGGTATAACTCAAATTGATTTAGCGCCAAATAATCTAATTGGTCCATAGCTGTACTCTCTACGTCGTAGATAGCTAAAAAACTACCGGGTATAATTCCCACGCTAAATTCATCCAAATCCTTTAGAGTTTCGGTATCAATCACCCGAACAGAGCCTGCACTCACATAATCTTTTGCATCGGCTAAATAAAGATGACCACGTGTAGGCTCATAAAAGAACGAATAGTATGAACCCGTTATAATAGTTTCAGTAGTTACATCCACCTGATTTAAATCGACCCGTTTGATCCCCTCGCTTTGAAAGTAAAGCAATTCGTCTGTAGGATCATAACCAAGATGAATGCCGGCTTGTTTTAGCTCCAGCTCCTTACTAACCTGCCATTGCTGACTCTGCGCATCTTTTTCTATCCGAAAAAGACCTCCTGGCCGCTGAGTGCCTTCTATTAGATTCCACTGCGCATCATAATCTCCTGCATAGCCTGTACAAACCACCCATAAATCTCCATTGTTGTCTACGACTATTTGGCCTGGACCAGAGGCTGCGACTAAGGTATCTATCACCGTATGTTGTACCGGGTCAATTACCATAATGGTTGAATCTTGCCCAAAACCATAATTACCTACAAATACTGCCTCCTGATGATAAATCATATATTCGGGGCCATCTCCCACTCCAATTTTGTTGGAAAGAACTTGCTGAGTGGTAGGATTTATCAAATGAATCTCGTCCCCGTACAAATCTGTCACGTAGGCCACTTCAGAGCTTAATATCAACAACTGCCTCGGGCTTGCTCCTTCACGCAGTGAAACTAGACCTTGCTGGGTAAAGGATTCAGTGTCCATTAATACAATTTGTGCTGAGTTATTAATCACGGCATAGATTTGCCCTCCATTATAATGTAGACTTTGAAGTACATCGCCTAAACCTATTCCGTTTACATTCAAAAACACACCATCCTCAATTTTTTTGGTATCCGGATTATAGCGACTAATAGTAGCATTTGAGGAACCAAAGCCACCTTCATTACCAATGAGTATTTGCTCCAATTTAGCCCCTAATTCGACAACTGATTGTCCACTGAACTGAGCTTTATGCTGTGCATTGAGCGGTGCAGTCGTAACTGCAACAATTAGTGCAAAACCGCACAATTTGGTAGTCCCAGAAATTCCTACTCTCAGATGCTTGATTGTATGGCTAAATGCTGTTTTATGTCGTTCTGTTAGACTCATTACAAAATTCGTTAGTATTAGTTTCATAGCGTTTGAATTATTTATGTTTGTTATAGTTAAATATGCTAGTTAACACTCATGATTGCCCTGCTCCCACTTCCTTCACGTTTTAGTTGAATACTTAGCATGAAATGCCTACCTGGCATGGGGTAGTTTAGCACTTGCTCATAGGTTTCTGAAAAAATATTGTTTATCTCTAAGCTCCAACTTAAGTTCCACAGCAGCCGCCTAGGAATATTTCTACTAGCTCCTTTAAAATCCTTCTCGACTTGGTCTGTTCCTAAAATCCTGTCAGCTGCCCAAGGTATTTCGACACCAAAAGATGCATTCCATGTTGAATACGCAGAAAGAGGATCAAAAGGACTGGAATGATCTGCACTGCTATATCGCTCAGCCACATATGAATTAGAAAGCATGGCCTGCAATTCTTTATACTGCACATGTATATAATGTTTAAACTGCCATTTGGGAGTGTAACGAAGTTGCATATTTAGTGCGGGATCACCTTTGTAGCGTTCTTTATCCATGTGCGCAATCACCTGATATGCTCCACTTTTAACCACTCCACTAAACTGAGCATGATGGAATGCTAGGGCGATATCCAATTCTCCCCCTCTAGCAGTAATTGCTTCTATATTAAGGGGCTTTGAAAGTCCCTGTTCATCCGGCAACCAACGTATTCCATTGTTCACAGTATTCCAATAATAACTCAGCTGAACATCGGTTCTTAACTTTCCCCCATCCCAATGTAGCAGAGTCTGAGCCAACTGCAATCCACTTTCTATCGAATAAACCTGTTCACTGCGAAGATCTGAATTCCCTAAAACCGGCCAATACAGATCATTGAATGTAGGTATGACTGAATGTTTAGCCGAGAGGAAGCGGATTCCAAGTGCGGGGCTTAACTTCGAGTTCCACCCCAACTCTCCGGACCAATTCAACCCAAAATCATCATAATAGGCTTGGTTCATATCAACTCTAAGGATATTTCTCGTTCCATACTCTCCATGGAGAGTATGCCGGTGTGAAAATGACCATCGAGAGCGTGTTACCTCATAATCTGTACTATTTACACCTGTAATTGACCACTCTACCAAACTTTGTAAATAAGCGGACTTTCCTAATCTGTTTTGGTGTTCGATACGAATAATGCTACTCCAAATATCGCTTTCACTATCAATCTCTTTATCGGGATCTTTAAAATCTAGTGCTTGCCATAGGCCAAAATGCTGTATTCTCCACTGATTCCTAATGCCCCACCTTAGCCCTTGTATCCAACGTAAATAAGCATCGGATTGATTCGCTCTAAGAGAGGGCGATAGCTTGCTCCCCGGTATATTATTGTCTTGGGTAAAAGCCCAAATGGTGCTTTGATATTCACTTTTAGCGACAAAGGAGCGTAAGGATGAAAAAGTTCTGTTGAAAATTTTATCCCTAGAGCCTTTCAACGTCATCTTGCTTGGTTCTTTTTTAAAATTGAATAAAACTGAATGAGATTGAGAGTCATTATTCTCACGGCTATACCATTTAGGAATTATGGCCCGCTGCTCTGGGTCAAATACTCGTTTTTTAAAGTCAAAATTATTTTCGGCCGCCATACGGTACACTCTTAGGTCCCAAGATATATTATCTTTGGAAGATGCTGCATGAACCCTCGTCTGCTTTGCCCCATACTTACCCATCGAATACTGAAGAGCTATCCTATCTCCATCAAATGTTTGCTGAAGAATATGCATCGATCCAGCTCCACTCTGACCAAATCGAGCTTGTCCTAAGCCAGGAGTGAATAATACTGCGTCAAATAAATTACTCGGTATTAAAGACAAATCCACTACGCCAAGCATAGGATGATTTAGCCCGAAACCATTCCAAACCACCTGATTTCTGGATGCTGGTAAGCCTCTTTGGGAAAGTAAAGCTAAGCTACCTGGACCGTTGGTTTGCACATAGGCTGAACTAAATTCTTGTGCAATACTTCCCATATGCGACGCAAAACGAAGTTCTAAAAGTTCCTTTGATAAACGTCCATACTGAGTTCCGAGCAGTTGAAAATCTTGGTAAGGATTCTGAGCTATGATTTCAATTTCGGCCAAACCTATAATGGGTAAATTAGCCAAAGTGTCATGAGCTTCTATTTGCATTTCATGGGCCATTGCATGAATGTTAAGAGTAAAGGTAATCTGTACTATTAGGAATGTCAGACCAGGAAATGTAATCAGTTCGTAATAAAAGTGATTAATAGCCCATCTAGTTGTAAGTTCATTTGCTGCGATTGAAACGCTAAGATTAAATAAATGTGAAAATCTAACCATCACACGGTATTAACAACTAGATTTGTAGGTTCCACTATACGACTAGTTGGCAGTTAGTACTGATTAATTAAAGTTGCCCACGGAAATTCTAGCTCCCGAAAATTTCCTGAGAAATAGATGCTAATTGCGTTGATGGCAGGTCTCCTGACTTTTCCACCTCGAGGCCTTCCCGTTAAGTTAATAACAGTGGCAAGATTTGCTCGTAGGATTGGTGTGAACAATTCATATTTACAATGAAGTTATTCGAATGGAATTACAGTTGCGGGTACAGCTCCGGATTTACACCGGATTCCCTTTTGATCTCAATTAAGAGTACCATCACTATTTCAAAGAGTACCAGAAATATAAATGCTCCTTGAATCAATACAAAATGATTATCACAAATCAATATTAAAGTTTATACTCTAGGATAATTTCAAAAGGTAAATCCTACTTAATCTGTTCCCATGGTATGATTTCATTAACCTTCTTATTTTATTCAAATGAACAATATTTAATCGTCTTATGAACCACGAAGATACTACTCACACGGATAATAGTCGCATTCATGGTGAATTTTTTTCTGTTCGAGCATCGGAAACAGCACCCGATGAGTGTATGCATTTGAGCGCCTTGGCTAGATTATTTCAAGAAGTAGCCGGCAATAATGCTAAAGAACTTTCCTTTGATATTACAGACATGCATGCTCAAAATATGAGCTGGGTCCTAAATAGGCTTCAGATCCAGATAGAACGCCTACCCAAATGGAGAGAGAATATTGAAATTCGGACATGGCCTGCGCTTGGAGATAGCTTAAAAGCCTTGCGTAATTATGAAGTTTGGGACAATAAGGGAGACCTGATTGTCCAATCCATCAGCTACTGGATGGTCATAGATTTGGATAGCAGAAAACCAATACGTATCCCAAAAGATATACTTACCAGAAAATTTTCAGACCGACCACATACCTTAAAACCTACTAAAAATCGTCTACGAGCATTTGATCCAAGCGATGCAGAGCAAGAAATTACAATGCAGAGTTATGCATATCACCTTGACATGAATAATCATGTCAACAATACTCATTATATTGACTGGATGCTTGAAATACTTCAATCAAATCAGAGACAGAGCCTGCGTTGGTTTGATCTGGTATTTCTCAACGAATTAAGTTCCTATATGCCTGTAAGAGTACAAAGTAAGGATGATCGAATTCAGCTACTAAATACAGAGCTAAACGCAGTTGCACTAGCTCAATGGTTCTAGTAGAATCCTAACTGAGGAATAAAATCCGGATTCACCATCAAGATTTTTTTTACAAATCGTCGATAATTAGTCATCGAAATTGGGTACGTTAAGTAAACCTTCGGTAGAAGCTACCACATAGGCTACAGCAGCATCTCCCGTAACATTCACCACAGTTCGGCACATATCCAATATTCGGTCAACCCCTAAAATTAAGGCAATTCCAGCAGTAGGTACTTGAATAGTTTCAAGTACAACTACCAGCATAACAATACCGGCACCAGGCACGCCAGCAGCACCTACAGATGCGGCTGCAGCCGTTACAACAATCATTAGCTGCTGGGCAATTGTTAAATCCATTCCTAAGGCTTGGGCAATGAATACCGCAGCAATCGCTTGATACACACTGGTACCATCCATATTTATTGTTGCCCCAACAGGTAACACAAAACTTGATACTTCTTCGTCAACTCCTAGGTTTTTTTCTACCCGTTCCATAGTGACAGGTAAAGTGGCTGAACTGGAACTCGTACTAAAACCAAGTAACATAGCTGGACGTATCGCCTTAAAGAATTGAAAAAGACCCACATCCTTACTGAAAATCTTAAACATGGTGCTATATACTAAAAAGACATGGATTATTAAGGCAAATACTAGTGTTAAGCTATACCAGCCCAGCGCTCCAAGTAACTCAAGAGCCTTTCCTAAATCGTCTCCTGCTAAATCAATTATGAGTGAAGCCATTAACGCAAATACCCCAAAAGGTGCTGTTTTCATTATAAGTTCAACTATAAGGATGATTACATCATTAAATGCATCAAATACCGCTACTAATGTCTTCGCTTTTTTGCCACCCATGTGAATAATTCCAACCCCTAACAAAATGGCTACGAATACTACTTGCAGCATCCTTGAGTTATCAGAAGCAGCAGCAAAAAAGTTATCCGGGACTACATCTACCACAAAGTCTAAAACCCCTCTGTTTAGCACTTCATCAGCTGAAGCACTTCGGTATTCCAGTGAGCTAGAATAAGTTTGCTGGAGGCTATCCATAGTTTCCTGAGGCAATGATTTTCCTGGCTGAAAAGTATTCACCGTCACCAAGCCTATAGTTATTGCTAGCAAGGTGGTTATCATATAAATGAATACCGTTTTGCCTCCCATTCGGGAAAGCCTTGTCGTATCATTTAAGCTGGCTACACCAGCCACCAAAGATGCAAGCACTAGGGGTACTGCAATGAGTTTTAATAGTTTGACAAAAATGGTTCCAAAGGGTTTTATAAATTCTGATGTGAAATTGTTCCAACCAAAGACACTAGACAATAAACCCCATGCTAGTCCTAAGAATAAGCCAATAATAATTTGCCAATGTAATTTTTTATACCACATACTCACTGCTGAGTAATTAAATAAATAACGACGGTTAATAGACTTGCTAATCCAGCTGATAACCAATTAACTATATTGTTGTCAACATACAAAAAATGAGAAGAAAAAAATCGGTTTGTTGTATTAACTAGAGTTTGACCCTGAAGATTTGCTCCTAACCAAGAATCAATAAAGGTAGCCACCAATCCTGTACTAGCTACTAATGCACCCATAACCATAGAATTGGTAGAATGTAACAACCCCACGAGTAAGCCAACGCTTATAGCACCTGCCACTGCGGCTAAAGTTCCAGCTATACTTATAGCACCATCAGTGCCCGGTGGCACTTGTTTAAAACCATTGATAGACCATGTTTTGCCTTTGACACGGTTGCCTCCAATTTCTGAAGCCCATGTATCTGACGTTGCAAAGGCGATACTAGAATAGGCAGCTATCTTTAGAAGTTCGAGATCTACCAATAAACCAAGCAAAGTAAAGAAACCAAACCAAAATCCATTGGCCCAAACCTGAGCTCCTATTCTACGAAATTTAAGTTCCATATGATGGTCATTGCTACTACTGTTTTTGGATAACAGTGAACTACTAACAAAAAAAAATAATAGAATTGCAGCCCCCTCAATGCCAGCGACACCAAAGGTAATAACTCCAAGTAACCATGCAGAACCTGAACCATCAAGACTAAGCCAATTTAAGAAAAATGAGAGTGCAGCAAATATTCCTCCCGCCAGAAAACCCCAAAGGATTCTTTGCTGAATTTCAGCGTCTGCAACGCCAACAAAACCCAAAATGAGTAAAAAGAGTAAAAAAATATTAATTATTCTATCAATCATAGATTTTTGCCTACTTAACAATTTGTTAGCACGTTTTTGAAGTTATGCTACTAGTCTTTTAAGGGTAATTATGTTTAATCCTAACCCAGTTAACTGTGCAAAGACTTAGCTAATTATAACTACTAATAAACAAGACTAGTATTTATCCCAACTAGTCAATCGATTCCTCTTCGACCTCTTGGCGATCATGCTTCATAATTGCAAATATGACCAACACATAACCCGCCATGACCACTATAGGTGATACATACAGAGAAATAAAGCCATTAACTTTATTTTCCATATACATAGCGGCAAAACCGCCAACAATGAATAGGACTGCAATACCTAATAGTTTGTAGTTGAAAGCAGAAAAGAACATTGATGTGTTAGATTTTTTAAAATTTAGTTTTGCCATTACTTTAGGTGACAATAAGTTTGTTATCTGGTTGGTACAATTGATTACGTTCAATAAGAACGAATTCAATCAACAAAATTATATCAATACATCAGTTTATTTAATATGAAATGGAAAAAGTGTTTATAATAGTTTTCCCTTTCATATAAACATATTTAATTATTACCCATTTATATAGACACATATCTCTAGGAATGCTAATTTCTTAGTCATTGTAAATTAGCTATTATTAGGTATAAGGACAAAAGCTAGATAAAAGAAATGACCCAACTTATATTGGCATCACAAAGCCCTCGTAGAAAAGCGCTACTTCAAAAATTAGGCATACCCTTCGAAATTCAACCATCCACGATTAATGAATACTCATTAACCACGGACCCCACGAACTTAGTGAAAGAATTAAGCCTTGCGAAAGCCAAGGACGTTGCAATGAACTGCTCAGACGCAATAGTTATTGGAGCAGATACTATTGTAGTTCATAACAATGATATCCTTGGAAAACCTACCAATGAACAAGAGGCGGCCCAGATTTTAGCCCGACTGAGTGGAAACCATCACCAGGTGTATACCGGAGTTTGCCTTCAGTATGTAGATAGGCAAGGAGCACTTCAAGAACCAGTACTTTTTCATGAACTGACAAAGGTATGGTTTCAAGCGCTTAGTACTTATCCCATTCATAATTATGTTTCATCGGGCCTACCTATGGATAAAGCTGGTGCCTATGGAATTCAAGATAAATGGGGGGCTATCTTTGTAAAAAAAATCAAGGGTGACTTCTATAACATAGTTGGTCTTCCTTTGAGTCGATGTTATCTTGAACTTAGTTCGTTAAAAGAGCGTTACAAATTGAAACTGCAATGAAGCACGCCTTAATTAACGCTAGTTGGCGCAGACTCAAATCAATGAACTTATCTTCATTCAATAGTGAGCATTTAACCAAAAGCATGCTCAGGAAAATTATATACAGTACTCCACGGACTCAATTTCAACAAAGCTCTGCATATTTGGCAAGTATTTTAGCAGTATTGATACTTTTGCTTAGCACATCTGCTTTAGCTCAAAGCCAGACAATTAGCAATCGAGGTCGATTAGAAATTGCACTAAGACTAATACAAGAGCAACGCTGTGATGGTGCTTTACCTATCTTAGAGCAATTACACCGCAATGAACCGAATGCCTTTATCTATTTTGATCGGATAATTGAATGTGAAATTGAACTCAAAAAGTATGATAGGGCCTTAGAACGAGTACAAAATTATGAAACAAATCGAAGCAATAAAGCTCTAACAGGCGTATTAGAGGGTGAAATTCAGTTTTTCATGGGGAATAAGGAACTCGCATTCAATTTATGGAATGAAAATCTTAAAATGCATCCAAAGATGTTGCAGCTTTATATCAATACAGCTAGGACTATGGTTAACCGTAAAGCTTTTGATCAAGCGTTGTTGGTTTATGAGAAAGCGCAAATAAGTTTCAAGAATCCCATGTTATTTAACTCTGAGATCCCCATGGTGCATATGCAGGCGGGTAACTACGATGAGGCTGTTGAAAGTTGGCTAACTTTGATACAAAATTCTCCTAATCAAGCAACGGGTTTCCAACGGATTTTGTTTCGATATAATGATCCTTTATTATATGACATCAGCATTATAAAATTGGAAGATCTACTATCAAACTTGCAGCCAAATGATGTCCTTTATAGTACACTCTATGAGTTGCAAATTTGGCTGCTTTTGGAAACCAATCTTTTTGAACGAGCATTTAATACCGCTTTAAGATACGAGAAAAATACTCCTGCAATCACCTATTCACTTTACAATGTAGGAAACCAATTACTCCAAAATAGAGAATATGAAAAGGCACTTAATTCTTTTCACTATTATTCTGATATTGGCTTTAATGAGATAAGATGGCAAGCGCTAGAGAGACAGGCAGAAATTTGGCTATCATGGGTAAAATACTTGGAGGATTATGACCTCATCCCGGTATCAGAAAAGTCATACTATACCGAGCAGGCAAGAGAGCTCCTCAACTTAATACTTTCAGAAGCCCCAAATTACCAAAATAGTACAAATGTACACCTTCGCTTAGCAGAATTGTACTTAGATTTTGATAAAGATTTAGTGCAAGCACAGGAAATTATACAACGACTCGAAGGACTAAGAGAAAACATCTCAGAGGAATTGAATTATCTAAAAGGTCGACTTGCCATAACAAATGAGTCGTTTACTGAAGCCAGACTATTACTTACTCGGTCAAATCGTTCTGCGAAAGTAGGAGAAATGGCAGAAAAAACGCGCTACTATTTAGCACTATCTGACTTTTACTCTCAAGATTATGAATTTTCCAGTTTACAGCTCAAAAGTTTAGGCCGGCAGTATACCTCGTATTATGCTAATAATGCATTAGAACTACGCCTTTGGTTACAAACCATAACGGCTTTGGATTCTACTGCTCAATTTAATATAACTTTCCCAAAGGCTATGCTTGAAGAACTCAAAGGCAATAAAGCTACGGCCAAAGCTATGCTTTGGGAAATTGCGCGTAATCATAGAAATCCTTTTTCTGGCTATGCTTTTAAAGTACTTTATTCTTTGGGAGCTGATTTGGAAGACTATATAACGGCCTTGAACGTTTACTTAGTTAATCAAAAGAGTTCTTCACTAAGAGAAAATCTTATGTGGCTACGAGCACAAGCTGCGTTCTATCTTTCGGAACAAGATTCTTCCTCACTGAGTTCAGAAACCCTTTATTCGTATTATGAGGAATTAATTTTGTCTTTCCCAAATGGTTTTTATAGTCCACTTGCTCGCAAAGTAATAAACAAATTAAATATTCGCTCATGACATATTTGAATTACTTCAATAATTCTAACCAGGTTATTCGAAATCCACGGTATAGCCTCGTCCGACTAGTCCTCATTAGTCTGTTCCTCTGCATTAACCATGTTGCACCTAGTAGTGCCCAACAACTCTTTATTCCCATGGATGAAAGTCAGGAGAATCATTTAAAGGCCTATGGACTCATCTTCAACCATCTGACAGTGGGAGGTAAAGCTACATGGTTATTAAATTATAGAGGCGGCTCGTTCATGACCGAAGAAAATGCTGAACTAATTAGAGAAGCACGCTTAAAAAATATATCCATCGAAATTATAAGTAGCTCGCAGGCCGCTAGAATAATGCAGGAGCTTGAATCTCCAGGTTCGAATACATCAATTGTCAACCTAGAAAAAGCGCCTCGAATCGCTGTTTATACCCCCAATCAAACACTTCCATGGGATGATGCGGTAACCCTTGCACTCAGTTATGCTGAGATTAAATACGACAAAATTTGGGATATTGAAGTACTACAAGGCACACTACAAAATTATGATTGGCTGCATTTACATCATGAAGATTTTACTGGACAATATGGGAAGTTTTGGGCTAGCTATCGAAATAATCCATGGTATATAACTCAGGTGAAACAAATGGAAGTAATGGCTGCAGAGTTAGGTTTTAA
Source organism: Balneola sp. (assembly GCA_002720745.1). GTDB lineage: Bacteria > Bacteroidota > Rhodothermia > Balneolales > Balneolaceae > UBA1275. The sequence goes on from PBJO01000005.1 coordinate 11,379, forward strand.
TAAGGTGAGTGAACAGAAACTAGCCGTAGCTAAAACTATCAAAGAATATGTAGGCAAGGGTGGTTTTCTATTTGCCATGTGCTCTGGTACCGATACCTTCGATGTGGCCTTAGCAGCTGAAGGTATCGACATTGCCCCTACCCCTTTTGATGGAGACCCAGTGGACCCTAATGCGCAGGAATCATTGGACTATAGCGCAACCTTGGCTTTTGAAAATTTTACTATCAGCCTAAATCCATCGGAATACGAACATGCAGATATTGATGTCCCAGTTGCTATTGATGAAATCGATCAAAGTCTAGATTTTTTTACTCTTTTTGATTTCTCTGCCAAATGGGATCCTGTTCCAACGATGCTAACCCAAAATCATGTTAGCAGCGTACGTGGATTCTACGGCCAAACTACAGCCTTCAGGACCGCCAAAATAAAATCTTCAGTGGTTATACTAGGGGAAAGTCCGGGGCGCGAACAAGCAAAATATATTCATGGTAACTTTGGTCAAGGAACTTATACCTTTTATGCGGGCCATGACCCTGAAGACTACACCCACCGTGTAAATGATCCACCAACAGATTTAGCATTATACCCAAACAGTCCTGGTTATCGACTCATTTTAAATAATATTTTATTTCCCGCAGCGAAAAAGAAAAAGCAAAAAACCTAATGCACGCATCACAAAGATTCGAAGACCTAGTACGTCTAGTTCAGATCCTACGTAAAGAATGTCCGTGGGATCGAAAGCAAACTCACCAGTCCATAAAAGATAATCTGGTCGAAGAAGTCTATGAGGCACTAGAAGCGCTAGAAAATGATAATTTTGAAGAGTTCAAAAATGAACTAGGGGACTTACTCCTTCACGTTGTATTCCATGGTGTAATTGCATCAGAAAATAGCCAGTTTAATATAGAAGATGTCATTGAGACTTTAATGGAAAAACTGATCAGACGTCATCCTCATGTATTTGGTGGCCAAGCGATAGATGATGAAAGAAAGGTTTCTCAAAACTGGGAGATGATTAAAAAGAAAGAGGGAAAAAAGTCGACTTTAGACGGACTCCCAAAACCCATGCCGGCGCTAATAAGAGCACAACGAATGCAGGAGAAAGCAAAAAATGTAGGCTTTGATTGGCCTGAGTGGAAACAAGCATGGGAGAAAGTGGAAGAAGAAACCCAAGAGTTTAAAGAAACACTTTCATCGGGATCGACCAAGGAGCAAGCGCAAGAATTTGGGGATTTACTGTTTTCTATTGTGAATTTGGGACGTTTTTTTGACTTAAATGCCGAGGATAGTTTACGCCTTACAAATACAAAATTTGAGCAGCGATTTCGATATATAGAACAGCAGGCTGAAAAAGAAAATCGATCCATAAATAACCTAAGTTTAGAAGAAATGGATAGGCATTGGGAAGCCGCAAAAAAAGCACTTTAAGTACTTAATTTATTGTCTGGGTTTCATTAACTTATAACCAACTCTTGAAGTGACACAATATCCTATTTTATTACACAAATGCGGAGAGTCCTCACACACACGCGCACTGGATGGTACCGAAAAGGCAAGAGTAAACTGAACACCTAACAAATATTCGGAACACCATGACAAACTATTTACAAACCGGATTTGACGAATCAATTTACCCTTTTATAAACAAAGGCTTGGATGGCGTAGTAGCTTTTTCCACCACTAAAAGTTCTATTGATGGACAACGCGGTGAGCTAATATATACAGGATACAATATTGATGTGCTTGCAGAAAAAAGTACCTTTGAAGAAGTATGTTTTTTGTTGTGGAACGACCGTCTTCCAACGCGAACCGAATTGGATGATTTAACACATAAATTACAAGCGCGAAGAAATATTCCAAAAATAGTTATTGATTATTTACACAGTGTTGACAAAGAGTCAAAGCCTATGTCTGTTTTGCGTACAGCTACTTCTATGCTCTCTGAAACTGATATTCATTTACCCGACGATTCCTATTACGAAAAAGCAATCAATATTACGGCTAAGTTACCTACAATTATCGCAGCTTTTTCTCGACTAAGAAGCGGCAAAGAAATCGTTAACCCGAAAACAACAGGTTCTACTGCATTTAATTTTCTCTACATGCTAAATGGTGAGGAACCTGGTGTGCAGGCTGAAAAGACTCTAGATTTGTGCTTAATACTCCATGCAGAGCATGGAATGAATGCTTCTACCTTCACTTGTAGAACCGTGGGTGGAACATTGTCAGATTTATATTCAGCTATAACTGCTGCTATTGGAACACTGAAAGGTCCTCTTCATGGTGGAGCGAATACTGCTGTAATGCAAATGCTTATGAAACTAGAAAAGCAAGGTAAAAATGCTGATGCGGTTACATTTACTAAAGATAAGTTGGCCAAAAAAGAAAAGATTATGGGGTTTGGCCACCGTGTGTATAAAACTTTTGATCCTAGAGCTCGTCACCTTCAAAAAATGGCTCAATCATTAAGTGAAGAAACTGGGCATGAAGAATTATATCGCTGGTCAATGGATATGTTGAATACGATGAAAAGTGAAAAAAATATTGACCCAAATGTCGATTTCTTTTCTGCAACCGTTTATTACTCTATAGGAATTCAGCCAGATTTATACACCTGTATATTTACCATGAGTCGTATTGCAGGCTGGGCCGGCCATTATATGGAACAAATGGGGCATAACCGACTCGTACGCCCTAGAGCACTCTATGTTGGTGAAAAAAATGTAGCTTACACTCCTATTAAGGAGCGATGACTAAATTTACGATCCGCAAAGGAACAAATATTTCCTTTACTAACCGCCCCCCCTCTAAATAACCTTTAATATTCTTAAGCTCTTTTGCATTTTCAATAACATATTGCTTATCCATCGCTAAGCCAGCGGGAACATACAGTTCTGCGCGGACCTTCCCATTAATTTGGATAGGATACATTATTTCATCGTCTGTCAAGTATTGTTCATCGAAGGCAGGCCACTCTTGGTAAGCCAAACTTTCCTGATGACCTAACTTCATCCATAACTCCTCACTAATATGAGGGGCAAAAGGTGATAATATTTGCGCAAAATTTTGAGCCACAGCTTTAGGCATCTGACTCCAGTTATTGGCTTCATTTACAAAAATCATCAATGCTGATATTGCAGTGTTAAATCGCATCTCTTCAATATCTTGGCTCACCTTTTTAATCACTGTATGAAGCACTTTAAGCTGCTCTTTCGTAGGTTCTATCTCACTAATCGTGGACTTAAGTTCGCCATCCTTCACATTAACTAAGAGTCTCCAAGCTCGATGTAAGAATCTGTTTACCCCTTCCACCCCTTTAGTACTCCAAGGTTTAACCTGCTCTAATGGCCCCATAAACATCTCATACAAGCGAAGTGAATCCGCTCCAAATTTCTCAATAATTTGATCGGGATTTATAACATTGCCACGGCTCTTAGACATCTTATATGCTCTAGCTTCAATGCGTATGTTGGTGCCCTTGATTACAAAATGATCCCCTTTTTTCTCTACATCTTCATCAGATAGACGAATCCTATCTGTAGCCTTTTCAGCATAATCAATGGATATCCACTCTCCATTTTTTTTAGCAGCAGTATATTCCATCTCACCAAGAATCATACCTTGATTCACCAATTTCTGAAATGGTTCCTTAGTACTAACAACGCCCAAATCAAATAATACCTTGTGCCAAAATCGGGCATATAACAAATGTAATACCGCATGTTCAGCACCACCAACATATAAATCCACCGGCATCCAATACGATTCATAATCAGGATCTACGGGTCCTCCCTCCCAATCTGGGGATATATACCGCAAATAATACCAACAAGAGCCTGCCCACTGAGGCATAGTGTTAGTTTCACGTTTAGCAGGCTTACCTGTTGTAGGATCGATGGTATGAACCCATTTAGTTGCGTTAGCCAGAGGAGGCTCTCCATCACCATTAGGTTGATATTTATCTACATTCGGAAGTTCTAAAGGTAGCTGATCTTCGGATAAAGGAATCACACCCTCGTCGGTATGAAGTATGGGGAAAGGCTCACCCCAGTAGCGCTGTCGAGAGAACAACCAGTCACGGAGCTTGTAGTTAATAGCTTTTGAACCTACTCCGTGATCTTCCAACCATTGAATCATTGTAGTTTTTGCCTCAGCCACCCCCATTCCATTCAAAAAATCAGAATTAATGGCGAGACCATCTCCCGTATAGGCTTTGCCAGTAAACCCTTCTTGGGGTTGAACCGTGCGTACTATCGGTAAATCAAAGGTCTCTGCAAACTCCCAATCTCGCTCATCTTGCGCAGGTACGGCCATGATGGCACCTGTTCCATAACTAACAAGTACATAATCCGCAATCCATATGGGAATCTGCTTGTTAGTCACTGGATGAATCGCAAAAGCGCCTGTCCAAACTCCCGTTTTCTCTTTCGATAGTTCTTGTCTGTCTAAATCCGATTTGGCAGCCGCAGTTTTCACATACTCATGCACAGCTGAACATTGCTGATCGCTTGTAATCTTATCTACCATATGATGCTCCGGTGCAAGTACCATATATGTAGCGCCAAACAATGTATCAGGTCTCGTTGTGAATACCCGAATCTGCTCTGAATCATATTCCTGAATTTTGAAGTCAATTTCAGCACCTACTGACTTTCCTATCCAATTTCTCTGCATATCTTTCAACGATTCAGGCCAGTCAAGATCATCCAAATCCTGAAGTAAACGCTCTGCATAGGCGGTGATCTTGAGGACCCATTGACGCATTGGTCGCCGAACGACGGGATACCCACCCACCTCACTTTTTCCATCAATTACTTCCTCATTGGCTAAAACAGTCCCTAATTCTGAGCACCAATTGACTGCAACTTCATCCTCATAGGCCAAGCCCATCTCATAAAGTTTCAAGAAAATCCATTGAGTCCATTTAAAATAATTAGGATCCGTTGTATTTACTTCTCTATCCCAATCATAACTGAATCCAATAGCTTGTAATTGTTCACGGAATCTTTTGATATTGTGCTCGGTGGTAATACGTGGATGAGTCCCCGTTTTTACAGCATACTGCTCAGCAGGCAATCCAAATGCATCCCAACCTATAGGATGAAGTACGTTAAAACCCATCATTCGCTTATATCGTGCCATTATATCGGTAGCAGTATATCCTTCTGGGTGTCCCACATGCAAACCAGATCCACTAGGATAAGGAAACATATCCAAAACATAATATTTTGACTTGTTACGATCCGTAGGGGTTTTAAACGTCTTGTGCTGTAGCCAATATGTTTGCCATTTCTTTTCAATGGCTGCTGGATTATACGAATGCATAAAAAAGTATTTTAGTCTGTAGGGTCGTCGTTGTATATCAATTTTCCCCATTAACCTGTCGAAAAGGTGGAGGTCTTTAGGGCTCACTTATAAATTCCTAAAATAGGCATAAAAGAATTAAATAATGAAAGGACAAAGATACCTTAGTATATCTACCCCATCGGGCTTCCAATATAAAGGAGGGCACTGGGCGTAGTCAATGGATTCAACATTAATAGTGTCGTTAAAGAAGCCTTTAAAGGCTGGGATATCAGCTCCTAGATAGTATATACTCTGAAGGGTAAAACCAAAACGCTCCACCAAACTGCCCAACGCATCTTTATCGGCTTTAACCCAGTAAACCACTCTATTACTTTTTGGCTCAGATACATACTCTAAAGAATGCTCTTCTATAAACCAATCGCCGACACATATGAATGCACGATCTATGGCCAAATTATATGCTTGTTTGTAAGCCACACTGGTCAGTCTGTTTCGATTAAATCCTTGCGTTTGAACCTTCGAATCGGATATGCCTGCTATCTCAGTTTTATAGAAGGCAGTTTTTAATGCATTTTCTAATGGTTTTTGCAGTTCATTGAGCCCAACTGGAGATACAATCATACCTACTGACCTACAGCCTTTTCCATCATGCCTGAGCATCGCTTCGATGAGTTGATTAGAATGTTTTATGGCCAATTCTTTGTTTGGGCAATAGGCTATTGAAAATGATGCTGTACGATTTAACCAGTTCGTCCGTTTATCTAATATTTGAGCTTTAATTAAGATAGCTTTAAGGCTTTCTAAGGATGATTCTGATCCTGCAAAAAGTACTTTCTTGAAGTCTTTAGCGGGAATATCTTTTGTTTCAATGGTCCAATGCTGAATCTGTGCTTCCCAACCTCTGTGAACCAACCATTTTAGTATAGAAACTAAGAGATAGGGGTCTTTCCGAGAAATTTTACCCGTATAATTATGACCTGATAATAAAACAGCGATAGCATCCTGCAAACCGACTAAGGGTAGATTACCAGCATGAATACATAACACATGCGCTTGTTCAAATAGTTGAGAATCTATGTCATCTTGTACATCTACTCTTTTTTTATTTAGTTCTTGTTGGTCCTTTTCCCCATAATATTGTTCCACCCAGTGTACTAAATCGCCCGCTTCTAAACGGGATTTAATGGAAGAAAGCTGAAAATCAATATCCTCTGAAGTAAAATCGGTACCTAAAATACTTTGTTTAATGGCTGCGCGCATTCCGGATTGCTCATTATCAAACCACTCGATTAGGTGTTTCTGTAAAAGCAACGCTCTATCTTTCGCCTGCTTAGTCCAAATCTTATCGACTTGATGTAGCTTATTCGAATTTTTTTGATTTGAATTTGGAAGGGCTGAACTATCCATCTTGCTCTATTAAAAAATTACAACCACGCATAGATGTTTGCTCCCATCGTCCTAATATCTGAAAGTCTCCTTTCTCATCCCTCACCCCCCGATCACCCGTCAACAAAAAGCTACAAGAATGAATATTAGCTAGATCAACTATCCCAATTCGCCCTTCTTGTCCTGGCTCCAGTAATTTATTGGGTTCATCTGAATCTACCACAACTACCTTTACCCATTCCGGACATTTCAGCCACAGTCCATTGGAAGTATAAGACTGACTCAGGCATTCAGTCATCCCATACTCGGTGTGAAGCTGGTCTGGTAGACAATTAAATCCTTTTACTAAACGATCAAATAACTCTTGTCGTGAAACCGATCGTCGATAGGTCTTCATACCCCCCGTTTCCATGATTCTTATCTCTTTTGGCAGGTTTAATGGCACCTTATTTCGCTCGTGTCGTTCAATCAGGTCTAACCATCCAAATGCAGCCCCAAAAAGCATTACTTGATGCCCCTTTGCCACAAGTTCATGTAGCTGCTGTGTTGGCAGGCACTGATCTAAGGATAAATAGCGACTCTGTCGAGTTTGATCCCACTCCATTAACCGGTCAATCATATATAACAAGGATGATTGAGAGTTTTCAGAATAACCAGGTGTGTATGCCCAGATGATCCAATTCTCCTTACCAAATCTTGCTTGCCATGATGCTTTAATAGAAGCATCATAATATACGGGGTTTAGCACACGATGACGGCTTCGCTGCATAGTGGAGGTCCCACTACTTAAAAACTCTAAAGCTTCATGATTCGATACCAAATGTGGAATGCGAGTTGATAGGTAACTATCGCCTATAAGAACATTTTTCGTCCCTATCTCTGCATCTTTAAACGCTTGGACCGGTAGTAATGGTGGCAATTCCTCAAGGCAGCGTAAGTAATCCTCGACTGACCAGCCTAAAGCAGTGCAATATTTTCGGTATACTGGATTCAAAGTGTATTGAAAGACAAATACTTGGGCTAATTTTTCTTCGAAACTAAGAGCAGGATTTAGAAAAAAGGAATTGCTCCCTTCAGTTAATGACTTATAGAGATCCGGAATTGTTCTCCGAATCTGCTCGAAAGAATCATTTGGTATGGAAAAGGACTTATTCATATCAACAAGAGTATTAGAAACCATTCCGCTTTTAGTTATCCTCTTGTTGAACAATATCAAATGAGAACAATGCGCGCTCAAATAAAATCCACAACCTAGTTCCTTCAGTTATTGAATTTACCCAAAGCCCATAATTTTGTTCCAACTCATCCCATTTATCAGCATAGTTTGTTGAGGAAATATTCGATAGATATACATGATCTCGGGTAATATCATAACTACCTAACCAGAGCCCATTGCCACTAATGCGAGCAATTTTTTTGCTTTGAGCACTATATAATTCAATATAATCAGCTCTGCATTGCATGTCAGTTATGGGGCCTATAACTTCATAGAGGGTACTAAATCCAAGATAATCTCCTTTAGAATTAAAGCGATGTATTCCTCTCCCAAGCGCGTCCCAAACCTGTAAATATCCACTATCAAGGAGGCACAGTTTTTCGGGTTTCCAGCTGGTAGCCACTCCGAAGCGATCTAGTCCCCCACTGTAATCTGTACCAGCTCTACTAATATCCAAACTAGATAAATAGTGCAATTCATGATCTAAAATTTTGACACGGCCATTTTCTTTGTCTGCTACATATATTTTTAGTCCATTTTTACTAACTAGATCAGTCGGTGTATGCAAAGATTCTGTTCCTTCACCCATTCCACCTGCTTCAATACCTAGCTCTCCATCTATTGTAAAAAGGTACATCTTATGCTCGGTCTGATCACTAACAATTACTCCATCAAGCCCTTTCACCATAGCTGAAGCTTGGGTAAATGTAGCTATAGGTATGGGATTTGCCATCGAACTGTAATGGGTTACACCCTGTAATTTGGATAATTTGGCTAGATATTGGCCTGTTGCATTATTCGCAATTTGCTGATTTAGTATATTAGCTTGTTGAATCGTATCAATTTTGACCTCTGCTACAACTACACCATTTTGAGCTACACTTCCGATTATCACCAACCATATGTATGAGACCATAAAAAAAACCGCCTTTTGTGGTGCTTTTTTTCTAAATAAATGATAGGATTGTAAGATAGATTTTATAATTTGGATGGCTAATATAACCCTTAAATTACAGTAGATATGATTGCAAAAAACATTCATGAAACATGGTTCAATCCTTTAGCACCAATATCTTTGCGATAAAACATATTCTCAAACGAAATGGATTCAAGACCTTTATATGCCATCGAAATAGACTCATATAGTGTTTTACCGGTACCGACCACATTTAGTACCCGCCCACCTGAAGTGCACAGTTGGCCTTGATACTGCTTTGTACCTGCATGAAAAATTTGAAAAGCATCCGTTTGTTGGATCTTCTCTATACCAAAAATGGGAAAACCTGTCTGGTAACTAAGTGGATAGCCTCCCGAAACAAGAACCACCGTTGTTCTATATTGATCATCAAATAGAATGGCTTCGTTTTGAAGTGCTCCCTTTGTGCTTTGAACTAAGTGAGTAAGTAAATCACTACGGAGCCTGGGTATAATGACCTGACATTCTGGATCACCAAACCGGCAATTAAATTCAACCACCTTGGGACCTTCAGGAGTTATCATTAAACCTACATATAAAAAACCTTTGTAGGGATTCCCTTCAGCGGCCATACCTTCTACAGTGGGAGCGATAATCTGTTCGGAGACCATTTGAAGCATATCTTTTTGAAGAAGCGGCGATGGCGAGTAAGCCCCCATGCCACCTGTATTTGGACCTTGGTCGCCATCGAGTTGTCGCTTATGATCCTGTGCGGTTCCTATTATTTCGAAGTGTTCCCCATCACACAAAGCAAAAACGGATGCTTCCTCACCAGGCATGAATTCTTCGAGTATCATCGTCTGTGCTGCGGCTTGCAATGTACCCTTGCAAAGCTGTTCCATGCCAGCCAAAAGCTCTTCTCTATTTTCAGGAATTAGCACTCCTTTCCCGCCAGCTAGCCCATCTGCTTTCAGTACTACGGGATACTCATTTCTGGCATCCACGTATTCTAGAGCTTCGGTAAAATAATCCCCTGAAAACACCTTATACGCTGCTGTAGGTATATTATGACGTTCCATAAAATCCTTGGCAAATTGTTTGCTACCCTCTAATTGCGCAGCGATGGTACTCGGTCCGAAAACAGAATGACCCTTCTCTTGTAAAAAATCGGATATTCCGGCTACTAAGGGTTGCTCTGGGCCAACAACCGTAAGTCTAATTCCTTTTTTTTCAATGAACTCAAGCACTTTTTCAAAATCTAAGACATTCAAAGCCACATTCACTCCACATGCCTGGGTACCTGGATTACCTGGTGCAATATATAAGGTATCGCAATGAGGTGATTGGGATAAAACCCATGCCATTGCGTGTTCTCTTCCACCACTGCCTATTAATAATACTTTCATAGTACTAATGTTCCTCTAAGGTTGTTGGTGAGTCGGCCTCTCTAACAGTATTGGTCAAGCTTTCTGCTATCTCAATGATGCTAACAAAACTTTTTGCATCCAAACTTGCGCCTCCAATCAAACCACCATCAACATCTGGTTGGCTTAATAACTGATGGGCATTAGCAGGCTTCATGCTACCTCCGTAAAGTATACGTATAGCATTAGCTACTTCTCCAAATTGCTTAGCTAGAATTGATCGTATAAACGCATGCATTTCTTGTGCTTGTATTGGGCTGGCAGTCTCTCCAGTCCCAATAGCCCAAACAGGTTCGTATGCGATGACAACTTGAAAGGCCTGCTCATCGGTTAGACCTTCGAATGCAGCTAAAGTTTGTGTTTTGACCACCTCGAAATGTCGGCTTTCTTTTCGTTCATCTAAAAGTTCTCCAACGCAAACTACTGGTGCTAGTTCATGGCGTAGGACGGTTTGTAATTTTTTATGTACCAAGGTGTCATCTTCATTATAATAAGCGCGACGCTCAGAGTGCCCTAAAAGTACGAAACTACAACCTGCCTCCACCAACATAGATGCACTTATTTCACCGGTATATGCTCCTTTCTCTGCTTCGTGTACATTTTGTGCCCCCAAGAGAATATCACTTTTGGAAAGTTGATTGATTGCCATCGATAATGACACAAAATTCGGACAAACCAATACATCTACGTCTTCAGAAATAGCTGGTTTTTGATTATTTATGAATGATAATAAGTCAAAGGTAAACTGGTCTCCCCCATTCATTTTCCAGTTACCAGCAATTAAAAATTTGCGCATAATATCGAGATTATAGTATTAGTTTGAGTTTAAGTGAGGTATGAGGTAGGGGATAAAATCATCCAGTTCATCCCCAACAAATTTCCTGATAATTCGACCTTCAGCATCAAGGAGTATCCGCGTTGGATAGTATTGGATATTAAAGGTTTTAACTAAGGATTTTCGATTCATCATGGATGGTTCTGCAATAGACCAAAAGCGATCCCTTTCTTCAAAAAACGCCCAAATTGTGGTTATACTTTCGTCAAAGGCCATGGTGTAAATTTGGAACCCTCGAGGAGAGAATAGTTGATAACTAATCATTAACTCCTCGTATTGTTGCTGATATAATCCATTTTCCATAAGGGTAAATTCTAGTAAAGTAGGGGCCCCTTTAATACTCTCTTCATTAATGGTTTCCCCTTCTGTACTAACAAAGCTAAAGGCTGGAATAAACGTACCCGGCGTTAAATATTCGAATTCAAAACGCATATTTTTATACCAAAATGATAAATATTCATCGTCTTCGTATAAACGCTTGAATCGGGCTATGCTCTCTTTTCCTTGTTCAATTCGTAAGGAATCATAGTACAACTCCACAAGCATTTGATCGATTACTCGGCTTTGCTTTTTATCAGAAACAATTGATTTTAATGAATCCAAATATTTAACACCTTGATCAAACCCATTGATTTTACTCATGTAGTCCTTTCCAACTGTTATGGCAAGTCCTAAAGACTGTTTATTTTCGAGGCCTTCATTTATGAGCGACATCATTTTCTGTTGATCAATGTCTGAAAGAATTAGAACTGCCGCCTCTAGTGCGAATGAAGAGGCGAACGTTCCAGGATAATCATTGTAGACCTGTTTATATAAGTTGGCCCATTTTCGTAATTCATCGGCAATAGCGGTATCTGCAAGTGCTCCTATAGCAATAAATCGCCGAGCGCGGGTAAATCCTGCATCGATCCGATCAAAAACATCAACCGCTCGCTGTTCTCTTGAATTTACCTTCAATGTTTGGCCAATCTCTGGGAATTCTCCAGTGAATAGCACCGAATCATCTGGTGCCAACAGTATTCTCATGTTCAAAATTGGACTTCCATCGCGACTTATTTGGAGAGGATAAGCTCCAGCTTCATTGAAGCTTATGGTACTCATGATTCTACCCATACTATCGGTTTCACCTATAAATAGGGTATCTACTGGACTATTTTGTGTTTTTTGAGAGTATAACAAGAATTCAAAACCTTGACGATTGCGATTCTGATCCAAAGAATCCATCACATCAATTACAACAGAAAATAAACTAGTATTAATTGATTTGGGGCGGTCACATTGGGCAAGCAAAGACACAAAGAATAAAGTAAAAAAAGCTCCTCGGATACCCATATGGACAATACTCCTGGCGGAAAATAAATAGTTTATTGATACTAATTCATTTATTCGATTACTGATTGCAGATGGTGTTGGCATGGTTGGTTTATTCTTGTTCATTATCAGATGCTCAATCCAAATATTTGCGAACGAGTTCATTTGCCATTTTAGGATTTGCTTTTCCCTTGGAGGCCTTCATCACCTGCCCAACAAAGAATCCCATTAATTGCTTTTTTCCTTCTTTGTATCTGGCTGCTTCATCAGGATTTGCATCAATAACTTGTTTAACCAAACCATCCATATAGTTCGAGTCTGAAACCTGTAGTAAATTAAGAGTCTCTGCCAATTCTTGAGCTGAGCTATCCTGCTCTAACATCGCATTAAAAATAGTTTGCTGAGCAGTAGAACTGACTTTATCTGAAGCTCTTAAATTCAACAACTCGGCTAATCTAGTCACCGATAGAGGAAAATTGTGAATAGCTATACTTTGCTCATTCAAGACCCGAAGAACGTCACTTAATACTAAATTAACCGAAGCTTTAACTTGATCACTTTTCAAAACTAATTCCTCAAAGAAGTCGGCTAAATACCGATTCTCCGTTAAGGTAATCGCATCAACTAGACTAAGTTGATATTGCTCAATAAAACGCTGTTGTCGAATGTGAGCAAGTTCGGGCAGCTCTTCTTTAATTTCATCTAACAAATCGTTAGTCACAATAATGGGAGGAAGATCCGGCTCCGGAAAATATCGGTAATCGTGTGCCTCTTCCTTTGATCGCATGATACGAGTCTCCATTTTACTGGTATCCCACAATCGAGTTTGCTGCACCACTTCACCCCCCGCTTCTATGAGTTCTATTTGTCGATAAATTTCGAAGTCGATGGCTTTTTCAACATTCCTAAAAGAGTTCATGTTTTTGAGCTCAGTTCGAGTACCAAACTTTTCACTTCCTCTTAGTCGTACAGAGACATTGGCGTCGCATCGTAAGCTTCCCTCCTCCATATTCCCGTCACAAACCTCAAGGTATTGGACAATCTGCTTTATTTTTGATAGATAGGCGTAGGCTTCTTGTGGGGTGCGTAAATCAGGCTCTGAGACTATCTCAATTAAAGGGGTTCCTGCACGATTTAAATCGACCAAGGTATTATAAGGGTCCTGATCATGAATTGATTTACCAGCATCCTCTTCCATGTGTATTCGGGTGATCCCTATACACTTTGAATACCCTTCTACTTCTATATCGATATGACCACCTTCACAAATTGGTGTTTCAAACTGAGAAATTTGATAACCCTTTGGAAGATCAGGATAAAAATAATTTTTTCTGGCAAATATAGATTTAGGAGCAATAGAACAGTTGGTGGCCAAACCCATTTTAATGATGTAACGGATGAGATTCTCATTCACTAATGGCAAGGTGCCAGGGTAACCCAAACAAAGAGGGCTAATTTGGGTATTGGGTGCCTGTCCATACTGCGCAGCTACTGGAGCAAACGCTTTGCTTTGAGTTAATAATTGGGCATGTACCTCTAAACCTATTACCGCCTCAAAGTCTTCATGATCAATGGTATTCATAACTCTATTTATCCTACTGATTTAGAATCGAAAGATATTAAAGTTGGCGCTTTGTATTTGTATTTTTTTCGGCTAGATATCGCCTCTAATTGCCAGCAAAATTATAGCTTAAATTTCCTATTTATTTTATACACATGCTAACACTTACACCCTAAACGCAGTACTAATGTTTAAAGACCAACCAAAAGAACTGCTTCCTTCTAAATGATGCTGGGCACAAGAGAATATTTCAAGAAAATTTCTATCATTATCCGGTAAGTACTAATTCACAAGACTTTTTGGCATAGCGCTACTACTCAGTGGGTTATGGGCTTGTAACTCAACCCCCAAAAAAGGAATGGAAAACGCCTCACAAGAAACACCAATTAGCCAAGGTACCTTTGAAGATATTTATATTACAACCTTCGGCTCTTTAATGAATTAAAATTTCGTAGTAATTTTGGATGTTAGAACCCTTGCAGAAGATAATTAAGGGGCCATAGAGGGAGCAATGCACCTGTACTTTTACCAATCTGACTTTGAGGCTATTCTTAGATTGCTTGATAAAGATAGCTCCTATTCAGTGTACTGCCGTTCAGGCAATAGAAGTTCACAGGCTTAGGCGCTATTGTTGGAGCGCCTAAGCTTCAAGAATGTAAAAAATCTTACTGCTAGGTACCAAAGATGGGCGAATTAGTAAGCACAAGGTGCTTTTTATGGTACCGCTTTTTTGAAACTTAAAGCTATTTTTGAGAGTTATTCCTAAGCTCCTTATTATTGCTCTAGAAGTGATATGTTGGAATTCGATGGAATGCTTTTTTTCTCTCATAAATTGCACATTCAACCAAATTCATGACCGCTTAAAACGATATAACAAAGAGCTATGAAAGCAGACTACAATATACATCCCCGAAGTAAAATAGGGTTAGACTATATAGGATTAGATCATAACGATGAAGTATACTGGAATTTAAACCCCTCAGAACTTTACGAACATGCCATTCTTCATGGCGAAGCAATTTTAACCGCAGATCATGCTCTGCTCGTACATACAGGTAAGTTTACGGGCCGCTCCCCAAAAGACCGATTTATTATAAAACAGCCGTCTACACAGGATGAAATAGATTGGGGTGAAATAAATCAACCCGCTAGTGAAGAAATTTTTAACAATCTCTTTTCTAGAGTTCAAAAATATCTCGGAGATAGGCGCTTATTTGTAAAAGATGCTTATTGCGGCGCCGATACTAAAAACCGACTGAACGTGAGAGTAGTTAGTGAAGTTGCCTATCATGCCCTATTCACCCACAATATGTTTATCAGGCCAAATGAGAAAGACCTTGCGAGTATTGAACCTGATTTCACGGTACTTGCTGCTCCTTATTTCGAGGCAGATCCAAAAATAGATGGAACAAAAAGCAGTACCTTTATCCTCTGCAACTTTGAGAAAAAAATTATTCTTATTGGTGGAACGATGTATTCTGGTGAAGTTAAAAAGGGAATATTTTCCGTAATGAATTACCTGCTCCCCAAAAAAGGTATTATGGCTATGCATTGCTCGGCAAATCATGATAAATATGGAAAATCTGCTGTATTTTTTGGACTTTCAGGTACTGGAAAAACAACGCTATCTGCGGACGCTTCAAAAACTCTAATAGGGGATGATGAGCACGGCTGGAGCGATGAGGGAATATTCAACTTTGAGGGTGGGTGTTATGCTAAGACCATTAATCTTAGTAAAAAAAGTGAGCCTATGATTTATGCTACCACCAAAATGCCGGGAACTATTCTTGAAAATGTCATTTTAAATTCAAATCGCGAACCAGATTTTACTGATGTAAGTCTTACTCAAAATACGCGTTGCTCTTATCCTATCAATTTTATTCCAAACGCTAGTGAAACTGGCATGGGAAACCACCCAGATAACATTATTTTTCTGACGGCAGATGCCTTTGGAGTACTACCTCCCATTTCAAGACTTACACCCGAACAAGCTATGTATCATTTCATCAGTGGATATACCGCAAAAGTAGCTGGTACAGAACGAGGTGTAACCGAACCGCAAGCCACTTTTTCGGCTTGTTTTGGTTCCCCTTTTATGCCATTACACCCAACCGTGTATGCTGAATTATTAGCTAAAAAAATCAAAAAATACAAAGCTAAGGTCTGGATGGTAAATACGGGATGGACTGGTGGAGAATTTGGTACTGGAGAACGTATAAAATTACGCTACACCCGAAAAATGCTAAGTGAGGCTATCGCTGGGAAACTTGACAAAGTGGAATATGTAAAAGATCCCATTTTCAGATTTCAGGTACCTATACAAGTAACTGATGTTCCCTCCAAAGTTTTAATTCCACGATACACCTGGGACGATGCCATGGAGTATGATAAAAAAGCTAAAGAATTAGCTCAAATGTTTGTGAATAACTTTAAACAGTTTAAATCC
Source organism: Balneola sp. (assembly GCA_002720745.1). Taxonomy (GTDB): domain Bacteria; phylum Bacteroidota; class Rhodothermia; order Balneolales; family Balneolaceae; genus UBA1275. The sequence continues at coordinate 27,781 of PBJO01000005.1, forward strand.
CAAGCAAGTAAAGAGCTTTTAAGTGCCGCACCAAGAGTGTAGCTCATTCACTGTAGCAATTACATTGTAGCTAATTTGCATAAGGATAATACCGAAAACTAGATTTATTCAGCCATTTCCTGCATCTTTTCTAAATTATCTTGAATGCGTAGTCCCTCTATAACTTCATGTAACTGACCTTTCATAACCGCATCAAGATTATAAAGAGTAAGATTGATGCGATGATCGGTTAGCCGACCTTGTGGGTAATTGTAGGTTCTAATTTTTGCGGAACGATCTCCCGTAGAGATCTGACTTTTCCTCTCTGCAGCCCTAGCTTTTTGTTTTTTTTCTAGCTCAATATCATACATTCTTGCACGAAGCATTGCCATCGCCTTCTCTTTATTTTGGTGCTGTGAGCGTTCCTGTTGACATTCTGCAACTATGCCTGTTGGTTCATGAGTTATTCGGATGGCTGAATCCGTTTTATTGACATGCTGACCTCCGGCACCACTCGCCCTAAAAGTATCTATTCGTAAATCACTCGGATTAATATGAATATCCACCTCCTCCACTTCAGGCAGTACTGCAACGGTTGCTGCTGATGTGTGCACCCTGCCCTGACTTTCAGTGATAGGAATACGCTGAACCCTATGCACTCCAGACTCATACTTCATTTTTCCGAAAACTTCATGACCTTCCAAAGAAAAACTGATTTCTTTAAAACCGCCTTTTTCAGATTCGTTCAAACTTAGTATTTGGAGTTTCCAGCCCAAATCATCGGAATACCGGCGATACATATCAAATAAATCGCCTGCAAAGATAGCTGCTTCGTCTCCGCCTGTACCTGCTCTGACCTCAACTATTGCATTTTTAGAATCCTCAGAGTCTTTTGGTACTAACTTAATTTTAAGTTCTTCCTCAAGTCGACCTAATTCAGCTTTTAACTCTTTATTCTCAGCCGCAGCCATCTCAGTGATTTCTGGGTCTTCATTAATCTCGATGAGCTCAAGGTTACCTTCTAAATTTCCTTTCAGTTCCGAGTATCGGTCGAAATCTTTTACAACCTCTTCAAGATCGCTTCTTTCTTTGGTAAGCTTGGTATAATTTTCAGGGTCATCGAATACAGCAGGGTCACTCATTGCTGCATTGACTTCATTATAACGAGCTTTGAGTTGTAGTAATTTTTTTTCTAAATCCATTGGATATAATTTGTTGTAAAAATACACAATAGTGCACTTTATTGTGTAGGCATTTCTTTGATGTCTTTGAATACGATCAAATTATACTTTTAGCTAAGACATGAACACGTTATTTTCCATGAAAACGATAGGTAGTATCCTATAAATTAACCCATCATTGTACAAAATGACCGATACCATAGGCCCTAAAAGTCTCATCACCGAATCACAAACTATACCTGCTTCTTTCACCATCGGTTTTTTAGGGGCAGGTCAACTCGCTAAAATGAGTGCTATTGAAGCCTACAGATTAGGCATTCAAGTAGCTGCATATACAGACCGTAACAACCATGAACCCATGCACTTCATAAGCCCTAAGGTCACCACCGGCAGCTTTAGTGATGTAGAAGCAATGACCGAATTTGCACGACAGTGCGATGTGCTAAGCTTGGAAAATGAATTCATTGATTCTAAGGTATTAAAGAAAGTTCAAGAGAATTCAGGTACTCCTATATATCCAAGTCCCAATGGCTTTGCAAAGATTGAAAATAAAATTATTGAAAAACAAAGCTTCGAAAATGCAGGAATACCCGTTACTCCGTATAAACAAATAAATAGGGAGTGTGATTTAAAGGATTTTGGCCATCAATATGGTTGGCCATTTGTATTAAAATCATCCAAAGGTGGATATGATGGCTATGGCAATGCAACCGTTTCTAATTTAGGTGAAGCAGTAGAGATGTTTACCGAACTGGGAGGTTCAGATGGTCATGAAATCTTAGCCGAGGCATTTATCGATTTCACACATGAATTAGCAGTTCAAGTTGCACACAATGGACGAGAATACTCAGTATACGAATGCTGTGAAACTGTACAATCAAACCATATCTGTGTTGCAGTAGTTACACCAGCAAGAGTACCCGATTCTATTAAAAAGCTCGCTCAAAAGTATGCTTTAGAAGCCATGAAGGTCTTAGCTACCCGAGGTATTGTAGCTTTTGAATTTTTCTATACATCAACTGGCGAAGTTTTATTGAATGAATCGGCACCCCGTCCACACAATTCAGGTCATTACTCCATTGAAGGCTGTATAACTTCTCAATTTGAAAATCATATACGGGCAGTATTAGGACTTGATCTTGGATCCTCAGAGCTTATACAAACTGCTTGTGTAATGATTAATCTTTTAGGCACTCAAAATAGAAAGGCTCAGATTGAATGTAGCGATGAACTATTGCCCGAACCCAATGGTCATTTGCACATGTATGGTAAAATTCAGAGTAAAATAGGTAGAAAAATGGGGCATTACACCCTATTAGGGGATGATGTTGAGAGCGTCTATGCTAGAGCGATAGAAATAACTCAAGGTCTACAAATCTGATAGTTCCTTCAGCCATTTTTATGTTGTTACTCTTATGTGTAGTTTTCGATATAAATTAAGTAGTAAGGAGCACTTCTATGACAGATATGATTGAAGTTGGATTAATTATGGGAAGCGACAGCGATTGGGCCACCATGAAAAAAGCTGCAAACATAATGGAAACAATGGGCGTTAACTACGAGAAAAAAGTAGTATCTGCTCACAGGACACCCGATTATATGGCAGAGTATGCCAAAAATGCCTTGATTAGAGGCTTAAAAGTCATTATTGCTGGTGCTGGTGGCGCTGCTCATCTGCCAGGTATGGTAGCAAGTTATACCACTTTACCCGTAATTGGGGTACCCATTCAAACATCAGCCTTGGGCGGTTTGGATAGTCTTTACTCAATTGTTCAAATGCCAAATGGTATCCCTGTGGCCACTGTAGCTATTGGAAAAGCCCAGAATGCTGGTTTACTAGCCTGTAGAATCTTAGCCAATGGCTCTACAGAATTACAAAATAAGCTACAGGAATTCCATAAAAATATGGCCGATCAATCGTTCAAAAAATCAGACAATCTGCATTAGGTTATGGGATTTATCCCTGATATTGCCTGTATGGATAATTTTGTTGGTGTTGATTCATTAATACCGTAATTTATATTTGGATTGGGTATGATATCCAGATGTACGTTTCTTTGAATCCTGTAGCTGTTGCTGTCTGCTTCTCTCCGTAACTTTAATTACTTAATTATTTTTTGATATGAACATTTACGTAGGAAATCTTAGCTATGGGGTTTCTGATGACCAATTACGAGAAGTCTTTGAAGCTTATGGAACCGTTAGTTCCGCAAAAGTTATTTCAGACAAATACTCTGGCCGATCCAAAGGTTTTGGATTCGTTGAGATGGATGATGATAACGAAGCCAAATCTGCTATTGAAGATTTAGACGGTGCAGAAATTGATGGCCGTGCTGTGAAAGTTAACGAAGCACGACCAAGAGAAGAACGACCAAGAAGAGATAACTTCCGTCGTTAGTCGTAATTGCATTTCGATTAAAAGCCTTCTCGCTCGGGAAGGCTTTTTTTGCTTATAGATGTCGCCAATACTCTATTTAAACTATCGAATTATATTGTTAATATTTTAGCGTAAAAATCTGGGAATCGAATTATGATAATGACAACTACCAATAATCTGTAAGGAAAGGTAATTAACCAGTACCTGGGAATTATAACCGGTGAGGCCATACTAGGTGTGAATATCTTTAAAGACTTTTTTGCGGGTATTCGAAATATTATTGGAGGTCAATCTATTTCCTAATGAAAGAGAACTAAAAGAGGCAAGACGCATTGCTTTTAGTAAATGAAAGAAAAGGCTTTTCAATTGGGAGCTAACGCAATAATAGGCATTGATGTGGACTACGAAACCATTCAAGGGCAAACTGGAAGTATGTTAATGGTAAGTATTACAGGCACTGCTGTGCAGTTCTAGGGGCTAAACTCTCATTCTATTACGTTACCATTTAAATAGCAATAGACTGCCAGTTCACAAACTCATGGCACACTAAACCTATATTTATTCTAAAAAAATACGGTGCATAGCAGTGCATTCACTAACGGTAAATTTTGCCTGACTCCAGCTCGCAGGCCCAAATCTACCTCTGGCATTATTGGAAAAGCCAAACTCTTCAAGGGGAATGCCCAGTATATTAGTATCTAACTTACCATTTTTATTTCTATCATGGTAGACTGCTATAGCATACTGTCCATAAGCTAAATTCTCTATTTTCCATTCAATTTTGGTCTGACTCACAGGTACAACATCAACAAGGCTGGGATTTTCTAAATATCCATTTTCAGAATCAAAAATAGCGATTCTAATTTCTCCAATAGGATCATCCACACCTTCTATCATTAAGGTAATAGTAGAAACAAGATTGTCTTCTACTGTAAACCCACTGCTAAACAGAAAGTATGTTGTTATCAGTAAGAAGCTAAAAACTACGCTACTTTTCTGCATAGTGCAATGAATAAACTTAATGAGTCCACATAACAAGATGAATGTGTCAAATCACACGGTTGGATTATGCGACCTGTTGGACTTGTGATGTTACTGTATACCTATGTGTAACGGTCACTTGGAAGAATTCATTCCATAAAAAAAGCCCATCTTCAAGTGAAGACAGGCTTGTTGGTATTCTAAAATAAGTTGTTAATCAGCTGTCCGAACCGTTTTAATGATTCGTGCTGCTACTTTGTAAGGATCTGCATTAGACGCTGGGCGGCGATCTTCTAGTCGTCCTAACCATCCATCTTCAACAGTACCTACAGGAATACGGATTGATGCACCCCGGTCAGACACACCATAACTATACTTATCAATTGATTGCGTTTCATGCTTACCGGTTAGACGCATGTCATTATCAGCACCATACACATCAATATGTTCTTTTATAAAATTACCAAAGGCCTCACATACCGCCGTGAAATAAGTCTCTCCACCCTCATCTCGCATCTTACCGTTTGAAAAGTTGGCATGCATACCTGATCCATTCCAGTCTGTATCACCCAATGGTTTCGGATGATAATCTACAGCGACACCATACTTTTCAGCTGTTCGCTCAATCAGATAACGACAAACCCATATCTGGTCTCCTGCCTTGGCGGCACCCTTAGCAAAAATTTGGAATTCCCACTGTCCTGACGCTACTTCGGCATTAATACCTTCAATATTTAGACCTGCTTTTAGGCATAAATCCAAATGTTCCTCTATAATTTCTCTTCCATAAGCAGATTTAGCTCCTACTCCACAATAATACGGTCCCTGAGGCGCTGGATATCCACCTGTAGGAAACCCAAGCGGTAAGTTGGTTTCAGGATCAATGAGGAAATATTCCTGTTCGAAACCAAACCAGAAATCTTCGTCATCCTCGTCAATTGTTGCCCGTCCATTGGTTTCATGAGGAGTACCATCTGCATTGAGTACTTCAGACATTATTAGATAAGAATACTCGCGATCTGGATCTGGGAAAATAGCTACTGGCTTGAGTAGACAATCAGAACTGCTACCTTCGGCCTGTTCGGTAGAACTACCGTCAAATGACCACATAGGACAATCCTCTAAATTACCACTAAAATTTTGTACTACTTTGGTCTTACTTCTTAATGTTTGAGTAGGCTTATACCCATCAAGCCAAATATATTCGAGTTTTGCGTATGACATATTTTACTAAAATTCAGGTGTTTTTGTTTAACGAAAGAAATATATAGTATTTTTATTAATTCACACAATAGATTTAAGCATAATTATAAATCTGCTGTAATTTAAATTAATTGCAATCGCTTTTATCTAATTTATTTAATTAACATAGCACCTTCACTAAAATTTATACGAATACCTGAAGCTTACGCACTATGACTCATAATTTATTTAAGCTATTCAGCTTTACATATAATTATGCCATATTTTAATCACATCATGGGAAAATCTTTTTCATTAAATAACTGGATACAAGCGGCAAGACCGAAAACTCTAACCGCAGCCTATACCCCTGTAATTATTGGGGCTAGCCTTGCCTATTTACAAGATAGTTTAAATCTACTGGTATGTCTGATCGCCCTTTTATGTGCCACACTCATACAAATAGGTACTAATTTTGCCAATGACTATTATGATTACAAAAAAGGAAGTGACCGGGCCGATCGTATTGGATTTAAACGAATGACGGCTGCCGGGCTAATTGAACCAGATACGATGAAACTGGCGGCCTATGTAACCATGTTCTTAGCTTTCCTTGCCGGATTATACCTGGTAAACGTGGGTGGTGTCATCATACTGGCTATTGGTACTAGTTCACTGATTTTCGGAATAATGTATACTGGAGGACCTTTTCCTCTTGGCTATAATGGGCTGGGGGATATTTTTGTATTTGTGTATTTCGGCATCGTCGCCACTATGACTACCTATTATCTAAATACGCTGGAATGGTCAAGCATGAGTTTTTGGGCGTCTGTTATCCCCGGTGCTCTGAGTACAAATATACTGGTGGTTAATAATCTACGCGATGTAGCACAAGATAAGCTCAGTGGTAAGAAAACATTAGGAGTCTTATTGGGTGAAAAAGCTTTACAGTGGGAGTACACACTACTACTTGCACTTGCTTTAGCGATCCCACCTCATTTTTTTTTCCGCTTGGACGCAAGTTTATGTATTTTTTTACCTTATCTAAGTGTACCCCTATCCTTAAAATTACTTGCAGAGATTTGGTCACACCAAAAAAAATCAACGCTCAATGGAACCTTGGAAAAAACGGCCGCATTTATGTTCGTTTACGGAGCCCTTTTTACGATAGGACTCCTCATTCCTTAGCGAGTTATTCAACCTAGGTACTTAGCTTTATAGATTATATAGCTATTGCAATACAATGCTAATATATTGACTTAAGTGTTGTCAAATATATGGTATGCAAAGTATGACTAGAAAAAGTACATGAGTCTTCATTTTTATCTCTACCAAAGCCCATTCGTTTCTGAATTTATTCAGGCCAAAGGAAGTATGGGCTCGCACCGAGAAGGAATTCTTATTGAATGGAAACACTCTATTGGCTCAGCTTGGGCCGAATGTGCACCTCTTCCCGGCTTTTCCAAGGAAAGTCTAGCAGATTGTGTAAACATTCTAGTTACACACAAATCAGAAATGGAAAAACAGTTAGACCATTTAGAGGACAATGCTGCTCAAAACCAGAGCGGTTTGCCCACATTTTTTGACTTTGAATATGCAGAAAGGGCAACACGAGCACTATACACATCTACTAAGCATAAATTTCCGTCAGTTCAGTTTGCCTTAAGTATGCTTCTTTACGATTGGGCAAGTCAAAGAGAAAATCGCCCACTAAACTGCCTAATTGGCGATCATGCCCATGAATTGGCCTCCGAGGCTAATGCTGCTGCTAGTTCTACTCCCTCCCCTGCTGCCACTGTTCATGCAAAAACCATAGACGATTCGTATCAGATAACAGGTCCCATCTCTGACTCAAAAGACCATCTGCTACAAATTCCAATAAATGCATTAATACCAATTACAAACCCGGAGGAATCTTTGAAGTTGGCCAAAAATGCCTGGTTGAAGGGTTTTAGGACCATAAAAATGAAAGTTGGCTCAAATCATGAATCGAACCTAAATAGATTGGCTAAAATTCAGGATGCATTACCTGGAATATGTTACCGACTGGATCCAAATGGGCAGTGGGAATCCGAGTCCCTTAAGCCATTTGAAAAAGACTACGAACGCTATGCCATTGAATATATAGAACAGGCCGTACCCCCTGACGAATTCATTGCGTTTTGCCTTGAACGCTCATCCAAAGCACCTTCAATGGCCGCGGACGAAAGCAGTGTTGAATTTTCGTCCTTCACCTCACTATTAGGTCAAAAAAATATATCTTTTTTCGTGCTCAAACCAACACTAACTGGTGGAATTCCAGAGATGATTCAACGCTGTGTTTTAGCCCATGAGAAAAGTCAATCATGCATCTTTAGTAGTGCATTTGATGGCATCATTGCCCGACATACCTTAGCCTGCCTAGGATGGATGAATAACCAACTTAGCGGCCGAAAACTGACGCATGGGGTAGATACTGGTCGCTGGCTTGTCGAAAATTACTCAAGCCCTGAGCGTAAATTTATCCCTGAGGTGTATGAGGGAAATTACAGCTTAAATCCTAGCCTTTTTGACGGTCAAGCCTATCATTCAAGCCCTCAATACAGTAAAAATTTCCAAACGCTTGATTCGCTGATAACACGCAGCGGACTTACATCAATAGCAGAATAGAATAATGAGTAATTCAGAGAATACACCACAGAAATTTACGTTTTCGTGCTCCGCATACTCAATTTTTATACATGATGGACGTGACGAAAAGCAGCCCATCAACTATTCGGATATAGCAGTATATAGCGAGCAGCTTCCCGATTGGCTACAAACGCATGAGTCCGATGACAATACGTTTATCCTTCAGAGCGAAAATTCGGTAGAACTTTGTTGCCTCATTGCCGGATTATTCATTGCAGGTATCCCATTTTGCAGCATTGATCCAACATGGACACCTGCACGAGTGATAGAATGGACCAAGGAAGTGCCACAAGGAAACTATTTAAATAGCGCTGATATAACAGCACTTCACGCTCAATGGCTAGCCTTTTTATCTAGTCATAAACCATCTCGTAAAGAGCTAAGCTTAACGGTTAAGTCCACACCATTTGCCTTTTTATTTACTTCGGGCACTAGTTCCAGACCAAAAAAAATTCCTCTTCGACATGCACAGCTTTGGGCAGCCTTCCAAGCCACACAAGCTCAAGTGCAACTAAGTCCAAATCTGAGTTGGGGGCTGTGCCTACCCCTGCATCATATTGGGGCTCTCAGTATTGTATTAAAATCACTGCTTTCTCACTCAGCTATAAGTCTCAGTAGCTCATCGGATGTTGAACGCTGGAATTCTTGGCTAGGTGGACAGCATAATTGTAAGGTAATCTCCATGGTACCTACTCAATTGTACAATTGGCTGGAGTACAATCGCACCAAAAAGCTAAGCCCAACTATTTCTAATGCCTTCCGTTTTATTATCTTAGGAGGTGGACCTGCAAACGCCACCGATGTAAAAAAATCCGAAAACCTTGGATGGCCAATATTGCTTAGCTACGGCATGACCGAAACCTTTGCGCACATATGCTCCGTGCCAGCTTCAAAACTCCCAATGCCTTTGAAAGATCCGCTACCTGTTGGACACATGCATCCCGGTCAATCCTTAGAATTACGTGCAAATAAAGACTCTAAAGATCTGATTATCTGGATAAAAGGTACCCAAATTTTTTCTCCAGAGCCATCGCAAAATCAACTCCAAAAAAATTTTGATGACCAAGGATGGTTTTGTACTGGAGACATTGGAAATACGGACAAAAAAGGTCTCTTATACATCCAGGCTCGTAGATTAGATCGCATAGTGAGTGGTGGAGAAAATGTTGCTATAGATTGGGTTATTGACTGCCTAAAGCGGCATCCAACCGTACAGGATTGCGCCATTATTGGAGTTGCTGACCCAAAATGGGGACAAAAGGTAGTGGCCTTTATTGTGCCAAATCAAAGCATTTTAACTCCTGACGCCCAAAACAACATTGAGACTCATTCATCATTCGCAATAACAGAGCTAGAACCCGTTATAGCTGAAAAACTCTTACAACAATGCCGCGAAACATCACTGCCTCTATCCCATCACCCCAAAGAGATTTATTACCTGAGTGCGCTCCCGCGCACTTCGCTTGGTAAGCTGAATATGCCTAGGTTACAGAATCTATACTCATCAACCCGTGGAAAATAGGCTTAGGATATGGAACAAAGCTTATTAATCAAGACCAACTCGGGCAAAAATCTGATCGACTTGCCTGCTATGATGGGCTAAATCGAACAGTTCATCAATTACTTCAGAACTAAACTGGCTGCTTATAAAGGGGTCCTCTTGAACTAGAGGTTTGAATGGGATTTGTTCCTTCCATGCGCGCATCGCGAGTGGTTGGACAGCGTCATAAGCTTTTTCACGCACCATACCCTGATCAATTAGTTTATTTAGAACCCGCTGAGAGAATACAAGTCCATGTGTTTTCCATATGTTGTACTCCATATTGTCTTCAAATACCACTAGGTTTTCCATAACATTTGCAAAACGATGAAGCATGTAATCTAATAACATTGTGGCGTCAGGTAGAATAATCCGCTCTGCAGATGAGTGAGATATATCGCGTTCGTGCCAAAGGGGAATATTTTCGAAGGCAGTAATCATGTATCCACGAAGTACTCGAGCACAACCCGTGATATTTTCAGAACTAACAGGATTACGCTTGTGAGGCATGGAAGAGGACCCTTTTTGCCCTTTACAAAAAGCCTCTTCTACCTCTCGCACTTCGCTTCGTTGCAAGTGACGCACTTCTACCGCTATTTTTTCGAGACTTGATCCAATTAAGGCTAAAGTCGACAAATAATGAGCATGGCGATCGCGTTGTAAAGTTTGAGTGGAAATTGGTGCTGGCTTGAGGCCTAATTTTTTACAAGTATAAGTTTCCACCTCAGGTGGAATATTCGCAAAAGTTCCAACTGATCCTGATAGCTTCCCAAACTCAACCGTATCGGCAGCATGTTCAAATCTTTCCAGATTTCGTTGCATCTCCGCATACCATAGGGCACACTTTAGTCCATAGGTAGTGGGCTCAGCATGAATTCCGTGGGTACGACCCATCATCATAGTATATTTATAATCTAAGGCTTTATTTTTTAGTACATCTATCATACGATACATATCATTTCGTAGTATTTGGTTTGCCTTTTTTAAACGAACTCCCCAAGCAGTATCAACTACATCAGTAGAGGTAAGTCCATAATGCACCCATTTTTTTTCATCACCTAGGGTTTCAGAAACTGCCCGAGTAAATGCTACTACATCGTGACGAGTCTGCTCTTCAATCTCTTTTATTCGATTCAATGAAAAGCTAGCCTTTTGGTAAAGGGTATTCACATCATTTTGAGGTATACCCCCTAATTGTGACCATGCCCAACAAGCCGCTAATTCAACGTCGAGCCAAGCATCAAACTGTGCTTGCTCGGTCCAAATTGCTATCATTTCTTCGCGAGAGTATCGAGCTATCATAAAAAATAGTGAATTAGTGGATTGGATTTAAGATAAGGTTTCTATTAATGTGTTTGGAACTAAATATTGTTGACAGTGGACTAATTAAAACATAAAAATTTTATTTTATAAACCTAAAATAATTTATATAATAAATAGATTTACTTTATTTATTCAATATAAAAATATTTTACACGTAAATTATTAATATTTTTACATAAAAAATATTAATAATTTTATTTTATTTTATATTTTCACTAAATAAATTAGCACCGTTAATAATCACAAACTCGCTATAAATGGAACAACTACTCGCCTTAATAACTCTACTGTCTCTAAGTAGTTTATCTTTATTTGCACTAGAAGCAGATGCTGGGACAGTACAGGATAACTTAAACTATGTTTGGACAATTATNGCAGCCTGCATGGTGTTTTTCATACAAGCAGGATTTACACTCGTTGGGACAGCCTTTACACGGGCAAAAAATGCTCTAAACATTGTAATGAAAAACGTAATGGATGTCTCTGCAAGTGGATTGGCATTCTTCTTTTTAGGTTTCGGCTTAATGTTTGGTAGTACAGCCGGCGGATGGATTGGAACTGATAGTTTTGCTTTAACTGAAATTGGTGACTACTCAGCTGAATGGTCATGGACATTTTTCTTTTTTCAAGCAGTGTTTGCAGCTACAGCAGCCATGCTTATTACTTGGGTTACCACCGGTAAACCTGATGGTGAAGTGACGCTAAATAGAGTCTTGGCTGGTTCAGTCGGAATAACTGCGGGTTGTGCTAATCTAACCCCTACTTTTGCTATTCTTACCGTGGTACTAGCTGGAATTTTAGTTCATTATTCAATGAAATTCCTTGAAAAATATGTTGATGATGCTGTTGGTGCGGTATCAGTTCGTGGAGTGTGTGGTGCATGGGGCACACTAGCTGCAGGCATGTTCAACACTGGAGATCTATTTAAGCTTGAACAAATGGGCGTACAAATGATTGGGGTCAGAGTTGCCTTTGTTTGAGCATTTGGCGTCTCATATCTTGTCTTTAAACTAATTAATACTATCGTCCCACTTCGAGTAAGCGAAGATCTAGAGCAGAGAGGACTTGATATTATGGAGCATGACACAAAGTCGTATCCCGAATTTGTACACACTACTTCTTAATTCGAATTTTACTGAAATAAATTTTAATAAATAAATCAATAATTATGAAATCACTAGCAAATAACCTCGCAAAAATATTCTCTGTATTAACACTTACTATGCTCATCAATTTATCTGGAAGTACAGAAGCCTCTGCTCAGTTAGAAGTTAGCACTGGCATAGACCTAGTTAGCACCTAGGTGTGTAGGGAGGTAGCCTATTCTGGTCCATCATCGCAACCCTATGTATAAGCAGCAGCTGGTAACCTAACTCTTAGCGCATAGGGCTCTCAAGGCTACGATGGTTTCCAAGAAATGGATCTTTATGCTTCCTTTAGCCTATGTGATTTAAGCATCGGATTAACGGACTATTACTACCCAGGAAGTGACTACCTAGATGGAGACAGTCACGCCTTCGAGGTTAACCTTGGATATAGTTTAGGTAGCCTTTCTTTAGGTGCAAATTATATACTAAGTGAAGCTGCAGGTACAGGCTCTGCTGGTGGCGATATATACTTTGAATTAGGATATTCAGGTTCTGTGACCGATGTATTTGTAGGTGCTGGCGATGGATGGCACTCCGGTACGGGAGATTTTGGACTAGTAAATATTGGGATTACGAAATCAAAGGAAATTAAAATAACCGACAATTTCAGTTTACCCATTAGCGGCGGCGTTATTTTTAACCCGGATTCTGAACAACTCTACATATTAGCAGGAATTTCACTCTGAATCTCCGTTTAGATAAATATTTGCTTTTGGCCTTGCATTAAATTTGCAACGCTGTTTTATATTTGAAAACTATCTTATATCGACTGACTAAATTAAAAGTGAGTATCTTGACTGCCCTCACTTTTTTTTAAAAAAATAATATCTTTAGCTAAATTTCTTTACCATTTACTGTGATAATTTGCACTTCGGCTTCTAAAGAAATTTCAAACATTTCTAAAACCTTAGAGTGAATTAACCTAGCAAATTCACAAATCTCATCTCCACTAGCCCCACCATGTTGTACAATAACTAAAGCTTGTTGTTCGTAGGTACTTACTTGCCCCTTTCTAAAGCCTTTTCCCACCGCTTTATCAATAAGCCAACCAGCGGCTACTTTGGTATGACCATTAGGCATAGGATAGGCTTTGATATCTGGGAAACGAGTTGATAAGTGATCAATTTGCTCAGAGGGAAGTAATGGATTCTTAAAAAAACTCCCACAACTACCCAACGTTTGAATATCAGGAAGTCGTGACTGACGCACCTGAATAACAGCGTCAAATATTTGTTGTTGACTGGGGTTATGAATTCCTTGTTGACTAAAAAAGTATCTCAAAGATTCATAATCGGTTCTAAGTTGAGCGTTTTTAGGCAGTTTAAATTGTACTTCTGTAATGATTGCCTTAGTTTTTAGCTCCTTTTTAAAGATGCTATTTCTATATGCAAAATCACATTTATCTCTATCTATCCAGATAAGATCTAAAGTTTCGGCATGCAAGTATTGTACACTGCTAATGTACTCTTCAACTTCTACACCATAAGCACCTATATTCTGAATAGGTGCCGCCCCAACACTCCCAGGTATGAGTGCCAGATTTTCTAATCCTATCCATCCTTTTTCCACAGTCCACTCTACCAATTCATGCCAATTCTCACCGGCTCCAATTAGAAGTTCTACCGAGTGTTCATCTTCATGGATAATGTTCTTTTTCTTAAGGTCAATAAGTAACACTAACCCTTCAAAATAACTCGGTAAAAGTACATTTGACCCTCCCCCTAGCACAAGTACAGTAACCTTGTTTTTCCTAGCCCAATTCAGCGCTTCAACTAAGGAATCCACACTGTTGATTCTTGCAAGATACTGAGCCATTGCGGATACTCCCATGGTAGTATAGGATGATAATTCTACATATTTCTCAATAGTAATTGCCATACGATACTAGGTTGAAACTGGAAGTAATTTTACCCGAACTTTTTTGATCCTATTTTTTTGGACAGAATGAACTGTTAATTCAACATCCTTGTAAATTACCCTTTCTCCTACCATGGGTAGATTTTCGGTAATACTATAAATAAGACCTCCCAATGTCTCAAAATCGTCTTCCTCTGAGGTAAGTTCACGTTCTAAAACATCTTCCATATCGTCCAGATCTATATGAGCATCAAAGACGTAAATTCCATTTTTAAATCTTTTATAAGGCCTTTCCTCCTCATCTCCATCATCTACCATTTCACCGACTAATTCCTCTAAGATATCATCCATCGTGACCACTCCTTCCGTTCCTCCATATTCATCAACAACTACAGCCATATGTGTTTTCTCCTGCTGAAAATCTCGAAGTAAATCATCCAGTTTTTTTGTTAAGGGTATAAATAATGCTTTACGTGAAATGGTCTTCCAATTAATTGTTTGATCATCTTCCTCCGAATGAATAAAAGGTAAAATATCCTTGGCATGGATAATCCCATTAATAGTATCTAAGTCATTTTCATAAAGTGGCATTCTTGAGAGGCTATGCTCACGGATTCGAGCAAGTACTTCTGGAAGTGAATCTTCCATGGATACACCAATTATATTGACCCGTGAAGTCATTATTTCACGAACGATAATGTTACCAAATTCAATTACATTTTCAATAATCTCCCGCTCATCTTCTTTAATTGAACCTTCCTGTTCACTTACTTCAGCCATCATTTTTATATCATCTGAACTAAAGGTATTTGAATTTTTAGGTAAAATTCGCTCCAAACTAATAGTGCTTTCAGCAATTAACTTAGCCAGTGGTTTAAGTAGAATAAAATAGATGTAAATAAAACCGCTTAACTTCCTCGATATACGTAGAGGATTATTGATTGAAATAACTTTAGGAGTGATTTCACTTAGAATTAGAATCACAAAAGTTAATACTATTACTTCTATGGTATAAACTAAAAATTCAGGTGCAGCAGTAAAGCCCATAAGTGAACCGGTAATCACCGCTGCCATAACTGAAGCTATGATATTGGCAAAAGTATTCCCAATTAGTACTGTGGCTAACAACCTCCTTGGTTGACTAAGCATCGTAGTCACTCTTCTATCTATTTGAGAATAGGCTTCGTCTTTGTTTAGTAAATCTTGTTTGTTTGTAAGCGAGAAAAAGGCAACTTCCGACCCGGAAAATACGGCTGAAAAAATCAAACCAAGAGACATAATAACGAATTGGATAGACAGAGTGGATAGTTCAAACTCACCACTCTGAATCCATCCAATAAATATCCACCAATTAGAAAGGTAAATCGTCATCAATATCATCTAAGTTAACCGTTTTATTCACTCCCTGACTCTTAGAAGCTCCACCGCTTTGAGCATTGATGGAACCAGGAACTGGCGGTATTTCTGACACACCTCCACCGTTACTACCTCGCGAGTCTAGCATGGTCATTTGTAGGGCCTTTACCTCAGTAGTGTATCTTTTTTGCCCTTGCTTGTCTTCCCACTCTCGGGTCTGCAAAGGTCCTTCAACATAAATCATTGAACCTTTTTTGAGGTACTGTTGACATACTTCAGCCGTTCTTCCCCACGCTACTACTCGGTGCCATTCGGTTTTGTCTTGATACTCACCATTGCTATCTCGATAGCGTTCATTAGTGGCAAGGTTAAGGGTAGCTACTGCAGTGTTTGACTGTGTATACCGAACTTCAGGATCTTGTCCCAAACGTCCAATCAACATTACTTTATTTAGTGAACTCATATAATTCTTTTTTGTTTAATTTTAGTATAAGTTAAGGTCCTTTCGTCAATCATTCCTTACCATTTATATTTTTTAATGAGTAATCACTGAATGACATTTATTTTGATACAAACAAATGTGGTGCATCTATCATCCTATTTTCATGCTCTTTCGATAATAAAGCATAATTAAATCCTGGATGAATAGCACTTCCACCTACTTGTCCTTGTTTATTTAGGGCTATTACACCCACCTGTAGCGATTTAGGATCGCTTTCCTTTGAAATTATTCGGGCTATTACTTCCTTACAGGCCTGCTGAGGAGTATACCCTTGGCGCATTAACTCAACAGCCACTGAGGCTCCTGCAGACCGAATGACTGCTTCTCCAAGCCCAGTAGCCACCGCACTACCCACCTCATTGTCCAGGTAAAGACCAGCACCTATAATGGGTGAATCCCCTACTCTGCCATGCATCTTATATGCCGCGCCACTAGTGGTGCAAGCCCCAGATAAATTATCCGACTCATCTAGGGCTAACATTCCTATAGTGTCATGATTTTCCACATTAATCACCGGAGCGTACCTAGAATCCTCTAACCACTTACGCCAGGCTTTTTCAGAAGCCTCGGTGAGTAAATTTTCACGTTTAAATCCCTGCTGCTCTGCAAATTGCAACGCTCCTTTTCCCACTAGCATGACATGTGGTGTTTCCTCCATCACTTTTCTAGCCACCGAAATAGGGTGTAAAATATGTTCCAAAAAAGCTACTGAACCGCATTGCTGCTCATGATTCATAATACAGGCATCCAAGGTAACCCTACCTTCTCTGTCTGGGAATCCCCCAAGACCTACGGATTGGTTGGTGGGATCCGCTTCCGCAGTTTTGACACCTAACTCTACCGCATCTAAAGAAGTCCCCCCATTTCCTAGAACTTTCCAGGCTTCTTCATTGGCTAGGATGCCATGAATCCAGGTTGATACTACCACCGGTTTTACAGAAGACACTTGATCAGATGACATTTGGGTTAATGCATTTATAGCTAAGCTATCTCCTTTAGAAGCAACCTCAGCAGCCGCAAAGGCGCTAATACCTGCTAATCCAGCAACACCTTTTTTAAGAAATTCTTTTCTATTTTGATTCATCTAGTCTCCATTATCTTTGTTTTTTCGATTCTGCTAAATTATAATCTAAGTATGCCATTTGAACAAAATAAGCTTCACCCCCCTCGCTCTACAAAACAACCTAAGGTAATGTATTATTTATCGCTTAGATGGGAAAGCCCTGGTAATTCTTTTCCTTCTAAATATTCTAAACTAGCTCCGCCACCTGTAGACACATGGGACACTTGGTCACTCAAACCTATATTCTTAATAGCCGAGGCAGAGTCTCCTCCTCCAACAATAGTTATAGCGCCACGTTCAGTGGCCTTCACCAAGGCTTTAGCAACAGACTGAGTACCCACCGCAAAGTTAGGCATTTCAAATACCCCCATAGGCCCATTCCAAAGTACAGTTTTTGCTTGAGTAATTGCAGCACCAAATAATGAGATAGTTTCAGGACCTATATCTAATGATTCCCAGTTATCTAAAATTCTATCTGAAGCCACCACTTTTCTATTAGCATCGTTTGAAAAATCATCAGCAATAACCAAATCGATCGGTAACATTAAATTAACTCCTGCCTCAAGCGCTTGGTCCATTAAAGATTTTGCCATCGGTATCTTATCTTTCTCTAACAAGGAATTTCCTACCGAATATCCTTTAGTAGCTAAAAATGTATAAGCCATCCCTCCACCTATAATAATGGTATCTACTTTCGTCAATAAACACTGGATAACAGATATTTTGTCTGACACCTTAGCTCCCCCCAAGATTGCTACGAAAGGGCGCTTTGGGTCATTCATACTATCACTTAAATAGGTAATCTCTTTTTCTAATAAAAATCCCGAAACTGATTCCTCCATGTAGGTAGTAACTCCAGCGACGGATGCATGGGCTCGATGCGAAGATCCAAAGGCATCGTTCACAAAGATATCGGCATGGACTGCAAGTTGTCGGGCAAATCGAGGATTATTTTCAGTTTCACCTATATGGAATCGTACGTTTTCGAGCACCACAATTTCGCCCTCTTTCGCAGCGGAAATTGCCTTTTCAGCGACCTCACCAATGCAGTCATTGGCGAAATGTACCGGCGCACTCATTAAACTTGCTAGTTTTTGGGCTACTAGTCTCAAAGAAAACTCAGGATTTGGATGTCCCTTTGGCCGGCCCAAGTGAGAGGTCAATACAAGCTTTGCTCCTTGGTCAACAATGTATTGTATAGAGGGAAGTGCTTGAACCACCCGGTTGTCATCAGTGATTCTGCCTTCGATTATAGGCACGTTAAAATCAACTCGCATTAAAACCGTTTTACCATTTATGTCAATATCACGTAGCGTTTTCTTTGCCATTTCTGAACCTTTAATGAGTGAATGTATGATGAATGATAGATCAAAAAATAACGATAGGTTTCGAATCTCTTCTACCTCAATTTTTAATGTTAGATAGCGCGATTACTATATAATTTTCTAATTTACGCAACCCTACAACCATTTAAAACTTTTCCCACTCTTAGCTTTGCAAAGATAAGCCATGTATTGTGAGATTTACCCTTAATTGATTTCCCTAATTTATTCTATATTAAACACACAGCCTACGTATGGTTGCATAAAATCACAATAGATTTAAAACAGTTGACATGAGTTCAAATTCTACTCTGTATTTTGATTATGCCGCAACAACACCTCTAGATAAAGAGGTACTAGATGCTATGCTTCCATTTCTAACCTCCGAATATGGAAACGCAAATTCAGCCCACCATCTCGGGCAACGTGCAAAAGTAATAGTAGAAGACTCCCGAGAACAAATTGCCGAAATAATCGGAGCAGAACCCTCTGAAATCATTTTTACCTCAGGTGGAACTGAAAGTGATAATGCCGTAATTCAAGGTGTGATGGCGCTTTCGGGTGATAAAAATGAACTTATTACCTCCCCTGGAGAACATCATGCCGTTTTACACCCTATTGAACTTTCCAAAATGAAAGGGTTTAAGCCCGTAATGGCACCCTTGAATGGCGATGGCATAGTTGATTTGGAAACGCTTGAGGAACTCATAACCGACAAAACCTGCCTGGTTAGCCTAATGCATGTTAACAACGAAATTGGATCGGTAAATGACCTCAAGAAGCTTTCAGATCTATGCCATGAAAGGGGCGTTCTCTTTCATACCGATGCCGTTCAAAGCTTGGGAAAAATACCTGTGAATGTTAAGGAATTGGGAGTCGATTTTTTAAGTGGAAGTGCCCATAAAATATATGGCCCAAAAGGAATTGGACTAATGTTTATACGCAATGGAAGTCGCTGGATGCCCTGGCTTACTGGGGGCTCTCAAGAGCGTCGCAGAAGAGGAGGTACCACAAATGTACCTGGTGTTATTGGTTTTGCTAAAGCTTTGGAAATTACAACACGTACAATGCAGGATCAGCTCAAAACCTATCAAGAACTCAACGAATATCTCCTTTGTGAATTAAAAACCCATCTGCATGCTTGTGAATGGGAGATAAATGGAAAACCAGGGATTCATCACATAACTAATTTCTGCTTTCAGAATTCTGAAAAGCGTGGAATTGATGGTGAAATGCTTCTTCTAAACTTGGATATAGAAGGTATTTGTGTTTCTAATGGTTCGGCCTGTACCTCTGGAGCTGTTGAACCTTCTCACGTTTTATTAGCCCTAGGACGGGAGGCTGAACAAGCTAAATCTAGCATACGAATCAGTTTTGGAAAACATACTACCAAAGAAGACATAAGCCGTTTGGTTCACTCACTTGAGTCAGTTCTTGCTAGAATGTTTACCCTAGTCTAATATAAAAGTATTGATACATGAATAGAATTTGTGTGTACTGCGGATCTCGCACCTCCCACCAGCCTATTTTTGGCCAATCTGCAGATCAACTAGGCAAAGAAATAGCCAAACGATGCTGGGGTGTAGTTTTTGGAGGGGGTAAAATAGGAATGATGGGACGCGTAGCCGAAGCTGCACTTAGCCAAAACGGGGAGGTCATAGGTGTAATCCCAACAGCACTGAAAGTAAAAGAAGTCGCTCATACTGGGCTTTCGGAGCTTATCGAAACTCAAAATATGCATACCCGAAAAGCAAAAATGGAGGAACTATCCCACGCTTTTATCGTTTTACCGGGGGGGTTTGGCACACTCGATGAATTTTTTGAAATACTTACTTGGCGACAGTTAGGCTTTCACAATAAGCCTATTATAATTGTTGATATAGATGACTATTTTTCCGATTTAGAACAATTTATCCAGCGCGCCGTTGATGAAGATTATGTCCGTAAATCCAATCTAGAACTTTTTCATTGGGTAAGTACAGTGGAAGAAAGCATGACTTTTTTAGACGGATATTTCAAAAAAAAAACAGATTAAAGCTTTATCTTATATATAATTCATTGTAAACATGCTAAAAAAAATAGGTGATATGTCAATAATTACTTCATATCTTAGATTTTGTTTCGTCACACGGCTTAGTTTACAAGAAAAAAACCAAGCTTAACAACTCATCCTATTATGCAAAATCTTACTTTAACATTAGGAATATTACTCATTATTTTAGGCGCAACATCCTATCTAGGAACAGGTCAAGAAAGTCTTACCGCGCTAATACCATCATTTTTCGGCATTCTATTTTTACTTTTTGGATGGTTAGGCAAAAAGGAATCCTTACGCAAGCACATGATGCATGCAGCCGCTGGACTCGCACTAGTAGGTATATTTGGCACCATAGGGGCAGTTCCAGGGTTAATAGAAATGATTGGAGGTGGAGAATTAGAACGCCCAAGGGCCATCATTTCACGCTCAGTAATGTTTGTACTTTGCGTCATCTTTTTAACTCGAGCCATTCAATCATTTATTGCTGCAAGAAAAGAAGTTTAAACTCAGAGGTATTACTTATTCATTTTTAAAGATATCGCTAATCAAATGAGCGTACTTATCAGCGATGACCCGGCGTTTCACTTTCATAGTTGGGGTAATCTCGCCCGTTTCAACCGTAAATTTATTTGGAAGTAGTCGGAAATCACGAATTTTTTCGTGAGAAGCCAGACTCTTAGAAAACTGAGCCATTTCTTTTTTATAGACTGACTTTACCTCGTCAAGTTCCAGTAATTCATCAGTGCCGGCATAGGATATCCCTTCGGAATCGGCGAACTTTTGGAGCGCATCAAAATCTGGGACAATAAGGGCTGCCATAAAGTTTTGTGCCTCCCCTATTACTACCAAGTGATCAATCCATTTACTAGACTTAAACATGTCTTCTATGGGACCTGGATAAATATTTTTTCCACCGGCATTAACAAGCATGTGCTTTATTCGATCTGTGATTTTAAGATAACCATCTACAAATCTTCCTACGTCACCCGTGTGTAGCCAACCATCAGGATCTATCATCTCTTTGGTCGCCTCATCATTTCGCCAGTATCCCTTCATTACATTTGGTCCCTTACATAAAATCTCCCCTGCTTCTGAGCTAAGATTTGTTGGATACTCTTCCCCATTTATTTGGGCCATTATCTCCCCTGTTTCTATGCTTTGTATACCCACTGTTACACCAGGTATAACTGTACCAACCATTCCAACCATCAAATCCCCTGGACGATTCGCGGTCATTACCGGTGAGGTCTCTGTAAGGCCATAGCCTTGCAAAATGGGTAATCCTGCACACTGGAAAAAGGTGTCTATATCAGGTGGTAATGCTGCCCCACCGGAAACAAATAACCGGACACGCCCTCCTGTTTTTTCTTTTAGCTTGTCAAAGACTAATTTGTCAGCAAGTGATTTTTGCAACGACACTAATCCTCTTTTTCCATCCACATATTTTTGACCTGTATTAAGCGCCCATTTGAAAATTTTCTGCTTAACGGCGCTGCCTTCTTCAACATTTTTATTGATCACATTAAAGATTTTCTCAAAGAGTCGTGGTACCGAGATAACCACGGTAGGTTTTACCTCCGGTAAGTTTCGGGATACTGTATCCACACTTTCCGCGTAATAAATTTCAGCGCCACATGAAATAATAGCATAATACCCGGCGGTTCGTTCAAAGGAGTGACATAAAGGCAAAAACGATAAACAAGTATCTTTATCATCCCAATATATATGTTGAGTAGCCGCTTTAACATTACTACAAATGTTATTATGAGTCAGCATTGCTCCTTTTGGTTTACCTGTGGTTCCTGAAGTATAGATCAAAGTACAAATATCATCGGGTTTTACTTTTTTAGCATAACCCTGTATCGTGTCATCATGCTCCTTATACAGCTTTTTCCCTTCACGCATGGCATGGTCAAACAAGCGTACAAAATCATTCTCTATCAGTTTTTTATTTTTGGGCATTTCGAAGGCAAGTACTTCTTTCAAATCGGAACAATTTTCAAAGACTTCCACAGCTTTTTTTAGCTGAATACCTGTCGACACAAAAAATATTTTCGCCTGTGAATCTTGTAAAATATATTCACACTGATTCGGAGGCAAAGTGGTATAAAGTGAAACATTAATTCCGCCTATTAGTTGAATAGCTAAGTCGACTACTGCCCACTCGTAACGGTTTTCACTTAGTATACCAACAGGGTCTCCGTTCTTAATACCTTTGCTTGTTAAGTAACCAGCGATGGCTTGTACGTCCTCGGTAATCTGGTCCCAGTAAACCGGTTCATAACCATTAGAAGCATCTAATTTATGATGAAAGCCGGCCTTGTTTTGGCCAGCATATTTTTTGGAAAGATTAATATATAAATCAGTTAGCGTATCAAAAGGTACTAAAATAGGCATAACGACTGGACTAAATGAATGTTGACTACTATATAATATAGCATTCCCGCACTGAAAATCTCTATGTTTTTCTCTTTCTGTATTTTTCTAGGGCATTCAAACTAGATTAAAAGCTAAAAAAACTGCGTATTCGGTACTTATTCAATTTCCTTTCCATCACATTTCTTTCATATTGTAACATTTGGTATATTATATAAATAGGAAATAATAGAGTACTGGTGTCACATAAAAATTAGTAGCCCTGTAAAATTTGAATACTCATTATGGCGCATCCGGCACATGAAGAAACAATCGCTTTAGTAAAAGAAATCTTTAGTTCTTATTTAAAGGAAGGCAGTCAACGCCAAACTCCCGAACGGTTTATGGTACTAGAAGAAATCTACCGTTCTGATGGTCATTTTGACGCAGATGAACTCTTTTTCAGCATGCAGCACAAAGGCACTCGTGTAAGTCGGGCTACTGTATACAATACTTTAGATCTTCTAGTTGAATCAGGATTAGTACAACGCCAACAATTTGGGAAAAGTCAGTATCACTACGAAAGAGCTTATGCCTATCAACAACATGATCATATTATCTGTAGTAAGTGCGGACATGTGCATGAATTTTGCGATCCACGTATAGGTGAGATTCAACAACTTATTGGCCGAATTCACGGGATGAATATCGAATCACACTCCCTCCATTTCTATGGGCATTGTGAAGACACAAAGACTTGTGAGCATCGCAAGAGCACTCATGAAAAGAGTTCCGAATCAAGGTAATAAGTATATCGAAAAAGCTCGTAACTAACACTAGGACTCATCTTCGCAGTCAAAGTTCAGTTTTTCGAATAAAGGTTCCGGCAGCCCAGCGACTCCCAAGCCAACCTAAAAGGACAGATAAGGTCATCATAGCTCCAATCAAGTAATACCATTGTCCAAATGGCCAAACCATTAAATCAAACTCTGGCGTAAGTTTTGGTAATAGGCTCTCGAAGGACAAATGTAGTACACTGATACTAATTCCACCAGCAAGGAAACCTTGTAAAATACCCTCTATTACAAAAGGAGCACGGATAAACCTGTTAGTCGCCCCTACCAATTTCATTGCTTTGATGACATCGCGTCGGGCATAAACTGTCAATCGTATTGTATTAAAGACTAATAACATAGCGGTTATGAGAACAAGTAAGCCTATAATTGCACCCATTCGAGTAAGTGTTCGAAGGTTCGTCTCCAATAGTTGAAGCAGTGAGGCATTATATTTTATATTTTCAACTCCAATCCACTCCTCTATTTCTGCTGCAACGACTTCGATTCTATCAGCAGGAATATCTCTGCGCAAGCTAAGTTTAAATGAAGCTGGCAGAAAATCTAAGGCGACTAAACCCTCAACACCTGTTCCAAATTCAGACCTCATGATAGTGGCGGCACTGTCTTTGGAAATAAAACTAATTTCTTCTACCACATTTAAAGATAGCAATGCCTGCTCCATTAAGCTAATATTTTGATCATCTAGATCATAAAGAAAAACTTCTAATTCGACAGAATCGCGAAGACTTACGGCACTATCATATAAATTGTAAGAGAGCCTAAACAGTATCCCAATAAGTAATAAAGCTAAGCTAAGAGATATAACAGATGTCATTGACGCCCATTTTGTTCGCATAAGCCCAGCAAAGCCTTCTTTTAATAAATAAGTCATAACTTCTTAATTATTTAATTTAAAATAATATTAATTTCGAAATGTCGCCTTAATACTTACTACCAATCTTCGGCCTGGCATGGGAAAGCTATCTGCTCCAAAATATCCTGGACCCAATAATCCCTGGGCCATATTTTCCCATCGCAAAAAAACTATCATAGAGCGTACTCTAGAAGATATTTCAATATCGGCCCGAAGGAATGCGGGTTGCTCAGCAAGTCCATTTTGTTGCACAGACCACCATTGAGCAGCGGTATCAAAAGCTAAATTATGACTACCTAACGGAGAGCCGTATAAACGAACACCCATTTTAGTATAGGCAGCCCGTTCAAATACATAACCTTTCCAAAAGACGTGAGAGCGTAAACGAAACTGCATATCGGTTTCAAAAAGCTCTGTAGATTGTGCTTGAATTTGACCATTACCTCGACTAAATGCCGTTGCACTCAATCCATATTCCCAATGTGAAGAATGGGTATCTAGCCCCACGCTTGTAGACCAAAAACTATGTTCCTTAGCATAATAAACCCGTATCTCCTCCTGAAATAGCCCAGAAGGTGCCAACAAAGCAATCCCCGATTCTACACTATATCGAGCATTCAGCCATATGGTAAGGATGCGTTCTGGCCAAAGATCCACCGATCCCAAAATATATTGACTTTCTTGAAGTGGACTGTCCTCAAAGTTGGTTCCATCATTCTGCCAGCTATTGGATGTCCAATACTGATCTTGAATACTCCGGAGTTGTAATCCTTGTCCCAGTTGTAGATTCGTCTTAATAAACTTATTATCGAAATCTAGGCTTACCCATCCACTTAAAGCAGACCCACGGTCGCCAGTGAAGGCATGCTCCACTCCCAATCTAAGATTCACAGTTGGTAGGACCTTCCAATATCCCAGTAGGTTAGCATTTGATTCCCACCAGTTTGATAGTTTAATGGTATGAAATCCAGTGTCTGAACCTTTTCTGTTGGTGTAGCCCGACCAACGCCCTTCAGCACTAAGCCCCCAACTTGGTCCTTCCAAAACGGTAGCACTAGTAAACCAGAGAGAGCGGATGTTCCATGCCGTGGTATCAGTGCCAAAAGGCAAAGAGAATTTGTGGATGGTTCGACCTAATTGAAAAGATGAAGAAGCCAAGGAACTAGAGTCTGGTCGATGACCTAAACGCACAAACCAGTCACTTCGAGAACTACTACTGCTCACAGAGTTACGACGAGGAATCGGACCATACTCTGAAAATGGAAAGCCAGCGGACGAATTAGAATAACCAAAAGACTCATCTGCTTCAAAGGAATTATTCGCCGCCCAAGCGTCTAAGCGTAGGGTTTTACTTAGGTGATAATATCCCTTAGCAAACATTTGACTCCCTTTGAGTTCATTAGCAGGATAATTACCACCCGCCCGACGGTCCCAAAAAGATAGCTCCAAATGGCTACGCTCTGAGAAATTATGCCCAACTCCGAATTCCAAATTACGGTAGGTATAACTGGATTCATCGTAGTTGAGTGTACTGATGGGCTTTATGAGATAATAATCACGTAAACGCCAATCCGAGCGCAGGCGATGTGAGGCTAGCTCTTGAATACTCGACACCTTATTTATAGGTACATATTGCAGCTCTTGAAGACCTGTTATGGGGTTACTAAGATCAATTCCTTCCAGGTAAACCTTCTGATCACCAGGTCCAAACCCCTGCACATAATGGCCTGATTGACGGCCAACAGTACCCAACTCATAAGCTATAACATCACTGCGCTGTGCCCATAAAACATGTCCGTCGGTATAATGCTCCCATCGCAACAAACTATCCGTGGCAACTTCCCGCGCCCCCCACTTAGTGCGGTTGGCCCAACGCCAAGGGATAATCCCAAACACTTCCAAACCTTCTTGCATCGCAACTAAGTCTGATGTATCTGCTTGAATACTTCCCAAAGCCGAAATATTAGGCTGCGCCTGAGCCTGTTGATCGACACCCAGATTTAGGAAAAATAGCCCTAATATTACCAATCGAAGACGCCCTATGGAAGCCCATTTGTTCATGAATGCAGAGAATCCCGACTTGGTAATGTGTGCGATAGCCCCTTCTTAGCCTGATCCACTGGTTCGAGAGCGTCTAAATACACCCTTTGCAGGTTGTAAGGTAACTCATCAATACCCAACAAGCAGCGCCGCAGAATTTCAAAGCCTGTAATCACCGATTGTAGTTTATTTAGGCTTCGGGAGTTACTAAATTCGGCTCGCACAGCAAATTGTTGAGTAGGAGTAAAAAAACCAATCCAAACGGTTCCAACCGGTTTCTCGGGGCTCCCACCTCCTGGGCCCGCTACACCAGTAGAAGAAATACCACACTCCACACCCATGAGCTGAGCAACCCCTTTGGCCATCTGTAACGCAACTTCTGCACTGACAGCGCCTTTTTGCTTAAGTACGCTAGCGTCAACTCCAAGTTGGCTCATTTTTATTGCATTATTATAGGCAATCACACCACCTTGCATATAGGCACTTGAACCCGGGGTTTCGGTCAACATATGTCCCATTAACCCACCAGTACAACTCTCCGCTGTAGCTAAACGATATCCATTTTGAATTAATATGCGTCCTAGTGCACGATCCAATGTATCCTCTTTTTCGTCGCTATAAATCAAGTTCCCTAACCGTTGCTCGATCTCCAAGCTCAAACTTTTTATCCGACTTATGGCCTCTTTGCGACTTTGGCCGCGACCGGTGAGTCGTAAACATACTTGCCCTTTAGATGGTAAAAAAGCCAGATCGATGGATTCATTTAATATGCACTTAATATTAGGCAACCAATTATCAATCAAATGACTCTCTCCAATACCTGCTACTTTAAGATAGCGGGTTTCAAAAATATTCAAGCTCCCCCATTCTTGCAAACGTGGAGCAACCTGCGTGGTCATAATATGCTTCATTTCATGGGGTACGCCCGGTAAAACAACCAGTACAGAATCCTGTTCAGTGAACAACATACCTGGTGCGGTTCCAGTGGCATTAAAAAGTAGTTCAGCGTTATTAGGTATCAGTGACTGAGCTTGATTGGATTTTGAGTATGGCAGATTTCTGCGATGAAAAAGTTCTTTAATATGCTTTTCTACGCTTTTTTCATGACGCATACCTACCCCAAATAGTTCCGCTAAGCTTTTTTTCGTAACATCGTCTAAGGTAGGCCCTAATCCGCCGGTAGAAATGACCAAATCAGCCTTATCTAAAGCTTGCTGAATGGTGAATTTAATTTGTTCAGGTTCATCGGTAATCGTGTGAACCTGAGTAACCTGAACCCCCCTATCGTGAAGAAATTGCCCTAACCAACTCGCATTGGTATTCACTGTATCTCCAATCAAGAGTTCATTTCCAATTGAAATAAGGTGCGCAATCATATATACGAATTGGGATATTTTTGATCGAGAACTCGGTATAACATAATACGAAGTAAATCGCACAAAGGTGGCTCACTATTCAATTTCTAATCTGGTATTTACCATACTACTCTAAAGTGGTATAAAAAAATAGTATCTTCAACTCATGGAGCGACTACCGAATATACTAAGTACGATACGCATATTATTAACCCCAATTTTTTTGGTTCTTTTTTTCGAACCAGAACTTTGGATAAAGCTGATTGCACTTGGGGTGTACATCATCGCGGCAATAACCGATTTTTTTGACGGGTATTACGCAAGAAAATACAATATTGAAACATCTATGGGCGCGTTTTTAGATCCATTTGCAGACAAATTACTTACCCTTAGTGGCTTTGCCGTTCTCCCTTTTATAGCTGCGGACCAATTTCCTTGGTGGGCAATAATCGCAATTGCAATACGTGATATTTCTATTACCTTATTTCGATTATGGGCTCGGCAAAAAAAAAATAGAGATACAAACCAGTTCCTTAGCCAAACTTAAAACTACCGTACAGATGATTTTCCTATATATGGGCCTTATTCTTGGAGTATTTAAAGGCGCTCCTATCTTTTTAGGGGATTGGG
This sequence comes from Balneola sp., assembly GCA_002720745.1. Lineage (GTDB taxonomy): Bacteria > Bacteroidota > Rhodothermia > Balneolales > Balneolaceae > UBA1275. The sequence continues at coordinate 56,390 of PBJO01000005.1, forward strand.
TGTCTTTGATTTTAAGTACTGATCTTATGTTTTGGCTATTAGTTCTTGTGACAGGTATAACAGTATATAGCGGCGTTCAATATCTAAGCAAAAATCGACATTTGTTTCAACTAGCTTAGACACCATGCTTGCTTATATCCGACGCTTCCTGGCTTCTGGGTTTGGCTCTGGCTACAGCCCCATTGCCCCTGGCACTGTGGGAAGTATTGTTGCCTCAGTACTCATTTTTTTCGGATTAAAGGTATCAGGAATCCCTTTCTTAATTGCTTTTACAGCATTTAGTGTGGTAACCAGTTTCTGGACTGCATCAGAAGCTGAAGAGGCGTGGGGAAAAGATCCTGGAGCCATGGTAATAGACGAATGGGCTGGTATGGGAGTTAGCTTATGGGCCTGGCTTTGGACAATGGGCTTGAATGGCGAGGAACTTAACATAATCCATCTCTTAGTGGGATTTGTATTCTTCCGTCTATTTGATGTTTGGAAACCAATAGGAGTTAATAGTATGCAGAAATTGAGCGGAGGATTTGGTATATTATTAGATGATATTGTAGCCGGATTGTACGCTGGGATAGGTTGGTACATCGTTTTCCAAATTTGGTAGATGATTCCAGTCAATGCATGTATTTTAATGCAGCACGTTCTTCGTTCACACAAACTACTTTGCTAAAAGGCCTCAATTTAGATAACATGATTATAGATACCACATTTGCGAGAGAACTAGCTGCAGATTTATTGGAAATAAATGCCGTGATTTTACGCCCAAATAAACCTTTTATTTGGGCTTGTGGATGGAATTCTCCGATATATTGCGACAATCGACTAACCTTACGCCAACCTCATATTCGCTCCAAAATTGCCGCTAAATTTAGTGAGTTTATTATCCAAGAATTTTCTGAGATCGATGTAGTAACGGGTACGGCGACAGCCGGTATACCACACGCAGCTTGGATTGCCGACAAGGTTAATAAACCGATGGCATATGTACGCGCCAAGCCTAAAAGTTACGGAATGGGTAATCAAATTGAAGGGGGTGTTGCTAAAGGAGAAAAAACAGTAGTCATCGAAGATTTGGTCTCCACCGGTGGATCTGCTATCTCAGTCATCAATGCCTTACAATTTGTGGGTGCCAATGTGCAAGCACTTATATCCATATTTAACTATGGTTTTGATAAATCGACCAAAAATTTCTCTATGGTAAAGGTTCCTGTTTTCAATCTCACCGATTATACCATCCTGGTTGATGTTGCAGTCGAAAAAGGCTTTGTTACAAGTAACGACTTAGAGCATCTAGCCAATTGGAGAAATAACCCCGAAACTTGGCCTAATTAAATTGAACATTACATTACCTAATAACATTTAATATAAACTTACAATGCGTATGTTTACAATCATTTAGGGTGATTAGTCATTAAATCTGACCTCTACAAGTACGGGAAGATGATCGGATGGATAGCGATTCTCGAGTTTATCGGTTAAAATAGCATGATAATAAATGGGTAAATCCTCACTAATTAAAATATAATCAATCCGCCTATTTTCTTCTATTTTAGTAAAACCTGTCCAGGTAGATGCTGGGCCGTGATGAGCCTGAATGCTGTGTTTAAATCCATCATGTAGAGACCGACCATCGACCATAGGGGATTCTAATAACAACGCAAGTGGTGGCTCCTCCGATGTTGCATTTAAATCTCCCATTAATATTATCGGTAGACCGTTCGCAAATTTGGAAGCCTGTTCTTTGATCAGTCGCGCACTCTCAAGACGGGCTTCCTCCCCTTCATGGTCAAAATGTGTATTCAGCACAAATATCTCTTGTTCATCATACTTTGTATCAAAATGAGCCCATGTGGCAATACGAGGAAGTGAAGAATCCCAAGACTGGCTACCAGGAATATCAGGAGATTTTGAAAGCCAAAAAGTATGAGCAGCTTTCACAGAGACAATAGAACTTCGGTATAGAATGGCACTAAATTCACCACCTCCATCATTATTTCGCCCCATTCCTACCCAAGCATAACCAGGCAGTAACGCCATTAAATCCTCTATTTGATGCTCTAATGCTTCTTGTACTCCTACTATATCAGCCTTGTGAAAACGAATTACACTGGCCACCAATTCTTTTCTATTAACCCAAGCATGCTCTCCGTCTTCGGGGTTATCGAAACGAATATTATAAGTCATAACGCGCAAAGTGTTAGAATTACTATCATTTTGCATCTCATACGGTGTAGAAGAAAACAATAAATATTGAGCATATGTTTTAAAAGGGGAAAAAATGACTGTGAAAAATAAAAAAAGCGTAATGTATTTATGATATTTAGGTTGAGCCATAGAATAATATTATTTGAGTTTGTTTTTAAGACTCGATTTTTTGAAGCCTGTGGTTAATTTTTAATTCTATGTAATCCAAATAATGATTCATTATTTAAACACTTGTACTATTCAAAGAAACCTATACATACCTAGAAAAAAGTTCTATATCGTAAATTACTAGCTATATAAAAAGTTAAATCTTGGGATGAACTTGCTCGAAAGTTCATTGTTAGCTGGGCTTGGGTAACTAAGGTAACATACAGTTGTCAATAAATTTCAATATAGCTTTATCTTCGCTTATTCTTCCTCAGCATTGGTAGTCATTTCGGGTTCTATTCAAAAGGATCCCAGTCATATGGTATGTATCTAGCCTGTTTTGTAAATTTTGAATATTTGATAAATTCTAGAATGTCTGGTCCTATCACATCAAAAGAATAATACATTTCATCATGATTTAATGGGGTATAAATCAGCTGATCATAAGACTGATTCAGATCTAAATTATTCCAATCAATTGACCCATAACTCATTGTTAATTTTTTAAATCTTCGTATCAAAGGAGTAGCTTTATTCTCTACAATCACGCCAATATTTATCTCGTCATTTAGAATTGGTGCGTAGCTTACTGTACTAAATTCATTGAGAACTTTACCTGCAAATATCCTCCCTATCAACGGTATCGTTTCCACAACTACACGAGGAGCTCGTTCCTGCAGAGGACTTCTATTATATACAATAGTTTTTATGTTTTTACTTCCTGATTCATTAATAAATTCATTAAGGACGTAGGAACCTAAGATGTATGAAAAAATATGTACTTTTTTATACTCTTCAAGTCGATAGGTATTATATAATTTGGTAAACCTATCTACTGTACCTGCATATGATCTTCTATCAATATAGTCTGGTATATATAGATCATAACCCACATTATTAAAATATTTTTTCTGATGTCTTCTTCCCTTTTTAGAATCGCCAAATCCTGGTAGAATGATTAATGCTTCTTTTTCTGAATAAGAAAGTTCATCGCTATGAATAGCTATAATACCCTTCCTACTACTAGGAGATGTTTTAGAATCTAGCAAATTTGAACTGATGCATCCTGAAACAAAAGAAAAAAGAAGTATAAGCTTATAAAGCTTCATAATGATCTGACAGTATTCTTTTTAAACTTATTTACCCATTAAATACATGCCACCTATTATAAGTAACATACCTATGACGTTAATTATTTTTATTGGGGTACCATAAGCTAATAATCCAATTACAGCTGCCCATATAAAGGTAGATGCATAAATTGGGTAAAGTACAGTTAATGAACCTCCTTTTTTAAATGCAGCCACAAATAACACCATTACTGTTATATAACATAATACTCCACCAATAAGTTTTGTGTTAGTTAAATAGCTCAAAAGTAATCCATTTGAACTTTCAGCACCAGCCTTATATAAGTATTGACCTACTGCGCCAAAGATTGCAGCGATGATGAAATAAATGATTGATGAAATAGGGGTATTCATGAGTGGTTAATAAAATTCAAACTGATTTCTATCCCTTTCATTTTTTTTCTTTAAATTTAAAATTTCTTTTTTCACTTCTTCTAAAGTAGTTTTAATATCATTCGTTGTGGCAAACAGAGGCGATCCAAATCTAACTTTACATATCAAAGGTACAATAAGAATTTTATTTTTAGGAAGTACTCTACCAAAACCATCTAAATAAACAGGTATGAATGGTACGGATGGATTCTCTTTCAATAATTTAGCAATACCTTTTTTGAAGCTGGATATTGTACCTGGGTTTCCTCTACTACCTTCTGGAAACATGATTAGAGATTTCCCTTCTTTTATTCTTTGATCTAATACTTCTAGATTAGACAGTTCTCCAGGCTTTACTTTTTTTGTAATTAAAATAGCATTAAAAAATAATTTCATTAAGCTAACAGTAAGCGATGATTTCCCAAAATAGTCACCAGAAGCAACTGCACATGTATTTTTGCGCAACTTGGATGGTAAAGCTGCCATTATAGACACAGTATCGAAATGACTGTTATGATTGGCCACAATTATAAACTGATCTGCATCTCTTAGATGTTTAATATTATGAAAACTAACTCCAATGAAAAAGGTAAGCCATGGTCTAACCAGAATAGTATAAATTAATGTTACAAATAATTTTCTCATTTAGTTTTCAATAAAAAATATAAGTAAATAATAAAATGTTGGAGTTGTAAGTACGATCGAGTCTAATCTATCCATTGCGCCACCGTGTCCTGGAATAAGATCATCTGTATCTTTTATTTTTAGATCTCTTTTTACAGCTGAAATAATTGAATCTCCAATAAAACCAATTATACTTAGAGACAAACCCATATAAAAACATTTAATGTAATCCAAGGGGGTTAAAAAACTAAGCGCACCTCCTAAAACACCTGATGTAAGTACTCCACCAATAAATCCTACCCAAGTTTTATTAGGACTAATTTTGGGTAAAATTTTTCGTTTTCCAAGCAACTTTCCCCAGGTGAATTGAAAAATATCATTAAAGGCTGTAATCATTATTAAAAATATGATTAACCCACCAGCGCCTACAGTAAAACCTGATACAGATACATGAAAAAGTAACACCATATGACTCGGCATGTATACAGTTAATATCAATGTGGTTGGTATGATTGCCATAGATCTACCTATACGATTCGTTTCTCCTGTCAAAACAAGAATGACGGATACGCTTATAAACATGACCAGTGGTATAAAGATTTGAAATAAGTAATAATAATTTTTGTATGCCAAGTAAAATTGAATTGGTATAGCAAAATATGATGCGACCAAAACAGTTCTATCTGCTGTTCTTAGTGGTATTATGGATAGCATTTCACGTAATGCAACAAATACCACGTATGCTAAAACTATTGTACCTATTATTGCTGGGGCCGTTGCGACAATAGTAATTCCAATTGCCATTTTCCACCAAGAATTAGTTCTCACGACTAATTCTGAAACGGAATCACTTTTATTCATAAGTGAAATGATCCCAAATGTAGATGAGCAGATAATAAGGACTACAAATATTATACATAGTATAAAAAACAACTCAATTGGTATGTAGTATCCAAAAATATCCATTATAAAGCTTTATAGAGTCGTATTATTGTACCCACAAGTACTAAGGCACTTGCAGTACCAAATATCCAATCACCATAATATGTTACATCACTCCAAAAGAAAAACACTAAACAGAAAATACCAATTACTAGGGCCCTATCGCTTTTACCCATTGGGCCATCATATCTTCTTTCTTTTCCTATAGCTTTACTTAAAATACCGGCAAACTCATTAAGGATAGCCAGCACTCCAAACAATATTATTATAAAAGGATTTATTCCGGGTAATATTACAAATGGAAAAATTATAGCTATATCAGAAACTACATCCCCTATCTCATTTAGTATTTCGCCAAGCTGGCTCTGCATATCGTATTGCCTTGCCATCATACCATCCAATGCATTTAATGCCATTCTTAACAACAATCCAAAAGGAATAATTAAAATGCCTAGATAAAATTTATGATATTGTAAAAAACCAAAACCCATTAAACAGGATAGAATAATAGCACTGATAGTCAATTGATTGGCGGTCACTCCAATCTTATAGAGTGCATGCAATATCGGTTGCAGCAATTTCTGAAATACTGGCTTTAAATTATATACAGAAAACATCTCTACGTTCGACTAACTAACGAGTTAAAAACGTTTTATGTTTGAATTTTATTGTAAATAAATGTCTAATGAAATATACTTTACAGTATATATTATCTCTATGATATTCACAAAATGAAAATTTACTTAGTACCACTACTTGGCTCTGGTTACTTTACTATGGTATGCAACTAAACAGTATAACGTACAATTATCTAATGACGAATTGTTACTGATTTGTAAAGAGTATCCAAACAATACAAATTTAGATATCGAATGGACAATTGGAATTGATAAAATGAAAAAATAAAACATTAATAAAATCATTCAGTCTCATATCGCTTTTATTAGAGAAGAAACTGATTAAGATGTAAGATCTAAGTAAGTAGATAGATGTTAGAGATTTAAAAGATTTATATAAGGATAAAGGTAAGTCAGTCTTTATTGATGTAGAAAATGTGTTGATATTAAAAACCGCTCCTTTTTTTTTATCTTTGAGATGTGATGGTAAGTGATTTGATATATTTTAGAAAAAAGTTTTACCATCATATCGTTCTAAAATGAACCCATATTTTAGTATTTAAATCAATATAAAATAGTAGTATATAGGTGTTAAATAGTTTTATTTTATACATCACATTTACCATCACAAATAGTTTACTGTAAGTGAAAGAAAATCAATCAGATATAAAATCAAAGTCCTTCTATATAGAGACTTATGGGTGTCAGATGAATTTTGCGGATTCAGAAATCGTTAACGCTATACTTATAGAAAGAGGAATGTATCCAGTGCGTGATGCTGAACTTGCTGATATTGTTCTAGTGAATACCTGCTCCATTCGTGAAAATGCTGAAACGAAGGTATGGAACCGGTTAAAAGAATTTAGAAAACTCAAAACGCAAAATAAATTATTGACAGTCGGGGTTTTGGGGTGCATGGCCGAGCGAATTAAAGACCAGATTATTGAAGAAGAACAGCTAGTAGATATTGTTGTAGGTCCCGATTCCTACAGGGATATTCCCCGGCTTATTGAAGAGGTAGAGGATGGTCGTAAAGCCGTAAATGTATTACTTTCGCTCGAAGAAACCTACGCTGATATAGCTCCTGTGCGGACCACAGGAAACGGAGTAAGTGCTTTTGTGTCTATCATGCGAGGCTGCGACAATATGTGTTCATTTTGCGTGGTACCATTCACCCGTGGACGTGAACGAAGCAGACCCTTGGGGAGTATCCTAAATGAAATTTGTCAACTTTCTGACCAAGGCTACAAGGAAATAACATTGTTGGGTCAAAACGTAAATTCCTACAAAGATGGTAATCATACATTCAGCACTCTTATGGACAAATCTAGTTTATTATACCCTGAAATAAGATTTCGATTCTCCTCACCTCATCCAAAAGATTTCCCTGACGAGCTGCTCTATCTCATAGCAGAACGCCCCAATCTGTGTAATTACATTCATATTCCAGTTCAGGCGGGAAGCGACAGTATGCTAGAACGTATGCGCCGACCCTATACTCGTGACCAGTATCTTCAGCTGATCGAAAAAATGAAAAAGATTATATCCAACCTCTCCCTTTCTACAGATATAATTGCCGGTTTCTGCGGAGAAACAGAAGAGGAGCATCAGCAGACATTGTCACTCATGCGAGAAGTTGAATATGATCTAGCGTACATGTTTGCTTATTCTGAACGCGAGCGGACCCTAGCATACAGAAAATTTGAAGATGACATATCAGAAGTAATAAAAAAACGTCGTTTATCTGAAATAATAAGTCAACAAATGTCCATTCAACACAGACGCAACCAAAATGAAATTGGGCAGCGACATTTGGTATTGGTTGAAGGTACATCAAAACGCTCCGCACAACAAATGAGTGGGCGAACCGACAATAACAAAATAGCGGTTTTTGATCGAAAAGATTTTGAGAAGGGCGACTATGTAGAAGTAGAAATCACCGGAGCTACTTCTGCCACGCTAATTGCAAAACCGATATCCAAGACCGGCCTCGTAGATTATTATTCGGCCGTATTGGAAGCTTGAATGGTATGTTACATGCCAAAATAAATTTGACCAACTTCTTTAAAAATACTGGCATATTGCCTAATTCACTAAAAGGTCATACTCATCTTCGAACGGTACTTTTATGTACAAGTTTGCTGATTGGCATTCAGAGCACAAGAAGTATGTCGCAAGAACTTGGATTATGGATACCCTCGTATGAGGTAAATCAAACCCAGTTGATTTCTAATGGTTCTGATTCTAGCTTTTCTTTACTTCACGATCTAGGCATCGAATTGCTGATTCTTCCGTTTGAAATATTTTCAGAAAATAAAACTATTTCTTCCCTTTCTGATCAATGGGACGGAAATATAGTGATTGATTATGGTATTAAGTTTTTAGATGCTTATAACCTAGAAATGCAGCGGGACTCGTTGCTCAATCACTACACTTCAAGTATGATGTTGCTAAGACAACAGTCCACCATTACCGGTCACCTTATGCATCACTACAGTCCTTTCCAAGACAGCTTATTTAGAGAAAGATGGAGACTAGTAACGCAGATTTTGAAAGACTTCAACACGAATGGATTCTATTATGTAATCCCCGAAAATCTAGATAGTATCGCACTCAGCTTTACTACTGACAATATGAGTACCAGATGGGTTCCTAAAAACAATATTTTTGAATCTCCTTTTCAGTTGGAGGACCTAAAACGATTGGAGAGTGCCTTCCTGATTAATCAAGCAGCAGAATTTATATGGTTTACTCAAACTTGGTTAGACGAAGCATTCCTAGCGCATCCAAGCTTAGAAGAAAGCCTGGTTTTCTGGAATGAAACAGGTAATTTTATGTTGACAAAACCAGCCCAGAAAATGAGCTCCATGAATACCCACTGGAGTAGACCCTTCATGGTCGTCCTTATTCTGCTATTTCTTGGCTTATATCAACAGTCTCAAGTCTACAGAAGAACACCTATGCGTTATCTAACGAATTATAGCTTTTTGATCGACGACATGCTACGTTACTCTGAACGATACACTTCTATTGGCTTTCTTTTATTTGTAATACGATCATGTGTTGTGAGCCTATGTTTTGTGATTTGGGGACTAAGTAATTGGAATGATTTAGATTGGGTCTATTTGGAACATCTTATCTTTGGACAAACAAAACATTCCCCAAATACCTTTCTATTATGGGGCGTATTAAGCCTAGTTCTACTCCTAACTCAGTTAGTCGAATTACTGCTACTCAGAATCCCAAAGAGTGGTTACCAGTCAATGCGGCAAATCCTCGCTATATATAGTTGGAATGTACATCTAAACCTTATCTTATTATTGTTCATTTTTATCGCTTTTGTAAATCAGTTTTCAATAATTAATGGAATGACTATTCTTTTTTTAATTATACTATCTTGGTGTATTGGTTTTGTTATTTCTTCAATTCAAGGTGCAAAAATAAATTACAGAACAGGTAAACGGTATGTTATTTGGAGCCTTGGCACATACATACTACTTATAAGCCTTAGTATATACTTGTTCAGCCAATCCGAGGTATCTCATGGTATCATGAGTATGCTTTATGCTCTTTAATCGGATAAGGAAAGCTTGCCCAAAGAGATTTCTCTTTTGTTCACTAAAAACTTTTTTCCAACAATCATCGCATCCGCTAAAAAAGCGATAAGAGCCGCTTCTTTTGCATCTGGAGGAATTCCTAATTCGTCAATATTTCGCTGTGGACAGTCTGGAAAATGGGCTCTTAGGCCTTCCATTATCATCGTATTATATAGTCCGCCTCCACTCACATACCATTCAAAAGAAATACTATTGCTGATTTTTTTCATAGCTAAAGCCACGCTTTCAATAGTAAATTGGGTAAGAGTTGCCACTAAATCTTTAGGTTGAAGATATACTCCCAAACTCTGCATTTGATAATGAATATAGCCTAAATTGAACATCTCTTGTCCTGTCGACTTAGGGAATTTTTTTTTGAAGAAATCGTCATATAATAAGGCTTTTACAAACTCATTATTAACTTGCCCCTGCCTGGCAACCTCTCCGTCTTTGTCATATTCTTTACCAAAATAAAGGGTCATAGCCTCATTAATTAGGGTATTTGCCGGTCCTGTATCGCTGCTAACCACCTCAGATCCTGAATTAGAAGACGGTAACCAACTCAAATTAGCAATACCTCCTAGATTCAATAGCATTCGGGCAATTTTAGCATCCCTAAACAATGCTTCATCCATCAATGAAACCAAAGGCGCTCCCTCCCCTCCCACTGCCGTGTGTTTTTGCCGAAAGTCGGAAACTACAGGTAGTCCTGATGCAACAGCTAGTTGATCTCCATCTACGATTTGTAGCGTAGCTGTACGCTCTTTAGTAGGGAAATGAAAGACGGTTTGTCCATGAGAACCAATGAAATCAACATCTTCATGATTAAGATTCCATTTTTGTAATGCCATCCTAATAAAGGCAGCATAGCTATGAGCTAGCTTGGTATTCAAAATACATAAGCTGCCAAGTGGGACTTGATCTTTAGACTGTACTGATGCTAATAGAGAACGTATTTTTTTATCGTATGGCACCGTTAGGTATTTCTTCACCTCCAATCCCTGCTCGGAACAATGACAATAGGCAATATCTAAGCCATCTAGTGAAGTACCTGACATGAGTCCGATTACATGACGAATGGGTTTACCAGAAAGTTTATATATCTGTTTAAAGTGCTTGTTCATAGAGCCTTAGTGAAGTATTTTAACGAAAATAATCATTACGCCATGCAAACCAAAGAAGAACACGAATACGAATCTTTTGAGCAGGATGTAGATATGCTTGTACAATCACTTAAAGAAAGCTTTGAGTCAACACAGGCAAACTACCGAATTGACGACCTGAACAACTCTATATATATATATCTAGAAGGCTTGGAGGATTACTCAGAACAGGAAGTAGAAGAATTTTCAGCTCCATTGTTAGAAGAATTAGATCTTGATTTCGAGCATATTTTTTTGCTCACTTTGCTTGCTTAACCTCTACTTGAAACTGTTCAGAATATATATGCATACATCAGCGGGGATATATGAAGCGTGGATATATGAAGCGGGGATATATGAAGTAATTTCTTGAACTTAGCGGAGTACCTGCTCTAGTTCAGTAGAAGCATCAGTCGAATGATCCCAATACTGCACAATAATTGGACATTGCATGCTAAGCCCCTGAGAGCTAGCCCATTCTCATTTTTAGAGCTAAACTGAAAAGCAATATCCAAATGGCGACAAACGATTTATTCAATCAAAGCATCACTAATTGATGTATTGGACGGTAAACTTGATAAACGAAGCAAATCATCTATAGTACCTGCATTAGCACTTATGACTATCCAACTTCAGTTGGGATTATCTGCAATAATTTGAGCGCACCGCGACATGGCTTCGAAAGATTCAACACTTGTTCCTCCGAATTTCGAGACGTTCATATAGGTATAATATGTGATTGAGTATCGATGAAATACGGAGTTTCATGTTAATAGACATCCATTATTTATATATTACAAAAGAGAAGTGTATTTGAGCCTTTCTGCCTCCTAGAATTCACAATAAATAACCAAATCAAATTTTCACTAGAACATGCCATTAATCACCAACGATGCCATTGCTTTTGGATTATTAATAATCACTTTAGCAGTCATATTTGCGACCGCAAACAGCAATCACCCATTTTGGAAAAAATTCTACATCTTCATCCCCTCCCTACTGTTGTGCTATTTTATTCCCTCAATCTATTCAACTTTGGGGTGGATTGACCCAAATAGTTCTCAACTCTACTACATGGCTTCCAGATATTTGCTCCCTGCTTCGCTCGTACTCTTAACCCTGAGTATCGATCTTAAAGCGGTTCTTAGCTTGGGATGGAAAGCCATCGCCATGTTCTTGACAGGTACCACAGGTATCGTCATAGGTGGACCAATAGCAATGTTAATCTTAGGAGCAATTGATCCAAGTATACTTGAGGCTACTAGTCCTGATAACGAAATTTGGAGGGGTTTGGCCACCGTTGCGGGAAGTTGGATTGGAGGTGGTGCGAACCAAACCGCTATGTTAGAGGTCTATCAACCAAGTTCTAATCTATTCTCTGCGATGGTAACCGTAGATATCATTATGGCTAATTTATGGTTGGCATTTTTGCTTTATGGTGCTAGTATGGCATCCAAAGTAGACCTTTGGCTAGGTTCAGACACCTCAGCGATCTCACATTTACGAAAACAAGTACAAGACTATCAAGATAAAATAAAGCGAATACCCAGCTTGCAAGATCTCATAATCATACTAGCCATGGCTTTTGGAATAACAGCTGTAGGCCATATCATTGGTGACAATATTGCTCCATGGATATCTAAAAACGCGCCTCGATTACGAGAATTTAGTTTGGACTCTGCCTTCTTCTGGATTGTAGTTACTGCGACCACAGGTGGGTTACTATTGTCATTTACCAAACTGCGCACTTTGGAAGGCGCTGGCGCATCTAAAATCGGAAGTTTATTCCTATACATTTTAGTAATGACTATTGGTTTAAAAATGGATTTAATGGCCTTTTTTGAAGCTCCTGGATATTTTTTCATTGGCTTAATCTGGATCTTAGTACATGTAACATTACTGTTGTTGGTTGCCAAATTAATTAAAGCTCCTTTATTTTTCGTAGCGGTCGGTAGTCAAGCCAATGTGGGTGGAGCGGCTTCAGCGCCTATCGTCGCCTCTGCCTTTCATCCTGCTTTGGCGCCCGTCGGTGTTCTTCTCGCCGTAGTTGGCTATGCCTTGGGTACTTATGGAGCGTATGCGACCGCCGAAATTATGCGATTAATTTATTAACTTATTATTTACGACTTAGAAATGATTAACTAGCCTGTTAGCTAAGTACTCAATTATTCATCATCCAGTAAATCCTTGAAACGAGCGCTCCTATTTTTTTTTAGTTTTGTAGCCGTAGCCATCATTATTTATGCAATGGCAATCATCCCAAACTATACCGCCTTTAAAACCCTGTTCCAAAATGCAGAAGGGATGGCCGAGGGTAGTGAGTATGTGGCAAATACCTATTCACTGGCCGATTTGACCCGCTTCATTGGTAGCAAACCAGAACATGTAAGTTTGGTTTCAATTTCAATTGACCGGCCCGATTCAAGCCTATATTACGAGGAAAAGCGGCCACGCACTATGGGGTCTTTAGGCAATCTTATTCTACTTTATGCCTATGCACAAGCAGTGGAATCTTCTCAATTGGATCCCAACAAAGAAGTACGCCTTAAAGACCTATCTAGGTTCCGACTACCACTAATAAGCCAGAATGCGCACGATGGGGCTATTCAACGGTTGGTTACTGAAGAAAGTCCGTCTTTTACCCTAGAAGACGCTGTACATGCTATGGTGGAATTCAATGACCTAGTTATAGCCGATTTTCTCTGGGCTAAATTAGGCGCTTCTACCCTGCAATTCAGAATGGAGGAGCTAAAAGAATTTCTAAATCTCAAAGTAACCGAATTACCCCTTCCTAATGCTGCTTTGTACATGGCCATTGCTGAGCCTGCATCATTTTTGCCTGAATTTAGCCCAAAACATGATTCTCTTCGTATAAACTCTAGTTTGCGAGCTGTATTCCACACAAAAGCTCTAGAAAGTTTCTACCAAAAAACAGCCGACCTTGAACAATTTAATGCTGTCATAGCTTCTTTTGAAGAGAATCGTATAAACCAGAATTTCATGCAAGAAAGAGATGCACTTACTCTTTTTCCACAGACTACAGCTTCTGAATTAGCCCAAATAATGCGATACCTGTTACTCGATGATCAGCTTAATAGTAATGTTCAGACTCGTATTCTCAAAGCCTTGGGCTGGCCTAATGGTTCATCTTCGGTTGCCCGAAGCTTTGAATCCTATTTTGCTCAGTATGAGAGCCGGATGGGGTTGCTGAGTGGGTTGGATTTTGGGACTTCTATTTACACAGGAGAACGACGGATTCAAGTGGTCCTATTCGATGAGTTACCAGTAGCTTTCTGGCATCACATGTCAGCAAACCACATGCAAGAAGACTTTCAACAGCGGTTGATCTGGGATCCCGCCCTTTATCAAACTACTAAACTCGCTTTATGATCCGACGGTTATTATATTTTTTCTGGATTTTACCACTATACATGGGTTTCATAACCATGCAACAAATAACCGTTCATTTAGGAACACTTCAAACCTATGAAGGGGGGGTGAGCATAGCGGCTGATGTGACCGATTTCGACATAAAACAAATAGCCGCCCAGAGTAACGGATACGTAATCATCACTTTTCCCCTACCAGATGGCACCCAAACTGAACGTAAGTTATCTCTTTCGATTCAAATGGCTCAGAGAATTATTGACACCCAAGTTATACCTATTCGGTACCTTGAAGATAGTTGGCAACCTATCGTCATGATACCCACTTATGAACTCCAAAAAAGCACCTCCTTCTTAAACGCTATTATTGCACTTATTGGGTTTATTATTACTATTACTGCGTCTATATTTGCAACAAAATACATCCATATGTCAAAGCAGGAAAATACGGATATACAGATTGAACGTGTGTAAATCCTATAATTAGTATTCACAATGAACGATTCTCACACATAAGACTCTTTCATAAAAGACCTTTCCAACACTATGAGTACTCCAGGCACCCTTTATCTTCTCCCAAATACACTGGGTAAAACCAACGGAAACGCCACTCATCCAGAGGAAGTTTTGGGAATCATTCGAAGTTTGGATATACTCATTGTCGAAAACATCCAAAATGCGACACGATTCCTGCAATGGGTCGGTAATACAGTCCCTGAGTTCAAAATTGAATTTTATCCTCTAACCAAAAAAACTTCTGATCTTGACCTGCTTGAATATATTAAACCTTTGAGAAAAGGTCGAAATGCGGGTATACTATCAGAAGCGGGACTTCCAGCAATCGCGGATCCTGGGGCCCATTTAGTAGAATTAGCTCATAAATTTCATATACCTGTACGGCCGTTAGTGGGTCCCTCTTCCATTTTTTTAGCATTAATGGGGTCCGGTTTTAACGGGCAACAATTTCAATTTAATGGGTACTTACCTATCGATGATAAAGCCTGTTGTCAAAAAATTATGGAACTTGAAGGACAATCTAAACAGCATAATATATCCCAAATTTTCATGGAAACACCCTTTCGAAATTCTGCTATGATTACTCGTATACTTACGCATTGTAAAGATGAAACTCGCCTTTGTGTTGCTTGTGATGTAAGTTTGGATACCGAAGAAATCATATCCAAACCCATTTCAGAATGGAAGAAAAAGCAGAAGCATCCTGATCATGCCCCTTCGAAATGGAATAAGCGCCCTGTCATCTACCTCTTGTATGCTCGTTAATGCCGATATGACCCTGGACTAAGGACTCCTCTTAGATCCTAGAGGCCTTGGAAACCCTTAAGTTTAAGTTTTCTGTAAACACTTAAAATAGTATCTTATTAAATATTTTTTAGTGTTATTTGTTCGAATATAAATGGATCCAAAGCAGCACTCTTACTCTTTTTCTGAATCACATCTAACAACATCCTTGCTTCGTATATTGCCTTTACGAAGACTTTTGCTTCCCCTTCTACTAGCGGTGACATTCTTTTTCGGTAATGTTAGTCCACAAGCTGATATTTCATCTTTTGAACGATCAATAGGTGATTTTTCTAATGATAGTCTACACTTGGAGCGAATATCATTTGTCCCAAGAAGCGATGGAATGGGGTATGTTATTCGCTTTCATCAATCTACCCGCTTGGATTCTTTTTCTTTGATTCAACCAGCTTCCGATTTGATCCAACTGGAGTTTTTTCACTCCAATATTGACACCCTTGGTATAGAATTTCCTACCTATAATGAAGATATTCAAGAGGTGCGACTCTATAAACTCGAGAATAGCTATGGGGTAGACATCTATCTCGGTCAACAGCTAAAAGTCATTAGTAATGCCTATCCCGATGTGCAAAGTAAAGATTTATTAGTAGCATTAACTTATTCAACCACCAGAGAAGTGGAAATTTTCACACAACAATTTCTTGCCCGAAATTGGTACCTAAGTTTAAATCCAAATAATGCACTCGATATACTAACTCCAACAACCCCTAGCGCAGCAAACTTAGATCAAGAATATAAACAAGTTAAAGGTAAACTCCGCTTTGATACGGTTATAATTGATCCTGGACATGGAGGAGATGACCCTGGTAACATAGGCTATCGCAATATCGAAGAAAAAGGTGTGGTCCTCTCCATCTCAAAAAAATTAGGGAGTTATATTGAAGAATACCTACCCGATGTGAAGGTCATTTACACCCGTGAGACCGATCGTTATGTAGATCTTGAGGAACGCGGTTCTATTGCCAACCGTGCAGAAGGTGATTTATTTATATCTATTCATGCCGATGGATGGACTTCTTCATCGGTGTACGGAAGCTCAGTATTTTTCCTTGGTTTACACCGAAGCGATGCCGCATTTGAAGTGATGAAGCGAGAAAATTCAGTATTCACAACTCACAGCGAAGAATTATTCAATTTAACCGAAGAAGATCTACTAATTTACGAACTTGCCCATTCTGGATATATCGCCACTAGCGAACGAATTGCATATATGATCGAAGATCAATTTAGAACACGAGCAAATCGCAAGTCACGAGGGGTAAAACAAGCAGGCTTTGTAGTCCTTTACCAAGCATCTATGCCTGCCGTACTCATTGAAACAGGATTTTTAAGTAACCCCGCCGAACAACGATTTTTAACCAGTGATTATGGCCAATCGATCATTGCATCAGCAATTTTTCGAGCCATTCGAGATTACAAAATTGAGTATGAAAAAAACCAAAACTAATGCCTTGGTAATCGGGGTAGCCGGAGGAAGTGGATCGGGAAAAACTACCGTTGTAAATCTAATATGTAATCATTTTGACCAACAAAACATTCTTAGAATTGAGCATGATTCCTATTATCGAGATCTAAAGCACATGCCCTTCGCAGACCGTCTTCAGCAGAATTTCGATCATCCTGATTCTCTAGAGACCGAATTATTAATCCGGCACCTCAAAGCACTGCTTAAGGGATATCCAGTGCAGATACCTCAATATAATTTCGCTNAACATATACGAAAAAAGACCCATCTTGAAATCCAACCCACACCCGTCATTATAATCGATGGAATTCTCATTTTCAGTGAACTTGAATTACGTGAGCTCATGGATGTTAAAATTTTTGTAGATACCGATGACGACATACGCCTGCTACGACGTATTCAGAGAGATATTAGTGAACGAAAAAGANATTTAAACAGCATTCTTTTACAATATGAAACCTATGTGCGACCAATGCACTTGAAATTTGTTGAACCCAGTAAACGATATTCGGATATAATCATACCTCATGGAGGAAAAAATGAGGTCGCGCAGGATATGCTTATCTCCATGATTCAGCGGCAGCTAGACCTTTGCTAACTCATTCACAATGCATTAAGCAAGTACTTTTTAGAGATTTTTTTTAGAGATAGCTCTTTCTGCTTAAATACCTTAGCCCCTCAAATACTAGATGCGGGCGAACTACTATTTTCAACTCATTCAAAGGGCGTACTAACTTCCTGTCTTCATTGCTCTCAATGGGTGCTTGCGCAAGAAAGTCTATCCTTCTCTGATGATGTATTGCCTCAAAAAACCAGTTCGCATCCCCTCCTGTAAGAATAATTTCTTGGGTTCTTGTAGCTCGAGATACTTCNAGAATCATCCCTTCAATTCCTGCTATCCAAAAGGCATACTGCCCCCACCAAAGAGCATTTTGGGTACTTTTAGGTGGGAAATNGAAGAGCATATTTTCAGATGGAGTAGGTAAATGTGGAGTTATCTGCTGCATTCCTGCCTGTATTGCTCTTAAACCAGGAGCGATTATACCTCCTTGAAAATGAGTCTCTGATAAGGAATCTACTGTAACTGCGCTACCCAAATCTACTACCACCACCGGACCCGAACAATATGCGCGTGCTCCATAACATGCAATCAAACGGTCTAGGCCTAAATTATGCACAGGACTATAATTAATTCTAAGATCAAGACCTTGCAAGGTGGTGTGATCAATCCAAACCACATCAAAATGAAAATACTCCCCCAACAATTTAAATAGCTCGTTCAAACGCTCTTTGGAGGGGGTATACACTAAACTTCCAACTATATATTCAATACCCTGGTTCAAAAATTGCTTGAAGATTCTGTTGAGGACTTCTTCACCCTCTTCCCATGATACACTCCGAACCAAGAATTCAGAGTTTTTTTCCGACCATATACCTAGCTTTAAATAGCTACTTCCAACATCCAAATATAATATTCGCTCTTCTTGCNTTGATAGACTACCATCTGCTGAAACTGCATTAAAACCCACTTGCTTAGAAGCCTGAGAAANAGTGGCCAAATGCTGCTGAATATGTTCTAGCGTTCGGTATATTACCATTGTTTAAATAGTTGAGTCCTAATTAAGTCTGAGTTATCTTTATTTCAGTGATAATATACTAAACCCAAAAACAATGAACTTAGCAGATTCAATCGCCATTGTTACCGGCAGTAGTAGTGGGATTGGTCAATCCTTTACCGAAAAATTACTTCTAAAAGGTGCCACCGTGTATGGCTTATCCCGATCATTTAAACGTATGGAAGCACACAAAAAGNAATTGGGTAATATGGGGGCGGATTACATTCCTGTGCAAATGGACATATCAAATCATGATGCGATTGAACACTGGGTAAAACAGACCTTCGTCGACGCAAACCACTATCCGGATATACTCATCAACAATGCAGGACTTGGCTACTTTGATAATATTGAAGACTTATCTTTGGAAAAGTTTGAGCAAATGATGCAGGTAAATGTCTCAGGTGTTTTCTACCTAACTCGCCATATTACCCCGCTCATGAAAACTAACNATAAGATCTGTCACATCATAAATATCGCTTCGGTCGCAGCCCTTTTGGGTAATCCAAAGATATCGGTCTATAATGCTACCAAATATGCTTTNAGGGGATTCAGTGATGCCCTATTTAAAGAATTACGCTACGATGGAATTAAAGTAAGCTGCTTTTTCCCCGGATCCATCGCAACCCACTTTTTTGATGAAATTGATGAAATAGAAGTACACAACGGGATGATGCATCCAGACGAAGTAGCGGAAACACTCATCTTTGTACTTGAGCGATCAGACAACTTCCTAATCAGTGAGCTTACAATGCGTCCACTTCAACCCAAAAAGCCATGAGTCCAGGAGATCACCCTAAACAATTCCAAAAAATAAATAATCCGGCGAAAACTATTGTTATAGTATTCGCACTATGCACTTTTTTTTTTAGTGCCACATGCATAGTAACCACAGAAGGTCCTAGGATTGCAGAACCAGCTGAACTTCTTCCAGACTCAGTGTACATCCCTTTACTCGCCAATATCCAGCTTATTCAAGTATGGAACAGCAGTTCAGATACTATGGCACTCGATTCACTAAAACAAATATTATTTGGTATTTTTGGTGTAGATGAACAAGAATTCTTGGACAGTCATCGGTACTATCAAAGTGACTTTGAAGGTCAACGAGCTAGGTTGGATTCGGTAAAAATTCTCATTGAGACAGAAAAACGTCGTATTCAAGAATATGAGTACAAAAGCCGATAAAANACCTAGTNAAAACAATTGAATTAGACTGTCTATGTAACAACCAGACAATTACCTAGCTAATAACGCGGTAGCTAAGAAACTTTTTGGATACCTCTTCTATAAGTNTTTGACTAAGTAACCAGTGAAGAGCAGAATCGACTCGCTCTTTACTCCAAGGTAACTTNCGCCGAATCTCCAAATAGTTAAGGCTCAACTTAGCCCCCAATAAATCATACAGTTCTTGTACATCTTCCAAAGTCAAACCTTGCTTCCTGGATTCTTGAGCTCGCTCACAATTATCACAATGCTCGCAATCCTCAGCCTTTGTTTCACCAAAATATCGGCGTATAAATACTTCTCTACAGATCATTGACTCGGCATAGAATTGTATCCATTCTATCTTTTCTAATGCNTTTTTTTTTCTATTACATAACAAGCTCTCGTCGAGTGGAATAGTAGCCTGCCTAGCTTCTAATAACCTTATTTTATAAAATGAATCCTGAATCCGGTAACGAATCCATTGATCCTTATTAGCTAAAATTTCTAGGTACTCATCAAATTTGTCAAAACTCAAACTAGACAGATTATTAAATAACTCTTTAGCCTCATTCCATTCTAAACGNAATTCTTGTTGATAGGCCTTCAAACCAAAATAACGTAAAAACCGATCCATAAATAACTGCTTATCTAAGTCTTTTATACCATTAATTATATCGCGCATAGCCTCCGGACTGTACAAAAATTGTACCAGCAAAATACGAGATCGACTTTTTCGAAGTTCCAACAAACCCCACCTTTCAAAGAACTCTAAAATGGATGCCCAATGCTTAGCACTCCATCCACTTCTTCGGCAAAGTGCATCCACNGACACTGCTACATGGTCTAGCATTTCAGACCCGAGNGCTAGTTCCAAAGCGTCACACAAAACTTGATATTGTTTGGTTAACTCTTTTATTGGCGGATATGCCTTTTCAATGCGTTTTTTAGCTTTTCGTAGATAGGCTGGACGATAAAAAAGAATAGGATAACTTATTTGCCCGTCCCGTCCAGCTCTTCCAGCCTCCTGATAATAGGACTCCAAGCTATTAGGCGTAATCTCATGAAATACATATCGGCAATCGGGCTTATCGATACCCATTCCAAAGGCGTTGGTGGCCACTACCCAAGGTAGTTTACCACTAATCCACTGCTGCTGAATAATTGTACGCTTATCTGCGGATAGACCTGCATGATAAGCTTGAGCCTGTATTCCGTGTCGCAGCAGTCGTTCTGCCCATCGCTCGCTATTCTTTCGAGTGCTAGCATAAATTAANCCGTCTCCTCGATTTTTAACTTTTTCTAGGGTACTAATCATTCGTTCAATGGTATGCTCAGTCCGGATTACCCACCAAATTAAATTTTCTCGTCTAAATGGCAAATTTATAGTCGTAAAATCATCAAAACCAAGCACATTACATATATCTTTTTGCACTTCTAGTGTAGCTGTCGCCGTCAAAGCAAGCCATTGTACATGACCAGCCTTAACCGATAAATGCTCGGCCAACTGCCTATATACTGGCCTAAATTCATGTCCCCACTCCGAAATACAATGCGCCTCATCAACAGCGATCATACTAAGAGGTAATTGTTCTAACTCCTGCTTAAACCTATGATTTGCCAACCGCTCTGGGGCACAATATAGCAGGTCATACATCCCATTTCGGGCATTTACTAACCGCTGCTCAATCTCTTTAAAACCTAGTTTGGAAGTAATATATGTCGCAGATATCCCTCTATCTTGCAACTGCTTAACCTGATCTTCCATCAAAGCAACCAAAGGGCTAATAACCAGACAAAGTCCCTCAAAGCTAACTGCTGGTACTTGGTAACAAAAAGATTTTCCCGCACCAGTAGGAAAAATAACCAAGGTCTTTTGTCCCTTGCATACAGATCGAATCGCCTGATCTTGACCAGGTCTAAACGTATCATATCCCCAATATTTCCGAAGGGATACTAAGCATTGTTTATACCTTTGCTCACTTATACTCATCGATCATCTTGGATTTATTGATTTATGGACAAATACTTTTACAATAGTCCCTATACTGTTTTGGTTCAACCTAACAAGATGTGGTTTAATAAACTAGATTAATGGCAAGCTACCTTCAAAGATATTATCGAAAGATGTATCTTCATCCAAATCAGATTCCACCATAATGGCTACTACATCTCCTACTTTCGAACAAGAAATAAAGTGTTCCTTGTTTAAATCAGGTGTGACTAATCCTTTGTCAATGACCAATTCTACNGCCGCTTCTACCCTTCNAGCTTCGTCCACTAGCCCTACGTGCTCAAGCAACATGGCCAAGGATAAAATAGTAGCTANTGGGTTGGCTATATCTTTACCCGTAGCCTCTGGGTAACTGCCATGAATAGGCTCAAAAAGGCCACTACTTAGTCCTAAAGAAGCTGAAGGTAAGAGTCCTATTGATCCTGTTATCACACTTGTTTCATCGGATATTATGTCTCCAAACATATTTTCAGTCAAGATTACATCAAATCTGGACGGCTGTTGAACCACTTGCATCGCCGCATTATCCACNAATAAATAATCTACCAAAACATCTGGATATTCAAGGGCCATTTTTTGAACCACTTCTCTCCACAGCCGTGAACTTTCAAGCACATTTGCTTTGTCTACTAATGTCAACAAACCCCGACGACTCGATGCAGCCTCAAAAGCCATCTTAGCAATGCGTGTAATTTCTTCTACATTATAATAACATGTATCAAAGGCTCCATTCCCTCCCTCTATACGTCCTTTGTCACCGAAATAGATNCCACTTGTTAGCTCTCGAAACACTACTAAGTTTGTGCCATAAACTCGCTCTTTTTTGAGTGGAGACCGATCTATCAACGAATTAAACAGTCGAACAGGACGAATATTTGCATATAAGCCAAGGGCTTTACGCAATCTCAATAGACCCTGTTCTGGCCTAATTTTAGCCCTAGGATCATTATCATATTTAGGGTGGCCTATGGCGCCAAAAAGCACCGCATCAGACATCAGACATATATCAACGGTCTCCTTCGGCAGAGGCTCCCCTGTCTCNTCAATTGCAATAGCACCCATNAGTGCATAATCCAAAGTAAATTCATGATGATAACGATTCGATACTGCCTCTAATACTTTTATAGCTTGTTTAATGACTTCGGGGCCAATCCCATCTCCTGGCACTACTGCAATTCGTTTTTTCATACTTAAAATTCGATATACTTTCGCTCAAAAGCGCTAATTTTTTCTTTCTGACTCAATAAAAAGTCAATGTCATCGTAACCATTAAGCAGACAAGTTTTCTTATAAGGGTTTATCTCAAAATGTTCCTTTATCCCAATCTCATTGACCCGAAGAAACTGAGCCTCTAGGTCAATCTCAATGAGCGTCATAGGATCAAGCTGCACTGCTTCTAATAGTTTTCTTAGAGTGTTTGAGGATACTTGAACAGGCAATAAACCATTATTCAATGCATTTCCCTTAAAAATGTCAGCAAAATAACTCGATATAACANCCTTAAATCCATAATCGACTAAAGCCCAAGCTGCATGCTCACGTGAGGAACCACAGCCAAAATTTTNTCCCGCCACCAATATGGANCCNGAATATTTAAGATCATTTAAGATAAAATTAGATTTAGGTTCACCATATTCATCAAAGCGCCAATCTTTAAATAAATGCTCNCCGAAGCCTTCTCGCGAAGTAGCTTTCAAGAATCTAGCAGGAATAATTTGATCGGTGTCTACATTTTCCTGAATCAAGGGTATGGCTGAGCTTAGTAATTTGCTAAATTTTTCCATTAGACAAATGTTTCTTGATCCAAGTACTTTCTGGGGTCAACTACCTTACCCTCCACGGCAATCGCTGCTGCCGTTAGAGGACTAACCAGTAAGGTGCGAGCTCCTGGCCCTTGTCGGCCTTCATAATTTCGATTCGAAGTAGATATGCAGTATTCCATTTTAGGGATTTTATCCTCATTCATCCCCAAACAGGCCGAACATCCAGGGCCTCGGAGTTCAAAACCTGCCTCAAACAAAATATCATGCAAGCCTTCGGCTTTGGCCTGTGCCTCCACTTGCTTAGAGCCTGGGACAATAAATGCTTGTACATTGTCGGCTTTTTTCTTGCCTCTCACAAAATCTGCCACAATACGAAGATCTTCTATTCTTGAATTGGTACAGCTTCCAATAAATACATGATCAATGGGGGTATTTAGCAAGGATTCACCAGGGTTAAGGCCCATATAGTTTAATGATTGAAGTAAATTATCCGGACGCTCAACTTCCTGAGTTGTTGGAATATGCTGCGTTATTCCCATTCCCATACCCGGATTGGTTCCATAGGTGATCATCGGCTCTATGTCCTTGGCCTTGAATACGTACTCTTTNTTAAAAACAGCATCTTCATCACTATACAAAGTAGACCAATAGTTCACAGCATCTTGCCATTGTTCTGCAGACGGAGCATAGACTCTACCTTTTATATACTCAAAAGTGGTTTGATCGGGCGCAATCATTCCTCCACGAGCACCCATTTCTATGCTCATATTACAGATTGTCATTCTAGCTTCCATCGATAGAGATCGAATAGCAGAGCCAGCATATTCGACAAAATGACCCGTCCCACCAGAGGTGCTAAGCTTCGAGATGATGTACAATATAATATCCTTTGAATATATACCTTTGCCCAATTCACCATCGATAATGATTCTCATAGTTTTTGGGCGTTGGACCAAAAGACATTGCGAGGCCATCACTTGTTCAACTTGTGAGGTTCCAATTCCAAAAGCAACAGCACCGAAGGCTCCATGAGTTGATGTATGACTGTCCCCACACACTATGGTCATGCCTGGTTTAGTGACCCCCAACTCAGGACCAATCACATGGACAATTCCCTGATTTTTGTGACCAAGTCCATACANTTCAATGTCAAATTCCTTGCAATTATATGTGAGCATATCTACTTGTANACGAGAAAGCCCATCTTTAATTGGCAAATGCTGATCTTTAGTGGGTACGTTATGATCAGCTGTAGCGACAATTCTGCTTTTATCATACAATCCAATCCCTCTTTTTCGAATACCATCAAAGGCCTGAGGTGAGGTAACTTCATGTATAAAATGTCGATCGATAAACAGAATCTCTTGGCCTCCTTCGACCTTATCTACTATGTGGTTATTCCACACTTTTTCAAACAGTGTTTTTCCCATATCAGGTTATCTNGGGTTTCCGTACAAGATTCGAATGGATAATAGGGTTTTTTACATCTAAGATGAAAATAATGTCAACAGATCCTGATCTTGTACTACCTTTTTCTCATCGGCTAACTTTAAAAATTCTTTGTAATACGGTTCCATTTGTTCTCGTTCAAGCTCAAAACCTAATTTAGCNGCCCTGAATTTCAAGGCTGCCCGTCCACTTCGTGCCGTTAATACTATACTGGATTCGTGCACACCAACCTCTAATGGATCGATAATCTCATAGGTTTCTCTACTCTTAATAACCCCATCTTGGTGTATTCCAGAAGAATGTGAAAAGGCATTACTACCAACAATAGCTTTGTTAGGCTGNACAGGCATTCTCATTCGGGTAGAGACTAATTCGCTTACTGATTTAAGCTGAGGGCTTTGAATACGAGTGTCAAAATTCAAATCCTGATGTTGTCGTAAGATCATCACAACTTCTTCCAATGAAGCATTACCTGCTCGTTCGCCAATTCCATTAATGGTACATTCCACCTGAGTCGCTCCATGCTCAACCCCTGCTATGGAGTTAGCAGTCGCCAAACCCAAGTCATTATGACAATGAGTAGAAATATGTACTTTATCAATTCCTTTAACATGCTCTTTTAAATATTTAATCTTAGCCCCATACTGCCATGGTAGACAATACCCAGTAGTATCGGGTATATTCACTACCGTTGCACCTGCGACAATAACAGCCTCCAATACCTTGACTAAATACTCATTATCGGTTCTACCTGCATCTTCTGCATAGAATTCCACGTCTTCAACAAACCTTTTTGCATATTTCACAGCTGCTACACTTCGTTCTAAAACTTGCTCTCTGCTGCTACGTAGCTTATCAAAGACATGACTATCAGAAGTACCTATTCCAGTATGTATTCGTGGTAACCTAGCATTTTTCACCGCTTCGGCGGCTGCATCTATGTCTTTTTCAACCGCCCTTGAAAGTGCACACACCGTAGAGTTTTTAACAATACCTGATATTTTTAACACCGATTCAAAATCACCTGGAGAAGAAATTGGGAATCCTACCTCCATTATATCTACCCCTAATTTTTCGAGAGCGAGCGCTATTTCAATTTTTTCATCTGTATTTAACTGACAACCTGGAACTTGTTCACCATCGCGGAGCGTTGTATCAAATATTTGTATGTGCTTATGAGCCATATTACGGGCTTTGCTTAATTGATAATAAGACGAATATAATGGGTAATAAAGCGACTATAAAGATGTATAAAAACTGAATTCATACTATATTACAATACCTAAGACATAATAAAGGCTTTACAATTCATTATAAGCAATTGTTAAGCAATATTTTATACAAATAAAAAATGTTTTTTTATTACAATGGCCAACCAGCCAAATGATTATTTATTTCAACTAATACGCTCTCTAAGTAAGGCAGAAAAACGCAGTTTTAAAATATACGCTATGCGTAATAGCTCCGAAGAAGCGAAATTCATTCAACTCTTCGACGCTATAGATAAATCTAAAGAATATAGTGAGGAGCATCTTATTCAAAAGTTAAATGGGATAAAAAAAATACAACTCCCCAATCTTAAAGCTCATCTATATCGACAGCTTCTCACCTCGATACGATTGAATTACACCAATCATAACATCGATATACAACTTAGGGAACAAATCGACTATGCACGCATCTTATACGACAAAGGACTCTATAAGCAAAGCTTAAAAATACTGGATAAGGCCAAACTAGCTGCCTATGAGCATCATAGAGTTCCGCTGAGCTCCGAGATTCTTGGTTTCGAAAAACTCATCGAGTCACAATACATCACTCGAACTTTTGACCATCGCGCCGATGATTTGATTGAGCAAACCAAAAAGGTACTACAATCCGAGCAACAATATCATCAACTATCAAATCTCGCCTTACGTTTATATAGCTTATACATTAAAACAGGTCATGTACGAAATAAAGCAGATTATCAGCGAATACATGCCTTTTTTGAACAAGCTCTTTCTACCCTTATACCGGAAAAAATGGGATTTTATGAGCAGCATTATCTTCATGTTTCTTATGCATGGTACAGCCTAATTGTTCAGGATTTCCTGTTACAATACCGTCATGCTCAAAAGTGGGTAGATCATTTTCGTCAACACCCAAATATGCTTCAAGCAGATCCAATTTGGTATGTAAAAGGAATGCATGTCCTTCTTGAGGCCTTGTTCATTGTGGGGCATTACGATCGACATGAAGAAGAAATGAAAAAGCTAAAAGAGTTTTTAGAACACCCACCCTCTCGTACTAATACCAATCTAGAAACACTGGGTTGGCAGTATTATTACACCTCACAAATAAACCATTACTTCATGAATGGTGAGTTTAAAAAGGGAATAAATATTATCCCTGAACTATCTGCAAAGATGCAGCAGTGGAGCCACCGAATCGATTCCCATCAAATCTTGGTATTTCACTACAAAATAGCTTGTTTATATTTTGGCGCAGGTAATTTGCAAAAAACAATAGAGCATTGTGCTCATATTATTCAGTATCCAGATCCACATCTGCGAGAAGATCTACATTGCTTTGCTCGAATTTTAACACTTATAACTCAGATTGAATTAGGCAACGAACAATTAGTTCAGTATCAAGTAAGAAGTACATACCGGTTTTTACGTCGCATGAACGACCTAAATTCCGTTCAAGAAGAAGTTTTACTGTTTCTACGTAATTTACCTCAAACCAATGAAGATCAAATAGCACGAAAGTTCAAAAAACTTCACTCAAAACTCATTGATTTGCAGAAAAAACCGTACCAAAAAAGAGCTTTTTTATATTTGGACATCATATCATGGCTCGATTCAAAAATTCAAAATATGACCATACAAGAGGTTATTAGAGCTAAATTTCAACAACACAAACCGAATTAACTCCTTTTGGCCATTCCATCTATAACAAAAGTTTATACCCTATATTTATTGCAATTTTACAGAGATAGCTCGTTCTTACTAAGTAAATAACTAATAGTCTTTTGATACAACAACGTAACATCATCGTCATTATATTTGATATCATCGTTCATAGACGATGAGGAAGTGTTGTCCGCATATCATTGAAACAATGCACTACAAGCCTTCCTAAAAAAAACAGGAAGGCTTTTTTTTGGTGAATAGATTATAAGTTCTCTATCAAAGATCATATAAACTTTAATAAGTAAGCTTCCAGATAAGATATCACGCACCTCACTTCATGAAAGAACTAAATAAATACTCGAAGCAAATTACTCAAGATGGATCTCAACCAGCTGCACAAGCCATGCTACATGCCATAGGCTTAGATGACTCTGATTTGGATAAAGCCTTTGTTGGTATTGCAAGTACCGGTTTTGAGGGGAATCCATGCAATATGCATTTAAATGACTTGACCATCCATGTAAAGCGTGGAGTAAGACATGTTGGACTAAATGGACTCATTTTCAATACCATTGGTATATCAGATGGGATTTCAATGGGAACAGCTGGAATGCGTTATTCTCTTCCCTCTCGTGACTTGATTGCCGATTCTATGGAGTCGGTCGTAACCGGTATGAGTTACGATTCGATGGTTGCTATTGTAGGCTGCGATAAGAATATACCGGGAGCCTTAATGGCTATGCTGCGAGTGAACAGGCCTAGCATTATGATATACGGTGGTACCATTGCGCCTGGGTATCATAATGGACAAAAATTGGATGTAGTTTCTGCCTTTGAAGCATGGGGTCAAAAAGTATCAGGGGTTATAGATGATATTACCTTTAAAGATATTGTCAAACATGCATGCCCAGGACCGGGAGCCTGCGGAGGCATGTATACGGCTAATACTATGGCCAGCGCCATTGAGGCAATGGGAATGACCTTGCCATACAATTCCTCAAATCCTGCAAATAGCACCGAAAAAGTGAATGAATGCGAAGAAGCGGGCAAGAGTATGTTAAAACTACTAGAATTGGATCTAAAACCTAGAGATATTGTAACCAAGAAATCGCTAGAAAACGCATTTAGACTAATTACCTTGCTAGGAGGCTCCACCAATGCGGTACTCCATCTCTTAGCCATCGCTCGCGCTGCCAAAGTAGAGTTTGATCTCTCTGATATGCAGCATATCAGCGATACCACTCCCTTTATTGCCGATCTTAAACCCAGTGGACGTCACGTTATGGAGGACCTTCATAAAGTTGGGGGAATCCCCTCTGTATTAAAAACGATGCTTATTGATGGCATCCTCCATGGAGAACAAAAAACTATTACAGGAGCTACTTTAGCTGAAAATTTAATTGATGTTCCCCCCTTAGATTTTGAATCTCAAAAAGTGGTGTTCCCAATAGACAAACCCATCAAATCGACCGGTCATATCCAAATACTCTACGGAAACTTAGCCTTAGAAGGAGCTGTAGCAAAAATAACTGGAAAAGAAGGCTTACGCTTTGCTGGTCCTGCCCGCATATTTAATTCTGAAGAAGAAGCCAATGAAGGAATCAGTTCAGGTGCAGTCAAGAAGGGCGATGTAATTGTAATAAGATATGTGGGTCCCAAAGGTGGACCTGGAATGCCTGAAATGCTTAAACCTACCTCTGCTATCATGGGCGCAGGTTTAGGAAAAGAGGTGGCCTTAATCACCGATGGACGCTTCTCGGGTGGCTCCCATGGCTTTGTGGTAGGACACATTACCCCGGAGGCACAAGTGGGTGGCGTCATTGGACTAGTCCAAGATGGAGACCTAATTCAAATAGACACCGAAGCTAATACCTTACAGGTTCGAGTATCTGATGATGACTTAGAAAAAAGAAAAAGTACATGGCAAGCTCCCCCGCTCAAAGCGCGCACCGGCACACTATACAAATACGCGCGCACCGTATCTAGCGCCTCCATAGGCTGCACAACTGACGAATTTTAATTCATTACTTATACTTTATGGCTAGCATAGATCTCCAACCAACAGAAAATAAATCTTCCTCCCATCAAACTTCTATCACAGGAGCAGAAGCAATAGTCCAAGCCCTTATTCAAGAAGGGGTCGACATCGCATTTGGTTATCCCGGTGGAGCTATTATGCCAGTATATGACGCCCTCTATGACTACCAGGATAGGCTACATCACGTTCTAGCACGACATGAACAAGGTGCTATTCACGCCGCCCAAGGCTACTCACGAGCTAGCGGCAAAGTAGGGGTTTGCTTGGCCACTTCTGGTCCAGGTGCCACCAACTTAATTACAGGAATCGCCGATGCGCAGATCGATTCTACTCCACTGGTTTGTATCACTGGACAAGTACCGTCTCATCTCCTTGGGAGCGATGCATTCCAAGAAACAGACGTAATTGGTATATCTATACCTGTAACTAAATGGAATTATCAGGTTACCAAAGCAGAGGAAATACCCTTGGCCATCGCCAAAGCCTTTTATATTGCTCGCTCTGGTCGCCCGGGACCGGTTCTTATTGATATCACCAAGGATGCACAGTTCCAACTACTCGACTTTGAGTACAAACGAAGCACCTCCATTCGAAGCTACCGCGAAGAACCTGCCATAGAGATTGGTCAAATAGAAGCCGCCGCCAAGGCGATCAACGAAGCAAAACGTCCCTATGTATTATTTGGGCAAGGGATTATATTAGCGGAGGCCGAACAGGAATTCAAAGCCTTTGTGGAACAAAGTAACTTACCGGCTGCCTGGACTATTTTAGGCTTATCTGCTATGGAAACGAGTCATCCACTCAATGTAGGCATGCTGGGAATGCATGGTAATTATGGTCCTAATTTACTGACCAATGAGTGCGATGTACTCATTGCGGTAGGAATGCGATTTGATGATCGAGTAACTGGAGATCTTGATAAATATGCAAAGCAAGCCAAGGTCATCCACCTTGAAATTGACCCTGCAGAAATAAATAAGAATGTATATGCACATATCCCTGTATTAGGCAATGCAAAAAAAACTCTTCCATTGCTCACCCAAAGGCTACAAAAAAAAGATAGAAATGAGTGGCTTGAACGATTCGCTGAGTGTGACCAACTTGAGCATGATAAAGTGATACAAGAAGAACTAAATCCCACCAATGAAATTCTCACTATGGGTGAGGTCATTCGGATATTGAACGAAAAAACTGGGGGAGATGCTATCATAGTAACTGATGTAGGGCAGCATCAGATGGTGGCCTGTCGATATGCTGAATTTAAGCAATCAAAAAGCAATATTACATCTGGTGGACTTGGTACCATGGGATTTGGCCTTCCTGCAGCATTGGGAGCCGCTCTAGGTACTCCGGATCGAACTGTAGTGTGTGTGGTAGGCGATGGAGGTTTACAAATGACCATACAAGAGCTTGCTACGATATACCAAACGCAAGCTAAAGTAAAAGTGCTCCTGCTTAATAACGAATTCTTGGGTATGGTGCGACAATGGCAGCAGCTCTTCTTTGACAAACGCTACTCTGCGACCGAAATGATTAACCCTGATTTTCAACTTTTGGCCAAAGGATTCAGAATTCCTACCAACCAAGTGACTCATCGCGATCAACTTGATCAAGCCCTAACCGAGTTCATTGAAACCGATGGGGCTTATTTCTTGGAAGTTATGGTGGGCAAAGAAAACAATGTTTTTCCGATGGTTCCATCGGGATGCGGCGTAGCAGAAATAAGATTGGATTAATTAAATGCAGATTATGGAAGTGGAAAAAAAAGAATTTACAATTACCGTTTACACCGAAAACCAAGTTGGTTTGCTTCATCGCATAACTACCATTTTTACCAAAAGAAAAATTAACCTAGAAAGCCTTACTACCTCTGAAAGTGAAATTGTGGGGATTCATCGATTCACTATCGCAGTTACAGAGACCGAAGAACAAGTCATTAAAGTAGTCAAGCAAATTGAGAAGCAAGTCGAAGTGCTAAAGGCCGACTTTTACAAGAAAAAGGAAGTGGTTCAACAGGAGTTGGCTTTATATAAAATTGCTACAGAAACCTTGACTAATGGGATTGAAATTGAGCGCATTGTACGAGAGCATAACGCTCGTTTCTTGACAATTGAACGAGAGTTTGTGGTGATAGAAAAAGCAGGTTATAAACGGGAAACTAAAGCCTTATTTGATGAACTCGAGCCTTACGGCATAAAAGAATTTGTTCGGTCGGGAAGAATTGCTGTTGCACGTCAACAGTTTGGTCCTGGCAAAGATATTGAAACTTTACTATTAGCTAATAGCTCCAATATATAACACAAAGTATGTACAGCTAACAATAAAACAGTATATTAATCCATACTGACTAATTAATTATCTACACAAATATGGCATTATTAAATTTCGGTGGAGTAGAAGAAGAAGTGGTAACACGAGATGAGTTCCCGCTCGCTAAAGCAATTGAAACCCTCAAAGATGAAACCATTGCTATTTTAGGTTATGGAGTACAAGGTCCTGGTCAAGCACTTAATTTAAAAGACAATGGATTTAACGTTATTATTGGTCAGCGAAAGGGATCAAAAACTTGGGATAAGGCAGTAGCTGATGGGTGGGTTCCCGGGAAAACACTCTTTGAAATAGAAGAAGCCTGTCAACGAGGAACAATTCTACAATATTTACTCTCCGATGCAGGCCAAATTTCAGCGTGGTCAACAGTAAAAAAATATCTAAGCCCTGGAAAAGCCCTTTACTTTTCACATGGATTCGGAGTAACCTTCAATGAACGAACCGGTATCGTCCCTCCAGATAATGTTGACGTAATTCTCGTTGCACCTAAAGGTTCTGGCACCTCCCTGCGCCGCATGTATCTTGAGGGGCGTGGCTTAAATTCTAGCTTTGCCATCTTGCAAGACAGTACCGGCTGCGCTAGGGAACGTGTAGTGGCATTAGGTATAGGAGTGGGCTCAGGCTATTTATTCCCAACCACCTTTAGAAAAGAAGTTTATTCTGATCTAACCGGAGAAAGAGGAACGCTCATGGGAGCCATACAAGGTATTTTCGCGGCACAGTACGAAGTACTTCGTGCTAATGGTCACAGTCCTTCCGAAGCGTTCAATGAAACTGTAGAAGAACTTACTCAGTCTCTTATGCCATTGGTAGCTGAAAATGGTATGGATTGGATGTATGCCAATTGTTCTACTACCGCTCAGCGAGGTGCCTTAGATTGGTGGAAAAAATTTAAAGACGCTACTAAACCTGTATTTGAAGACCTTTATAAGGAAGTTGCTAATGGAAATGAAGCTCAAAAATCAATTGACTCCAACAGTAAAGAGGATTATCGAGAAAAGTTAGAGATCGAACTGACAGAACTTCGCGATTCAGAAATGTGGAAAGCGGGTAAAACAGTTCGTACTTTACGACCTGAGAATAACTAATTAGTTCTAATCATTGAGTTCACAACAACCATCCAGCATTGATATTCTTCAACCCGAGACACCCTCTGCGAGTGTGACGATTAAGGACATTGAGGATGCAGCACATAAGCTCGAAGGCATAGCTCACAGAACTCCATTAATTTATAACGAATTATTATCCGAGCAATATCAAGCCAATATATGGCTTAAACGAGAGGATCTTCAGGTTGTACGCTCATATAAAATTAGAGGAGCATATAACATGATCCAATCTTTACCGGAGGCTGAAATCAAACATGGTGTAGTTTGTGCGAGTGCAGGAAACCACGCGCAAGGGGTGGCATTTGCCTGTCGTAAAAAAGGCATCAAAGGAACCATCTTTATGCCGGTCACCACACCAGAACAGAAGGTTAAGCAGGTAAATATGTTTGGCCGGGAATTTGTAGAGATTGTTTTAGACGGTGATACCTTTGACGATGCTTTTGCTCATGCCACAGATTTTTGTATACAGACAAACGCTGCATTTATACCCCCCTTTGATCATCCAAAAATCATTGCTGGTCAGGGTACAGTTGGAAAAGAACTTTGGGAAGATGCCAATTTTCCCATCGACTATATCATTACCCCTGTTGGCGGTGGTGGCCTTTCTGCTGGAATTGGTAGTTATATAAAAGCATACTCTCCGCAAACTCAACTCATTGGTGTCGAACCGGAAGGTGCACCGGCAATGCTCAAATCCATTGAGGCAGGGAAAGTAGTGAGCCTAGACGAGATTGATAAATTTGTAGATGGAGCTGCAGTTAAAAAAGTTGGGCAATTCACTTTTGAAATATGCTCTAAAGTTCTAGATAAGGTTATTACGGTGCCAGAAGGTAAGGTATGCGGCACCATTCTTAATATGTACAACGAACAGGCTATAGTAGTTGAACCGGCAGGCGCACTATCTATAACCGCTCTCGACGTATGCAAAGACCAAGTCAAAGGGAAAAATATCGTATGTGTGCTCAGCGGTAGCAATAATGACATTATGCGGACAGCTGAAATCAAAGAACGCTCGCTTATGTATGAAGGGCTAAAACATTATTTTATTGTGGATTTCCCCCAGAGAGCTGGCGCTCTTCTTGAATTTTTGGAAAACGTACTTGGTCCTGATGACGATATCACTTACTTCGAGTATTCGAAAAAAACCAACAAGGATCTAGGCCCAGCGCTTATTGGATTAGAGCTAAAAAACAAAAAAGATATCAAGCAACTAATCAACCGTATGAACGCGAAACAACTTAGCTTCGAGTACGTAAACGATCATCCACAATTGTTTCGCTTTATAGCATAAAAGGTTGCCAAGTACAATATAAAAAAACTTCTAACTTTCTAGTGTCTAGGTAATTTTATCTAAAAAGTTATTTAGAATCTAGCCTTGAATAACTGCTCTAACATAGTCACGACGCGTATCAGAAATAGCAGCAATAGAGATTTCTTTCGGGCATACCGCTTCACATTCGCCAAAGTTTGAACAATCCCCAAAGCCCTCCTCTTGCATCTGTTCTACCATGGCTACAACTCGATTACTACGCTCAACATTACCCTGTGGAAGATGAGATAGGTGAGATATTTTAGCACTGGTGAAAAGTGACGCAGAAGCATTTGGACATGCTGCTACACAAGCCCCACAGCCAATACATGCAGCATAGTCAAAGGCTAGGTCGGCATCATTTTTTTGGATGGGTATAGCATTAGCTTCTTGGGCTGAACCTGTTTTAACNGATACATAGCCACCTGCTTCGATAATACGGTCAAATGCCGAGCGATCAACCACTAAATCTCTGATAACCGGGAAAGCGGACGCTCGAGGTGGTTCAATGGTAATATGATCTCCATCTGAGTAATTTCTCATATGTAACTGACAGCAAGCCGTTCCTTTTTTAGGCCCATGCGCTTGCCCGTTAATCACCAAATTACATGATCCACAAATACCTTCTCGACAATCGTAATCAAACTCTACTGGTCTCTTGCCTTCTAATTGNAACTCTTCATTGAGCACATCTAACATTTCTAAAAAAGACATATGTTCGTTTACGGTCGATAGAGTTCTGTTTTCAAAATATCCCCTTGCTGTCGGGCCAGTTTGTCTCCAATATCTTAGATGAATGGTCATATTAGTACTCATAGCAATANGCTCTTATTTGTAACTACGTTGCTTTAGTTCAACAAATTCAAAATTTAACTCTTCTTTATGGAGAGCTTCTTCAAGAACTCCATTGCGATCTTTAAACTCCCAGGCAGATACGTAAGAATAATCTTTATCATTACGAATGGCCTCTCCTTCTTCGGTTTGGAATTCCTCTCGAAGATGACAACCACAAGATTCGTCTCGGTCTAGGGCATCCATGGCCATTAGTTCCGCTAGTTCGAAGAAATCTGCTACTCTACCAGCAAATTCTAGGTACTTATTGTAGTTAGTTTTTTCTCCAGGAACATATACATTGGTCCAAAACTCTTCGCGTAAACTACGAATATCGTTAATAGCTTCTTCCAAGCCTTCCTTTGTTCTAGATATTCCAATCTTATCCCAAACAATACGGCCAAGTGTTCGGTGGAAATCGATAATAGTNCGCTTACCATTTATATTTAGGAGTCGATCAATTGTCTCTTGTGCTTTCTTAGCGGCGGTATCAAAAGCTTCATGGTCGGTGCCATAACGTGTGCCTGGTTTTACATCAGCGAGGTAATTACCTATGGTACTTGGAAGTACAAAATACCCGTCGGATAGGCCTTGCATAAGNGCCGAAGCACCAAGGCGATTAGCTCCATGATCGGAGAAATTAGCTTCACCAGCAGCAAACAAACCNGGGATATTGGTCATTAAGTTGTAATCCACCCAAAGACCGCCCATTGTATAATGTACTGCTGGGAAAATCCGCATCGGTCTAGTGTAGGGGTCCTCACCTGCGATATTGGCATACATATCGAATAGGTTTCCATACTTCGCTGAGATCATATCCTTACCGTCACGGGCAATAGCATCTCGGAAATCTAAGTAAACGGCTAAGCCTGTTTCCCCTATTCCTAGACCTCTATCACATACCAACTTAGCATTACGGGAGGCCACATCGCGTGGTACTAAGTTCCCAAAGCTAGGATACTTTTCTTCGAGGTAATATAAGCGCTCATCTTCAGGTATATCATTTGGATGACGATTATCTCCTTTTTTACGAGGTACCCAAACGCGCCCATCGTTGCGCAAACTTTCGCTCATGAGGGTTAGTTTGGATTGGTAATCTCCTGAAACAGGAATACACGTTGGGTGCACTTGTACAAAGCTAGGGTTGGCAAANAATGCACCTTTTTTATGTGCTCGCCAAGCAGCTGTCACATTGGAATTTTTAGCATTGGTTGATAAATAAAATACATTTCCATACCCGCCTGTGGCTAGAATTACCGCATCAGCTTCATGCTGGCNAATTTCGCCCGTCACTAGATCACGAGTAATAATTCCTCGTGCTTTTCCATCAATAATAACGACCTCAAGCATTTCGTGCCGGGTATAGTACTCTATCCCGCCTAACTCTACCTGACGCATCATTGCCTGATACGCGCCTAAAAGTAGTTGCTGTCCTGTTTGACCCCGCGCATAGAATGTTCTACTAACCTGGGCACCACCAAAGGAACGGTTAGCTAACAAACCGGAATACTCACGNGCAAAAGGAACACCCTGTGCCACCGCCTGATCGATAATATTATTGGATACTTCGGCTAANCGATAAACATTGGCTTCGCGTGAGCGATAGTCGCCACCTTTGATNGTGTCATAAAACAGCCTCCAAACACTATCGCCATCATTTGGATAATTCTTAGAAGCATTAATTCCTCCTTGAGCGGCAATAGAATGAGCTCGACGGGCAGAATCTTGTATACAGAAACTTTTGACTTTGTAACCCATCTCCGACATACTTGCGGCCGCAGCACCTCCTGCCAATCCAGTCCCTACAATGATGATCTCATACTTACGACGATTGTTTGGCGCCACTAGTTTCATCTCTTTCTTGTGGCGATTCCACTTCTTTTCTAATGGTCCATCTGGTATTTTTGCATCTAATGAGATCATGATAAACGCTCCTTAACTAATAAGCAATTAATGAACCCAAACCACCTGTAGCAAAGATGTAGACAGGGATGAAAATGAAACCAAACATAAGTACAATAGTAAAAATATATGCTCCCAATTTGAAAGCCTGGGTATTATTCTTATTGGTTACTCCTAATGATGTNAANGCACTCCATGCACCATGGAACAAGTGAAGCGTAATTAGACTCAGAACTACTACATATCCCAACGCAATATACCAAGTCGTAAATGAATCAATCACCAACTGTCGAAGATCCCTCATAGGCTCACCATCGGCTGACATAATCATTTCAGTCTCTCCAAATTTGAATGACCAAATGTGTACAATAAGAAAGANTAATATGGTCAGCCCAGATAATATCATACTTCTCGATGCTAGATTTTGGCGACTTGCTCCCCCTCTAGATTTATAGACTTCGTAGCCAGCTGCTCTAGCTTTACGCTTGCCCAACCATATCGAAATGCCAAGATAAGAGTGATANAATACAAAAAATAGTAGACCTGCCTCGGCCATATAAAGTAGGATTCCTAAACTTTCTAATGTCTTGGTGTATATGTTAAAGGCATCAGCAGAAGCAAAAATGGCATAATTACCGGCTAAATGAACAACTAAAAAGAGCATTAGGGCTATTCCAGTTATCCCTGTCATTAGCTTTCTACCTACCTGCGATTGTAACGCCTTTATAATAGTTGGCATGATGATAGATTTTAGACTGCAGTTTGTACTTCTTGAGATACTTAGACTCAGGCTAAGCTTCTTTTTCTTTATCTAATAGAAATATAATAAATTGTATGGCTAAAATTCTTTAGATTTCATGCATAATTTCNCATAAAAAGGCATTTTTTTTTGTTTTTGCCTCAGCAACANGCATATCACTGGCTAAAGTTAAAATCTNCGGTTTTTAANTNTCACCTNATCCCAATTTCAAGTCCCCAAGAAGTCCCAAATCATATTAATCAGTTACGTAAGACTTACTACTCAGCTGCCCATCATTGGCAGGAACATTAAAGTGTAGACAGANAGTGTAGGGGAAGTGCTGGATTTGTAATTCTACATCGACTTCAATATGATGAAAATGTAATTACGTTGGCGNTCGTTATTCGTGAGTATAATGGAATACAATTGGGTAAATAAGGTCTAATTTCAGCCTATTCGAATGCCAAAGACCTAGCATTTAGCCATACCGAGCTAATTCCACAACAGGCCTGCTATCTATTGCAAATTGAAAATCCATACGCCCAAGAAAACCTACTCAAACAGTG
Organism: Balneola sp.; assembly: GCA_002720745.1. Lineage (GTDB taxonomy): Bacteria > Bacteroidota > Rhodothermia > Balneolales > Balneolaceae > UBA1275. The sequence continues at coordinate 95,100 of PBJO01000005.1, forward strand.
GATGCATCAATGGTTGTCATCCTGAATATCCTCAGAAATTAACATGCAGGTGCTCCGCTCTGTTCAAGTTAGGTGGGATAACTATAAAGAAGTAAAAGCAGAGCTTATAAGCTAGGAGCGTCGCTCGGTTCGGTGGCAGTGGAGTGATTTAGCAGTGCATCCACCAATCTTTTTTTAGAATACGTTTATTTTTTTATATATGGATTACAGACATTCTTTTAATTTTTGAATAAAAAATTCATTTTCTGATCTTTGCCCAATCGTAACCCTTATAAAATTTGGCATTTNATATAATTCAATTGGTCTTACAATNACACCTTTTTTTAGTAATNATTCANATACTTTTCTGCCACTTTGGTTTACATCAATACAAATGAAGTTTCCTTGAGATGGGATAAAATTTATAGACATTTCTTTTAAGCACTTATATAAGAATTCTCTTTCATCCGTATTATATTTGATACTTTTTTGTAAATAATTAGTATCATCTAGTGAAGCAATGGCTGCTTTTTGAGCAATGGAGTTCACATTAAAAGGTTGCCTTACACGATTCATTATTTCTATGAGTTTTTTATTACCCATTCCGTATCCAACTCGCAAAGCAGAAAGACCATGTATTTTAGAGAATGATTTTGTGATTAATACATTTTTATAATTATTAAGAATTCCAAGTGTATTAATATAATCATCTGTTGTTACATATTCATAATAAGCTAAATCAATAACAACAATGATGTCATATGAAACTTTCTGCAAAAATTTGTCTAATTCATAATGAGTTAAATATGTACCTGTAGGATTATTTGGATTTGCAATAAAGATTATTCTCGTATTTTCATTTATATGCTCTATGAATTTGTCTAAATCATGTCCCCATGATTTTGCTTCTACTTCATGAAAATTACATCCATGAACTTTAGCAGCAAGTTTATATACAACAAAAGCATGTTTTGAGAAGATGCATTCAGATCTTTCAGATAAGAAAGTTTGCGAAACTATCCCTAAAATTTCATTTGAACCATTTCCTAGAATAATATTTTCGTTTGATAACTGTTCAACTTCAGAAATTTTTGATTTCAATTGCTTTCCGTCACCGTCTGGGTATAAATGAATATCTTTGAATTCATTTATCGCACTTTTAACTTTTGGAGAGGGACCAAGACTATTTTCATTACTTGCAAGTTTTATAATATTGCTAAGATTATATTTTTCCATAACATCATCAGCAGACTTTCCAGGCTCATAAGGTTTAATTGAATCAATTCCAGGATTAATATATTGCAAGTAGTCCATTTTATTTATTTCGCATTTTTAATATATTTTCCAGCTCTTTCAGTGAATGATTATTTGCTATCAACAAAACTTGTAAATAATATGTGAGATCTGCAGCTTTCTCTAATATTCTTCCATCATTAGAAAGTGTAGAAATTGCTAATTCATTTGCTTCATCTGTAATTTTTTTTACTATCTCCTTATTACCTTTCTCAAAAAGGATATTTGTGTATGAACCACTTTTATAAATCTTCTTCCTATCTTTAATTATTAACTCAAGTTTTTGAATACTAAACTCCTCATCACCAAAACAGGAGTATTTTTCTAAATGGCAGGTTGGACCGTCATTTGTAGCCTGAATTAATAATGTATCTTTGTCACAATCTATCTCGCAGGAAATATAATTTAAAAAATTTCCTGATGTTTCACCCTTAGTCCACAAGCACTTCCTTGACCTGCTATAGAATGTAACTTTCTTTATATCAATTGTTTTTTTGTATGACTCCTTGTTCATATAACCAAGCATCAATACTGATTTAGTATTAGAATCTTGAATAATTGCTGGTATCAACATTTGGTTATCCTTCCATACATCGTCAGCGATCATTTCCTCACCTTAATTTTTTGATCTTTTAGATAACTTTTAAGCTCTGAAATTGATATGTCATTATCATGAAAAATCGATGCTGCAAGAGCCCCATCCACATTTGAATTTTCAAAAACTTTTTTAAAATGCTCTTTTTTCCCAGCACCACCAGAAGCTATTAAGGGGACCTTGCAAACCTCTCTTATCATAGTAAGTTGATCTATATCATAACCTTCTTTGACACCATCTCTATTTATGCAATTTAATACTATCTCACCTGCTCCTCTATCCTGAACTTCTTTAACCCAATCTAATGTATTTTTACCAACTTCATATCTTGCTTTAGCAGACCCAGTTTTTGCATATACTATGTAATTTGTTTGATCAAAATAGCTATCAATACCTATTACAACGCATTGAGAACCAAAAGTTTTTGCCAATTCACTAATTAATTTCGGATTCTCTACTGCGGGAGTGTTTATTGAAACTTTATCGGCACCCATGTGTAACACCTCTTTGGCTTTTTTAATATTTTTAATACCACCGGCAACACAAAAGGGAATATTAATATTTTGAGCAATTTCATTGACCCAACTAAGAGAGACTGATTTAGACTCTACACTTGAATAAACGTCATAAAAAACTAATTCATCAGCATTTTCTTCTGAGTATTTCGAAGCCAACTTAATGGGATCTCCGATTATTTTGTGATTTTTAAATTGAACTCCTTTAACAACTTTTCCATTTTTAACGTCGAGGCAAGGGATTATTCTTTTAGTTAACATTTGCTAACTCCTTCATTGATATTTTATTTTCATAAATAGCCTTACCAACGACACATTCATTCACATTAATTTCTGCTAAGTCATTAAAGTCACTAATTTTTGAAATTCCACCTGATCCTATTAGATTCTTATCAGGATATAATTCTTTAATTTTTTTATATATTTTTAAATTTGGACCAATTAATAAACCATCTCTATTTATATCAGTTGTAAGAACATTTTTAATTTCATTTTTTTGAATGAAATTATATAAATTAATTTTCGATTGATTTATCCAACCTTTAGTTGCTAAATATGGTATTTCATCATAGATTCTAAAATCCAATGCGAGAGTAATATATTTTTGATCAAATGTTGATAACACATCACTCACAAAAGATTCATTTTCTACAGCAGCTGTGCTTAAAATTACTCTTTCTACACCAATATCTATCAACTCCTTTACATCAGAAAGTAATCTAATACCACCTCCTAGTTGTACTTTAATATTAAGATTTATTATTTTTTTAATAGTCTTATTATTTTTTCGCTTGCCACTAAGAGCACCATCCAAGTCAACAATGTGTACGAAATCGAAACCATGATCCTTAAATAGTTTTGCTTGATCTAATGGCGATGTGTTATATATTTTAATTTCATTAAAATTTCCTTTCTTAAGTCTTACACAACTTCCATTTTTGATATCTATCGCAGGAAGAATATTCAAAGTTGTTTTAGGAATTGCATTAAAAATTTGGAACCATTTTTAGAGGATTTTTCTGGGTGAAATTGAACACCAAAAAAATTATCTTTTCTAACAAATGCACTAAAAGTGCTACCATAAGTGTATTTTCCAAAAGTGTATTTGTTAACATCAGCATAGTAACTATTTGCAAAATAATAAAAACCATTACATTCATTAAATGAATCATCATTAAAAATTACTTTATTCCATCCCATATGAGGAATTGTTAAATTATTATTCCTAAATCTTTTTATTTTTCCTGGTATCAAACCTAAACATTTTTCATTTTCTTCTTCTGAGAAATCATAAAAAATTTGCATACCTACACATATACCAAGAACAGGTTTTTTATATTCTTTAATAGTATTTATAAGATCGTATTTGTTTAAATTATTCATGACATTTTTGGCTGCACCCACACCAGGAATAATTATTGCATTTGAATTTTTTATTTGTTTTTTATTTATACTGATTTGATATTTAACATTTAAACATTCAAGTGCATAAGATACTGAACGAAGATTTGCACCTCCACAATCAATTACAGCTATCACAATAGACCCTTTGTAGAAGTAACTTCTTTTGTATTTAACTGAATACTCTTTTTAAAAGCCCTACCAAGACATTTAAATAAAACCTCAATTAGATGATGACTATTAGACCCCTTAACTTCAATATGGCAGGTAAATTTTAAATTTTTGACAAAAGATTCTAAGAAATGACTTAACATTTCAGTAGGAAAATCAC
>PBJO01000006.1 GCA_002720745.1 Balneola sp.
CTGTCAGGTTCTTGGTTACGTATTCCACGAAACCACCATAGATCGTGAACAATACCGTCTACTCCTCCTTGTCATGAAGGTTTAATTTCAATGTAACTAGATTCATTACTTTTTTCTCCCATTCTAATTCGAATTTTTCGATTCTCTCGATCTCCTCATCAAAAAGTTTATAATCTTCAAAAGATTTCCCTAAATAAGAATAATCTGATGAATTACTTGATTTTTTAAAAAAGTTAAACATAGGTCCTAATTAATTTGAAGAAATTGAATTACTCTATTTTTAGATTCTAATATACTTATAATTTATTTGACAACTTGGTTTAAACCCTTCTCTTGAATCAGTACCAAGTCTAATGAAGTTCATTTTTAAACATAAATAATTACCCTACTCTATCAAAGAAATACAAAAGTTGATTATTACCTAAGTTCTTCAATGATGGGTTGGGAAACCTCAACGATATCCTCTCTGTTGATTCGTTCTTCCCTAATCTTTCCCTTTTTGTAAATGGAATGAACTATGGAGTTGGTGAATACCGAATTTCGAAGAGTTCTTTATCCCTCCTCATTGAAGATTTGGGATATTTTTCGGTAACCAATAGGGTTAAGGTTATCTTCTTTATATCCATAAATACGATTTTATAAATACTGTTGATATTCAGAGTAATTGGATTCACAAAGCTTGGTGATAGTTATTGATACTGAATAACTTATGTTAAGTATTTGGGGGTAAAAATAACCACTTTTCTCTTTTACTCCACTGTGACAGACTTAGCTAAATTACGTGGTTGATCCACATCACAACCTCTATTTAACGCGATATAGTAGGATAATAATTGAAGTGGAATAACGCTTAATAAAGGACTTAGTTCATCCATTGTTGTAGGGATTTCAATCACAAATTCAGCAAGATTTTTCACCTCTTCATGCGAGGGATTGGCCACTGCTATTATTCGACCTTTTCGCGCTCTCACTTCCTCTATGTTACTTACCATTTTATCGTTCGTATGATTAGTCGCAGAGATAACCACCACAGGCATCATTTCATCAATTAAAGCAATAGGTCCGTGTTTCATTTCTGCTGCAGGGTAGCCTTCGGCGTGTATGTAGGAAATCTCTTTGAGCTTCAACGCCCCTTCCAATGCAACCGGAAAATTATACGATCGTCCCAAGTACAAAAAGTTGGGAGCATAAGTAAATAGCTGTGAAATGCGTTCTATTTCCTCGTGTTGATCCAATATTTCTTGGATTTTAGTTGGTATTTGACTTAGTGCTTTGATGAGCTCATCGGCTTTCTTTGCCGTAATAGTTTCCCTGTACAGAGCTAGCTGTATAGCCATCATAGTTAACACGGTAACTTGCCCAGTAAAAGCTTTAGTTGAAGCGACACCGATTTCTGGGCCAGTGTGTAAATATACCCCCGCATCGGTTTCTCTAGCAATGGTAGAACCCACTACATTTACCACACCAAGTACGGTAGCCCCTTTTGATTTTGCTTCCCGCAACGCAGCTAAAGTATCGGCTGTTTCCCCACTTTGTGAGATTACAATTACAATATCATCGTGATAAATGAGTGGGTTTTTATACCGAAATTCTGAAGCGTATTCTACCTCTACCGGTATTTGAGCTAAATCCTCAAACAAATACTCGGCTACAAGACCCGAATGCCATGAAGTACCACAGGCAGCAATAATAATGCGTCGTGCTCCATGTAATTTATCCATAACCTCGGTTAAGCCACCTAGCACTATTTTACCCTCCTCGGGTTGAATCCGCCCTCGAAGTGAATCTTCAACAGTTTTTGGCTGTTCAAAGATTTCTTTAAGCATAAAGAAGGGATATCCACCTTTTTCTATTTCTTCTAAACTCAATTGAAGCTCATGTACTTTTTTATCCATTAACACGTATGAAGTATCTTGCACCTCGTAGCTATTTCGCCGTACTACAGCCGTCTCATTGTCGTCTAAATAGACCACTTTATCAGTGTACTCAGCAACTGCCGAGGCGTCACTAGCAACCATCATTTCGTCGTTTCCTACCCCCAATAATAATGGTGCACCTCGCCTAGCTACTACCATCAAATCCGGGAAATCTTCATGCAATACTGCTAATCCATACGTCCCATTTACTTGTTGTGTTGCCAATTGAACAGCTTTTTCTAGGCTTAGTACATCTGGATTTTTGTAGAACTGTTCAATTAATTTAGCTATGATTTCTGTATCCGTATCCGAGTAAAAAACATGACCTTGGGATTGAAGTTGCACCTTTAATGCTGCGTAATTTTCAATAATACCATTATGCACAACGGCTATTTTACCATTGGTTGAAGTGTGTGGATGTGAGTTAACATCATTAGGTTCTCCATGTGTGGCCCAACGAGTGTGTCCTATCCCTATGTCAGCCTCATTGGTTTTCGAGAGCTTAGCTTCTAATTTGGCTACCTTTCCCTTACATTTGGTAACCTTCAAAGAATCATCTATAACGGCAATCCCCGCAGAATCATACCCTCGATATTCTAATCGTTTTAAACCATTNACAACCACATCTTGGGCGTTCCGCTCACCAATGTACCCAATTATTCCACACATAAAGACTTAAGTTTATTTATTAATACCAGTAGATTGATAATTTAGCTAAAAATATGACTATTATGTATAAATAGTAAAAAATGACACAATAAAATCTTGATAGCGAATATGCAGCTATGTTTTTTTTCTGACGTAAAAGGCCAACGGTTTGATCCTCTAACACTCACGCGTCCAGTAGAAAACTTACGGGTTGGTATCTTAACCGTTCAAGAAAAATGGGAGTTTTGGTTAAATCTAACCACCAAAGTTCGAATATGTAGGCCTTATCTAAACCNATTTTATAACGTAAGCACCATTCAACCTGACCAAGATTGTCTATGGATTAATGCCCGATTTTTACCGGATCNTTCGCTTACAAAGAAGCTAAAAAGTCTTCATACAGGACAAGCCCTTATAAATCCAATTGCAAATCAAGATGGTACAGNGGCTGAAAGCTTAGAACTTGTTGCAGTTGTTTTGTCAGGGCAACAAAGCTTCGATTGTCTATTGGAATGTAAAAATGTAAATGATCCTGCGTACTGGGTTCAGACACTTTTGAATGCCTCAGANGATCCAATAAATTGGATGGGAGAAATTAAAAAGCTAGACTATTTATGGGATATATTGCAATTAAATAGTAGCGAAATTGAAGCTGATCTTGGGCTAATTTCACTACCTACTGTTGAAGAATATGACCTAAAGTCCAACCTTCAGGNCATCCATCCCGAACGTATTTTTGTACATCCATCGGCATATTTAGAACCTGGGGTTATTTTGGTAGCAAAAGATGGTCCTATTTATATCGGTGCTCGAGCAACCATTGAAGCTGGTAGTATTTTAAAGGGACCATTGGCTATTTGTGAGGGTGCTGTTACAAAAATGGGATGTCGAATTTATGGTGGTACTACCATAGGGCCAGTGAGCAAAGTGGGCGGAGAAGTATCCAATACCATATTTCATTCCTATTCCAATAAGGCACATGATGGCTACATGGGTAATTCCTTGGTTGGGCAATGGTGCAATATGGGAGCTGACAGCAATACTTCCAATCTAAAAACCAATTATGGCCTCATATATTTAGAAGATTGGAATAGTCGACAAGCGTATGATATTGGTTTTCAATTTTTTGGTTCGGTCATAGGTGATCATNCNAAAACAGCCATTAATGCTATGTTAAATACTGGTACCATGTGTGGGGTGTGCTCAAATATCTTTTTATCACAGTTTACTCCTAAGCATATACCTTCCTTCAGTTGGCTCACGGATGCTGGAAATAGTACCTATCGATTTGATAAAGCTGTGNANACNATGAAGGCAATGATGGCCAGGCGTGAAATTGAATTTGAACCAGGTTACCAAAGTATGATGAAGCATCTGTTTGATCTAGCTATCCTNAATGANNGTTANAGTACNCGCTTTGCAGACAAATAACGCATANTCCAATAACGAGCATTAAGATCCGATATCATGACNCCNCCTGTGATNCCNGCNTGCAAAAAATGTNGCTGGTCNACCATTACACCAACATGATAGGTAGNCGGTCCTGTTTTGAAAAAGACCAAATCACCTAATCNTACTTGCTTGCGTCGTATTTTCTTTCCTAANTTCATCTGTTCCANNGTTGTACGCGGTAATTTTTTACCTAAATATTCGTCAAACACTACTTGTATAAAAGCAGAACAGTCTACTCCTTTGAGGGTGGTTCCTCCCCATTGATAAGGAGTTCCTCTCCATTCANTATAGGCTTTTTTTAACCGNTTAAAGGTTCGNAATTCTGTTAGACCAGCCGANCGGCTCATGGTAGGNATAAATNGTACAGAAGATTCACTTGAGNCACCATTGGTAACACTTTTACTACTGCCACAGGCTGNTAAAAATAGGCTCACCGTAATCAAAATTAAAAGTGCNGAAAACTTCAAACGATTTACAATGAAATTTAAGTTAACAGTACATNNTNTGTCAATTTAGTAAATTATTTCTNTAACTTNATTTCTGCTTATAAACTATGCCAATGCNACTCTTAGTGAATATTGATCATATTGCTACACTCCGAAACGCCCGGGGNGAAGGCTATCCAGTACCTGCCCAAGCTGCCCAAATTTGTGAAATGGCAGGCGCTGCTGGAATTGTCTTTCACTTGAGAGGAGATCGTCGACATATCAAGGACCACGATCTACCTGCACTCAAAGAAGCCGTGCAAGGGATATTAGATTTTGAGATGGCNGCCACTGAAGAAATGATCGAGTTACTGCATCAGGTGCAACCCGATATATGCACCTTAGTTCCAGAAAGTCGAGAAGAACTNACCACCGAAGGTGGATTGCATTTANNAGCGGTCTTCAAAGACTTCAAAACTCGTGTATTNCCAGCCATACGTAACGNTGCTAGCGGTTCGAAGGTTGAAATAAGTTTATTTGTAGACCCCAATCTAGATGACATTAAAGGGGCTATAGAACTAGGTAGTGACGCCATCGAGCTACACACTGGAACTTACGCAAATGCNTCAACNCCATCCGTAGCACAGGCAGAACTTACCCGCCTTGCAACGGCCGCTAAAATGGCGCACTCTGCCGGGCTAAAAGTAAACGCAGGCCACGGCTTAAATCAAAACAACCTCGCCCCCTTTCTTCGCGCNGTCCCTCATCTGGCCGATATAAGCATAGGACATGCACTCATAAGTGAATCTGTTTTCCATGGCTTANCCNCCACAGTCCATGCNTANNTNACAATTATAGAACAGGTTAAAGAGGAGCAAAGTTAATGNGTTCCACTCATTTTTCTGGGTANGCTGCGATCCTAGGACGACCAAATGCAGGTAAGTCCACCCTTATGAATACCCTACTTGGAAGTAAACTTTCAATTGCTACACATAAGGCGCAAACCACTCGCCATCAAATTATGGGTATTTATAGTGAACAGGATTTCCAGGTCATTTTTTTAGATACTCCTGGCATTATCCAACCAAAATATGAACTCCAAAAGGCGATGATGCGCTNTGTTAAAAAGGCCGAAAGAGAAGCCGATGTTATGCTTTTGTTGGTCGATCTTAAGCGCAGTTATGTACAACAAGAACGGGACAAAAAAAATGTGCNAAACTNTCCTACTGATTTGGTTGATCACGAATTATTAGGGCANATCCGGTCCCAGAATAAACCCGTTATATTGGTGTTGAATAAGATGGATGCTGTGTCCGAGGAATGGTTAAAAAAAATGCAAGAAGCGTATGAAGAGGCCTTTACATTTACCGGGATTCAAGCAATATCAGCATCAGAAAAGTATGGTATTCCTGCATTGATTAATNAACTTAAGTCAAATCTCCCAAAGGGCCCTGCTTTTTATCCAAAAGATGAATTAAGTGAGCATCCCCTCCGATTTTTTGTATCTGAATTCATTCGTGAACAATTGTTTTTAAATTATCATGAAGAATTACCTTACTCAGCTACCATAGAAATATTGGAGTATGAGGAATCCCCTGATATTGACCGAATCATGGCCGATATCGTGGTCAATCGAAATTCTCAAAAAGGTATAGTCATTGGAAAAAAAGGGGCTGCCATAAAGCAACTAGGAATACAATCCCGAGCGAGAATTGAATCTTTTTTGGATAAGCAAATACACTTAGAATTACACGTGAAAGTGCGAGAAAAATGGCGAGAAAAAGAACATACAGTCCGTAACTTAGGATACAGAGAATAATTTTATCGTTAGCTCTTGCATCAAAAGTAGAACATTATTAGTATTGTGACTTAAGCTCAGTAAGCTTATATGTTCTTTAAAAGTTTAGCTTCTCATTATGAAAGGCTGAGGGATCAGGCCCTGTGAAGCCTTGGCAACCGGCTATATGTGTCAATCGGCAGCGAATATACGCATAGACAAGGTGCCACATCCTGCTTTGCGATTAAACCGTTTACTGCAAAGAAAGATGAGTTCGACCCGCTTATAGCTAAGCCTTGTTCGAATTCATCTGAGCAAGGCTTTTTTCGTTTCATATATGATGTCAATGACTCACAAATAACATTCACTTANCTAAAANGAATAACTATGAGTACTTTATCAGAACGTAATTTACGCTTTGAAACCAAACAATTACACGCTGGACAACAGCCCGATCCAACCACTGGTTCGAGGGCGGTTCCCATTTACCAAACTACCTCGTATACCTTCAAGGATACAGATCATGCAGCCAATCTTTTTGGGTTAAAAGAATTCGGTAATATTTATACCCGCATTATGAATCCCACCACCGATGTATTTGAGCAAAGAATTGCTGCATTGGAAGGTGGGGCTGCGGCTGTAGCTACGGCCTCTGGTCAATCGGCTCAGTTTTTAGCTATTATCACCATAGCTCAAGCTGGAGATAACATTTTATCTACACAAAACCTTTATGGTGGAACTTACAATCAATTCAAGGTTACCCTTCCACGCTTAGGTATAAAAGTCCGATTTGCTGAAGAAGATACTGTAGAAGCCTTTGAACAGTTAATCGATAACAATACAAAAGCGATCTATGTTGAATCTATCGGAAATCCCAGAGGAAATGTTGCGGACTTTGAAGGACTTGCACAGCTAGGACAAAAATATGGCATAGCCTTGGTCGTAGATAATACCTTTGGTGCTGGCGGTGCTTTGGTCCAACCTATTGCTCATGGTGCTAATATTGTCACAGAATCAGCTACTAAGTGGATTGGCGGTCATGGAACGTCAGTAGGTGGTGTCATTATAGACGCTGGGAATTTTAATTGGGGTAATGGACGATATCCNTTATTTACCAATCCNGCTCCAGGCTACCATNATATAAATTTTTGGGAAATCTTTGGCTCTGATGGACCATTCGGGAACATCGCTCTCGCTATTCGGGCTCGAGTAGAAGGTCTTCGAGATGTAGGCCCAGCTATTTCTCCNTTCAATAGTTTTTTATTGCTACAAGGATTAGAGACTTTATCCTTGAGNGTTGAACGACACACTTCTAACGCGCTGGCTTTAGCAAACTTCCTGCAAAAACACGAAAAAATAGCTTGGGTAAATTACAATGGTCTAGAAGACCACCCCTTCCATGAACTAGCAAAAAAATATTTCAAAAATGGTCAATTTGGCACGCTATTTACTTTTGGTGTAAAAGGAGGCTATGAAGCCGCCAAAACCTTTATCAACGAGGTTCAACTCGCAAGTCATCTAGCCAATGTAGGAGACGCTAAAACATTGGTCATTCACCCATCATCCACTACTCACCAACAACTCAATGAAGCCGAACAAGAGGCCAGTGGAGTTCGCTCTGACCTTATTAGAGTATCAGTGGGGATCGAACACATTGAAGACATAAAAGAGGATTTTGATTTAGCATTAGCGAAGATTTAAATTATTTCCTTTCAGAACCTCCGTCGGCTTTTATACAGATGCAGAAAAATGAGTATCCAAAAAAAATTTCTAGTGCCCGAAACATACACTACCGAGTCTGGTTTTGTGTTTAAAGAATTTGAACTCGGCTACCATAGCTGGGGGACTCTTAATAAGAACAGAGATAATGTGATACTCATTTTTCATGCGTTAACGGGAGACAGCAATGCCGAAGATTGGTTTCGTGGCTTTTTCACCCAAAAAAGCCCTATTGACTTGGATCGACACTATGTTTTATGTATCAACACCCCAGGTAGTTGTTATGGCTCTACTGGACCTCAAAGCCTCAATCCCCAAACTCAGAGAGCCTACGGTCCTTCTTTTCCAGTATTAACTATTAGAGATATCGTTCAAATGGAATTATACCTGATAAATCATTTGAATATTACAGCTATCCAATGTGTCATAGGGGGATCAATGGGCGGGATGATTGCACTAGAATTTGCTCTTATGGACCCTAGAATTAAACGTGCTTTTCTTATGGCTATGGGCAAAGCTCATACGGCTTGGTCCATAGGCCTTAGTCATTTGCAACGAAAAGCCATTTACCAAGATACAAACTGGAACGGAGGCCGGTATTCAGATGAATCACCACCCAGTCAGGGGCTCTCTCTTGCGCGGCAAATTGGGATGATGACCTACCGTTCTCCAGAAGACTATGAAGCTAAATTCAGTAGGGACATTCGAAAAATAAAAGAACATCCTTACTTTGAAGTTGAATCCTACCTAGATTACCAAGGTCGAAAACTTGACGAACGATTTGATGCATTAAGCTATGAACGGCTCACGCGCTCCATGGATACTCATGACATCTCAAGAGGTCATGGAAATTTTAAAGAGGTGACAAAGCTAATCACCATACCAATTCATATAATCGGAATACAATCCGACGCTTTATACCCAATTGCAGAGCAAAAAGAATTAGCTCAGCTCTTACCCAACGCTGATTTTACCGCAATTGAATCCCGCTATGGTCATGATGCCTTTTTGATCGAGTTTAAACAGCTTACCAAAATATTGGCCCTTTTTTTAGCAAATACCTAGTTCTTCTTTTTTTATTATTTCTAAGCAAAAAACCATAAGTACATGCAAGGGATACTACAAAAATAGCTATCTCATTTTCTCACAACTATGCTACCCTTATTTTTCTACCATTAGCCTTTCATTTTCAATGATATTCCGCAAAAAAGTTAATCGATACAAGGCTAACCAAAGGATTCTATATTACCTTTAACCACCAAAAATACACTGCATATACAAAGTTTAATTAGACTGATTTGGTATTTTTTTCACTTCCTGACGTTTTTTTCTTGACAGAATGGAGAATTTTAGGGTACATTGTGGGGTAAAGTGGGGGAAAATGGGGATTTTTTTTCACTTTAAAAAGCAATCATAATTCCACGTTTAGTCACCTTGCATAGCTTCAAAGGTCAATATGAGCATAGTATAGATGCAAAAGGCCGCATAGCCTTTCCGGCTAAAATGCGAAAAGTGTTGAGTCCAGATGCTCAAGAACGCTTCGTGGTGGTGCGCGGATTAGAAACTTGTCTTTATTTATACCCAGATAACGAGTGGCGTGACGTGGAAAACGCCCTCTCTAAGGCCAATAATTTTACGCGAATTGGCCGCATAGCTAAACGGAATTTTTTACGCTATGCTGAAGACGCCGCCTTGGACAAACAACACCGTATTGCTCTCCCTCATGAGCATACCAATTATGCCCAAATCAATGGAAAAGCCATTTTTATTGGTATGGGGCAATATATCGAGATTTGGTCCCCCGAAGTCCTGGCAAAAATAGATGCTGATTTAGATCCCGATGCTTTTGAAACTATTTTTGAACGGGTAATGGGAGGCGGACCAGAATCCGATGGTGAATAATATGACTACATATTATGAACACAAACCGGTAATGGTCCAAGAGTGCATTAAACATCTAATTACCGACCCAAACGGCACTTATATTGACGCGACTTTGGGTGGTGGCGGTCATACATTAGCCATACTGAATGAATTAGACTCTCGAGCAACTGTTTTTGGATTAGATCAAGACCAACAAGCAATTGAAGCTGCAACCCAGCGTATTGGAAAAGACCCAAGATGTACGATTTTAAAAGGAAACTTCGGCTACCTGTCTACTCTTTTACCTCCCTCATTTAAAGGACAGGTCGCCGGAATCCTATTGGATTTAGGGGTTTCCACTCATCAACTTAAAAAAGCGGATAGAGGGTTTAGCTTTCAGCAGGAAGGGCCTCTTGATATGAGAATGGGAACCTATATGGGTCTGACCGCATATGATGTTGTGAATACCTATGATTATGAGCGACTAAGAGATATCATTTTTCATTACGGAGAAGAGCGAGGCAGTCGAAAAATCGCCCAAAGTATTATAGATGCACGACCTATTGAAACTACTCAAGAGCTCTCATCTATAATTAGTGAACAAGTAAACCATAAATTCAGAATAAAAAGTTTGGCCAGGGTATTTCAGGCTATTCGTATTGAGGTAAACCAAGAATTAGTGGTATTAAAACAAGTTCTACAACAAGGACTTGAGCTCCTAGCCTCAGGTGGACGAATGGTGGTCATGAGCTATCATTCACTAGAGGATCGATTAGTTAAAAACTTCATGAAGAGTGGAAATTTTGAAGGAATTATCAAAAAAGATTTTTATGGTAACCCTGTTAGTCCCCTAACACCTATCAATCGGCAGGTCATTACCCCTAATGATCATGAAATTGATCGAAACCCAGCCTCCCGAAGTGCAAAACTTCGAATAGCTGTAAAAATAGGAGACCCCGGCTCATGATGGTATCATCCCCTTTGCATAGACAGAACGTGAAGCCAAACCTCCGAAAAATCAATTCCAGTGATTCCATATACTCTCCATCTCAAATAGCCAACAAAAAAATAGGTCAAAGAACTGGAATAAAATTATCATCTTTCAAACCTGCAAAAATTATTGCCTTTACCGTGGTGGTGGCATTTCTTGGTTTTATTTATTTAACACATGTATTTGCTACCCAAAAGCTGCTTGGGCAGGTTCATCTACTCCAAAAGGAATACGAACAATCCCAACAAGTGCATGATGATTTAAAACTACGATATGACCGATTGACAGGGCCGGTCCATATTTATCGTAAAGCCAGAGAACTAGGCTTTATCAATGCAGGACCGTCTGACCAAATATTGGAGGTTCATTGAATGGAGGAGTTTAGAGGCGATATTATGGGTCGAATGTTTGTGGTACTGGGTATTCTGTTTTTATTACCCACTGCTTTACTGGTTCAATTGGTTAGAATTAATTTCATTGAAGGTGAAGGGCTCCGCCAACTTTGGAATGAACAAGCCATCACTGAAATAGCTATACCCGCAGAACGAGGTAATATTTACGACCGCAATGGCACTCTTCTTGCCACAAACACTGTAGATTATAAAATGGCTATAGACCCCAAAGTTCCTGGTACGACACAAGCTGAGGTAGACTGCGTATTAGTTACCCTGGGCCGAACTACCAATAAAGGAAAGGCCCACTACCAAGGTATTCTAAACAATGCCCCCTCATGGTCTCGATATGTGGTAATGGAAAAAAATATAAATGGCATGCAAAAAGAAGAACTAGCCAAACTTGGTATCCGAGGTGTTATACTAGAAGAAAACTATCGCCGAAGCTATACATTCGGCTCACTTGCTGCTCATACTATGGGTTTCGTTAATCATGAAATGAGAGGGCGTATTGGCCTAGAATCTCATTACGATAATGAACTAAAAGGCATTGATGGGGTACAGCAAGTGCGTAAGGATGCTTTTCAAAGAGTGTTTGAATACGTGGGAGCACCTAAGAAACTGCCAGTCGAGGGCTATGATTTACACACTACAATCAATGCTTCCATCCAGGCTATTTTAGAAGATGAGTTACAGGTTGGCGTTCAGCGATATCAAGCCAATTATGGTACAGGAATTATCATGGACCCAACAACCGGAGAAATCTTAGCTATGGCCAATTATCCAAGCTATAACCCTAATGTACCAGGTGATATTAACGAAGAGAACAGACGAAACTTTGCCATAGCCGATTTGGTAGAACCTGGATCTACCTTTAAATTAGTTACCGCTATTGCAGCTGTGGAACAAGGTGTTATAAAAAAGAATGAACTTTTTAAAACACCTGAAAACGGTGCTATTCAAATTCATGGCCTTACTTTACGAGATCATAATCCACTTGGAACCATCAGCTTTGAGGAGGTTATTCAACAATCATCCAACGTGGCTACCGCAGAAATCGCTATGCGATTGGATAATGATACTTTTTATCAATATGCCCGTAATTTAGGATTTGGCACCCCCACTCATATAGATCTTGCTGGGGAAGAAGGTGGACGCATGGCAAAACCCTTTGAATGGAGTTTAGTAAGTCTCCCTTGGATGTCTCATGGATACGAGCTTCTTTCAACCCCTCTACAAACTACCCAAGCCTACGCTGCTTTTGCCAATCGAGGAGTTTTAATGCGTCCTTATTTGGTAAAGAAAATAACTAATAGAAGTGGAAAAATCATTGAACAATTCTATCCAACCCATATCCGTAGGGTAGCCAAAGCTAAGACGCTAGAAAAACTTTATCCTGTTTTTGAAAGTGTAGTTAGCGATTCGGGTACTGGGGATCTAGCTCAAATACCGGGACTGCGTATTGCAGGTAAAACAGGAACGGCGAAAAAAGTAATTAAAGGAGTATACTCCAATCGCTATCGGGGATCATTTGTTGGGTTTTTTCCAATAGAAGCACCTAGATATGTAATCTATATAATGTTAGACGAACCAAAACCTGTTGGCTATGGTGGATACACGGCAGGTCCTATCTTCAAAGAAGTAGCACTACGTATTGCAGGCCTGGACCAAGACCTGCAGCGCCAATTGGTTCAATATGACAGTTATGATAATACCTATGCTATTGCTCCCTCATTATTAGGCTTATCGCCCAAACAAGCCAAAGAGCTATTAAAATCCTTATATATCCCTTTTGAAATGCAGGGTAAGGGTGATTGGATCGTACAACAGCAACCAGCCCCTGGGGATACCATTTTCTCAAAAACTAAATTATACCTTCAAGTTAAACCTAAATCAGGACTACTAAATCCACATAAGGATCCAAAAATAGTCTGGAATGGAACTGATACCAAAGAGATTGAACGTATTGAACTTCCCGATATGCGTGGGATGAGTATGCGCACAGCTCATACCATATTAACTGAACTAGGGCTAAAGATAAAACGCATTGGATCAGGTACCATATACGCACAATTTCCGATTGCGGGTGACTATATGCGTCCTGGACGCACTGTGATTCTAAGAGGTAAGGCTCTTTTATTTGAACAAATTAACGGAAAAACAGAAGGCGAGTAATGAGTCTACTAGTCTCCAAATTATCCCCTCTAGTCCCTCGTTCGTTAAGTACCCAAGACGTCCAAGTTATATGCCAACCTATTACCAAACGCATTAAGCAACCAGAGGTTATATATACTCAGGTTAGCCAAGATTCTCGAAACATGGATCCCAATGGTGTTTTTGTAGCTGTGCGGGGTACAGAAGTAGATGGTCATGACTTCATCGAAGGACTAAATTATTCCCCCAATCTACTTATTATTGGCGAAGACGCCCCTGAGAGCTATCCTGAGGTCGATAACTACATGCAAGTAGCTAATACACGTAAAATTGTTGGACCTCTTGCACAAGCTTTCGCTGGAGACCCTTGGAAGTACTTGCAAGTCATTGGCATAACAGGCACTAATGGAAAAACTACAACAGCCACATTATTGTACGAATTGTTATCGCGTTCAGGTAAAGCAGTTAGTTTGTTGGGTACTGTATCCAAACGCATTTTAGACCGTGAAATTCCCTCTGCACTCACCACCTCAGACCCTATTGAGCTGGCCAATGATATGCAAGCCATGGTGAATGCAGGCAGCACCTATTTAATCATGGAGGTTTCTTCCCACGCTTTAGACCAGTACAGAGTCTATGGAATTCCATTCAGCATTGCCATATTTACCAATATCACCCATGATCATTTGGATTACCACGGTGATCTTGAAACTTATATTAAGGCAAAAAAGAAATTATTCGACGATTTAAAACCCGGTTCTTGGACTATCATCAATGCCGATGACCCTCACAGTGGGTATATGATTAAAGATACCAATGCCCAAATCTTTTCAGTCGGGCTAACCGATAACGAGGGCAATCTATTTAAAAAAGGAGCTTCTTTAGTTAAGCAACCAGATTTAATTTATCCAACCATACCTTCCTGGGTTCAAAAACGTACCTGTACAGTAGAATCGTTGGGACTGCAAGGCACTATTTTATTTGATAAAACATCCAATAAACGATGGGAACTTCCATTAATTGGTTTATTTAATGCGTATAACGCCCTTCAAGCAATCACTGCAGCGCAATTATTGGGTATTAACTCTGCTGAACTCGAAAAATATAATCAAGGATTATTTGGCGTTCCTGGGCGTTTAGAGCGTGTATGTATCAATGATGGCGCTCGAATTCAATTAAATGACGCTCTGTCGCCACAAAAAGAGTCCAATGGTAAACGATATCCTTCTGTATTCGTAGATTATGCGCATACGCCCGATGCTTTAGAAAATATTTGTTCCACCTTAGCCGAGTTAAAGGAATCACACCAAAAATTATTGGTTGTTTTTGGTGCAGGTGGCGACCGAGATCCCCGCAAACGGCCCTTAATGGCCCAAGCTTGTGAAAAATGGGGTGATATAGCCATTGTAACAACTGATAATCCTCGTTCTGAACCACCAGATTCTATCATTAAGGAGATTTGTTTAGGCTTCAGTAAAGAATTTATGACCGATCAGGTTCATATTGAAGTCGAGCGAGCTAAAGCTATTGCATTAGCCTTAGACTTAGCTAGCGCCGATGATATTGTCGTCATTGCTGGTAAAGGACACGAAATCTATCAGGAAATTAAGGGCGTTAAGCATCCTTTTGATGATCGAAAAGTAGCCTATGAACTTCTTAAAGCATGGAATGAGGCAGCCTAATGCTATATGAACTATTTAACTGGCTAGAACAGACCTTTGCATTACCAGGTGCCACAGCTATGGCCTTTATCTCTACCCGAACAGGCTTAGCCGCAGTAACTTCCTTACTAATCAGTTTATTTATTGGAAAACGAATTATTGGATGGTTACAGCGTATGCAACTCGGTGAGGTGATTCGAGACGATATTGGATTAAACCATCGAAACAAGCAAGGAACCCCTACAATGGGTGGCGTAATTCTCTTGTTGTCTACGCTCATCCCATCCCTTTTGTTTGTTCGAATGGACAGTATTTATGGCTGGCTTATCTTTTTTGTTATGTTAACACTCGGATTGGTTGGGTTCGTAGATGACTACATCAAAGTAGTAAAAAAGAATAAGAGTGGCCTTGCTGGCAAATTTAAGATAGCTGGGCAAGTAACCGTGGGGCTAGTATTAGGACTGGTTTTATACTCTCATCCAAACTTTGAAACAGTGAATACGTTGAGTACGGTTCCTTTTGCGAAGAACCTAACCATTGATTATGCCTATTTCGGTGAAACCATGGGTTGGTTTATTTATTTAGGTGTTTCAATATTTATCATCACCGCAGTAAGTAATGCAACTAATTTAACTGATGGCCTGGATGGATTGGCTACTGGCATTTCAGCCATTTGCGGCATTGTATTTGCGATTTTTGCTTATGTATCAGGAAGAATTGACTTTTCCGGTTTCCTGGATATCATGTACTTACCGGGTGCGGGCGAACTCACCGTTTTTGCATCAGCTTTAGTTGGCGCTTGTATGGGTTTTTTATGGTACAACACTCATCCAGCCAGCGTGTTTATGGGGGATACTGGTTCACTAGCCCTCGGAGGAGCATTCGGCGCGCTGGCCTTAATGCTACATAAAGAATTATTACTGCCCTTTATCTGTGGGATATTTTTCTTTGAAACCGTATCGGTTATCATCCAAACTAGCTATTTCAAATATACCAAGTGGATGACAGGCAATGGCGAGCGATTTTTCTTAATGGCACCTATCCATCATCATTTTGAAAAAAAAGGTTGGAGTGAGAGTAAAATTGTAGTTCGTTTTTGGATTGTAGCTATTCTAATGGCTCTAATTAGCTTACTAACTCTAAAGATTCGTTAAAATGTTGATGGATGCAACACATATAACCAAGTTAAAGCAGCAGCTATCCGGTACTAAGGTTGTTGTAATTGGAGCGGCTAGGAGTGGTGTTGGAGCAGCCGAGCTACTCCACGAAGCTGGAGCTGCAGTATTTGTAAGCGACCATGGCGCCATTACTAATCCGATGAAAGAACGCTTACAAACACGTGGAATCGCATTCGAGGAAGGCGGGCATACCGCGGCCGCCTCAGACGGAACCTTTGCAGTACTAAGCCCCGGTGTACCTACCCATTCAGCTTTAGTCCAGGAGTATATACTTCAGAAAAAAGCAGTAGTATCTGAAATTGAACTAGCAAGCTGGTATTCTTCTTCTCCTATGATTGCGATAACCGGAAGTAATGGCAAGACTACTGTAAGCTCATGGGTACATGATTGTTTTGAGCGGGCCGGGCGTCCAAATGAATTAGCAGGTAATATTGGTATGGCTTTTAGTGAGCAATGTATCCGGCTCGGATTAGTGCACTCAACAAGTTCGAATGTTGAAATTGCAGCGCCCACAACCTCCGTACAAAGTTCTATTCCTGCTACAGCTGGGCATCCGTCTACCCAAGGAGAATTTTACTGGATTTTAGAAGTCAGTAGTTTCCAATTGGATCATATTCACACTTTTAGCCCCTGTGTGAGTGTGCTGCTAAATATTACCCCAGATCATCTTAACCGGTATAATCATTCAATGGACGAATATGCTGCCTCAAAGTTTAGAATTACAGAACAGCAATCAACAGGCCAGACCTTTATCTATAATTATGACGATCTACGAGTGCGCTCATATGCCAGGCAGCTTCAAAGTCAATCCGATGCCCCGCAACTTTGGGCTTTTTCCACCCAAGAGCCAGTTGAAAGGGGCGCATTTTTGGACAATAACAATATCATCTTTCGATTTAATAACCAAGAGGAAATACTCATGTCACCCTTTGAATTAGTACTACAAGGACAACACAATTTACAAAATGGACTTGCAACAGCACTTGCCGTCAGAGCTTGTGAAATTAAGAATGAGGTTATACGCGAAAGTCTTTCTCGCTTTACTGGCGTGGAACACCGCCTAGAGGTAGTGCGAAAATTGGATGGAGTAAAATATATAAATGATAGCAAAGCCACGAATGTGAATGCTGTGTGGTTTGCTTTAGACAGTATCAAAACCCCATTGACGCTCATTTTAGGTGGCCGCGACAAAGGTAATGATTATACTGAGTTGCGTGATCAACTAATAGACAAGGTGCATACTGTTATTGCTATCGGTGAATCTCGGGAACGGATTCAAGAGCAAATTGGAGATATAACTCCTCATTTTATGGCAGCAGATAATATGCGTGATGCTGTCCGATATGCCCAAAAACAAGCTAAAAAAGGTGAAGTGGTATTGCTAAGTCCTGCTTGCTCTTCATTTGACATGTTTGATAACTATGAGCATCGGGGACGGGAATTTAAGGAATGTGTCCAGCACCTAAGTTAATTAATTATACTAAATGAACAGTTTAGATCAATCCAATTCAAGTAAAATTTATTGATTCACACCAGTCCTAATAGAAACATACATCTCGTCCTTGGTACTTACCCAGAAGAAATAGATACGCGTGCACAAGGAAGCGACCGTTATATTCTAACGGCGGTTATCATACTACTCAGTTTTGGTTTATTGGCTGTGTATTCTTCGATCGCATTTTTTGCTCAAAATAATGACACTTCCGCCTTCGCGATGATTACTCGTCATTTGTTTAAAATTGGTATTGCGGTAGTGGTTATTCTACTGGGATCCAAGGTAAATTATCATACCATTGCTAAGCTTTCTAGGCCATTCATTGTGGTTAGTTTACTGTTATTGGTTATGGTGTTGGTATTTGGTGAAGAACAATTTGGAGCCAAACGTTGGCTCTCGATCGGAGGTGTTGGATTCCAGCCTTCCACAGTGGCTGCCGTTTCGCTGATCATTCATGTAAGTGTACTTTTAAACGAAAAACAGGATTACATAAAAGACTTCCAACGGGCGTTCATTCCAATCATGATTTGGGTATTTATCATATGTACCCTTATCGGAATTGAAGATTTTTCAACGGCTTGTTTTCTTATGGGAATTTGCATTATTCTTATGTTTGTCGGACGGATTAGTATCATACAATTGAGTACAATGTTCTTTTTAGCTGTTTTTGGCAGCTTTTTACTCATTAACCAATCGACTGCTCGTCAGGATCGAATTGAGCAGTATATAGGACAAATTAAAAAGATCGAAACCAAGCGTTTACTTGATGGAACCGGACGGCAAGCGCAGCAGTCTCACATTGCTATTGCCCAGGGTGAGATTACTGGAGTTGGAATTGGTAAAAGTACCCAACGTGATTTCTTACCTACTCCGTATAATGATTTTATTTTTGCCATTGTTGCAGAAGAATATGGGCTTTTGGGTGCCACTACTCTCATTGCCATATTTGTTTTTCTAATGATACGAGGGGTGGCTTTCGTGGCAAGGAATGCCGAGGATTATTTGGGTACTCTGTTGGCTTTAGGTTGCACATTATATCTATGCCTTTACGGTTTTGTCAACGCGGCGGTGGCTAGTGGTTTGTTTCCGGTTACCGGGCTACCTATGCCATTTGTTAGTTATGGTGGTACCAATTTATTATTTGCAGGAGCAATAGTAGGTTTACTGCTCAACGTTTCCAAGCATAGAAAAGATAGGACACCTTTATTTTATGCCTAGCAAGAGTCCTAAATATCGCGTGATGATTGCAGCCGGCGGAACAGGTGGTCATGTCTACCCGGCCATTTCTATAGCTGATGCTTTGGGCGTAAAGATGGAGCAAATTGATATTTTTTTTGTAGGCACGAAGAATCACATGGAATGGTTAGCGGTCCCTAAAGCAGGGTACCAGATTTATCCAATTTGGGTAAGTGGATTACAACGACGATTTACCTTTTCTAATGCTCTATTCCCCCTAAAGTTGATGGTGTCATTAATTCAATCTTTTTGGTTGTTAAAGCGTTTTAAACCTACCGTTATGGTCTCATGCGGGGGTTATGTAGCAGGGCCTGTGGGATGGATGGCCAGTCGTTTTGGAATTCCACTGATAATTCAGGAGCAAAATTCGTACCCTGGGCTAACCAATCGTATACTTGGCTCCTCCGCGAAACAAATATTCACTGCATTCCCAGATGCAGAACACTATTTTCCTACACACAAAGTTCGAATGGTGGGCAACCCGACTAGGAAAAATCTGGTTCACATAAACCCCTCAAAAGCACGGGGATACTTTGATATTACCGAAGATCGATCAGTTTTATTGGTAATGGGAGGAAGTTTAGGAGCAAAAAGTATTAACGAAGCATTGCTACATAGTTTAGAGACTCTGCACGATCATGCAGGAATGTATATAATTTGGCAGTGTGGCAAGCGTTATCTTGATACTCTAATTAACAAAATTGATTTAAAGGACTATCCCAGACTAAGGCTGCATGCCTATCTGGAAGATATGCCCGCCGCCTATGCTGTAGCTGATTTGGTAGTGAGCCGCGCAGGTGCAAGTTCCTGTTCTGAGTTAATGGTTACAGGAACACCAAGTATACTTATCCCCTCTCCTTTTGTCGCTGAAAACCACCAAACCATGAATGCACGCTCTATGCAGGAACAAGGGGCCGCGCAGATGCTACCCGATCAAGAGGTAAAAGATACTCTGACAGAATTGGTCACCCGACTACTAGCCGACCAGGAACTGTTGCGAAAGATGAACGAGTCTGCTTTAGCGATGGCTAAACCTTTTGCCGCCGAGCATATTGCTGAAGAAATTTTACATGAAATAGAACGAAGCCATGAGTAAGTCTACTAAACAAATCCATTCTGGATCAATTCAGCTAGAAAAACAATCTAGCTTTGGACAAACTCATCATATTCATATGGTAGGTATTGGAGGTATTGGAATGAGTGGAATGGCCGAAATTTTACTTCATCGTGGCTTTAGGGTTTCTGGTTCCGATGAACAATTAGGAGAAACAACCCTGCGCCTGACTGAATTAGGGGCATCTATTTTTGAAGGACACCATGCCGATCATATACTCGGTGCAGATGTAGTAGTCTACACATCAGCGGTTCAGGCTCACAAAAATGAAGAAACAAGAGCTGCTATTGAACAACGCATACCCACTATTAAACGTTCTGAAATGCTAGCCGAACTCATGCGAATGAAGTATGGAATAGGCATTGCTGGCACGCACGGCAAAACTACCACTACTACAATGACCGGCTTGGTCATTCAAGAAGGTAATTTTGACCCAACGATAATAGTAGGAGGTAAAGTTCACAGTTTTGACAAAACCAATGCTGTTGTTGGTAAAGGGGATATAATTATTGTCGAAGCGGATGAATTTGATCGGACTTTTTTACGACTTACGCCTTCGGTAGCAGTAATAACAAATATTGAAGCTGAACACCTAGACATATATGATGATTTAGCCGATGTGAAACAAGCATTCATCGACTATGCCAATAAAGTTCCTTTTTATGGCTCGGTTATTGTGTGTCTGGATGATGAAAATGTAAGAAGTATTCTACCTGATCTTGAACGTAGAGTTATCAGCTATGGTCTCACACCTCAAGCACAATTACGTGCCACCGACATTCAGGCTTCTCAATTCACCACCAGTTTTACTGTATTATATCAAGGAGAAAGGTTAGGGGCGGTGAGCCTTCAAGCCCCCGGTGAGCATAATGTCAAAAATGCCTTGGCATCTGTTGCCTGTGGTTTGGAAATGGGAATGGAGTTTAAAATTATTAAAAGTGGCCTAGAACGATTCGAAGGGGTATACCGCCGTTTCCAAAAGAAATACTCTAACGGTGTCATGCTTATCGATGACTATGCGCATCATCCCACGGAAGTTCAAGCAACCTTACAAGCAGCCCATCGTGGTTGGCCAGATCGACGCGTCATAGCGGTATTTCAACCACATTTATATTCTAGAACTCAGGATTTGTATAAGGAATTTGGGCTCTCCTTTTTCGATGCCGAAGTGTTAGTAGTAACCGACGTGTATCCCTCACGAGAAAGGCCCATTAAAGGAATCTCAGGAGCATTGATTGCGAATACAGCAGAGCAATATGGGCATAAAAATGTGCATTATGTATCCGATAAAAAAACCGTGACCGATGAACTCAAAAATATTGTACAAGCCGGTGATATCATCATAACGATGGGAGCAGGCGATATATACCTTATGGGCGAAGAGTTTACAAAGTGGTTGGAATTATCTAAACCGTTTGAATGATGAGTTCTAAATTACGCCATAGCATATCGAATATCTCTAAACCTGCATTTCTCACTACAGTGTTTTTGCTGGTTGGACTAGGGATAATTGGCGGATTTTATTGGCAGCAATCTCTCAGGGTTGATTCCCTACACATATCGGGAATTTGGTTTCATGAGCAGGAGGATATAATAGAAGCAGCTCAGGTATCAATAGGAATATTTACCGATAGCTTGAATTTAAAAGAACTCAAAAATAGAGTACAACACTTGGCCTACGTAAAGTCTGTACACCCTTATGTAGAACCCGGTGGAACTCTCCATCTTTTAATTGAGGAACGGCTGCCAATAGCGTTGTTGGTTGGTGGAGCAGTGGAGCGGTATGCAGATATTGAGGGGGTGCAATTGCCAATGTTAAAAGGTAAATCGGTCAATGTTCCTCTGGTTCATGGTTTTGCTTTTGCTGGACAAGATGACACACTAAATTCAACTGCCTTTGAGCAGATAGCGCGTTTTTTACAGGAAGCAAAGAAAAATGAATTTTCCTGGACTACAATAAGTGAAGTAGCCTTTGATCCTATGGAAGGAGTGGTGGCATTGAGTCATGAAAATGGCGTTAAACTTCTCTTTGGTATCGAATCATTTACAAACAAACTTGCGAATTGGGAACTTTTTTATTCTCAGGTTATCCGAAAAAAGGGTATTACCCAAATCACGCAAATTGACCTACGCTTTAACGATCAAATCATAACGAGGGAATTATGACAGAAACAGAAAGTATAATGGTAGGGCTCGACATTGGTACAACAAAAATTTGTGCCATTGTAGCTTCTATCGACGAGCAGGAACGAATCAATATTTTGGGGGTTGGAAAAGCTCCTAGCGACGGACTCAATCGTGGGGTTGTTGTGAATATTGATAAGACGGTCAATGCAATAAAAGAGGCCATAGCCCAGGCCGAGTTAGCTTCTGGGATAGAGGTGAATTCGGTAAATGTTGGCATTGCTGGGGATCATATTAGAAGCATGAGAAGCAAAGGAGTCATTACTATTAACAATCGAGATAATGAGATAACTGCCCAAGATGTTGAACGACTCCTTGAAGATTGTCAGCGCATTATGCTTCCAACTGACCAACAGATTCTGCATGTCATCCCACAGGAGTTTGTTGTAGACGGTCAAGATGGTATCAGTGACCCTGTGGGCATGAGTGGTATGCGTATGGAAGCCGAAGTACATATCATAACTGGCTTGGTGTCTGCAGCCAAAAATATTTACCGTTGTGTAGAACGAGCAGGCTATCAAGTTGCGGATATAATCCTTGAACCTTTAGCTTCATCCTATTCAGCCCTAGATATTGAAGAAAAAGAAGCTGGAGTGGTATTGGTTGATATTGGCGGGGGTACCACCGATTTAGCCATCTTCCAAGAAAACACTATACGACATACGGCCGTTATTGCCATTGCAGGGCAGAAGGTAACCGATGACATTCGAATTGGTCTCAGCGTTCTAGACGATCAAGCAGAGAATTTAAAGCGTAAACATGGTGAAAGTTATGCCGACCTCATTCAAGAAGACGAAGTAATTACCGTACCTGGTATTGCAGGCCGACCTCCCAAAGAAATAACTAAAAGTATTCTTGGAAAAATCATTCAAGCACGAATGGAAGAAATTCTTGAAATCGTTGGTATTGAAATCAAACGAAGTGGATACTCCGATGCACTTAGTGCTGGAGTAGTCCTAACGGGCGGTGGATCTCTAGTCAAAAATATCTGTCCACTAGCGAATGAAAGCTTGGGAATGGATGCTAAAATTGGTCTGCCTTTAGGAATTACAGGCGGTTTAGTGGAGGAGGTAAACTCTCCTATTTATGCTACCGCCGTTGGATTGGTGATTCATGCCCTAAAAACAGGTATGAATAATCAAAAAGCCATGATACCTACTTCCTCCAAAGCAACCAGTGTGGAGCAGGTAATGAACAAAATAGCCGATCGAATGAAAGGCTGGTTCAAAGAACTTTAATCGCATGAACAACATGCATTCATCTACGGAATATTCAGTAAACAAAACAACAAAAAGGAGTAGACATGTCAAATTCCAGATTCTACTTTGACGAAAAAAGTCAGGAAAATGCCAAAATCAAGGTAATTGGTGTTGGCGGTGGTGGCGGAAATGCTATCAATAATATGATAAATATGGGTTTAGACAGTGTAGAGTACATTGCTTTAAATACCGATGCACAAGCACTTAAAAACAGCTTAGCTAATATAAAAGTACAGGTTGGTACTGCCCTAACCAGTGGTTTGGGAGCCGGCGCGCGTCCAGAAGTTGGTCGAGAAGCGGTGGAAGAAAACCGACATGATATAGAGGAAACCATTGAAAGTGCTGACATGGTATTCGTGACTGCCGGTATGGGTGGTGGAACCGGAACCGGTGGCGCTCCAGTAGTCGCTGGAATGGCGAGGCGCAAAGGGATTTTAACCGTTGGTATCGTTACTACTCCGTTTGAATGCGAAGGACGTATAAGAAAGAAATATGCCTTGGAAGGAATATCCGAATTAAAAAAGCAATGCGATACAGTGATTGTCATTCCAAATGAACGTCTATTAGATATAGGTGATGAATCAACCTCATTAGTGGAGGCATTTGCTATGGCCAACGAGGTCTTGTATAACGCTACTCGAGGTATAAGTGACTTAATTTTAATGCCTGGCCTTATCAACCTGGATTTCGCAGATGTTCGTACCACTATGACCGATGGAGGAGCAGCCATTATGGGCTCTGCTACTGCTGAAGGTTCTGATAGAGCTGAAATTGCAGCCAGAAATGCTATTAATTCTCCTCTTTTAGATGGAGTTAGCATACGAGGGGCACGCAATGTACTCGTCAACATCTCCGCTGGATCTAAGTTGGGTATGCGTGAAACTACTACTGCCACAAGTATTATCCAGCAGGAAGCTGGTGATAATGCAGAAATTATTCTGGGTACTGTGATAGATGAATCTTTTGGAGATCAAATGCGTGTTACTGTAATTGCAACTGGTTTTGAATTGGCTCAGGATCGAAATAGTGTTCGTGTTGCTACTAACCGAGTAGCACAAGCTTTTCAACAGCCTAATCAGGCTGATAATGAACAAGCTGGACCCATGCCTGAGAAAACGACCGCGGTAAAAACGAGGATCGATACAGAAGAAGTATCTAAATTTTCACGGCCAAACAAGGACTACTACAAAGGGGAAGGAAACCTTAAACGATTAGATACGCCTTCTTATCTGCGTAGAGATATTTATGCTCGTAAAGAGGATACTCAAAGTCATGCCGCTGATCCAACGACTCCAAATCAGGCAGCAAGAGTGGCAAACTTTCAGCAAAGAACAGAAAATAATCGAAAAAACGAGTCTGAACAACCCGCCTTCTTAAGGAGGATTATGGACTAAAAGTCTATTTTTTTGCAGGCATTCCCACAGCATCCTTTGTAGAGGTGTCTGAATCAGGCAATGTTTACTGGATTATAGCTATATACGTTGCAAGGACGTATATGCCAACAGACGGCTAGCTATAGATTGCTAACAATAGAAGAAGCCACTTGAACAGGGGCTTCTTTTTTTTATAAGGTTAAGAGATATTATAAAGTTAATAAAAGTCGGGTACCCATGACTAGAGCCAATAATGCAAAACCTAGTTGCAGATAATGTCGTGGTATTTTATGATTTAGCCATGCCCCATAATAAGCGCCCAATAGTGCCGTCCACCCCATTGAATTAACTGCTCCTAAATCGACATATCCGAGAGTCCACTTTGTTAAACTTTGTCCTGCCCCGTTTAATTCTGGTTGTTCTGTCATCAACTGAAGAACGCCTACAGTGATCATAGTTAACATACCTAAATGAGAAATACTCACGGCTTTACGAAAGTACTGTTTAAAGAATAGATTCATTATTGGTACCATAGTACCTCCACCTCCTACACCCGCAAGCGAAGCTATTCCTCCCCCAATTAGACCTGTAATGGAGGCTTGTTTCGGGCTAAAGGATTGAAAACTTACATCTTTGTCCACTTCAATATCGATTTCGGTTTTTCGACCTCGCATAAACATAAGTACAGCGCTATAGAATAATAGACTGCTAAATACAATTATAAATTCAGTCCGGCTATAGTATGGAGAAAGAAGTACCCATTTCCCTAAGCTAATACCTAAGGCTCCAAAGAAACCCAACAAAAGACCCTCTTTTAAGAATAAATGTTGTTGGTTATACTGCCTCACTACGCTAGCTAGCGCGGTAATCCATGTGCACATAAGCCCAGATGCCACCGCCCATGGTACTGAATTAGACATACCAGCTTGCTCAAACAAAAAAAATAGCACCGGTGTAAATATTATCCCCCCTCCCACTCCAAATATCCCTGCTATCAGTCCTGCTATCAGCCCTAGTATAAGAAGGATGATGGTCACAAATTCTCTATTCTACTGGTTAATAACTTAGGCATTGGGCACTGTGCTTTCCCCTCTGGAAAATCGTATTGCTTGTCCGGTAATGAATACTCGTTCTCCTTTTACTTCCAGAGATAGTTCCCCACCACGTTTGGATATTTGCTTGGCTTTAAGAGTTTTTTTACCCAGTTTTTCAGCCCAAAAGGGAGCTAATTTGGTATGGGCAGAACCCGTAACCGCATCCTCATTCACTCCCACCCTAGGACCAAAAAAGCGTGAAATGAAATCAGTATTACTTGATTTTGACAAAGCCGTTACAATAACCCCTCGCGTAGGTATTTGTGCTAGGGCCTGCATATTGGGTTCGAGTTTAGCAACTTGGGTCTGGCTTGAAAGTTCAACCAAAATATCATCAGCCTGCCAGATAGAAACGGGTGTTTGCTCCAAACCCAATGCTACAGTTAAAGCCTGTTGATCTCCCGTAAATTTTTTGATTGGTATTAGTGGAAAATCCATCATTAATCCGTCGGCAGTTTGTTGTACCGTAAGAGTTCCGGAGCGGGTATAGAATTTTAGCAGCTTCCGTTTCACGCCTAATTCGTTATATAGAACGTGAGCAGTGGCTAAGGTTGCATGGCCACATAAATCAACTTCTGTTTCTGGACTAAACCAACGCAGCTCATAAGTAGAACCTGATTGAACAAAAAAGGCGGTTTCAGCTAGTTGATGTTCCATGGCTATGGCCTGTAGCTGAGCATCCGGTAACCAATGTTGTAACGGGTAAACCGCAGCAGGATTACCCGAAAACGGTACCGAACTAAATGCATCTATTTGAAAGAATGAAAGAATCATAGGGTGTGTGCTTTAATTAGATTAGCAAAGTAGAGCTAAGATCACCGCTTAGCAAATGAAAACCGTATATTTATGGTTGCTATATTTTTAGATAGCCATGTATTGTGCTAAATATAGTATTTTGCAATGATAACCTTATCTCAAACTCTCAATAAACTTGGCCTACAAGCCATAAAAAATCAAACATTACGCTATTGTCGTAGCGAAATGGGTAGGGAATCTATATCCAATCTTTTGCCAAGTACCACTGAGCTTCGCATACAAAAGGATATGTCATGCACCTACGAAATGATGCTAGTGCTACAAAGCGGAGAGGCCTATCCAAGTGAACATCAACCCGAAATTCGCAGTTTTTTGAAACGAGTTCGGATTGAGGGTACTGTGTTGAATTTAACTAGTTTTCAAGACTTGTTGAGCATTGCTGCGCTGAGTAGGCGAATGAAAAATTTTTTTAAGCAGCGCGAGGAAAACTTTCCAGAATTGACTGAGATTGCCCAAATGCTGATACCAATGAAGGATTTAGAGGATCATATTCAGTCTAAAATTTCAGATCGAGGTGAACTAAAAAATGAAGCAAGTCCGGAGCTGCAACAAGTGAGAAAGAATCTGAGTAGTAAGCGTAATCAGCTTAGAAGTACCATTCAGAAAGCACTCAAAAAGGCACAAAAAGAGGGTATGAGTGGGAATGAGGGGGCTACAATTAGAAATGGACGTATGGTTATTCCTATCCAAGCAGAGTATAAACGAAAAATTGCAGGCTTCGTACATGATGTTTCAGCAACTGGCCAAACCGTATACTTAGAACCCGCTGCAGCGCTCCATTTAAATAACGATATTCGGGAGTTGGAAATTGCTGAACAAAAAGAAATAGAACGGATATTAAAAGCGCTAACCGATCATGTCCGTATTTATGTTGATTGGTTCTCAGATAATATTAGTTATTTGGCTCATCTAGATCAGGTGTATGCCAAAGCCCAATGTACTCTTGAATTATCCGGTTCCATTCCACTGCTATCTCCAAACGGGGTACTGGACCTTAAAAAAGCCCATAACCCTCTATTAAAGATTAAAAATATCGGCGAAAAGGAAGCCGAACCAATTGTTCCTCTGCAACTAAGAATGGAACCCAGCGAACGGTGTCTTATGATTACCGGCCCGAATGCAGGCGGTAAATCAGTTGCTATGAAAACCATTGGACTGTCTACGCTGATGGTGCAATGTGGATGGGGTATACCAGCAGATCCAAATTCAGAGGTACCAATTGTAACCGGCTGGTTCGTTGACATGGGCGACGAACAGTCTATTGAAAACGATCTGAGTACCTTTTCTTCTCGCCTACAATGGATGCGTTTTAGCACTGAAAAGGTAAAAAAAGGCGCCTTAGTATTAATTGATGAAGCCGCTGCTGGCACCGATCCAGAAGAAGGTGGTGCCCTTTATCAGTCCTTTATTGAGTCTATGCTGGATAAAGATGCTTTTTTGGTGGTTACTACCCACCATGGGTCGCTGAAAGTATTTGCACATGAGCATGAAAAAGCGATCAATGGATCCATGGAATTTGATCAGGCTCATTTAGCGCCCACCTATCAGTTTAAGAAAGGTGTGCCCGGAAGTTCCTATGCCTTTGATATTGCCCAGAGAATGCACCTGCCAACCTCAATACTCAATNGAGCCCGAAATGTGCTGGGTATTCAAAAGAATACGCTGGAATCTCTCATTAATGAGATGGAAACTAAGACGCAGGAGGCAGCCAAACTTGAAGAGCATTTGAAAGTACTGCAAGAGAAAACTCAAAAGGAAAAACGCACCTATGAACATAAGTTAGAGTCACTTTATAAAGAAAAAACAGCCATTAGAGAAAAGGCCTTAAAAGAGGCTAAGAAGATTATGGATGGAGCGAATAAAAAAGTCGAAAAGGCCGTCCNACAGATTGTTGAGNAGAAAAAGAACTCAAAGAAAAATGTCCAAGCTATTCGTAGTGANCTGCAAGATCATAAGAATGAAGTATCCTCTGAATTGCTAAAAATAGAGGAGCAGAAATCGGTAGAAGTGGCTATGAAAGCCTCAAAAAAGCCCCCAAAAGTAGGTGATCTTGTTCGATTTTTAGATGGAAGCACCCATGGTGAACTCGTAGAGCTAAAGGGAAAACAGGCNGTTGTTCAGACAAATGGATTGCGATTGAAAACCACCTATAAAAACTTAGTGCGTGTTCAAGCTCCCAAAAATAAAAAAGTAAGCTCTTCAAAAACTCTAAAGACTTTACATAATATTGACTCTCTGCGTGCGCCTTTCCCNATTCGATTAGATCTTCGTGGTAAACGCGCTGACCAAGCGCTAAATGAACTACAGGAATATATTGATAAGGCCTTGTTTCGTGGTTTGAGTACGATAGAGTTAGTTCATGGCAAAGGCGATGGTATCCTAAAAGAGGTGGTTCACGGTTATTTAAACGAACGAAATGATGTATCTCGTTTTGAACTCGCCAATGAAGATGTGGGTGGAGCGGGTTCCACTATTGTGCAATTGCAGTAGTATTTTTCTTATATTTATTATTTTTAAAGATTTTCTGTGGTCTCATAGACAAAAGAGAATTCTTGTTCAATTACTACCCACATACAATTTACTATTCATGCGTTTATTTACACTTTCCTTGATTACTTTAGGCTTTGGCCTTCATGCTTGTTCAACTCCAGAATCATCCGAGGTCCTTTATGATCGGCTCCAAGATAGCCTTCGTTACGAAAATGAGGAACACATCCGAAATATACGTCAGTTAACTTTTGGAGCAGATAATGCGGAAGCATACTTCGGTTTTGGTGATGAAAAAATTGTTTTCCAATCNAATAATCCAGAGTGGGGCGTAGAATGTGACCAGATTTTCTACATGGACACCTCTNTANAAGAAGAAAACTTCATGCCAAAGATGATTTCTAGTGGAACTGGTAGAACTACCTGCGCTTTTTTCTTACCTGGCGATACTTCAATTGTATACGGTTCTACACACTTAGCAGATGTTAATTGTCCTGTCGTTCCAGAGCGAGGACCGAACGGTGCCTATGTCTGGCCCATTTATGATAGTTATGATATTTTTAAAGCNAATCTAAAGGGTGAAATAATTGACACCTTGACTAATGAACCTGGATATGACGCCGAAGCAACCCTGTCNTCTGATGNTAAATCAATCGTATTCACCTCAATGAGAACCGGTGATTTAGAGTTATTTATTATGGATACGGATGGAGGAAATATTCGGCAAATAACCTCGGAATTAGGCTACGATGGTGGTGCATTTTTCTCACCAGATGGAAGCAAATTAGTTTTCCGNTCTTCGCGTCCCAAAACCCAAAAAGAAATTGAAAAGTATACCTCTTTACTCGAACAGGGACTAGTAGAACCAACTAATATGGAACTTTATATAGTCNATGTAGATGGTACAGATTTACGTCAAATCACCGACTTAGGCAATGCAAACTGGGCTCCTTACTTTCATCCATCTGGAAAAANAATTGTTTTCTCATCTAATCACAAATCAAACAGAGGTTTCCCTTTCAATCTGTTTATGATCAATGTAGACGGAACCGGTATAAAGCAACTTAGTTTTGATGACACCTTTGATTCTTTCCCCATGTTTTCTTATGACGGAACTAAGCNTATTTTTGCTTCTAACCGCTTCAATGGGGGTGACCGATCTACTAATGTGTTTATTGCTGACTGGGTAGAATAAGAAAGATATTTTGGGTAATTGCAAAGCCTAAAGAAATGATTTCTCTACCAATCTCTAAGCTTATTGGACCATTAAATGGGGCCTTTTCGATTATTCTAAGCTCAACTCCTGGTAACACACCCTGCTGTTCAAGGTAACGAAGTAATTCTGGATTTTGATCACGAACTCTTCCTACCACATACAATGTATTGAGTTCTGCATCATTGAGTGCTAAGCTTGCTTTTTCTGGCATAGTCCCATCTTTAGTTGGAATAGGGTCTCCATGAGGATCATATGTAGGATGGTTGAGTAATTCTGCAATGCGATCCTCAAACTGTTCGGAAATATGGTGTTCTAGTTTTTCTGCTTCATCATGAACTTCATCCCANGAATAGCCCATAACCTCTTTCAAGTACAACTCAAGTAATCGGTGATGACGCAGAATTTCAAGAGCAACTTTTTTTCCGGATGGACTTAATTCTGCACCCTTGTATGATTTATGGACGATTAGGTTCATCCTAGCAAGCTTTTTTAACATATTGGTCACTGAAGCATTTGAAACTTCTAAAGCCTGAGCNATAGCCGTTGTAGTTGCTTTCTCACCATCTGCCTCCAATGCATAAATAACTTTCAAGTAATCTTCTAAAGCTTGGCTTATTCGCATTACATCCCTAAATTTATNTATTCATCAAAAGTAATACGCTCAAAGGCGTTACTACCTACATAGCGTAGGAGGAGTGCATAAATGTCTGCTTCAATNTATCCTGGTTGTGCCCCTATCACCCCACCTTCGGCATCNACAAAATAATGGGTAGGAAAGGATTGAAGTTGAAGNCCGCGAGCAAATTGATTTTTCGTGTACCGCGTACCATTGAATACTACTGAATCTCCTGATTCACCATCCAACTGTACGGGTATAAAATATCGGTTGATAACATCTCTAACAGTTGAGTCAGATAGACTTTCTTTGCGCATTTTAAGACAGTATGTACACCATTCAGCATACCCAAAAATTAGTAACTTTTTTTGGGATTCAGCGGCCTTACGTTGAGCTTCTTCCAGAATCACCCACTTAAAACCAGAATCAATAGTAGATTGAATTTGGTCATGAGCCGTGATTGAATTATCACCAACGTTGTCACTTTGATTGTATAGTAACTGNGCCTGAGCAAATGATGGACATAACAAAAGGCTAAATAGAATAACTGAAAGTATTACTCGCATCCGAACTTTTGATTTATATACTTACTAATATAGAGTATTTCCTTATGCATTGAAATAACTACACTCGTTTCATTATCTTCAATATTTATAGCATGTAATTAATTCTACATCCCTTTTTTATGCAAGATACCCAAGTGACCATTAAACCACTTAAACCAAGTATATTANAGTCTTTATTACCTATCCTGTTTCTGATAATCGCCTTATTCATTAACGTTCGTATATTTGGTGATGACG
The DNA here is from genome assembly GCA_002720745.1 of Balneola sp. GTDB lineage: Bacteria > Bacteroidota > Rhodothermia > Balneolales > Balneolaceae > UBA1275. The sequence goes on from PBJO01000006.1 coordinate 31,870, forward strand.
CACTGGATGGCTCCAATCAAATCATTTTAATGCTCTCTGCCGGAGTGGCATCTATTATCGCTATCCGTTTGGGATATAAATGGAAAAAAATACGCAGTAGTATCGTCAAAAGTATTTCTTCGGCCTTGTCGTCCATTATTATACTTCTGCTGATCGGATCTTTAGCGGGAACTTGGTTATTAAGTGGTGTAGTACCTGCCATGATTTACTATGGATTACAAGTATTAAACCCCACCATTTTTTTGGTCGCTGCCACTATTGTATGTGCCATAGTTTCTATTGCAACTGGTTCTTCGTGGACAACGGCGGCTACCGTTGGAATTGCCTTAATCGGGATTGGCACTGCTTTAGGATTAAAACCAGGNATGGTTGCAGGCGCTATTATATCTGGAGCATATTTTGGTGATAAAATGTCTCCTCTCTCAGATACCACTAACTTAGCCCCGGCTATGGTAGGTACCGATCTTTTTACTCACATCCGATATATGGCTTATACTACGGTACCCTCTATCACCATTACGCTTATCATCTTTTTAATTATTGGACTGATGCAGGATTCTAGTGGGAGTACTACAAGCACACAAGAAATCTTAGATGCTATTAAAGGAAGTTTTTACATCTCTCCAGTACTATTTATTGTTCCGGTTATCGTCATTATTATGATTATTCGCAAAATTCCTGCGATACCAGCGATTATGTTTGGGGCAATATTAGGAGGAATTTTTGCCGCAATCTTTCAGCCAGAAACTGTTTTAAGCGTATCAGAGTACGATAGACTGTCCTCAGAGGCCTACTATGTNGGTATCATGAAAGCATTTTATGGCGATATACAAATTATTACAGGTCAAAAAATTGTAGACGATTTACTAAATTCAGGAGGAATGTACGGCATGCTAGGTACGGTGTGGCTCATCGTTTCTGCCATGATTTTTGGAGGAGTAATGGAAGGCACAGGAATGCTTAGGCGAATAGCAGAATCAATAATAAGCGTTGTTAACTCAACAGGATCCTTAGTAGCCTCAACAGCAGGTACTTGTGTTTTTTTTAACATCACTGCTTCTGATCAGTATCTAGCGATCGTAGTGCCTGGTCGAATGTATACCGACACGTATAAAGAGAAAGGCTTAGCGCCAGAAAACCTAAGTAGAACACTTGAAGATTCAGGTACCGTCACTTCCGCTCTAATCCCTTGGAATACATGTGGAGCATATCACGCAAACGTGTTAGGAGTAGCCACCCTTGCCTACATTCCCTTTGCCTTTTTTAACCTAATTAGTCCCTTTATGACCATCTTTTATGCCTATATNGGCATAAAAATACAAACTCTGAAGGATGCTAAAACAAATGTAAATTAGCCTAAACGTCCTACTGCGGTTTGCATGCGTAAAAGACACTCTGTTTTCCCAATTAATTCCATGGCAGGAAATAAATCAGGCCCAAAACTTTGACCCGATAAAGCGATTCTAACGGGCATCATAACTTTCCCAAAACCTACCGATTCTGCATCCACAGTAGCTTCTAAGGCAAGCTTTATAANGACTGCTGTAAATTCTTGCTCAGCTATTTCAACCAAGCGGCCAATAAAAGATTTAACAAGTGCTGCACTCTGATCACTCCACTTTTTTAGGGCNTTCTCGTTATAATCTGTAGGAGCTTCGTAGAAAAAACGGCCCATAGGTACAAACTGATCTACTTTTGAGACTCGTTCATGAAGCAGCGCTAATACCATCTTCAAATAAGTAGCGTCATTTGCTTTTAATCCACTAGCTGTAAACATNTGCTGTATTTGGGGCAATAGGTCCTCTATGGTCCTATGATGTACATAATACTCGTTGTACCACATAAGCTTTTTATAATTAAAGACAGCTCCACCTTTACTAACGCGGTCCAAAGTAAATTTCTCACAAAGAGAGCTCATATTATGTACNTCGCTGTCATCGCCAGGATTCCATCCTAAAAATGCTAAGAAATTTATTAGTGCTTCGGGCTCATAATACCCAAATCGATATTCTTTGGTATTCAAAGGTATACATTCTGTCTCAGCTTTACGCTTAGACAATTTTCCACCACTTGGTGACATAATCAATGGCAGATGTGCCATTGTAGGTGCTTCCCATCCTAAGGCTTTATATAATAACATATGCTTAGGCGCCGAACTCAGCCATTCTTCCCCACGTATTACATGCGTAATTTCCATCATATGATCATCAACCACATTGGCTAAGTGATATGTGGGCATACCATCGGATTTAAGCAAAACTTGGTCGTCTAAACCGGCAGTATCNAATGAGATAATCCCTCTAATTTCATCTTTAAATTTAATGATTTTCCGACGGGGGACTTTTAAACGNATCACATATTCATCACCTTTTTGCAATTTTTCCTGAACCTGATCCTGCGACAGAGTTAGGCTATTTTTCATACTTTGTCGAGTAATTGAATCATACTTTGGAGAGGGATTTCCCGATTTTTTCAATCGCTCCCGCATTTCTTCAATTTCTCCTGTGGTATCAAAGGCGTAGTATGCATGACCCTGCTCAATTAATTGTTGCGCAAACTTATGATAGTGTTCTCTTCTTTCACTTTGGCGGTATGGACCAAAAGAGCCCTGTTTATGAGGTCCTTCATCAATCTGAATGCCTGCCCACTCTAATGATTCAATGATATCCTGCTCCGCATGAGAAACATATCTAGACTGATCTGTATCCTCTATTCGAAGCACAAAGATTCCTCGATGATGGCGCGCAAATAGATAATTATACAGGGCNGTACGTAATCCACCAATATGTAAAAACCCCGTTGGTGAAGGGGCAAAACGAACTCTTACACTCATAATTTCTTAAATTTAACAGTTATCTTAAGATACGAATAATCTACTTTGATAAAGGCATAAACCAAGTCNGTTTTGCTTATACCTCATTCCTTTTTTTGAGCCAACAAGCAAAATCCTATTTTGTGTAAATTATATTACCATNATTTTTATTTCTGAGTTGAAGTAAACCCAAATCCACCAAATAANTACACTATGTACGCGAAACTACTCATCCAAAGCAGCTTNGCCCCAAATGTACATGACCTAGCCGCATTCTTTCGGGTAGATCAAGTTTTGATACTAGGAGGTCAGCCTTGGTCGCGAAAAGGTCGCAGTCATCGTGCTGCAATACGAAATAGAGAGCAGCGCCAATGGATTGGTATCCCTATTCGTACAGACGATAAAAAAAAATTAATATCCAAGGTTCGAATCGATACCAAGCAGAATTGGAAGAATCCTTTTCTAAATGGAGTCCAACACAGTTATACAAAAGCACGTTATTTCAATTATTACTGGAAAGAGTTTGAAGCCTTAATCACAGAGGCTTCAAAACATGAACGATTATGGGAATTTAACGAGTATGTTTTCCATGGACTACTCGAATTCACTTCTCTAAATTATTTATTAGAAAAAGTTAAGATCATCTCCAAGCCTTATGACATTAATGAAAACGCTGAGGTTCTTATTCGCAATAAGCAATCTATTAACCTAAAANCGAGTGAAACTGATATAGCTCTTGAACATTCGGGATATACATACATACAACAGTGCAATTCAAATACCTACATGACCCCTATTCCTAATGCCCTGACAAGNTATTTACCTGGTTTCAATTATCCACAACATCATGGTGAATTCATAGAGCACTGTAGCCTGATTGATCTACTCTTTGAACAAGGACCTGAGAGTTATCGCTTCCTAAAAGCTGGGCCATCTAAGAGTTAACCCACTCGGGTAGCACTCCTATTTCTATTCCAAAAACAAGACCGAAAAATGNGAGTGCACCAAAAGATAGCAGTGCGATAAAAAGTAGATTGAGTAGAAGTCCTGCTTTACTCATTTCTGGAATGGTAATAAGTCCACTTCCATAAACAATTGCATTAGGTGGAGTCGCTACTGGAAGCATAAAAGCACAACTAGCTGCAAATACGGTTGGAATTGCAAAAAGTAAGGGATTCTCACCTAATCCAATCGCGATAGACGCTAGAATGGGCAAAAATGTAGCCGTTGACGCGGTGTTACTGGTCATTTCAGTTAAAAATACCATAAGAGTAATCACAATAACAATCAACAAAACTATAGGCCAATTTTGCAAACCACCAATTCCATTCCCTATCCAAGCAGCTAGACCAGTTGAGCTAATAGCAGAAGCCATACTCAATCCCCCTCCAAATAATAATAAGATTCCCCATGGCAAGCGCTGTGCATCTTTCCATTCCAAAATACCCACATAATTTCCACCTAGTTCGTCTTCTCCGGACGAGACATCATTGTCATTAGTACTACTAGAACCATCTGAATCCATTTCATCCCTGTTTTCTTCGGCTGCCTTGCGTTGTTTACCTGCAGGAACTAAAAACAGTGCAACCCCAATAGCTATAGCGATTCCTGCATCCGATAAACCAGGTAAATAGGGAGCCAAAGCTGGTCTGAACATCCAAAGCAGAGCCGCTAAAATGAACAGGGTACCCACTTTTTTTTCTTGATTAGTCATCACACCAAGGTGATCTAGCTCTTTTGCAATTAGCTTTTTACCCCCAGGTATTTTAGTAATCCGAATAGGGTAAATCAACCAAGTAAGTACAATATAGAGTAATGGAACAGATAAAACCAAGAGAGGAACCCCCACTTTCATCCACTCCATAAATCCAATTTCAATTCCATAGTTTTCCAACATAAAAGCTGCAAGTAGAGCATTAGGTGGAGTACCAATAAGTGTCCCCATCCCTCCAATGTTACATGCATAAGCGATACTGAGTATAAGGGCGAGCTCAAAATTTGTTTTTTCTTTAGTTGAATTCGAAACTGAATCTTCAGCATTCTCCATTCCGCGATTAATTAGCGCAAGTATGGAAAGAGCTATAGGCAACATCATTATTGCCGTAGCAGTGTTACTTACCCACATACTAAGGAAAGCCGCTGCGACAATAAAACCTAAAATAATGGACTTAGGTGCAACACCAACCCTTGACACGATTACCAGGGCTACTCTACGATGTAAATCACATTTTTCCATAGCGATGGCTATAATGAAGCCTCCCAAAAAAAGAAATATTAACGGATTGGCATAAGGCGCCGTGGTAGCAGCTATAGCTTGCACTCCAAGTAAGGGAAATAAAACAATTGGAACTAAAGCGGTAACCGATATAGGTACAGCTTCGGTAATCCACCAAATGCCCATAAACACTGTGACAGCAGCAGCGTACCAGCCCTGCTTGCTAAGTCCTTCGGGAGGTGACAAAAAAAGCATGATAGTAAGCAGTAGAGGCCCCATGATCATACCAAAACGTCCAAAATTGATGTTATTAGTCATCTAACCAATATTCTAAGTAAGGAATATTATAAATACTCGTCCAACCAAAAATGCGTAATCCATTGCTCATTTGCCAAATTGCTGGGCGAAATCCACCTACCCGTTTTGGCAATTGGCTGGCCTCTTCTAAAGCTTCTGATAGACTTGCTTGATTTGCATATTTCCACAGGTTTTTTTCTAATGGATCATTCTTTAGAACTTGAGCTCGCTCTACAGCTTCCTTTAATAGACTCTGTTCCCCAGAATACTCATAACCTAGTACTAGGCTACTAATTGAAGACAAATAGGATTCCATATCGTGATTTAACGGTGGAACATCTCGTACACGAATGGCATGATCGATGATTGATTGTCGGTATCGAGGCTCATCTGTCATTTGGATGACCTTTCTCATGCCATTACTAACATATACTTGGGTGTAACCGAAGCGATTCATGACAATGGAATGCCCTTGATCAGCGTCGTATTGAAATTGTACCATCTGCTCTACTCGATCCATTAATTCGGCAGTATAATCTGGATTTTTTGTGGCATCCACAATTTCAGCTAGGTTCCATACCGACAAATATAGCCTACGACCTGTAAGCCCATGCTCACCGAACACCCGTTTTACATAATAATTAGCAGTTTCTTTGGCCACTTCTAAACCTCTGTGATTCCCATCCAAGTAATAGGATGAGACCCATCCAGCCACCCATACATGAGCACTCAGTAATGAAGTATAGTGTTGATCTGCATGACGCCGCCCCATTCCAATATAAGGTGACCCTTTCGGTTGAGCAGCCCATTGAAAGGCATGAACTGATTCGTTGGTATCTCCAACATACTCTGGATCTTTAGGCCAGTGTACATTGTCAACATCCATGGTATGTTTGGAACTAGCTTTAGCCACTCTGTAATAATCTGGATTTCCAGTGCGAATAAATTGCAGCCACCACATGTAATCATTGGCTGGCTCGTTATTGGTCCACATTTGCCATTCATTGCGATAATAATAAGTGAGAAAGTCACCGTAGTTAAGCATTCCATACCATGGCTCCCATTGCTGATTGTATCGCATCCAATCAAATTTATGGTACAAATGACGCTCATAATCAGCAAAGGCATCTGAGGCAGCAGCGATTTTTCCAAAAGCCTCTGATTTTGAATACCATTCAGGGCTAGCATGAGCCACGGGAGGCCTCATGAGAGTTTTCACCTGATTAGCCGCATCCACTTTGGGTTGAGCTGAGCCTGAGCTTGCTTTATCAGTACCATGGAAGAAAAAAATCATATCAGTGGTTTTAGCCAAGCCTTGTGCAAAATTAGCTATCATCCCGCTGTCGATATTATTGTTTTGTTTGGCAAAACTCAGAGGTTCTACGTTGGGCGTCCAAGCATAGGCCTGTAAGGTTTTTGCGGCGGCGTCGACCATTAATTCTTTTGGATATTCCTCGAAAAACTGATCAAACGCTACCGTGATACCTCGTTCATCGTCGGCTATAGTAATCCAACCTGGAGCTCGCTCTGCCGTTGACTTTGAACCCCCTTCTATCCCCCAGCTTGCCTCAAACACTCCCTCCATGCGCGCATTTGACCCAGAATTCTCTAGAGGAGGTATTTGTGAAGGATTGGGTCCAGACTGCAATAATGAAAAAGCTTTCTGTCCCTCAAGGGAAGTACTGAATGCTTGGGTAGTCATAGGATTATACCAAGCTTCATTAAAGGCTTCGGTGTATACCGTTGTATTATCTTTGAGCTTATAATCCAATCGTAGTCCCAATGCTGCAATACGGTCATTAGCTTGGGTAAAGCCAGGGTCTTGACTCAATGGTTCTTCATCAATGATGTTCACCATCTGTGTTGCTATAGCCTCATACTCTCCCAGTTGTTTGGTATGTTTGTCAGGTACCCCCGTATAAACAAAAGTATGTTGTACACGCACGTAACTTTTTCCTGCATAGGCATGAATGCGCATTACAAAAGGAGCAGAATTATTATCCTCTCGTTCATAGTGATATTCCCCTTCAACTCTAATTATGGCATGAAGAGGTCCAGTACCTAATTCCTTAACCGTACGAGTCACAGCGGCTTTAGAAGGGTCAAGGCCAGCATCATCCAGTATATCCAAAAAATTAGCACGTTGGGGTGCACCTGTAGCGATAACGTCATCCTCTTCAAAGCCATCTCCTTCTAAATCTAGTTCCACTTTATCCATGAATCCACTGCTTGGTGGTGCATTTAAATAACCACCTCCTAACCCTTTTTCGATGGTGAAACGCAGTGGTCCAGTGTTCACTTCCACTTCACCTGTTGGGCGCTGATTATTGTTGACGGTAAGTACTTTATCATATAATCGCCCGTTTCGAATATCATCACCATATTCAACTGTGTACGTATCTTCTTCCTCCGAAAAGAAAAATACCCAAATCCATTTAATGGAAGCATCTGCAGGTTCCCATGTACTCACCTTGGTGATTTGTGAAGGAATTTCCTGTCCATAAGCATTTAGTACCCGCACATAATCAGATGAGTAAAGTGTACCTTTTGGAATAGGTATACCAAGTAGTTGTGGGGTATCCGGAACATTATCTTTCACCTCTACAGGAATGCTATACGAAGTACTTTGAGCCTGTACACCCGCTTGATTATGAAGGATAAAAATCCCAATCAAAAAAAGCATGATAGGTTTAATGCTAAGCGGCTGATAATTTTTCATGAATTCTTTCCTTCGTATGTGCAATGATAATAATTGATTATTTTAGTATTTATTCGAGAGGTTATCATTAGTTGAATCTAAAAACAAAGCAGCGGCACCTAGCACTGCGACATGCTCTAGCGTAGAGGGTAATATATGGAGATCTTTCAATGAATTAGGATAGGCGAAGTTTTCTAATCCCTTCCAAACTTTTTTTTCTATAAAAGACCAAACCTGTGCAGTTGCACCCCCAAGCAGTATCATTTCAGGGTCGTAAGCATATAATACGGCCTTAATACCTTCGGATATATGATGTGCATACTCAGAGTATATATCAATGGCCTCTTGGTGTCCTTGTTGAGCTTTCTCATATATGGAAACTCCTTTCTCACCAAAAAATCGTTCAAAAAATTGCCCGGAGCAATAGTGCTCTAATATGGATTCTCTGTATGGCAACATGCCCACTTCACCTGCTCCGCAGTTAGTACCGGATACTAACCTCCCATTGAGTACTATACCGGCACCAAAACCGGTACCTATAATTAGGCCAATTACGTTTTTTTTATCTTTTGCCAGGCCAAAATACCGCTCTCCGAGAACAAAACAATTTGCATCGTTATTGACACAAGTAGAAACTGAAAAACGTTCTTCTAAAATATCTTTTAGGTGTATTTCTTTCCACGAGGGTATATTTTGAACATCATAGACAATTCCCCTGTCTACATCTACCACACTAGGAACTCCAACTCCAATTGAACCGATATCTGGATGCCAACAAGATTCAATTAGTGACAAAATTTGATTTGTTAAGGTATCTGGATCATCGGTTTGATCAATTGGAGCCTGTTTTATGGTTTCTATCTTTCCACGAAGAACTCTACCAATCCGTAGGTTTGTTGCCCCTAAATCAATACCCAATAACATAGCTAATTATCTTTTTTACCGAATTCAATTGTTTTATTAGTAATAATGGGTTTAGCCCAAAACCCTATACTTAGAATGTACCCATAGGTTAGGAACAGGAAGATCATTCCAACTCGAAGACCAAAAACATCCCCCAATGAGCCCACAATTAAAGGAACAATGGCACCGCCAGCAATTCCTGTGACCAAAATACCAGAAAAAGATCCATGATACTCTTCAATAGAGTTAAGTGCTAAAGAAAAAATAATGGGCCACATGACCGCAATAAAGAAACCAATGGTAGGAAATGCCACTCTAGCAATATTTGCAGATCCAAATAATGCTGCTGCTAGACAAACTAGTACAATAGAAGTGAATAGAATGAGTACTTTCCGAGAATCCATAATTTTTAGCAAGAATAAGCCCAATACCGTACCCGCTGTCATTAATCCCCAAAATGTAGACACCGCAGAAGCCCCTACCGTTTGAGGATCTAATCCATGATAGGTAGATAAAAATTCTGACATCCAGTTAGCAACTCCTTGTTCGGTTCCCACATAGCAAAAGATTCCAAAGAAGAATAGTAGCACTTTTTTGTTCTTAAGTAAATCGATGTGAGTTTGTAAAGCGCCTATTTTTTCGTTATCTGTCTTTATTACTTCTGGAAATTTGGAGATCGCAATAATGACTATCATTAACAATGATACCATAGAAAACAACCAATAAAGTGATACCCAAGGTAAATTATCAGGCACCATAGAACTCAGCATTTGCAAAAACCAACCATTGTCAACTTGTCCCATATTTAAAACCAAATAAGAGTAGGCAAGTGGACTTAAAAAAGAGGCTGCACCGAAAAATAACTGTCCAATCAATGAATTAAAGGCAAAATGCTCTTCTCCACCAGACACCCTGAGCAGTGGGTTAATCGCTACTTGGAGCATAGCCATCCCTGTTCCAATTAAATATAGCGACAAGACTGCAACCAGGTAACTAGGGATTAAAGAAAACAATAATGCTCCAAAAAATGCTATCCCAAAGGCTAATATCATGACTTTTTTTTCCGCATATCTTTCAATAAGTATCCCTGCTGGTATAGACATAACTCCATATGCAATAAAAAAGGCGAAAGGAAGTAAAGCGACCAAAGTTAGGCTAAGATCAAAATCCTCAATAATCTCTGGTACGAGAGGACCAATAATGTTAGTTAAAAATGAAATAACAAAAAAGGTGAGCAGTATAAGCCCTACCATGAAATAATTACGAGGCATAATATTGGTTAGTTTAATAAGAATAAAAAAGATGAATCCTTATCATAGAATTCATCGAAAGTATTTAATTATTGTTGAGCATTGGAAAAATTGCTCGAATTTCTTCATCACTGGGCTGGTGTCCATATTCACATATCTCAAAAGATTCAACAAATTGGAACGAGGCTGCTTTTTCTTTACCATACCACTTTTCTAGACTTATTCTCTGTAAATCGGATATGCTACTACGGTTAGTATATAAGTTCATCAAATATGTAAATCGCTCTTCTTTACTTTCTGGTACTTCATCTAATCTTCCTCCCACCCAAGGAAGCCATTCATACATTTGTGACTCATGTGCATCTAGGCCTCTAACTTTCTGTTCAAATACAGCATCTATTCCTATAACAATATCAGGAGAAAATGGATTAGGCTTCTGAAATCGATCATTCATATATAAAAATACAGGATTTTTTGTCAAAGGAGGGGTGTCCGGTGTCACGTTCGGCACTACTACCATATAAGCGACATCTTGTACTAATACACCTGCGTAACGATGATCGGGGTGATAGTCATTTGGCCGAAGACCTAATACCACATCCGCATTCCAATTACGTATTTCACGAATAACCTGTTGACGAATATGTAATTCTGGTAGAAGTTCACCATCATGATTATCTAATACTTTATACTCTGCAATTCCTAATTGTCTTGCGGCTTCTTGAGCCTCTGCTGTTCTTCTTTTAGCTAACATGCCTCCTCCCTCTTCGTGATGACCTGCATCTCCATTTGTAATAGAAACAAATTTCACATTATGTCCCATTTTAGCCATCATAGCTGCTGTCCCACCCATTTTTGAGTCCCCATCATCTGGATGAGCAAAAACAGCTATAATATTTAAAGGTCCATCTTGGATTTGTGCAAAAACACCTGTTGATAGAATTCCAGCAAAGATAAAAAGTATTATTTGTTTCATAGTGTTAGATATTATTTTAATAATTATTCCTTTTCTCAGAATATTTCATTTAATCAATTTAAAAGAAAAAAAAACCGGGGTACTGTGTAAAGTACCCCGGTTGAAGTCTTCTTTTTAAATTAGTGTTCTGCATTTTGTGACATTTCATCTGGTGCAACATCAATTTGACTTTGAGGTATAGGGAATAGTAAAGTTACCGATCCTTCACCTATACTCAAGTGTGAAGCCATTACACTCTTAGCTTTTCCATGACGAAGAAGATCTGGCCAACGCTTATTCTCAAATGCTAACTCAATTCGACGCTCATGAAGCAATTTGTCATTGTATGAACCAGGGGTTGTTCCATCAATGGCTGCTAAGCCGGCACGAGTGCGAACTTGGTTGATATAACCATAGCCTTCTACACCTTCCCCAATGGCCTCAGCAAGATTCAAAAGAACTTCAGCATACCGAATTTCTACCCAATTGACATCTGAATCGAACGGTGAAGTTGGATTATCTTCGAACTTCTCAACTGTAGCACTCTCAGATAATGTAGCCCCTTGACGTAAATCACCAGCTTCATAAGAATCAATGAAATCTTGAGTAACTGTTTGTGGCGCGACACCTCCACCAACACCACCGGCGACACCCGATGCAGTAAACATATCAGTATATGAACTACCCTCACCAACATTACCACTCACAAATTCTACTTGAAAAAGTATCTCACTGCTTCCTTCGTTAGCTGGTCCCCATATATCAGCATAATTTGCTTCTAGTGAATAAACATTTGAAGCAACTATACGTTTCAGTGGTGCTACTGCCGAAGCATTATCACCAGCTTGTAAGTATACACGTCCCAATAAAGCGGCGGCTGCACCAGAACTAACACGACCAGTGGTTGGTAATAAACCTTCAGCTGCGGTAAGATCTGTTGCAATTTGTGCAAAAACTTGATCAGCTGAAACCTGATTCAAATTCATATTTTGAGGAGCTGTAACTTCAGCTGTAACTAGAGGTACATTCCCAAAGATAACTGCCAGGTGATAATATAACATAGATCGAATAAAATGAGCTTCACCTTTAATCCTGTTTTTTACATCATCACTGGTGAAAGTAACATCATCAATCCGTGAAATTATTGTATTTACTCTGGCAATACCATCATATGAGGCTATCCAAGAGTCATTTAATTCACTTGCAGTTGGTATCTCTCCAAATGTATCGATGTCTTCAAGAGTTTCAGCTAACCCGGTAGCTCCGCCACCATTGGCTGTATTATCAGCTCGCATTTCCATGAATAGAACATATTTAACACCGAATGTTCCATTAGATTGTAATGCATCAAAAGCCCCATTTATGGCAACTTCAAAATCAGATTGTGTTTTGTAATAGTTGACCACATTTCTTTCAGATATTGGTCCCAATACTGTAAAGTCTTCGCTGCATGAGATAAACAGTAACGGGAGTAGTAGTGTAAGTATTAATTTTTTCATGACTATTTCCTTATTTATCATTGCGATTAAAATGCGAGATCTATGCCAACCTGAATGGTCCTTGATAATGGATAAGCTCCATAATCCTGACCAGGTGTTAGACTGCTGTTTCTTTGAATATTTACCTCAGGATTAAATCCTATATAATCAGTAAATATTGCCAAATTTGTCATAGCCGTATAAATCCTTGCACGAGAAAATGCCCCATTTAGGAAGTCTTCTGGCAAAGTATAACCAAATGATAAATTTTTGATTTTTAGATAACTACCATCTTCAACTTGATAGCTGGATGGCCTATTGTTATTACCATGCGTATTACCTCTTCTATCAGCTCTTGGATGTATACCGTTGCCAGGATCTGATTCAGATCTCCAACGATCATTTAGAACCGCATAGGAGCCAAAATTCGCTTCCCCATTTTTAAGGTGGCGTGCTGTTAGATTTAAAACTTCNCGACCCATTACACCTTGAATAAAGATATTTAAATCAAAGTTTTTGTAGTTAAATCTATTGGTTATACCATAAGTATAATCAGGATGGTAACTACCTGTCACAGTCCGNTCATCAGATGTAATTTTACCATCACCATTGACATCTTTAAACCTAAAATCTCCAGGTCTTGCACCTCCTGAACCAACCAANTCNTCTACAGGTGCTGCATCAATTTCTGCTTGATTCTGGTATATACCTTCAACAACNTANCCATAATAACTTCCTATTGGATCACCAATACGGGTTATATGCCGAGCACCAGCTACACCGCTACTCAGAATATCATCACCTTCTGGGCCTAGTTTAGTTACTTTATTTTCATTAGCTGCAAAATTGAAATCAGTAGCCCAATTGAATTGCCCTACCATATTTCTGCTTGTTAAAGAAAATTCAAAACCTTTGTTCTCTACTTCGCCAATATTAGTCAAAGCAACATCAAATCCACTTGCAGCAGGTACTGTCACAAATAATAATAGATCTTGNGTNNTTGAGTTATATACATCTANTGAACCNTATATTCTNTCATTNAGTAGAGCATAGTCCACACCAAAGTTTGTTTGATAGGTAGTCTCCCAAGTTAAATCGGCATTGCTAGAAGTACTNGGAGCTACACCATTAATTTGAGAAGAACCATCNACATAGTTTGNTCCACCNAGTAAACCTATAGCACCATAATTAGGAATCTCAAAGTTACCAGTAACTCCATAACTAGCTCTGAATTTCAACTCACTAATATCATCAATACCACTTAAAAANCCCTCTTGATTNGCTCTCCATCCAATTGAGAATGATGGGAAAATTCCAGTCTGGTTNTTAGNACCAAATCTAGACGATCTATCCGAACGAACAGTCGCTGTCAATAGGTATTTATCCTGAAATACATAGTTTANTCTTGCNANAGCTGAGACCAAACTCCATTCCTCAATAACTTCCTCACCACTATTCACAATACCACCATTGATNGTAGTTATTTGATCATCGGTAAANCCATTGGATTCTATTACGCTTCGTTCTATGCGTTCTTTTTGGGCAGTATAACCTGCTATCAAATTCACTTTATGGCCCGTTCCAAAATTATTGGAATAATTGACAGTATTTTCCCAGATCCAGTTAAATAAATTACCTGAGCCAGTTTGAGCAAATGGCTGTGGAGAACTCTGAGTTCTATATAGAAATTCTGTNCCTCTATAAAAACTTTGCTGCATAGTCTCCACATTNTATCCAAGNAAAGATTTAAAAGTAATNTTTTCACTAAAATTNTAATCCGCAAACATATTTCCAAAGACACGAGTATTTTGAATGTCTTCGCTTATATATTTCATNATAGCTAGCGGATTACTTGCGGATGAAGTTCCACCACCTAAAAAACCTTGATTGTTTCGTTGATTGATNGTTCCATCGTCATTATATGGTGCAACTACCGGTGAATGAACCATTGCTGAATAAACAATCCCAGGGGGTTGTCCAAAATAAGCTGCATTAGCAGGTAAACGATCATGCTGCGCTAGGGCTGAATTCATNTTAGCACCAATAGTAATATCATTATTCATCTTATGCGTTAATCCCAATCGTAGTGTATAACGTTGAAATGCTGATCCTTCAATAACACCTTCTTGATCCAAATAACCTGTTGAAAAAGCATATGTCGTAGTAGCATTTCCGCCACTAATGGATAAATCATAATTTTGCATAGATGCAGGGCTAAATATTAAATCTAACCAATCTGTATCCGTTCCATTCCAGTTAACGTACTGTTCAGGAATTAAGAAATGAGATACGTTTGGTCGGCCAGCATTTGTGTCTGGNTTANAATCTGGGTTTGCGGCTTGATTACCAACTTCAATTTCTTGTAAGTAGTTATTNTTACGNGATTCCTTTGTGTATTGAATTAGATCCTCTGCATTCATCATATCTGGCTTGTTGAATACATTAGAGACCCCCAAATAAGAACTAAAGCTTACAGATGTTCTNCCCGCAGAACCNTGCTTAGTAGTGATTAAGATGACCCCATTAGATCCCCTTGAACCATAAATCGCAGCTGCTGANGCATCTTTTAAAACCTCAATAGACTCTATATCATTTGGATTAATTGTAGCAAGTGGATTCGCACTNGGTGGTTGAAAAGATGAACGTTGACTACCTATGTCTGACTGTAAATTTCGATTAGTNGTAATTGGAACNCCATCTATTACATATAGAGGAGAGTTACCTGCTGAAATCGAACCAGTACCACGTATGGTAATCTGCGGAGAAGCTCCAGGCTCTCCTGTAGACTCTGCTACATTTACTCCTGCCATTCTACCTTGCAAAGCATTCTCAAAACTTGATACAGGAATGTTTTGAATTTCTTCTGAACGGACGGAAGTAATTGCTCCGGTTACTTCCTGTCGTTGTTGAGTACCGTATCCAACAACTACAAGATCATCTAAAAATAGTAGATCTTGCTCCAAACTNACATCAATTACCGATCGACCATTTACAGGAACCTCTACTGTTATATAACCTAGGTAGCTGAATTGTAAAATTTCTGCATCATCTGGCACNGTCAAAGAATATTCACCTTCAGCATCGGTACTAGTACCAATAGTTGTACCTAATACAACAACATTTGCTGCAGGAATAGGCTCCCCTGTTTCTGCATCTGTGACAGTTCCAGATACATCTATAATTCTATAAACTTCATTGGAAGCATTGACTGATTGTATAGTTTCTAATCCAAAATTAGTCGCCTGAGCATATACCAATGAACTACCTACATGTGTAATAAAAATAGATGCTATAGCACATANAGATGCAATAGACCATACCTTTACATATTGTTTATTCATAGTGTTTATTATTATTAGTTTNAGATAATCTAGTTNGGAAGAGCAGAGAAATGGAAGCGCTTCTAAATGAATAAGCACTTTTACCCGATTAATTGCAAGACTAGGTACGGTAATAAATTACAAGCATCTCAGANTCATCATTTTGTAAGGTAGAAAAACTACTGCTTTAAAACTTGGTTAAAGATAATTCATAAATTATTTTAATGAATCTTTATTCGTTTCAGAAAACTTAGATCCAATTGGTGGTCTNTAGGNNTGAAAAGGGATCTTAAGCAATTTAACAACATCNTCATGTTCTTTGGNATCCATGTGTGTATCAATTCCATAAACTAATTTACTGGAGTCCTGTACTTGAGCAAAGGTACCAAAAAGTCGATCCCAGATNGCAAATATATTCCCATNATTAGTATCTGTATATGGTTGTGTATAATGATGATGNACTTTATGCATATTTGGTGTAACTANCACCCAAGATAGCNTTCGATCNACCTNCAATGGTAAGCATATATTAGCATGATTAANATGAGTGAAGAAAACTGAACATGTTTGATATACAAAAACCAACCATATAGGAGCTCCAACCANCACCACTCCAAGAATAGTAAACAACATTCGAAATAAGGCCTCCCCTGGATGGTGTCGAAGCCCCGTAGTTACATCTACANGNGTATCNCTATGATGAACCAAATGAAACTTCCATAAGAATTTTACTTTGTGNTCNACCNAGTGAACTANATANGCTCCAAATAAATCAAGNAGCAATACNCCAACTAAAACTTNCATCCATAGGGGCATNGAAATCCAATTNANAAGACCNATATCCTGCTGAGNAACCCATTGTGATGCCNTCAAAAGTAGGNANGCAAATCCTAGTCCAATGAGCACAAAAAATAANGTGAGCAANCCGTTGATTAAGGNATGACGGAATTTATTATAGCCAAAAACAAAGAGAGGAAAGACGCCTTCGATAATCCAAAATATGNATACCCCCAACCAGTATTCCTGCTCGAAAAATAGAAGGTATATTCTCAAAGAAATCAATGAAGGTTTCCATCGTATTTCTTTACCTGTTTAATTATCCTCGCCGGATAAGGATTTAAATGGACTNAGATTAGCTTNTCGAACTGCAGCCTCATAGGCAGGCCATTCTTGGTTTAAGAAATCATCAATTTTCTCCATGGCTTCCGTTACTGCTTCCCTAGCAAGTCTGAGTAAATTTTCCTCAGTAACTCCAGGGCCGTCAATATCATTACCTATATACCTTCCAACNCCATATAATTTAGACATTACTGTTACTTCAGGATTCCGAACAATNCCNTGACGCTCGTCATCATCACTTCCAAAAATGTGAGNAAANAANGCATCCAAACTTACATGTGTTGTTCTGTGTACANTACGCACNGCTTTTAAATCTTCAGCAGACCGCGGGTCCGCGTCTAGTACTCCTTTGTTTACCTTCATAATTGATTCAGCTGTAACAAGCTTTTGAACTGCTTTAGCTAATTCAGCGCCCAGCATNCCCCCTTCGTCTTCTAGTGCCGCTGTAGCTTCCAGAGCTTCCATCGTAATTTCTATCCTTGGATCGTAATGAACNGTAACCATGGTAGAATCTTTNCTACCAGCATAGCTCATTACTATTTTATAGGTTCCCGGCAATACATTNCCACCGCGTGGTTCTGGCNTGTTTGGACGAATAGCTCTTCNTGATGGGCGCTGCATTCCTTTTCGTTCTAGNCCCCATTGCATACGNTTTANACCATTATGTTCTGGNNTNACNTCAANATTGCGAATATTTNCNCCTNATTCGTNAAATATNGCCACTTTAACTTNTTCTTCATCCGATCCTCTTTTTGCCCGTGAACGACGATTAGCATCAGGTATATCTGCTTTTTCAGACTTTTGAGATAGCTCTTTATTCACCGAATATGTGATCATGGCACCACGAGGTCGATTGTCACCAGAGTACATAGCATCGGCAGCAAAACGGCTTCCCATGGCTTGTCGCCAATTTGCTAAATATGCATCTGGACTGTCAAAGGCTTTAATTCCTTTTTTCAGTTCATTAACACCTTCAACAGCTAACTCCCGAAGTGGTCGAATATCATCGAACACCCAGAATGAACGACCAAAGGTACCAATTACCAAGTCATGCTCACGTGGCTGAATGACCATATCATAGGTAGAAACCGTTGGATAACCATTGGTCCACTGAGTCCAAGTATTTCCCCCATCAATCGTGAAATATAATCCAAACTCAGTTCCTACAAACATTAGATTTGGTTCAACTAAATCTTGAACAAAGGATAAAGCATAGCCCTCTAGACCTTTACTCTCTACGATATTGGTCCACTTTTTTCCATAATTGGTTGTATGCATTACATAGGGGGTCCAATCTCCACGACGATAATTATTTATAACCGCGACTGCTTCTCCGGCGTTAAAAGCCGACGCTTTCACCTGAGCCACATAGCTTCCCTGAGGAATGCCTTTGAGGTCATTCGCGGTATTAGTCCAATTTTCTCCTCCGTCGGTAGTAATTTGAATATTGCCATCATCGGTACCAACCCAGATGACATTCTCTTCGACTGGACTTGGCTCTATAGCTAAAATAGTCGTGTAATTTTCCGCTCCGGTGGCATCCATGGTTAACCCACCACTTTCATGCTGCTTTTGCTTGGTTGTATCGTTCGTTGTTAAATCTGGAGAAATTATGGACCAACTTTCTCCTCGATCGGTACTTTTATGAACATATTGACTGCCGTAATAAATGGTTTCCTCATTAAACGGATCAAAATTTATGGCCGCATTCCAGTTAAAACGAAGATTTTCGCCGTTGGGATGGGTTGGTTTTACAAAACGGGCACTCCCAGTCTTCCTGTCTACCCTGCCTACATTTCCTTGCTGTGACATAGCATAAAGGTATCGTGAGTCACTTGGATCCATCATCACATCAAAACCATCTCCGAAGAATAATTCATCCCAATAAGCGTTTCGAATCCCCCCATCTCTCCAAACATAAGCAGGGCCTTCCCAAGAACCGTTATCCTGCATCCCACCGTATACGTTATAAGGGATTTCCATATCAACACTTACATGATAATACTGCCCAACAGGAATATTCTCGGCAAAACGCCATGTTTTACCTCCATCATTGGAAATATTGAGGCCTCCATCATTTCCATTGACTATGAATCCTGGATTAGTTTTGCTCATCCAAAATGCATGGTGATCAGGGTGTACCCAATTATAATATGGATATATACTCTCAAAGTTCTTTGCTCCATCTTCACTTACCGATAAAAGTGAATAGATACTAAATACTCTATTTTCATTAAATGGATCAACATATATTTCGGAATAATAAAAAGGTCGATTACCTACATCACTGTTTTCTTTAACTGTTTGACGAAGTTTCCATGTGAACCCACCGTCATTACTTCTATAAATTGCATTTGCACTAGATTCGATGATTGCGTAAACAACATTAGGTTTAGAAGTTGAAAAAGCGATACCCATTCTACCTAATTCACCATCAGGAAGTCCTTCTTGATTAGTAATTTCATTCCATGTCTCACCACCGTCCAAGGTCATGAACATTCCAGAACCTTCACCACCAGATTTAAAAAACCAAGGCCAACGTCGGAATTCCCACATATTAACCAAGATTTTATTGGGGTTACTTGGATCCATTACCATATCACCTACGCCCGTACGGCTGTTCATATAAAGAATTTTATTCCATGTCTTACCTCCATCTGTAGTTTTATACACACCACGGTGCTCACTGTCTGCCCATGCATCGCCTTGACCTCCAACCCATACAGTATTAGGATCATTGGGATGAACTATAATTCTATGGACATTTCTAACATCTTTTAGACCCATGAATTCAAAATTCCGTCCACCATCTAAACTACGATAAACGCCTGCACCAGAATTTTGTGAATTACGAGGATTACCCTCACCTGTACCTATCCAAATAATGTCTGGACTGGCTTGATAAATATTAATTGCACCTATGGAGGCAACAGAATAATTATCGAATATAGGCTCCCAGGCAATTCCTCCGCTTTCTGATTTCCAAATTCCACCAGAAGCAGAACCAGCATACATGATATCATGATTGGACTCTACCACATCGACGGCGGTAATCCTACCTGACATCCCGGCTGGCCCAATATTACGGGGTTCTATGGATTTTAGTAATTCCATATCAATTTGCTGAGCACTTAGCATCATTGACAGAGTAACAAATAATGCTAAATTAAAAAGAAAAAATCGTTGTAAAGCTTTCATAATCATAAGGATTTAGTTAGAAAAACTATAGACGCGTTTGGTCCATAAAATAAGGGTAAAAAAAGTCCCCTGCACTTCAGAAGACTTTATAAAAATAAAATTGATTAATCATTCTCATCAAGAATGTTGTCAATTCGGGCGATGATATCTTCCAAATGAACACGAGTGGTTCGATCGATATTACCTGCACTGATTCTTCGTCCGGAATCTCTGCGTAATAAGGTTAGCTGATTACGTACGGCTGGTCTGATATCAGATTGACTTACATCTACACGTGAGCCAAAGAATCCTGATGGCTCTTGGGTCATCATATATTCCATTCGCTCTACAAAAGCTCGTTGTAAGTGTCTACGATGTACATCTACATTTTCATTGGCACGTAATTCACTAAATATACCATTTCGCAAATCATCCATCATTTCAAAAAGAGTATAAGTATCGGCGTCAGTACGTGTTTCTGCTTCGGTTAAACGAGCGATTCTGGCAGGATTTAGCACCCCATTAAGTACACCTGACTGTGCTGAGCGGAATGTTTCAACGGCAGTAGATTCATTAATACGATCCAATATATCTCGGTTAAAAGCCCAGGTTGGCGTAGAGAAGGCATATTTTTGGAGAAACTCCATTGATCTTCGCTGATCTAATTCATCCACAACTTCGTAGACAACCCCATCCTGATCGAAAGTCTTGTAAGTTTCGTATACCCCTCCAATATAGGTGGTAACATGCCCCATATATCGTCTCCATTGTGAAATAACATTACTGTAGAGCTCGGCTAAATCATCATAGTCCTGACCTGGTTTTTCTATCCACTCAATGAGGTTGCCCGTTATACGCTCCAAATTTGCAATCCCTAATTCACTGGCTTCCATCGCATCATCACCTATAGCTTCAGTTTGTGAACGAGGATCAGAACCATTGGCATATCCAAAGAAATAAAGTGGATCGTCGCCATTAGCCATTATCATGTCATGAAGAACTTCATTTTCATCATCAGCTGCTTCCACGTCCGGAAACCATCTATACCCCCAATTGATCGACCAAATATCATATTCTCCTACCATTGGGAAGAAATTAGTAACGCCATCGCCTGGTTGTGCAACATAATTGAATCGTGCATAGTCCATGATAGATGGTGATACACCATGGGTTGATGTAAACTCCGGATCTCGCAATTGTTCAACTGTATAGCCAGCACTTGAACCCATATTATGTGGTAAACCTAATGTATGACCAACCTCATGCGCAGATACAAAACGGACTAACTCACCCATTAATTCAGTATCAAAATCAACATTTCGAGCATCTGTGTTTACTGCGGCTGTTTGTATAAAGAACCAGTTCCGTAATAGGTTCATCACGTTATGATACCATAAAATATCACTTTCTAAGATTTGACCCGTTCTTGGGTCATGCACGTGTGGACCTTGTGCATTTTGGATAGGATTGGTAATGTAGCGTATAACCGAATATCGAACATCTTCCGGAGAAAACTCTGGATCTTCCTCGGGTGTTGGTGCTTCTTTTCCAACAATGGCATTCTTAAAGCCAGCAGCTTCAAATGCAACATTCCAATCTTCAATCCCTTGAATGAGGTATGTTCTCCACTTTTCAGGTGTGGCCGGATCTAAATAATAAACGATAGGCTGTTCAGGCTCAACTAACTCTCCACGTAGATACGCTTCTTTGTCTGATGGAACTAATTTCCAACGAGTTATATATCTATTTTGATCTGCTCGATGTTTTTCTGAACTATAATCATATTGAGAAATCGAGAAATAGCCTACTCTCATATCATGATTTCGAGGTGTATGAGGTTCTTCTGGCAAAAGAATCATTGATTGATTCATTTCTAAAGAAATCGTTCCAGTTGTAGCATCATCTGGTGGATTTGCTGCATCATAGGTTAACACATGTCGTACTTCTAAATTTTCTGGATAACTAGCCATCCGTTCGATAAAGGTTCTTGAGCCATCTAGCCTTCTAACCTGGAAATTCCTACGCTGAAATGAACTCAATCCACTTAACAAAGGTATGTCAGAAGTGTACAGACCAGAGGCATCAACAACTATAGAAGAACTATCATCGCTCATAGCCTCGACTTTAAAAGTCTCAACTACAGGTTCAAAATTATTGTTTTTAACAGAATTATAAACTGGATCATCAACATCAGCTACACTCGAGTAAGATACATGGCGTAAAAGTACTTGTTTTTCTTTTTGCTGCCACCGGATTACCTGCTGAGAACGAGCTTTTTGTCCGGCCCCACCAAAGCTAAGATTTTGTGTTGAACCTGCCACTCTACTCACCAATAGCATTTCTCGATCGAGCATTTCCATAGGAATCTCGAAATAATACTTGTCATCAACTTTATGGACTGTGAATATCCCCTCATCAGAAATTGCTTTATCCGTTATTACATCGGAAAAGGCCTTCATATCCCCTTTTTTAGAAGGTGGTTTTGGCGCGCTAGCCTTAGGTGTTGGCGCTTCTGTTTTTTTAAAGGTCGAACAAGCCGAAAAGGTGAATGCTGACACAATGAATAGTATGGCTAAACGCCAAATTGTTAGTTTACCGTAGTTCATGCTAATGGATTTTGTTATTTTTAATAATGAACAGGTGTTTAACTTCCCATTCAAATTAACAGTTTTATTCTATTTAATAATCTGAAAAGGAAGCTTCACTAAAAGTGTCCAAATTAATAAGCTAAACCGTTTCACTCATTCAATATACCATACTGTAATCAAGGTCACAAAATGAATAGCTTAATTCCTGATAGCAAGTATATTAAATACAAATGAGATTAAAAGAGACCACGCCAAAAAAATAAATCAAGGTCAAATTGCAAGAATCCTAAATGAAAGAACTAACGCTTTTTACGCTTTTTTTTTTTGAGTTATTTAAAGCTGCTTTCTTGACTGTTACCACTTTTTCTAATGGTTTCAGTTTAACCAAGACACGCAAATCAGTAATCTCTTTGTCACGTAAGAAGCGCCAACGGCCAGGAGGTACTCCCTTTAAATCTAATCCCGCATACTGAATTCGCTTTAATTTAGTCACTTCAGTTCCATAATATTCTACCATACGCCTAATTAGACGATTCCTTCCTTCAAATACAGACAATTGAAACCAATTTGGCGCATCTGCAAATCCTTGAACTTTATGAGCTTTCGCAACACCATCATCCAGTGGGATACCTTTTTGAAATCCGGCCAATTCATCGTCGGTTAACGCTCGTTCACTTACCACTTCATATGTCTTACGAACTTTGTATGAAGGGTGCATAAGGCGATAAGCTAAATCTCCATCATTTGTAAGCAAGAGCATGCCTGTGGTATTTCTGTCCAATCGACCAACGGGATACACTCGATAACCCGTTGCATGCTCAATCTCATCCATGACGGTATTTCGGCCATGTTCGTCGGATGTGGTTGTTATAGTATTTTTGGGCTTATTAAGTAATAAATACACTGGTGGTTCAGGATTTAGTGCCTTTCCCTCGACCTCTACTTTATCCTCCATAGTCACTTTTAATCCCATCTCTGTCACTAACTTTCCGTTGACAGTGACCTCACCCTTTGCAATACGAACATCTGCCTCCCGCCTAGAACATAATCCAGATTGAGCAATAAATTTATTTAATCGGATTAGTTCCCCTTTTTTAGGGATCGATCGTAAGCTCATTGTTACTCATCCTCTTCAGTAGTGTTGTTGGGTTCACTAGCAGTTGAGACTTTATGTGATTCCTCCTTTGACTTTTGAGCTGATCCTACGTCCGAGTCTTCGTAAATATCGCCTTTTAT